>CAMWQU010000001.1 GCA_947176535.1 uncultured Prevotellaceae bacterium
TAGTAATAGAGGTAAGACCTATGCAACCACTAAACGCATAATCACCAATCGAAGTAACACTATTGGGAATAGTTATGGAGGCAAGACGATAACAATCATCAAACGCATAATCACCAATCGAAGTAACATTATAACCGATAATGATAGAATTTGCCCCATCGAAATTCCCAAACGCATTATCCCCAATCGAAGTCACATTGTAAGTTTTACCATCATAAGTTACGCTCTCTGGGATTATAAGACGATCAGGAAACCGAAAACCTCGATCCCAATCTTTAATCTCAACGGTAAGTTCCTCGGCGGAGGTAATGTTGTAACCAAGGCCATCGACTTTAAAATCGTATGCCCGACCGCCTACTGCGTTCAGCAACAGCAAGAAAGAAAATAACAGTTTCTTCATTCTTTTTTAGTTTTAAGTTGTTAATAAAATTTAGGATACAAAAAAGGCGAAACCATCCGTTGCTTATTCCAAACCTCTGGTTACCGCCAAGTGACCACGTAATACAAACAAGCAAGAACAGTTCACGCCCCATCGGCATGAACTTCTCAAACTGCTTGCTCTCGTATTACGAAAATTGGCGGTATTCGAGGTTTAGAGAACAAGAGCCAAAAGCTCAACTATTCATAAAGACTGCGAACGGGATGCGCACAAACTCTTTTCTGCATCGGTTGATTGAAAATTGAATTGTACTGTTCCCTGCGGGGAGGGCTGCACGCCGTACAACGGATTCCCCTAAAAATTCAGCGACTGTCTGTTTCTTCGTTACATAGTTAATTGGTTAAGGCACTATTGCCAAGATGCGGACAAAGGTACGAAAAATACTCAACTGTCAGAAATGGAAAGCCGAAAAAAAATGAATGCTCCGGAACTATTAGCATCGGACAATTCTCGGATTCGTGCAGGCCTCAGGAGGCTTTCTCCGTTCATCGACCGATGAACGGACGTCCGTCGTCGATGAATGTTCGTTCGTCGTCGGTGAATACACATCCATCACCGATGAATAGAGAATGTCGGCGAACGCCGCAAAAATGCGACACGACGGCAGCAGGAAAAAGTAAGGAGATCAGAGGGAAAGGGTCTGCCCTATCGGCAGAAACCGCCGTAACCCAAAAGGCGAACGTCCTCGAAATGCTCTATCGCAGGATGCTTCGGGTCGGCGGCCGTAATGGAAATGATGTCGAAACGGAACGGCATATCTATCTGACGGGAGCGGATGTAGTGGTCGATGGCCGCCTGCAGATGGCGGCGCTTGCGATAATCGACGGCCTCGCAGGGGCTGCCGAAACGGGATGTGCGCCGCGTCTTCACCTCCACGAAGACAATCTCCGCAGCAGTACGGGCAATGATGTCAATGTCACGATGGCCCGACCGCCAGTCGCGCTCCAGTATGCGGTACCCCTTCCCTTCCAGATAGTTCACCGCCTGCTCCTCGCCCCACTGTCCCAATTCGTTGTGCGATGCCATTCGTGCAAGAGTGGTTCGGGAGAGGAAGTCAGACGCCCTCGTCGGAAGCGTAGACGGGGTCGCCTTCGTCGCGGTCGAGATTCTCGTCCTTGACAAAGGAGTATGTGCCCTCGTCGCTGACAGTCAGGAGGAAAGGTACGGACATGTCGCTGTCGGGATAGCTGACGGCAAAAGCGAACACAAGTCCCCTACCCGGCTCGGCCTGCACAAATCGGATGCCGTCGAGAATGGCAGCCCGGTAAAATTCCCGGTCGATGCTACCGGCAAAGGTGGCCTTGGTGAAAGTTTGGTCGAAGATGTCCGCTCCGTCGCGACGGATAGTGAGGCGGATGGTGTTGTCCAAATAGCTGTCTTCCCGGTCGTCCGTCACTTTGGGCAGGGCGTCGGACGGTGTCCGATGGATGCGGTAGACATAGCTGTGTCCGCTGCAACGGGCGGTATCCGTCAGTTGCAGTTCGGGCATCTGACGGGTCTTTGTCTCATACACGGGTTCCGCCTGTTCGGCATTTTCGCTTTTTCCTCCCCCGCAGGCGGTCAGGGAGGCAAGCATAAGGAGCAACATACAGAAGTAGGAGGTAGCGTATCTCATATCGTTCGGTTTTATCGGAAGGAGTCCGTAAGCAGTTTGATTTCTATGCTCGGGGCAATGCGCTCATAGAGAATGTTGTACATGGCATCCAGAATGGGCATATTGACGTGCATGTGGCGGTTGATGTCCTTCATGCATTTGGTGCCGAAGTAGCCCTCGGCAATCATTTCCATCTCCACCTGCGCACTCTTCACGGAATATCCCCGGCCTATCATGGCACCGAAGACGCGGTTGCGCGAGAAGTGGGAATAGCCGGTGACAAGGAGGTCGCCCATGTAGACGGAGTCTATGATGTTGCGGTCGATGGAATGGACGGCACGCAGGAAACGCTCCATCTCCTGCGCGGCGTTGGTCATCAGGACGGCCTGGAAATTGTCGCCGTACTTCAGTCCGTGGCAGATGCCGGAGGCGATGGCATAGACGTTTTTCAGGACGGAGGCATATTCGATGCCCAACACGTCGTCGGAGGTCTTTGTCTTGATGTAGTCGCTGGCTATCAGGTCGGCGAAGCTCTCGGCCTTGTCCAGGTCGCTGCAACCTACGGTAAGGTAGGTGAGCCGGCGCAGAGCCACTTCCTCGGCATGGCTCGGGCCGCCCAATACGGCCAGATTCTCGTCCGGCACGTTGTAGACCTGATGGAAGTATTCGGAGACGACAAGATTTTCATCGGGGACAATGCCCTTGATGGCGGTGACGATAAACTTGTCGCGCAGACGCACTTTCAGCTTGCGGAGGTGGCTCTTCATGTAGGGCGAGGGAGTGACGAAAATGAGAGTCTGACAGGCGTTCACTACCTCGTTGATGTCCGACGAGAAATGGATGCGGCGCACGTCGAAGTGTACGCTGGTCAGGTATGCCGGATTGTGGCTGAGGCGACGAAACTCCTCGATGCGGTCGTCCCGACGCATGTACCACCAGATTTCGTCGGTGCTCTCAAGCATGATCTTGGCAATGGCCGTTGCCCACGAACCGCCACCCATAATCGCTACTTTGCCTATTCTGTTCTCCACGGTTTCTTGCTCTGTTTCAGATGTAAGGTTCCGCCGGAGCGGACGGGATTACTCCGTCCACGTCCGGATGGCGTCCTGAGAGGGACGCTCCACTTCCAGCTTGTATTTCTTTATAATCTCGATAATCTGCTGCTGAATCTTGGCCGGGTTCTCGCCTTTCAGCGTAGCCACGAGGTTGTAGCCGGCCTTCTGCAAAACGGGGATAATCTCCTCGGGGATGCCGAGGGCGGTGTAGGCTTCTTTCTTGTCGCGCGGAGCCTTCACTTCGGGCTTCATCTGAGGGAAGAACATGACTTCGCCAATGGTGGTCTGTCCCGTCATGAGCATCACCAGACGGTCGATGCCGATGCCGATGCCGGAGGTGGGGGGCATGCCGTATTGCAGGGCGCGCAGGAAGTCCTGGTCGATGATCATGGCCTCGTCGTCGCCCTTGTCGGCGAGTTTCATCTGCTCCACGAAGCGTTCTTCCTGGTCAATGGGGTCGTTCAGCTCGGAGTAGGCGTTGGCCAGTTCCTTGCCGTTTACCATCAATTCGAAACGCTCGGTCAGTCCGGCCTTGGAGCGATGTTTCTTTGTCAGGGGCGACATTTCCACCGGATAGTCGGTGATGAACGTCGGCTGAATGAACGTGCCCTCGCAGGTCTCGCCGAAGATTTCGTCTATCAGTTTGCCCTTGCCCATGGTCTCGTCTACCTCAATATTGAGTTTCTTGGCAATGTCGCGAATCTCGTCCTCCGTCTTTCCGTCAAGGTCGTAACCTGTTTTTTCCTTGATGGCATCGAGGATGGGGAGGCGGCGGAAAGGTGCCTTGAATGAAATGACTTGCCCATCGACCGTGGTTTCCGTCGTGCCGTTTACGGCGATGCAGATGCGCTCAAGCATCTGCTCGGTGAACGACATCATCCAGTTGTAGTCCTTGTACTGCACATACAGTTCCATGCAGGTAAATTCGGGGTTGTGGGTGCGATCCATACCTTCGTTGCGGAAGTTTTTCCCGATTTCGTACACACCCTCGAAACCGCCCACGATAAGCCGCTTGAGGTAGAGTTCCGTGGCGATGCGCATGTACATGTCGATGTTCAGGGCATTGAAGTGGGTGATGAACGGACGGGCCGATGCACCGCCGGGGATGCTTTGCAGCGTGGGGGTCTCCACCTCCGTGTAACCGGCTTCATCCAGAATGTTACGCAACGTGCGCAGGATGGTGGCGCGCTTCAGGAAAGTCTCCTTGACGCCGGGATTCACGATGAGGTCTACGTAACGTTGGCGATAGCGCAGTTCGGGGTCGTCAAACGAGTCATAGACCTGTCCGTCCTTTTCTTTCACGACGGGAAGGGGTTTCAGAGACTTGGACAAGACGGTGAGTTCCTTGGCGTGTACGCTGATTTCTCCCGTCTGTGTGCGGAACACGAAACCGCGTATGCCGATGAAGTCACCGAGGTCGATAAGTTTCTTGAATACAGTGTTGTACATCACGGTTGCATCTCCCTCTGCGGAGGTCGGGAGGGGGGCAAGGTCGTCACGGGTGATGTAGACCTGAATACGTCCTTTCGAGTCCAGCAGTTCGGCAAACGAGGCTTTGCCCATAATGCGCTTGCTCATGATGCGGCCGGCAATGCAGACCTCACGAGGCGTCTCGCCTTCTTCCAAATCCTTGAACTCTGCTTTTATCTCTGTCGAAAAAGCACTGACGGGGTACGCTGCAGCGGGATAGGGGTCGATGCCTAAATCTTTCAACTGCTGCAAATTGTTTCTGCGGACAATCTCCTGTTCGCTCAGTTCCAATATATTCATTTCTCTGACTTACTTACGATGTTACGTTACGCGTACAAAGATAGTGTAATTTGAGCGAATAAGCAAGTAAGACCCTGTTTTTTCCCGGCCCCGGACTGCAAGATAGCGCAAAAATTACCGGAATCGGGAGATTTACAGCCGAGACGTTGCAGCCCCTGTGCCCGACGACGGCCCCCGGTCGCCCTATGGACGAGCCTCAGACAATATATGGACGGGCCGCGATCCTCCTATGGTCGGAAAACAAGGCATACACGATACGCGTACACACACGTGCGTACACGATTCCTTAATAATAGTAAGAAGCAAGTATAACCATCTGCCTGCATCAAGGGAGAATAAAAAAAGAGCCCGGTACGCATACCGGGCTCTTTTTTATCAGATTGAATTTCGTGCGGGATATTAACCGCCGAAGTTGTCGAAGCGTATCATGTCGTCCTCTACACCGAGTGAGTGCAACAGGTCGAGCACGGTCTTGGCCATCATTGGGGGGCCGCAGAGGTAGTACTCGACATCTTCGGGTGCCTCATGCTGCTTCAGGTAGGTGTCGCCCATGACGGGAGCAATGAAGCCCGGTGTGTACTTCACGCCCAGCGAATCGGCCTTGGGGTCGGGACGGTCGAGAGCCAGATGGAAGTGGAAGTTCGAGAATTCCTTTTCCAGAGCAAGGAAGTCTTCGAGGAAGAACACTTCGTCGATACCACGGGCACCGTAGAAGTAGTGCATTTCGCGGTCGCGGCACTGACGGGTCTTGAGCATGTGCATGATCTGAGCGCGGAGAGGAGCCATACCGGCACCACCGCCGACCCATATCATCTCGCGCTTGGAGTCGTAAACGGGACGGAACTCTCCGTAAGGGCCTGACATGATGCACTTGTCGCCGGGCTTCAGCGAGAAGATGTACGTAGAGGCTATGCCGCAGGGCACATCCATGAAGCCGGGGCCTTGCTCTTTCGGCTTGAAAGGAGGCGTGGCGATGCGGACGGTAAGTGTGATGATATCTCCCTCGTCCGGATAGTTGGCCATAGAGTAGGCACGGATGGTCGGAGTGTCGTTCTTCTGCTTGAGGCCAAAGATGCCGAACTTCTCCCATACGGGTACATACAGGTCGCCGATGTCAGCCTTGTCGAAATCGCGGTTGTAGTCGATGTCGTAGCAGGGAATCTTGATCTGAGCATACGAACCGGGTTCGAAATCCATGTGCTCGCCCGGAGGCAACTGCACCTTGAATTCCTTGATGAACGAAGCGACGTTCTTGTTGGAGATAACCGTACATTCCCACTCTTTGACGCCCATTACGGAGTCGTCGATGTGGATGCCCAAATCGCCTTTCACCTTGCACTGGCATCCCAGACGCCAGTGGTCTTTCACTTGTTTGCGGGTGAAGTGTCCTTTCTCGGAATCGAGAATGTCGCCACCACCCTCTACAACCTGCAGTTTGCACTGGCCGCAAGAGCCCTTACCGCCACAGGCCGAAGGCAGGAAGATGCCTTGCTCGCTCAGCGTGGAGAGCAGACTGGAGCCCTGACCGACAGAGATAGTGTCTTTGCCGTTAATTGTAATATTCACATTGCCCGAAGGGCTCAGATAGGCTTTGGCAATCAACAGGATGGCCACCAATACGAGTATGATGACCAGGAATACGCCAATGCTCGTTAAAATCAAATTCATATCCATTGTCTATTCCTCCTTCTTTTAGATGTTCAAACCTGAGAAGCACATAAACGCCATTGCCATCAGGCCTACGGTGATGAACGTGATGCCCAGTCCCTGCAGGGGCTTGGGAACGTCGGTGTAGGCCATCTTCTCGCGAATAGCAGCCAAGCCAACAATAGCCAGCAACCAACCGATACCGCTACCTAAAGCGTAAGCGATGGCATCGCCAAAGCCGGAAATAGCCTGAGAACTGATTTCCGGATCCATCTGCACACGCTGCTGCATGAACAGAGAGGCTCCCATGATGGCGCAGTTTACGGCAATCAGCGGCAGGAAGATACCCAAAGCCGCATAAAGCGAGGGGCTGAAACGCTCAACCACCATCTCCACCAACTGCACGATACCGGCAATCACGGCAATGAACAGAATGAAGGCCAAAAAGGTGAGGTCTACTCCCTCTACGAGGGCATCGGGGCCGAGAACATACGTCTGCAAGGCGTAATTGACGGGCACGGTGATAAGCAGCACGAAAGTAACTGCCACACCCAGTCCCAAAGAAGTCTTCACGGTCTTGGACACGGCCAAATAGGAGCACATGCCGAGGAAGAACGCAAAGATCATGTTGTCCACGAATATCGAGCGGACAAAAAGACTAATCATATGTTCCATATTACTTATCCTCCTTATTTATTGAGCGGTGTGCCCATATTACACATCCAACGATGATGAGCGACATGGCAGGCATTGTCATCATACCGTTGTTCATATAACCGTTCTCATAGCAGAAATCGGGAATAATCTGGAAGCCCAGCAGGGTGCCGAAGCCTAACAGTTCACGCACGAAACCGACGATGACTAGAATGAGAGCGTAGCCCAGACCGTTGCCGATGCCGTCGAGGAACGATTCCCACGGTGCATTCTGCATAGCGAATGCCTCCAAACGGCCCATCAGAATACAGTTCGTGATAATTAGACCGACATACACGGAGAGCTGAACGCTGACGTCATAAGCAAAGGCTTTCAAAATCTGGCTCACGATGGTCACCAACGCCGCAACAACTACCAACTGTACGATAATACGGATGCGGTTAGGGATGGTTTTGCGGATGAGCGAGATAATGACATTAGAAAACGCCGTGATGACAGTCACCGAGAGACCCATCACGATGGCGGGCTCCAACTGGCTGGTCACAGCCAAAGCCGAACAGATACCGAGCACCTGCACGGTAATCGGGTTGTTCAGGTTCAGAGGATTGGAAAAGACTTCGCAATTCTCCTTAGAAAACAATTTACTCATATCTTAGTCCTCCTCTTTACTTGTTAAGAAACTCTATGTACTGCTGCAAGCCGTCGGTAACCATGCCAGCCACACCTACGCTGGTGAGCGTAGCACCGGTGACTCCGTCTATCTCAGTCTCTTTCTTCGACTGCCCCACTTTCACCACCGTCAAGGCCACTTGATTCGGATCGTCGGTGAAGATGGGCTTGCCATTGAACTTCTCCTGGAACCAACGTTCCTTGATGCGGGCACCCAGTCCGGCAGTTTCACTCTCGTGGTCGAAATAGGTTCCGAAAACGTGCTGCTTATCCTCGTCGATGCTGATATAGCCCCAAAGGCCACCCCACAAACCGCGTCCCTTGACAGGAATAACGTATTTTGTGGCACCATCAACAGTGGCAACGAAAACCTTTCCACCCTGCTCCTGCAGTTCGCCGGTAACGACCTCTTTATACTTTTGGTCAATATCGGCACCTGAAAGGCCCGTAATATTCAGACTGGTAAGAATCTGGTTCTTCGTGTCGCGCTCCACATTGGCATCCTGAATGGGCTTCAAGGCCGAAGCCACAAAAGCCAACAGGAAAGCCACGATAACAACCATTACAGCGGCGTAAACGAACGTATAAACGTTACTATTTGTGTTTATCTTCATTTTTTGCCCTCCTTATTATTTTTTAATTGCTCTTTTGGCACGCATAGCGATGTTGCGCTCCACAACACAATAGTCAATCAGCGGTGCAAACAAGTTCATGAGCAGAATTGCCAGCATCATGCCTTCGGGATAACCGGGATTCAGTATGCGAACCATCACGGCCACAACACCAATCAACAAACCGTAGACATACTTGCCGCACTCGGTACGGGCCGAAGTCACGGGATCGGTTGCCATGAACACGGCACCAAAAGCAAAGCCGCCCAATACGAAGTGTTGCCACCACTCTATTTCGGTCAGTCCCAGGGTCTGCAACAGCCAACCCATCAAGCCACCGCCGACAAATACGCTCAACATCGTTTTCCACGAAGCGACACCTGTCCAAAGCAGCAGGATGGCACCCAAAGCGATAGCGATGACAGAAGTTTCGCCGATACTACCGGGAATCAAACCCGTGATAGCATTCGTGATGGTCTGACAGTCGAAACCGGCAAAGCCTTCACCGGCAGATAGTCCCAAAGGAGTAGCGGCAGTGTAAGCCTCGGGAGCCGTGAAACCGAAACCGAGGATGGACTGCTGACTGACCCAAACGGTGCTGTCACCCGTCATCACACTGGGATAAGAGAAAAAGAGGAACGCGCGCGTAATAAGTGCGGGGTTGAAGATGTTCATACCCGTGCCGCCGAAAATCTCCTTAGCGAGAATTACGCTAAAGGCAACGGCGATGGCCAGCACCCACAACGGAGTGGTTACGGGCACAATCATCGGGATAAGAATACCCGATACAAGGAAACCTTCCTGAATTTCCTCTTTCTTCCACTGAGCCACGACAAACTCAATGCCGAGACCCACTACATAACTCACAATAATTTTAGGCAGAACGGCCAAAGCACCGTACCAGAACATGCCTAAGCAGGTGGCTTCCGCCAGCTTTCCTGCAGCCAAAGCATTCTGGTAGCCTACGTTGTACATTCCGAAGAGCAAAGCGGGCATCAAAGCAATGACCACAAAGCTCATGATGCGCTTGCTGTCGATAGCATCGTGAATGTTCACACTACCCACACGACCGGTCGTGCGCGGAACGAAAGCAAACGTCTCCAATCCGTCGAACAGGCTGTGGAATGCGTGAAGCTTGCCGCCCTCCTCAAAGTTTGGCTTTATCTTATCAAGATAGTTTCTTAACGCTTTCATTTTTATGAATAAATCCGAGACTCCTAACTTGGCTTACAGTCCTGCACTTGCACGCAACGACATCGGCTTCATCTTGAATCTCCAGTTTTAATTGATTATTTATCTCTATTCGTTTTCTTTACGCAGAATGTCCAAGCCCTCGCGAACGATGCGCTGGAGTTCCAGTTTAGAGCTATCCACGAACTCTGCAATGGCAAAGTCTTCCGGAGCTACCTCGTAGATACCCAGAGCCTCCTGACGGTCAATATCACCCGTTATGATGGCCTTGATAAGATAACCTGCAAAGATGTTCATTGGGAATACACGGTCATACTCGCCCGACATAATCATGCGGCGCTCTCCACCCTTGATACGGGCATCCAGCGTGTACTCCTTCTTCCGGCCAAACAACCATGAACAGTAACTGCGGCTGGTAGAGAACTCATTGAAACGAGGCATAATCCAACCGAGCATTTCTGCGTTATCGTCGCCTTCGGGAATTACGTTCACCTCTGTCTTATGTGCTCCGAGGAAGCCGTCCTTCGTCGTTTTCAGACCGGTCATCACATTACCGTTGATAACACGCACGTGATGATCAGTCTCTTTGATCTGTCCTTCGAGCAACGTCGTCAGTTGCTGACCGACTTTCATCTTGCAGTAGCAGGGAGCCTTCACTTCACTACCGGCCAAAGCCACAGTGCGGGTAAAGTCCACCTTACCCGTCAGCATCAGACGGCCCACGAAGATAACTTCCTCTGCACCGAGCGTCCAAACCACTTCGCCCTTGTTGATGGGGCTGACATGATTGATCTGCACACCCACGTTACCGGCAGGAGCCGGCCCGTCAAATACCGTTACCTCACAATCCTTTGCCTCCAAAAGTGCTTTTGAGGTCTGCTTGGCAGAAACACCAAGATGCACCTTGCACAATTTGGCCAAAGCCGAGATACCGGCCTGGAACTCGCGTTCCTGCCCTTTCAGCACGAACTCGAAGTTCTGACTCAACGGCATTGAGTTGAACGCACTTACGAAGATAGCCTTCGGTTTGTCTTCCGGATTGGCAACTACGTCGTAGGGACGGCTGCGGAAGAATCCGAACAGACCGCTCTCCAGCAACAACGCCTTCACGTCTTGCTTCACGTTAAACTCACGCGCATTCTGCTTGTCGTCGCATTTCACGCGAACGGAAAGCAATTTGCGGCGATCGCCACGCTCCACCAGACTGACAACGCCACTGACAGGCGACGTAAACTTCACCTCAGGATGCAACTTGTCTACGAACAAGGCATCACCAACAAGAACCTCATCGCCTTCTCTGACAACAACCTTTGGTTTCATGCCCGTAAAATCATCGGGAACGAGCGCATACTCTCCCGGACATTTTACTTGGGCAATCTCTTCCGCAGGCTTGCCTTTCAGATTGACATCAAGGCCCTTACGCAATTTGATTACTTTTGTCATTATGTTAAAAAATATATAAATGTATCACAAACAGGCGTAAAGGTACGAAAAATAAATGACAAAAACATGAGAAATAAGAAATAATGTTGTATTTTTGTGCTTGTCTTATCTTGGCGTATTTTGCGCCTGCCTGTAAAATTGTAGAATGAAACACATAAAATGGATATTGCAATGGGCGGCAGGCATCATCGTGGGAATATATCTGACGGTGATGCTCTCGGTGAATATCCCTATTGTGCAACAATGGCTGGCCACCGGCGCGGCTGCGGCATTAGAGAGTCTGTTCGGGACACACGTTAGCGTGGGACGCGTCGCCATCAAATGGAACGGACGATTCATCGTGACCGACCTGACCATAGAAGACCGACAAGGCGAGGAAATGCTGCAAGTGGCACGAGTAGCGACCAACATAGGACTACACGACATTTTTCATCAACGCATCCGCATCGGAAACACGCAACTGTTCGGCCTCCATGCCAATCTCTATCAGGAATGCGAGAACTGCGACCCCAATTTCAAGTTCCTCCTTGATGCCTTTGCCTCGAAAGACACAACGCAACATACGCCGTTAGACCTACAAATCAGTCAGATACTGGTACGAAGAGGGCATATAAAGTGGGAACAAAGATGGAAGAAAGGCCGCCCCCGTTCCTCTTTTGAGTTTACGGACTTCAATGTCACGGCGCAACTGAACTGCCTTACCGACGATTCGTTAAATCTGAGAGTTAAGCGATTCGACGTCAAAGAAAAAAATGGGCTGGCCATCCAATCCTTAAAATTCAATCTTGTGCGCAACAAACAGGGAGGCGAATTGTCGGAGTTCAGACTGGAAATGCCTAACAGCAACGTGGAAATTCCCCGTCTGTCAGTGGTTAGTTCCGACTTAACCATCCGAAATGCGTCTTACCATGGAACCCTGAACGCACACCTCTCCCCTACCGATTTCTCGACATGGCTGCCAAAACTTACTAAAGTTAAAGAGGTTGCCAATCTCAATATACACTTCCGAGGCGACGGCGACATACTAACCGTCAAATCATTACACCTGCAAGATGACCGGAAGTTAGTACATTTGTTCGCATCGGGACAAGTCAGCCATCTGTGGCAAGGCAAGGACAGCCTACAAGCCTCCATCGACATTCACGATCTGCACGCCGAAAACACCCTCTTGCAGTCGTATGTCCGGAACGCCATCGTGGAACGCCTCGGAAATATCAGCCTCCACGGCACTGCCGACTGGAGACAGCAGGCTCTGAATACCTCTTTTGATGTACATACAGCGTTAGGCAGCGCGAAAGTCAAAGGCAACCTTTCAAGCCATGGCACAGTGAACGCCGTCGTACAGAGTAGCGGCTTCCGATTGGGTGAACTGCTGAAACATTCCGCCCTCGGCCTCGTCTCCCTCGACGTGCAGGCCAAAGGCACCATCAGCAAACAACCGAACCTCACCCTGACGGGGCGCATTCCCGAAATCAACTACAAAGGCTATCGGTACCGCAATATCGAATTAAAGAAACTGAATTATCAGGCATCAATCATCGACGGCGAGTTATCCAGTGGCGACCCCAACGCCTCGTTCAACGCAGCGGCCAAAGTTGATTTTTCTCACCACACCTATAACGTGAAAGCCGATGTCACCCGCTTTTCGCCCCACACGCTGAACCTTACGAAACGGTATGCTCATACAGACTTCTCGGGCACGCTGTCGGCAGACCTCAGGGGCACACAGCCCTACAAGATGGTAGGAAATGTCCAGCTCAACGGATTCACCATGACTGACACCGTGGACACTTATCGTCCGGGTGACATTCATTTCACCTCCCGCCTCAAAGACAATAAGCAACACTTTCTGCTTATCAGTCCTTTCCTCGAAGCTCAAGTTGAGGGCGACATAAATCCGAAAGTCATTGCCGGCCAGATAAAGCGCATGATGAGCAACTACCTGCCGGCCTCCCCCGCTCCAGCCCCCACAAAGGAGGAAACAGAGTTCACACCGCTGCAAAAGAATCACGAGAAGGCGATTTCTTTCACCCTGCGTGCCTACAACGCCGAGCCTTTGCGCCGCCTCGCAGGCATACCGCTCACGTTGTCAGGTACCACAACGGCCTATGGTGAAATAAACAGCGAGCAGAATGCGCTATGGATAAATCTCTCCTCACCCGGCGTCCGGTACGACGGGGAGCAACTGCGCCATATAGACTTGCACGTAGAGAGCAACTACGAGTCCATGCTGGGCAATCTGTCGGTGCAACGCCTGATGAAAGGCCGGTGGCTCAATGTCGGACTCGACACGGAAGGCTATGACGGAAAACTGAAAACCCGTTTCCTCTTCAGCAACGATGTGGAGGGAGAAGAAGCCCCCAACAGCATCTATGCCGGGGACGTCAGCGTCATTTCCCGATTGTGGAGAGACCCCAAAGGCAAACAAGGCTTCGAAGGCACCATCCTCCCCTCCAACTTCATCATTAGCGATACCCTCTGGAGCATCCATCCGGGCTTCGTAACCTACTACAACGACGCCTTACAGATAGACAGTTTCTGCGTAAGTCAGGGCAATCGGCATATCCGTGTAGAGGGACGGGCTTCGAAGGCGGAAACCGACACCCTGCACGCCCACTTGCAGGACATCAATCTGGCATACATTTTCTCCCTTATCAACTTCCATGCCGTTGAGCTGACCGGCGAAGCGACCGGCGACGCCTACGCCCATTCCCTGTTCTCTTCTCCCAAGGCCGATGCCGATATCCGCATTCCCCATTTCGCCCTCAATTACAGTACGATGGGCAATCTCGACATCCACCTCAACTGGGGTGACCGCCCGTACTCTATTTTCTTAGACGGCACCATCACGGACAACGACGACCCAACCCTTACAAACAGACTGCCCGGGCGCACGCTCGTCAGCGGATACATCACTCCCAAAAAGGACATCGACTACCACGGCCTCGACCTCAACGTCAAAGCGGAACGCGTGAATTTGGGATTCATCAACAGATGGACAGACGCTATATTCGACAGATTGCAAGGTCACGCCACCGGTTGGGTACGCATCTTCGGGCCTTTCAAGCAGATAAACATCGAAGGGGACGCATTGGTCAATGAAGCCAGCGTGGGCATTCCCTTCACCGGGGTACGCTATCATCTGGAGAACGACTCCGTGCTGCTACGTCCCGACAACATATACTTCAACAACGCCATGATTTATGACCCGCAGGGGCACCCCGGCAATCAGGGGCACCAGGCCTCCGTTACGGGCAGTCTGCACCACGATAGCTTCAAAGACCTTTCCTACGACATCTCCATACGCGGCGAAAACATCCTCGGCTATAATTTCACGGACTTCGGTGACCAGAATTTCTATGGCACCGTCTACGCCACGGGAGACATCACCGTGAAAGGCCATCCCGGAGAGGTGCGCATCGGCATCAAGGCCCGTCCCGAACGGGGTACCACATTCACCTACAATGCCACTTCGCCCGACAAACTCACCGATACGCCTTTTATTAGCTACAAACGGAAAAACGAATTTGCAACCGCCGGCTCTAATCCATTCCTTGCAGCACCCGACAAGTCGAATGACAACACCGGCTCCGCCACAACCGCATCCGATGCGGCAGACGCTGAGTTGGAAGAAAGCACCTCCGACCTGTACCTTGACTTCGACCTTGACATCAACGAACAATCGACGATGAACCTACTGATGGACGCACGTTCGGGCGACAAAATTGCGCTCACCGGCAACGGCCGCATGCTTGCTCACTACTACAATAAAGGGTCGTTTAATCTTTTCGGCACCTACCGCGTCAGTCAGGGCACCTACAACCTATCCCTGCAGGAAGTCATCCGCAAGAATTTCGAGTTCTCGCCGGACGGCACCGTCACGTTCAATGGCGAACCCTACGATGCAGACCTCAACCTACAGGCCGTCCACACCGTCAGCGGCGTGTCGCTCAACGACATCAATCCCAAGGCCAACTTCTCGAACACCACGACGCGCGTGAACTGCCTTATGAACATCGGCGGCAAGGCCCGCGCCCCGCGCATCACGTTCGACTTCGACATCCCCAACGCCAACGAAGAGGAGAAACAGATGGTGCGGTCGCTCATTTCCACAGAGGAAGAACGCAACATGCAGGTCATCTATCTGCTGGGCATCGGACGCTTCTACGCCTACGACTACAGCAGCGATACACAGTCGCAGGGTACCCTCGCCATGAATTCCCTGTTGTCCTCCACGCTGTCAGGCACCATCAATCAGGCCCTGACCAACATGATAGGCCTGCCCAACTGGAACTTCGGTGCCAATCTGCGCACCGGCGACGAAGGCTGGAGCAACATGGACGTGGAAGGCATGCTACAGGGCAATCTGCTCAACAACCGGCTGCTGCTCAACGGCAACTTCGGTTACCGCGACAATCCCGTGGCCACGAGCAACTTTGTCGGCGACTTCGATGTCAAATATCTGCTCACGCCATCCGGCTCCATTGCCCTCAAAGCCTATTCGGAGACCAACGACCGCTACTTCACCAAATCGTCCCTCACCACACAGGGCATCGGCGTGCTGCTGAAGAAGGATTTCACCTCGTGGCGCGACCTTGTCACGAGGAAGAAGCGCAAGCCCTCTATTCTCAAGCAGATACGGCAATGAGAACATATCCCCCGTCGCCGAGCCTCAGTCCTTACTATGGACGGGCCTTTGTCCCGCTATGGATTGAGCCTCGTCCCGCTATGGGCGAGCCCCCGTCCTCGTAGGGCCTGCATCCCAACGATACCGGAACCCTAAAACAAAAATCTGTCACGGGCCTTGTTTTTTTACGACAGACGGTGTAAGAATGTCGTTTTTTTTTCCTACTTTTGCAAGAACGAAACCGATAAACAGTATTTATAACTCATAAACTAAAACTATGAAAATTTCCAAAATCGAACATCTGGGCATTGCCGTGCAGAGCATTGATGCCGTATTGCCCTACTTCCAGGACGTATTGGGTCTGGAAGTGTACAAGACAGAGGTCGTAGAAGACCAGAAAGTAAAAACTGCTTTCCTGAAGGTGGGTGAAGTGAAACTGGAACTGCTGGAACCCACATGCCCCGAAAGCACCGTTCAGAAGTTCCTCGACAACGGTGGCCGTGGCATCCACCACGTGGCTTTCAAGGTTGAGGACGGTGTGAGTGAGGCTTTGGCCATGTGTGACGAGAAAGGCATCCGCCTCATTGACAAGGCTCCCCGCAAGGGTGCCGACGGCCTGCACATCGCTTTCCTGCATCCGAAATCGACATGCGGCATCCTGACAGAACTTTGTGAGGAATAAGCTCGGCAAAACCATACAAGAAAGGGGGCGAATCCAAATTCGCCCCCTTTCTTATTTGAGTTACACAATGTATAGTCGCTCTATTTCACGTTCCGGATAATCCGGCGACGTTACGCCCCAATCTTGTTTTTGGCAATCTCCTCGTCAGACACCTGATAGTTCTGCAAGTCGCCGCAGATATACTGGTCGTAGGCCGTCATGTCGATAAGACCATGTCCGGAGAGATTGAACAGGATAACCTTCTCCTCGCCCGTCTCCTTGCACTTCAGTGCCTCACGGATGGTGGCCGCAATGGCATGGCTCGACTCGGGAGCCGGAATGATACCCTCTGTACGTGCGAAGAGCACACCGGCCTCGAAAGTTTCGAGCTGAGGAATGTCTACGCCGTGCATCAGTCCGTCCTTAATGAGCTGAGAAACAATCATGCCGGCACCGTGGTAGCGCAGACCGCCGGCGTGGATGTTGGCCGGACGGAAGTCGTGACCCAGTGTGAACATCGGCAACAGAGGCGTGAGACCGGCCTCATCACCGAAGTCGTATTCAAAGCGTCCGCGCGTCAGTTTGGGACAGCTCTCCGGCTCGGCGGCAATGAACTCCGTCGTTTTGCCATCCTTAATGTTATGCCGCATAAACGGGAAAGCGATTCCGCCGAAATTGCTGCCGCCGCCAAAGCAGGCAATCACCGTGTCGGGATATTCGCCGGCCATCTCCATCTGTTTCTCGGCCTCCAATCCGATAATGGACTGATGTATAGCTACATGATTCAGCACCGAACCCAGCGTGTACTTACAGCCGGGCGTTGTCATGGCCAGTTCCACGGCTTCGGAAATAGCGGTTCCCAAAGAGCCCATGTGCATGGGATTCCGGGTGATAATATCCTTACCGGCACGGGTGGACATGGAAGGACTGCCCTCCACCGTTGCACCAAAAGTACGCATTATCATGGAGCGGTACGGTTTCTGCTGCATGGAAATTTTAACCTGATAAACGGCTGCTTCCAGACCGAATACACGAGCCGCATACGAAAGAGCGGCACCCCACTGTCCGGCTCCCGTTTCGGTGGTCACGTTCGTTGTGCCCTCTTCCTTGGCGTAGTAGCACTGCGGCAGGGCGGAGTTTATTTTGTGGGAGCCCAACGGGTTCACCGATTCATTCTTAAAATAGATGTGCGCCGGTGTACCCAGTGCGCGCTCCAGTTCATAGGCACGCACGAGCGGCGTAGAACGGTAATATTTGTACTTCTCCAGCACGGGTTCGGGAATGTCAATGAAGCGGTCGGTCGTATTCAGTTCCTGTTTGCAGCACTCCAACGGGAAAATGTGTGCGAGGTCGTCCACCCCTAACGGCTGACGGGTACCGGGGTGCAAAGGCGGCAGCGGCTTGTTCGGCATGTCTGCCTGAATGTTGTACCACCGACGGGGAATCTCGCTCTCTTCGAGGATAAATTTCTTCTGTTTCATACTTGTTACGTTTTTAAGTTATTAGTTTATCGTTTGTTTTTATAGATACGAATCATGTCTTGTTTTGTTTCTTTTTCCCAATTAAAAAAGGCCTGTCGTAAGAACGACAAGCCTTTTCTTATATTTCCGCCAACTTATGGGGTGCAGCTATACGTCTCACGAATTTGGGAATCCTGAGCTTTGCCACCACCAAGAGTTTGCTATGCGAATCATCATACTATCCGTTGTTTTTATATCAATCTGTTGGCAAAATTAGGTATAATATTTAATATCTCCAAATCTTTCGCCGTTTTTTATCCACAAAGATTCCAATACAGCCCACAATTTTTTTGTACCTTTGCAGTCTAAAAGAGATAGCAGATAGAAAAAGTATGGAATTACAGACACGCAGCAAGCAGGAAAAGATTAGAAGATACGCGGTATTTTTTGTGGCATTGTTCATCATGTCGTTTGGTGTCAGTCTCGTGACACGCTCCCTGATGGGTACATCGCCGATTTCGAGTGTACCCTACGTCCTGAGCCTGAACACGGCACTGTCGATGGGTACCTACATCATCATTCTAAATGCCGTGCTGATTGCCGCCCAGTTGCTGATGCTCGGGCGCGACGGCATAAAGGAAAACCGTGTGGAACTGCTGATGCAGATACCCGTGACACTGCTGTTCGGAGTGTTCATTGACATCACAATGGCCATCTTATCAAGCTGGCATCCTGAAGTTTATCATCTGCGATTCTTGTCGTGCGTGGTCGGTTGCCTTATCATGGGACTCGGCATCGCGCTTGAGGTTGTGGCCGACGTGTGCATGAACTCAGGCGAATACGTGCTGCGCATAGCCTCCCGCAAACTCAATAAAGAGTTCGGAACACTGAAAATCATGTTCGACCTCTCGTTGGTGCTGCTTGCATTGGGATGCTCATGGCTCATTGCGGGAAGAATTGACGGTGTGCGTGAGGGCACCCTGATTGTAGCGGTTCTCACCGGCCCGGTGGTGAGATTTCTGCGTCCCCGGCTGAAATTCATCGACCGCTGGGAGGAGGCTCCTACCGAAAGGCTCAGCGGCAGGGAGGAAGCAGAAGCAACGCATTACCCCGTCATCACCATCGGTCGCGAATACGGAAGCGGCGGTCACGACATAGGCGAACGTATTGCCAAGGAACTCGGTATACCGTTCTATGACAACGCGATGATGGAAATGGTGGCTAAAGAGAGCGGCTACAGCGAGGCCACGGTTCGCGACTACGACCAGAGGCTCCCCCACTCGCTGCTTTACGAACTGATAACCGAGGATTACAGTCTCCCCGTAGAACGTTCGTTGTCCAAAAAGGACGCCTTGTTTGTGGCTCAGAGCCGTGTCATCAGGCGTCTGGCAAGCGAAGGCCCCTGCGTGATTGTGGGCCGTTGCTCCGACTTCGTGCTGCGCGACAATCCCTGTGCCGTGAACATCTTCTTTCATGCCTCGGCCGACTATAAAGCCCATCGGGCCGTGGAGTATTATGGCGTAGCCACAGAAAAGGCCGCCCGACATGTTGCCGAATCGAATGCCATACGCCGCGATCATTATGCCTACTACACGGGCAAGACATGGGGAGAGGCCAAAAACTATGATGCCGTGTTCGACACCTCGTCACTGCCTGCCGATGCCATCGTGGAGGCTGTGAAAGGAATCTTCAATGCTGTTTCCCGTCCATAGGGATATTCTCCGGAGGTGCCGCATAGGTCGGAGGGCAGTCCATAGCAGGACAAGCCTCCGTCCATAGCGGGACGAGGCGCGGACAATAGCGGGACGAGGCACCGTCCTGCCTATGCGTGCGTGTATGCGCGGGCGCCCGAGCGTACCTTATTTATATATAGGTCAGAAATGTTTTTACACCACCCGTATAGGAATCTCACGTTTTTTACCTAAATTTGTCCCTGCTATGGAAAAAGACGACAGACTGCACCCACTGCCTGCGGCAGCATCCGACATCCCGGCTCCCCGGCAGTTCACATTCCCGTTCTGCTACGAGGCGCATACGTTGTGCCGCATGGCGGCCGAACTCGTGCGCAACGAGGTGGCGCGCCATCCCGACTGGCAACGGGAGACGGAAGAGGGTAAAATGCTGGGGGTGCTGGTAGTGGAGGGCGGCGGCTTTCTTGCCGCCTTCTCGGGCACGCTCACCGGGCGGAGCACACTGCCCTACTTCGTGCCGCCGGTGTTCGACCTGCACGGCACGCGCTTCGAGGAGGAGGAACGGGAGATTTCGCTCATGCCGCCCGGCAACGAACGGAAAGAGCGCAGCCGGGCCCTACAGCAGTGGCTGTTCCGTCAATTCCGATTTCTGAATGCCCGTGGCGAGGAACGCGCTCTACCGGACATTTTCGCCCCCAAAGTGCCACCCGCAGGAACGGGCGAATGCTGTGCCCCCAAGCTGTTGCAGTATGCCTACCGCCACGGACTGAGACCACTCTGCATGGGCGAATTTTGGGTTGGTCGCTCGCCCCGTGGCGAGGTGCGCGAGGACGGGCACTTCTACCCTTCGTGCCAACATAAGTGCAAGCCCGTACTGGAGTGGATGCTGCAAGGGCTGGACGTGGAGCAGAACCCGCTGATGCGCGACTACGAGGCGGTGATGAAGCGATTGAAAATAGTGCATGAAGGCCCGGATTTCGTGGTCGTGGACAAGCCTTCGGGACTGCTGTCTGTGCCGGGCAAAGACGGACTGCCCTCACTCGCCGAACTCATCCGCGAGCGATACCCCGAAGCGGAAGGCCCGCTTATCGTACACCGGTTGGACATGGAAACAAGCGGACTGATGGTGGTGGCACTCACCACGCCGGCCTATCATGCCCTGCAACGGCAGTTCGTGGAGCACACGGTTAAGAAGCGTTACACGGCCCGGCTGGAGCGTCCGTTGCCCGTGGGCGAACAAGGAACCATCGACCTGCTCATCTGCCCCAATCCCTACGACCGGCCCCGGCAGATGGTGAACGCCGAATACGGCCGGCGCTCCATCACACACTACGAGGTGGTGGACACGGAGGCGGGAAACGCCGTCGTACATCTGTGGCCCGACACGGGGCGCACCCATCAGTTGCGGCTGCACATGGCGGCCCGTGAGGGACTGGGTAACCCCATTGTGGGCGACCGCCTCTACGGACATGCCGGGAAACGGCTGATGCTGACGGCCGACCGACTGGAGTTCGCTCACCCCGCTACGGGCGAACGCCTCAGTTTCCGGCTGACCTCCTGACAGGTTCGCCGGAAAAATTCTGTTTTTCCGTATTTCAAGGCCGATACTGCGGTGCCGTGCCCCACTTCGAGGGACGAGTGGACATGTAGAAATCGAGCGTTCCGCCAGCTACAATGTCGGCATGGCGGACGTAACTGTAAGGATAGGGCCGGCCGTTGAGACGCACCTCGCGGACGTAAATGGCCCGGTCGGAATTGTCGTGCGTGCGGATGGTGAACGTGTGTGTGTCGTCGATGCGCAAAGCGGCTTCCCGCACAAGGGGACTGCCCAGCACATAGATACCGCCGCAGGGGGCCACCTGATAAAGTCCGAGGGCCGAAAGGATATACCAGGCCGACATCTGACCGGCATCTTCATTTCCGCAAAGCCCCGCCGGGCGGTCGTTGTAGAGTTCGCGCATGACCTGACGTACCCTGCGGGCCGTTTTCCAGGGCTGACCGACATAGTTGTAGAGGTAGAGCGTGTGGTGACTGGGTTCGTTGCCGTGGGCATATTGCCCAATGAGCCCCGTAATGTCCGGATTGGCCTCCTTCCCCAAATCGCCATCGGCAAGGAAGAGAGAGTCGAGACGGTCGGTAAACACCTGCTCGGAGGGGAAACACGCTATCAGTCCGTGAACGTCATGAGGCACCAGCCACGTGTATTGCCAGGGATTGCCTTCGGTGTAGTCCACCGTCTGGTGACCGGGGTTGAAATCGGGTTCGTCGCGAAAACGCCCCTCGCTACTCAAGGCCCGAATACACTGCGTCGAGGGGTCGAACATCCGTTTGTAGCCCATGCTGCGACGGTGAAAGTAAACGCTGTCGGCCGCTTCACCCATCAGACCCGCCACCTGAGCGGTGCTCCAGTCGGCTAGATAATATTCGAGACTCTTTGCCACGGCCTCGCTGTCGCCCGTGTCCCAAGGAACCCAACCATACTGCTTCATGCGGTTTAGCGAGCGGTGGTCTTTCAGCAGACTGGCTTTCATGGCCCGGTAGGCTTCCTTGTAGTCAAAGCCTTCGACACCTTTCAGACAAAGGTCTGCCAAAACGGGAACCGCCGGGCACCCCACCATACAGTACGTCTCGTTGGACATGAGATTCCACACAGGCAGCTCGCCCTGCTGCTCGTAGATGCTCAGCATCGACCGGGCAAAGTCAGTGAGGCGGTCGCGCATGATGAGGGTAGACAGCGGATGGGCTGCCCGATAAGTGTCCCAAAGCGACCACGTTGTGTAGTTCCGGAACGTAGCGTCTCGACGGATACGGCCGTCAGCCCCCATGTAGTCTCCGTTCATGTCCTGCCACACGACAGGGGCCATCATGTAGTGATAAAGGGCCGTGTAAAAGATTCGTCGCTCACGCTCGCTGCCGAACGAGGCCCGGATGCGCGAAAGTTCCTTGTCCCACGTCTGCAAAGCTGCCTCACGGACGGCAGAAAAGTCCCAGTCAGGCATCTCGGCACGAAGATTCTGCAGAGCATTGGCCTCGCTGACCGGCGAGAGGGCCACCTTTACCATCACGTTTTCTCCCTCAACGACATTGAATAGGGCCTGGAAATAACCGTCGGACTGGTCGCGGGACAGCCACTCGCGGATGGGTTTGGAAAATTGTATGGCAAAGTAGATTTGCTGATGAGCGGCCCAGCCGCGACTGATGCGGAAGCCCAACAGGGTACGTTCATCCAACTGCCAGATGCGCGACTGCAGACGACGGTCGCCGATGGCATTCTCAAGGTCGATGACAATACGGGCATCGGAAGACGAACGGGGGAAAGTATAACGATGCAGGGCCACACGCTGCGTCGCGGTGATTTCCGCACGGATGTCGTCGCGGTCGAGTACCACGGAGTAATAGCCCGGCCGCACCTCCTCACGCTCGTGACGATAAGCCGAGGATAATCCCGAACGAGTCAGTTCCAACGGTTCCAAAGCGGGCATCAGAGCAATGTCGCCAAGGTCGCCGCATCCGGTTCCGCTCAGGTGCATCTGAGCAAACCCGACAATCCGGCGGCCGTCATAATGATAGCCCGAACACCAGTCCCAGCCCGTTTCCAACTGGGTGGGGCCTGCATTCACCATACCGTAAGGGACATTGGCCCCAACAAAGACATGGCCGTGATCGCCCGAACCAATCATGGGCTCTACGAAATCAGTAGGCCGATAATCGGAGACAGCGTTCCCCGGAGTGGCAACTACAGGGAGAGGGACAATAAGGCTATGTAACACAAGCCAAAGGAAAAGAGTGCGTTTCATGGGAAGTTCATATATTTTCACAAAGATAAGAATTTATTCACTATTCGCAATCCACTATTCGCAATAAATTCTTATCTTTGCAAACAAAATCCGCTCCGCTTATGAAACCACGAGCTACTTATATCGCCTTTGACGCCAATGCCGTGCAGGACGCAGTGAACAGCAATCTGCACACGTTCCGTCAGTTGCAGGAATGGGCAAAGAATCATCCCGACCGTTTCCGCTTTGTAAACATGAACGAAATCGAGTTTTCCGCACAGCACGACGACCTGTTGGAGACAACAACCAAAAGCCGTTTCCTGAAACTGATGGCGGAAGCCGATAATCTGCTTGTTGTGGCCAGCCCGGTGGTCAATACCGAAAGCCACATTCTCAACTGGCAGATATCGCGTTGCGTCAATCGTTTCCATCTGCCGGTTGTCATCGCTTACGCCGGACTCACGGAGCTCAACGAGGACAGCATACAGAAGTTCTGGGCATGGCTCCCCAACAAGCCGCGGAAATACATCGGACTGGACAGCGCACGCATGGCGCATATTCCGCTGACACGCGACAAACTGGAACGTGCATTGGGCACATTCTCCGTCAGCGAACAGTTCTACCCTTGGAATTCTACAACCATATTTTAACCTAACAGGACACGTATCCTTCTCTATTCAACGTGTATTACATAAAGAAGACATTCGAGATTTCGGCAAGCCATCGCCTGAGCCTTTCCTACGAAAGCAAATGTGAGCAACTGCATGGCCACAATTGGCTCGTTACCATCCACTGCAAATCGAAAGAGCTGGACGAGAACGGTATGGTGATAGATTTTACCCACATCAAACGAGCCATACGCGACCGCCTCGACCACTCCAACCTTAACGACATCCTGCCTTTCAATCCGACGGCAGAGAATATTGCCCGGTGGATTTGCGAACAAATCCCGCAGGCCTATCGTGTGGATGTGGTGGAGAGCCTGAACAACGAGGCTTCGTATGAAGTAGACGACTAACTCCCTACTGTGAAGATTAACGAGATATTCTGCTCCGTTCAGGGCGAGGGCCACTACACCGGCACGCCCGCCGTATTTGTCCGCACGAGCGGCTGCAACCTGACTTGTGCCTTTTGCGATACGATGCACAACGAGGGACAGGAGATGAGCATCGACGACATCGTGAATGAATGCCTCCGGTTTCAGCCCCGCCATGCCGTCATAACTGGCGGAGAACCGTCGCTGCAAAGAGAGTTGTCCGCCCTTGTCGATGCCCTGCACAACGCCAACTTCTACGTACAGATAGAGACCAACGGCACGCATCCCCTTCCTGCCGGCATCGACTGGGTAACGTGTTCGCCAAAGTCACTTTCGGGAATTGCCATTCAGCATCCCCACGAGTTGAAGGTAGTGTATCAGGGGCAGGATATGCTCCCCTACGAGACACTGTTTCAGGCTGACATCTACAGCCTGCAACCCTGCGACACCGGCAACGCGGAAAGAAATAAGGAAATTATCGCAGCCACCATCGAATACGTGCTGTCGCATCCCCGATGGAACCTGAGCCTGCAAACCCACAAATTCCTCGGTATAAGATAAACCGTTGGCAACTTTTGCCCAAGGAATCAGCCCAACGCCCGGACTCTTCACTGATGGTGAGAGTCCGGGCGTTGGGCTTTTTCAGTTATTAGTCCAATATGCCTATAATATCTTTCACCGACCGGAAGCCATGTCTGTCGAGATAGGCTTCTATGCCCTCTACAACCTTTACGGTTACGGAAGGGTCAATAAAATTGGCCGTACCAATCTCCACGGCCGAGGCACCGGCCAAAAGGAACTCCACGGCATCCGTAGCCGTCATGATGCCGCCTAACCCGACAACGGGAATCTTAACGGCACGGGCCACCTGATAAACCATGCGCAGGGCTACGGGTTTGACGGCAGGGCCACTGAGACCTCCCGTGCCGATGCTGAGCACTTTGCGGCGACGTTCCGCGTCAATGGCCATACCCATCAGCGTGTTTATCAACGACACGGCATCCGCTCCCTCTGCCTCCACGGCACGGGCTATCTCGGTTACGTCCGTCACGTTGGGTGACAACTTCACAATCAGTGTCTTCGGATAAGCCTGCCGCACGGCTTTCACCACACTGGCTGCTCCTGCGGCCGTCACGCCAAAAGCCATGCCGCCCTGACGCACATTGGGACACGAGATATTCAGCTCGATGGCCGGAATATTCTCCAGTTCGCCGATACGTCGCGCACACTCGGCATAGTCCTCAACGGAACTGCCGCTTACGTTCACGACAACGTTCGTATCCATGTCTTTTACACGGGGGTAAATCTGTTCGCAGAAGTAGTCCACTCCCTTGTTCTGCAAACCCACACAGTTCAACATACCGCCCGCCGTTTCCGCCATGCGGGGATAGGGATTGCCCTCACGGGGATTCAGCGTCGTGCCTTTTACCACGATGCCGCCCAAGCGGCTCAAGTCCACAAAGTCCTCAAACTCCAGTCCGTAACCAAACGTGCCGCTGGCCGTCATCACGGGATTGCGCAACTCCAGTCCGCCTATATTTGTTTTCAAGTCTGCCATGCCTATAATCCTGATAATCTGTTTCTCGTTCCTAAATTTTTAACTCCGATGCGTCGAACACGGGGCCTTCCGTACACACGCAACGATTGTGCCCGTCGGCCGTCTCTTCCACACAACACAAGCAGGCCCCCACGCCACAGGCCATGCGGTTTTCCAAAGACACCTCACAGGGGAGGTTACGCTCCCGGGCCAAACGGGCAACTGCATTCATCATCGGCTTCGGGCCGCAGGTATATACCATCACGCGAGCAGGGAGCGTTTCCATTTCTCCGTTTTCATTGCAACCTAACACGGAATGCTGGGTTACGAAACCTTTCTCCCCCATGCTTCCGTCCTCGGTGGTAACAAACACCTCACCCACTTCCCGGAAAGCATCAAGACGAAGCAAAAGTTCTTTCGTCCGCGCTCCCAATAGGTACACCGGACGTATTCCATTTGCTTTCAGTTGCTTGCCAAGATACAGCAACGGGGCCACACCCACGCCGCCACCGACAAGCAGGGCGACCTCGTTTCCCGTCTGAACCGTAAAACCATGCCCCAGTGGCAGCACGGCATTCAGCGTGTCGCCCGCCTGCAAGGCGCCCAGCCACTGCGTGCCCTCGCCCACCATCTGCACGAGGAACGAGATTTCGTCACCCTCCACATCATGGATGCTGATAGGGCGCCGCAAAAATACATCCGGGGCATCCACCCGCAACTGGGCAAACTGTCCCGGACAGCACACCGGCAAACGCCCCTCCACGGGCTTCGCTTTCAACAACACACACTGCGCTCCCACCTCTTCGGCACGGGTTATCCGCAAATCCAATATCTGTTTCTTCATATCTTCATAAGTTTCTATATCTGAATTAGAACCGCATCATATCGGGAACCACACGAACACGGCCGCGTCCCATACGGCATGTGAAATGACAATCGCGGGCAGATGTTTCGGGAAAAGCCTGTAAAGCCCGCCCCAACAGATGCCACATACCCCGGCAGCCATCACGAGCATGAAATTCATCGACGGCACGTGAATGAGGGTATAAATCAGCGTCGTAACCACCAACGCCCGGTTGGCGTCCCAACGCATGGACAAGCTGCGCTGCACATAGCCCCGCCAGAAGAGTTCCTCCGCCGGTCCGATGATAAGCAGCAAAAGCAAGCCCACAATCCAACCCGGCATACCGTCTTTCATTCCGTAAATGCTATCCACCTGCGGACGGGCAAAACTGAACAGCAGGGACGACAGAAAGTCTCCCACCCAAAACACACCCCACAAGGCAAGGGCTATCAGCAGACCGAACAACAATTCGCGTCCCCATGCCGCCCGCTCGCGGTAAGCCCATAGAAAGGGAGCCGCCAACAGAGTCAATATCGAGGCACTCGCGGTCATCTCCCACCAGAAATTCAGCTCCAGGGTCAGACACGGCGAGAACATCACAAACCACAGCACCACCGCCACAGCAATGGAAAAAATCAATCGTTTCATCACAGGAACAGCGATAATAACAGTCCTACAATCAGCGACATACTGAAAGCCAGTTGCAACTGGGCCGTAGCCTCGTCCAATCTCAGGAATGCGTCTCTGTCCTCCTCCCGGTCGCTCGTCATCACCCGCACATTACGCAGAGCCAGCGGCAATGACAGAAAAGCCAGCAACGCGCACCAATCGACGATGCCTAAAACACATATCGCGGCCAACCACACATAGGGCAGCAGCACTTCAACGACATAGAGCCATACGGCCGTTCTGCGGCCCGTCAGTATCGAGAAAGTCTTGATGCCTGCCGCTGCATCCATATCAATGTCACGCGTGTTGTTCGCATGCAGTATGCCCACCGTAATCGCGCCTACGGGCAGAGCCAGCCACAGCACCTCGGGCATCACCTCGCCACTCACGATAAACGTCGTTCCGAGCATCGGGAGCACGGCATAACAAAATCCTATCACCACATCGCCCAGAGCGTGGTATTTCAAGGGCGGATAGAGCAACGACAGTCCGATACCTGCCAGACCTATCCACAGCAACGGCAGGCCCGTAAGCGCCACTATCGTGCAGCCCATCACGACGGCCACCGTCTGCAAACCGACCGACAAGGCCCAGACCTCCCGAAGCGAGAACTTTCCGCTCGTCAGCGTGCTCACGCAGTAGGCTCCGTCCCGGTCCACACCGCACTTGAAGTCGTAATAGTCGCTCCACACATTGCCGGCAGCATGCACCAGTACGATATTCACCATGGCCGCCACTGCCAACCACCAGTTCACGCTCTGCCCCGTAACTGCCACCCATACAGCAGCTACGGCAACGGGCATCACCGAAGCCGGAAAACTCCACGGCCGTGTGGCCACGACCCACTCCTGAAACGAATGCTTCATAAAAAACTTCTTTTACAGATTTTACGTCACAAATATACGCAATAAATCCATCCGCAACAAATATATTCACCAATAACACGACAAAAAGCCTCCGCGAGCCCCCACTCCGGACAGCCCGGAATAAGGACGATTTCCGACCGATGGCGATCCGGCGGAAAACCGGTCGCGGTATCGACGCTCGCTTGCCCATACTATTGTCGGGCCTCAATCCTCCTATGGACGGAGCCTCGTCCCGCTATGGACGAGGGCCCGTCCTCCTATACGTGTGTGCGCATACGTGCGGGCGCGCTTCCTTAATTATTCCTGAGATTTCAGACGGAAGATATTGCACAAAAGTTTTGGAAGTGTGCCAAATTTATTGTAACTTTGCGTAGTTATAACCAATTTGAGCACAAAAAAGATATGAAGCAAGCCGGTAGTTTCAATCAACTTGTATTCGATGCCATACAGGAATACTGGGACCTCAATGCCATGTCGGACTATGGAGTATCGACACTACAGTACAAGGACGTAGCACGCATCATCGAGAAACTGCACATTCTGTTTGAGCACAGTGGCGTCCGCCCGGGCGATAAAGTGGCCCTCTGTGGAAAAAACCAGAGCCGATGGGGTGCGGCATTTTTCGCCATCACCACGTATGGCGCGGTAGTTGTCCCGATACTGCACGAGTTCCAGCCGGAACAGATTCACAACATTGTGAACCACAGCGACGTCAAACTGCTGTTCGTGGAGGACAAGATATTCCAGTCCCTGGATGCGGAGCAGATGCCCGGACTCGAAGGCATACTCTCCATCATCGACTACCATCTGTTTATCAGCCGAAGCGAGAAACTGACTTTCGCACGCGAAAATCTTAACCGACTGTTCGGCGAGAAGTTCCCCATGAACTTCCGCAAGCACCATATCAGTCCGTACTATCCGGATCAGCCCGACGAACTGGCCATCATCAACTACACTTCCGGCTCTACCGGCAATTCCAAGGGAGTCATGATTCCCTACCGTGCCCTGTGGAGCAACCGGGAGTTTGCCATGGAGGTACTGGGCGACAACATCAAGACCGGCGCAAACGACTGCGTGCTGTCCATGCTCCCCATGGCGCATACCTACGGCATGGCGTTTGAGTTTATATTTGAGTTCACGTTCGGCATACATATCTACTTCCTCACCAAACTGGCAAGTCCGTCCGTCCTGCTGAAGGCTTTGGCCGACACCAAGCCGCGCATCGTGATTGCCGTGCCGCTCATCATTGAGAAGATAGTGCGAAAGGCCATTCTGCCCAAACTGCAAGACCCGAAAGTGCGCCTGCTGATGAAGACACCGGTTATCGGCGACCGCATACGCAAGAAAGTCTGCGAGGGACTGACCAACGCGCTCGGCGGCAATTTCTATGAGGTCATCATCGGAGGTGCCGCACTGAACAAGGAGGTGGAAAACGTGCTGCACGACATCGGTTTCCGCTACACCGTGGGCTATGGTGCCACCGAGTGCTCCCCCATTCTGGCCTATTCCGACTGGAAAACATTCGTCCCCGGCAGTTGCGGAAGGACTGCACCACGCATGGAAATCAGGATTGACAGCAGCGACCCCGAGAACGTTCCCGGCGAAATACTGGCCCGCGGCATGAATGTCATGCTCGGCTACTACAAGAACGAAGAGGCCACCCGCGAGACGCTCCGCGACGGCTGGTACCACACGGGCGACCTGGGTATCATGGACGCAGGCGGAAACATTTTCATCAAAGGCCGGTCGAAAAACATGCTCCTCGGTGCCAACGGACAGAATGTCTATCCGGAGGAAATCGAAGATAAACTGGTGGGTATGCCGCTCGTCAGCGAATGCCTCGTCATTCAGAAGGGTGAGAAGTTCTACGGGCTGGTCTATGCCGACCCGGATAAAGTCCGCGACCTGGGATTGTCAAAAGACGACCTGCAGGCCATCATGGAACAGAATCGAAAGGACATCAACCTTATCATTCCGACTTATTGCTCCATTTCCGGCATTAAACTGATGGATGAGGAGTTTGAGAAAACCCCGAAAAAGAGCATACGTCGCTTTAAGTACATGGATTATCCGATTGACTAAAATCGTCGGATAATCATTATTTGGCCCACGATTCCAATAAACGGATTTCACTGCCGTCCGCAGAGGCGACGGTGAAATCTGCTATGCCGGCAGAAAGCAGACAGGAAAAGCCACGGGAGAGAGCAATCTCGTGTCCCAGCGCGTCTCTTACAACCGCGTTTCCTTCGACACAAGAAAGGGTGACAAAACTCCGGTGCTGCCGCAAATTGCGTTCGAGGCGGCCGGTCGTGGACAGCACATTCACCGCAAAGGACGGACAGTCCACCACGCGGATGTCTCCCTCCCGAACAGGTTGGTAGTGGGTCTGATAATCCGGAAGCACCTGATAGTCGATGGCCTCACGGGCCTCGGCGAGATGCAGCTCACGGGGACAGCCGTCCAGACCGGGACGGTTGTAATCGAAGAGACGGTAAGTAATATCCGAACTTTGCTGTATCTCGCACACCATGATTCCGCCACAGATGGAATGAATACGTCCGGCCGGAATGAAAAACACATCGCCGGGATGCACCTCGTAGCGGGCCAGTACATCCGCGATGGTACCGTCTTTTGCCCACCGCTCACAATCGATCTTGCTCACCTCTTCGCTGAAGCCTACCAGCAAAGAAGAGCCCGGAAGCGCCTGCATGACATACCACATCTCCGTCTTGCCGAACGTGCCGTGACGGGCCATCGAGAGAGCATTATCCGGATGCACCTGTATGGAGAGTGCGCGGGCGGCGTCTATAAATTTCACAAGCAAAGGAAAACGCAAGCCATATTTCTCCACGACTGCCTCGCCCAAAAGCTCGGAACCGTAGCACTCGACAAGTTCGCCCAAGGTTCGGCCGGCCAATGCGCCATTCCTAACGACCGACTCCTTGCCCGGAACCGTGCTAATTTCCCAACTCTCGCCTATAGTCCGGTCATCGGACGGAATCCCCTTGAGCATTTGCAGGTTCTTGCCGCCCCATACTACCTCGTACAGGTTTTCTTCAAACAGAAGAGGATACTTTATCATATCACTACATTGCGTTCATCCTAAAAGGAAAGGGGAATAGTCTACAAAACTACCCCCCTTGCTGTACCTTCTTGAGCCGAATGGCGGACTCGAACCGCCGACCCACGCATTACGAATGCGTTGCTCTACCAACTGAGCCAATTCGGCAAAAGCGATGCAAAGGTATAAAGAGTTTTTGAATCTTCCAAACATTTGGAGAAATAAAAGCGAAAAAAGTGCAATAAAAAGCGTGAAGAAGCCCCAAACAACGTATATTAAGAATTATTCCGACGAAGAATAAAGGAAGTGTTTGGATTATTTCGTACCTTTGCATTCATAATTACGATCTATAAAAATGATGAATATGAAACTTGACATCACACAATCACTTATCGGTACTGAAAAGGTTAATGCCCTGCGTGGCAAGGTTGAAGAAGCACAACAGGCCCTGGAGCAGGGAACGTGCCCGGGTAACGACTTTCTGGGTTGGTTGCACTTGCCCTCAAGCATTACGCCCGAGTTCATTGCCGAAATCCAGCAAGTGGCCGAAACGCTGCGTAGCGAGTGCGACACGGTGGTCGTAGCCGGCATCGGCGGTTCGTATCTGGGTGCCCGCGCCATTATCGAGGCTCTGGGTAACAGTTTCCAGTGGCTGACCAACAAAGGACAGAATCCCGACGTTCTGTTTGCCGGAAACAACATCGGCGAAGATTACCTGTACGAACTGACAACTTACCTGAAAGAGAAAAGATTCGGCGTTATCAATATCTCCAAGTCGGGTACGACGACAGAGACGGCCCTGGCTTTCCGCCTGCTGAAGAAGCAGTGCGAGGAGCAGCGTGGTAAGGAGACGGCCAAAAAGGTTATCGTAGCCATCACCGATGCCAAACGCGGTGCCGCACGCACGTGTGCCGACAAGGAAGGCTACCGTTCTTTCATCATCCCCGACAACGTGGGCGGTCGTTTCTCCGTACTCACCCCCGTAGGTCTGCTGCCCATCGCCATTGCCGGATTTGACATTGCCGCACTAGTAAAGGGTGCTCAGGACATGGAGAAGCAGACTGCCGTAGACGTTCCTTTCGAGGAGAACCCCGCCGCCCGCTATGCAGCCGTGCGCAATGCCTTGTATCAGGATGGCAAGAAAATAGAAATCATGGCCAACTACCAGCCGAAACTGCACTACATCGGCGAATGGTGGAAGCAGCTCTACGGCGAGAGCGAGGGTAAGGATCACAAGGGTATCTTCACGGCAGCCGTGGATCTTACCACCGACCTGCACTCAATGGGTCAGTGGATTCAGGACGGAGAGCGCAGCATCTTCGAAACGGTCATTTCCATTGCCAAGCCCGAACACGAATTGCTTTTCCCTGCTGATGAAGAGAATCTGGACGGCCTGAACTTCCTTGCCGGCAAGCGCATCGACGAAGTGAACAAGATGGCTGAACTGGGTACGCAACTGGCTCACGTGGATGGTGGTGTGCCCAATCTGCGCATCGAACTGGAGCGTTTGGACGAATACAACATCGGCCAGCTCATCTATTTCTTCGAGAAGGCCTGCGGCATCAGCGGTCTCCTGCTCGAAGTGAATCCTTTCAACCAACCCGGTGTGGAAGCCTACAAGAAGAATATGTTTGCCCTACTCGGCAAGCCCGGTTACGAGGCTGAGACCGAAGCTATCCGCAAACGTCTGAATTGATGTTGAAAGCTATTTTATTTGACATGGACGGCGTGCTGTTTGACAGCATGCCGAACCATGCTTATGCGTGGAGCCACGCCATGACGGACTTCGGGCTACGTATGGAGCCGGAAGAGGTGTACATGAATGAGGGACGCACGGGAAACGGCACCATCAACATCTTGTCGCAACGCTACTGGGGACGCGAGGCCACAGACGAGGAGATAGAACGTATCTATAAGGCCAAGAGCGATATTTTCAACAGTCTGCCCGAACCTCGACCCATGCCCGGAGCGATGGAACTTCTCACCCAAGTACGTGCACAAGGGTTGAAGCGTGTCATCGTCACCGGCAGTGCCACCCATGCCCTACTCGACCGGCTGAACGCGGCTTACCCCGACATTTTCTCTTCCGACCTCATGGTGACCGGCTTTGATGTGCGCCACGGAAAGCCCCATCCCGAACCTTATCTGATGGGACTTAGCCAAGCACATATCAGTGCAGACGAAGCCATAGTCGTGGAAAATGCCCCCTTGGGTGTTCAGGCCGCCCGTGCCGCCGGCATATTCACGATTGCCGTCAATACGGGGCCGCTGAAAGACGAAGTGCTGAAAGAGGCCGGAGCCCATCTCGTTCTGCCCTCCATGCAATACCTCGCCGACCACTATGAGGAAGTGTGTCGGGAATTTCCTAATCGCTGATTGTCGCGTTAGCGGATGAAGTTTGTCCGCACCGGAGGCTCTGCTTCCGGATGCCCTTGTTGCCGAACGTCCAGTCGCTTAATCATCCACGCCATGTTGCGCCCGAGGGTGCGCATCGTCTGCATACCCTCTTCATCCTCGGCCACCTGACCGGGCGTCTGTCCGTAGGCCATATTCCAATACTGCGAACTCACGACCGGCATATTAAGGATGGTGAAATATTTGTTCAGTCTGTCAAAGGCTGCCGAAGCACCGCCACGGCGACACACGACCACGCAGGCTCCCGGCTTGTAGCGAAGTTCGGCACCAAGGGAATAGAACACGCGGTCCAACAAGGCGCACAACGAACCGTTGGGGCCGCCATAGTAGACCGGGGAACCGACCACCAAACCATCTATGCCGTCCTTAACGGCCCGCATCACGCGATGGTAAAGGTCGTCGTGGAACGTACAACGTCCCGTCCGACCACACATGCCGCAGGCGATGCACCCCTGCACGGCCTGCTTGCCGATGCTGATGATTTCCGTCTCCACCCCTTCCTGGTTCAGGGCGTTAGCCACCTCGGCAAGTGCCGTATAGGTATTTCCCTCGTTACGCGGACTTCCGTTTATCAGTAGAACTTTCATACATACGAATGATTAGTACCGCAAAGGTACAATTAAGTACGTAAATATCCAACGCCCGGTTGAATGTTTTCGGATGTAAGCGTCTAAAATTCTTGCAAACGCAAGGATGCGGTCCCCCCCCTATAGGTGCCCTGCGCTTAGTCCCGCTATTGTCGAGCCTCAATCCTCCTATGGACGGAGGCTCGTCCCGCTATGGTCTGCGCCCCGTCCTGCCCGGGTCTGCACAGACAGTCCCTCAGAGGGGGTGAAAACCGTTACTTGGAATCGAGAATTTCCTTCACGGCCTCATCGGCTTTCACAAGGCGTTCACGGCAATACTTGATGAGGTCTTGTGCTTCGCGCAGACGGTCGGCCATTTCATCCACGGGGACGCTCCCCTGCTCCATCTGCCGGGCCAGAGTTTCGAGTTTATTTATAGCTTCTTCGTAAGTCATGGGGATAAATATAAAGAGTTAAGAATGAACTACAGACGTCAGCGTTCCGTCAGCGAGACGGGTAGTTATCACCTCACCGGGAGCTACCTGCGAGGCATCGCGCAGAAGCCGGCCATCGGCAGTGAAAGTCATGGAATACCCTCGCTGCAGCAGGAGCTGAGGGTCGAGGTTCCGGAACTGTTGTTCCAACAGGTTAATGCGATGATGCTGAAGCTGTTTTTGCGCACCACAGACCGTGCGGAGCGACTGGATAAGACTGTCAATCCGGTGTGTCTGACGTTCGCGTACCGTCTGAAAAGCCAAAGGCAAGGTCGTGGAAAGGCGCAGAAGACGCTGCTGCTCCCGGGCCAGAGCATCGGAAACCGAGCGCGTAATACGCTGGGCGAGGTCGTCCACGCGGACGGCCGCTACAAGCATACGGTCGATGAGAAAAGCCGCAACGGCAGTAGGCGTTTTAAGATGAGTGTGAGCCACATGGTCGAGCACCGTCTCGTCGCGCTCGTGTCCTATACCGGTGATGACGGGCAAAGGCATCTGAGCAACGCACGCCGCCAGAGGATAGGAATCGAAGTCGGAAAGGTCGCTGATGGCTCCGCCCCCACGAATGATGACAACGGCATCCCACTGTTCCTGCTCCTCGGCTATCTGCTGCAGAGCGGCAATCACGCTCTCCTCCACCCTGTCGCCCTGCATGACGGCAGGAAAGAGTCGGAGAGAGAAATGGAAACCGTATTCGTTGTCGTTCAGTTGGTTGCAGAAGTCTCCGTAACCGGCGGCCGATGCACTGCTGATGACGGCGATGCGCTGCGTAAGCAGGGGCAATGGCAATTCCGCATTGTCATGAAGAATACCATCTTCCTCCAACTGACGCAGGATTTCCTGACGGCGGCGGGCCATATCACCGAGGGTATAGGACGGGTCGATACCGAGTATATTGAGACTATAACCGTATTGCTGATGGAAAGAAACTTCCACTTCAAGCATCACTTTCATGCCGGCCCGCAACGTCTCCCCTGTCACCGCCTCGAACTCACGCGACAGCCGACGGTAAGCCGTTGCCCAACACGTGACACGGGCCTTGGCCACAATCCCTTTCCCGGCCTCTTCGTCTCTTTCTATGAGCTCTCCGTAAAAGTGTCCGCCATAGCCCGCACGCCCTTCCGCAAGTTCACCCTGCACCCAATAGGTATCCGTAAAACCCAATTCAAGGGTCTCACGGACAAGGGTATTGAGTTCGAATAGCGTCACCTCGGCTAAATTGGAAACTACATACAAGCGAGAGCCGGAATCCGGCTCTCGCATTCATTATCGTTGAAGTTGCTTTTCAAAGAAGGCACGGACGTCCTCCCAACGATAGTAGGGATAACGATCGGTAGGCAGCGGGAGCGACTGCTCATGCTCGTTAAGCAGAGCCTTGACAAGCACGTCGCCGGGCTTACCCTTCTTGGGACGATAGAACACCAGTTGGATATTCGAGGCCATGGGGAAAATGCGGTAGTTAGCCCAAACGTGGTCGAGAGTGTCGAGACGGTCGAGTCCCACTTCCGGATAGCAATCTCCCAGTTGCATCAGGGCTGCCAACGGCATGACGCACACTTCGTGACCGAAACGTAAAGTAGCTCCGTGGAAGTCGCGCTGACCGACTATCGTATCAGCCGTCTGGATGAAGTTCCGCAACAGATTATCCTGACTGTGAGGCGACTGTCCGCTGGAATAGTCGAGATACCAGTCTATGTTACGGATGCGCCACAAGTCATAGAGTTCGTCCTCGGTAAAGAGGTCGTAAAGGTCGGGAGCATCATCATGGCTCTGCATGTTGCTCGCAATGTCGAACACGCGGCGCATGAACGAACCGCCATCCATCGCATAGCGCACGAAAGCGTCATCGATGAAGAGCTGCTTGCAGAAACGTTCAGGATGCGTGTACTCTCGTTTGTAGTCGAAAGTCACTTTCTTGCGCTTCTCGTGGTTGGCGTTGCTGACCCACTGTTCCCACGGCTCACGATTGAGATAGTACTGGAAAGCCTGAGACACATCGTTATGGATGTTCAAACGGGGATTGAATGCAGTAAGTTCCTCACACTCGGCCACCATGGACAGGATGCAGCGGATAACGACCGTACTGCGTGCGTCCACCTGACTGTTCTTGGCTCCGAAGATTTCCGGGAAGTGTTCCGTCATACGCCGTCCGATACGGTGGTGCTGGCGTTCCCCCACCGTCGTGAGGTCTCCCCGGCGGTCGATGGTTGTCCGGTAAAAGTCATCGAGCTGACGGCGCAGTTCCTCGCCGCGCTCCGTAAGCACCCCATTATCATGGGCGCGCTTCAGGACTTTCATGGCATCTTGATATTCCCAGTCACCGATAAGCCAACGGCTGCCGTGACGGCCATAGTGACTGAGATAAAACGGTTCGTAACCTGCAGGAGCAGGCGTCAGTGCCTCTACCGGGTCGATGTAAGCCAAATAGTTACTGGCCGACAGACGAACGTTGTCATGAATCTCCTGACGGGCCTTGGACCACTCCTGCTGTCCGAAAGACGTTAGCGACGACAAGAAAAATGTCGCCGCTAAAACAAATCTATACTTCATATTATTATCATTATTCGATATCCACACTTCCTGTCTGCGGTCTGTTACCAGATATCCTCCGGCGTGTAGGGATTGTCATAAACTTCCTTGGCGCAGAATTCAATGAAGTCCATATAGAACTGCAAACGCTTGTTGTCAAGCACACTCTTGAAGCGGATGTAATACGTCTGGTCGGGCTCCATGTGCGACGTAACGACAATACGGCGAATCGTTCTCGGATTTCCGCGTGCCGGGCCGAATTTGGGCACATTCACCGTGTAGTTCTTCGGGCCTTTCATAAAGCCGTTCGCCCGCATCTTCTTGTCCACCTCTGCGTTGTAGTCGTCATCATCGTTGGAATCCTCTTCCCAGCCAACCAATGTGCTGGGCGTAGAAGTTCCATCGCCGAGCCAACGGAAGTTTCCGGCAATACGGAAGTCGAGGGGCAGACCTTGTGCGACAAGGTTGTCGGGGTCGGTGCCGAAATAAATCTGACACATACTTCTATACCACACACCCGCACCCACGGAATACCGGATTTCATACGTTCCGCTTTGGGGAACGGGCGGCAGGCGCAACGTCATCTCATAATTACCGATAACGTTAATTTCATCACCCTGATAGTTATTCCAACCGTTCTTGAAACCGGAAAGGTAATAGAAATTTGTCTCCTTGAAGATTTTAATGTCATCGAGATACGGATAGATGTCACTGCTGGGAATACCGACATGCTTCGACTTCACCGTACCCACGCGGTCGATACGAATATCGTTGTTCATGAACTCCGGGAACAGACCCGCACCATCGAAACGCAGTCTCTGCTTCTGCAGGTTCTGCCGGGTAGCCGTCGTATAGGCCAACACACTGTTGAGGGGATAGATGATACCATTGACGGGAGAGGTTTTCTCCAAATCGTCGGTTATATCAATGCGCACGCCCTCGTTCTCGGCCTCGCATCCGATTTCGTGGTAAGTACCTTGACGGCCATTATCGAGCTTCGGGAAGCGGTTGAGATAAATATCGCCGTTCGTCTCCAGTGCCTCATAAATCTTAATGAGGCGGCGCTTACCCATCGTCGTGTAAATTTCCCATACGGGAATCGAGGGAGAGTTGGACGTTTCGTAGTTATATCCCAACTCGTTATAGTGAATCACCAACTTCTCTTTCGGGATGCGCATGGGCAGCATGTGATAGGTAATGAACTGATTAAGCGCATTATCCACACTCGTGTAGTTGTCATCGTCGATGGCTCCGGGGCAGAGATGCTCCGCCTGAATGTAACTGCGGATGTCCTGCAGGGTAATGTCTTTCGCGTCCTTACCCAGCGTCCGCTGCCAGAAATCATCGGTCTCGGCAAAAATGGTAAAGCCGTACTTGCGGTGCTCGGGCACGTAGCCGATAGTACCTTCCGACCAGTGTTTGGGCAGGTTTTCCATCTGTCCTGTCTGGTACAGTTCCTCGTACACCTCATCCCTCACCTTGTAAAGGGTATCCAACAGTCCGCAAGCCCGCACCATCATGGCGGTGACACGAAATCCCTCCTTCTTACCATCGAGGTACGTATTCAGCAGGTCGCCCAACGTCTCATTACTGGGAGCAATTACTTCTTGTATCTCATGAATGTATCCGTTGATGGCCTGTATGTCGCGGTTGGTAAGAGAAATCAGCGACGACGTGTTCACGAAAAGACTGTCTGCCGTCATTCCGTGGCGTATCGTCATCTTACGGTCGTTCATGTTCGGCATGGCAAACTCCTCGCCGTCTTTGGCGGGGAATGAGGAGGTGGAATAAGCATCCAGTTCGTCGCCGCAGTCGATAATACTGTTGAAGACTATCACGCGACGGATGGAGTCGAGCATCTGCGGCGTCTGGAACGCATCCCACGAGGGTTCGCTGATGAGTCCTTTCTCCGTCAGTTCGCCGAGATACTTCTGAATGGCCTCGTTGTTCGGAGCAAACACCGTGTAATGGCCTCGTGCCGAGAGCAACTGCCAGAGCGTACTGGCGGAACGCTTGCTCACCGGCGTCTCGCTCAGCAGACGGACGTATTCGCTGTATTTGTCATGCTTCTCCAGATAAGAAGCAATGGATTCCTGCTGAAAGGTATAACGATCCGCCATGTCGATGCTTTCCGTACAGGACGCGAACAAAGCACCCACACACAATAGGTAAAAGAGTTTGTTTTTCATGTTTTTCATCGTCACATAAGGTATTGCGCAAGCAAAGATAATGAATTACCGCCAAAAAACAAAAGAAAAGCACGGATTTCTCCGCGCTTTTCTTTATTTCGTGTATTTTCGGAATCAACCCAAGAAGTTGAGCAGGATTCCCGCAGCCACAGCCGAGCCGATGACACCGGCCACGTTGGGGCCCATGGCGTGCATGAGCAGGAAGTTGTGTTTGTCCTCCTGCTGACCCACTTCCTGACTTACGCGGGCAGCCATAGGTACTGCGCTCACACCGGCGGAACCAATCAGCGGGTTAATCTTGTTCTTCAGGAACAGGTTCATGAACTTGGCCAGCAACACACCGCCTGCCGTACCGACGCCGAAGGCTACGATGCCGACAACGAGGATGGAAATGGTGCGCACGTTGAGGAACGACTCGGCCGTAGCCGTCGCACCCACCGTGATGCCGAGGAAGATGACCACAATGTTGTTCAGTTCGTTCTGAGCCGCTTTCGAGAGGCGATCCACCACTCCGCTCTCCTTCATCAGGTTACCTAGCATGAGGCAGCCGATAAGCGTGGCGGCAGAGGGAAGAATGAGGCTGACAATGATAGCCACGATGATGGGGAAGAGAATCTTCTCCTTCTTCGACACCGTGCGCAACTGCTCCATGCGAATCAGGCGCTCGCTCTTCGTCGTGAGGGCACGCATGATGACGGGCTGAATGACAGGCACCAGCGCCATGTAGGAGTAGGCAGCCACGGCAATGGGGCCCAGCAAATGGGGAGCCAGCTTAGTGGTAAGGAAGATAGCGGTAGGGCCGTCTGCTCCGCCGATGATGCCGATAGAGGCAGCCTCCTGCGGATTGAAACCGAAGAGATCGGCCTGCACCACGAGGAACGTGGCAAAGATACCCAACTGAGCGGCTGCACCGAGGAGCAGACTCTTGGGGTTGGCAATCAGCGGGCCGAAGTCGGTCATGGCACCCACGCCGAGGAAGATGAGGCAGGGATAGATACCGGCCTTGACGCCGATGTACAGAACGTCGAGCAGTCCACCCTCGGCCAACACATGCCGATAGCTGTGATAGTAGGGGCTGTCGGGATTCAGGAACTCATCATTCCACATGGCCGTGTGGAAAAGACCGGCACCGGGCAGATTGGTGAGCACCATACCGAAAGCGATGGGCAGCAGCAACAGCGGCTCAAACTTCTTTACAATAGCCAAATAAAGCAGGAAACAGCCCAGACCGAGCATGATGGCACTCTTCCAGCCCTCGTTCTCTACATCAAACAAGGCTTTGAGGCCCATGTCGCCCCAGAACTTCTGCATGGCCTCTCCGAGGCTGAAGTCTGCGGCCAGTGTGGGCAGCGCCACCATCGAGAACAAGGCCAGCAAACCGAAGAACTTAATCTTTTTCATAAATAGCTACGATTTACGGATTACGATTAAGCGATCTCAATGAGCACATCGCCCGACTGCACCTGTGCGCCCTGCTGTACGAGGATTGCCTTGACGGTGCCGTCGCCGTCGGCGGTGATATTGTTGGCCATCTTCATGGCTTCCATCACGAGCACGGTATCGCCGTCTTTCACCTGGTCTCCCTCCTTCACCATGATGGAGGTAATGGTACCGGGCAGTGGAGCCGTGATGGCAGTGCCCGTGCCCGAGGCTTTCTTGGGAGCGGCCGGAGCAGTTACGGGAGCGGCGGCTACGGGGGCAGCCGGCTTGATGGGTTTCACCTTGGTTGCGGCAGCCTGATGTCCGGGAACTTCCACATCATAGGCTTTGCCGTTTACGGTCACTGCCAGTTTGCCGTCTTCCTTCTCTTCGACGTTTGCGGAATATTCAGTGCCGTTTATCTTAAACTTAAAGTCGTTCATCTTGATTACGAATTACAAATTATATAAATCACGAACTAATTTTCTCAATGTCTCTCTTACAGTCTGTCGTTCAGTTCCTCATGCCAGAGCGAATGCTCGTTCACATGAATGGTGAGCACACCGCTCTCTTCGTCATGACGACCGTTCAGATAGAGGTAGACGGCCGTGGCCACGGCAGCTTCGTCCGTATCGGACGCACTGCAGACGGATGCAGGAGCCGTAGCGGGTGCGGCAGCAGCAACGGCAGCGGGGGCAGCTTTCCCCTCGGCCAGCCAGTTGAACACCGACAAGATGAGAACCAGCAGCAGCAGGATAACAAACACGATGCCCATGCTTACGCCCGCTATGGTCCAGGCCATGGCCCAGTTGGTTGATAATAGAATCATAGTTTTTTGCGTTTTTGAGTTTGCGTCCTTCCGCTCCGGGCCGCGACAGGGCGACCCGGAGCAGAAGCGGACTTACAAAGGTATGTTACCGTGCTTCTTAGCGGGGTTATGCAACTTCTTGTTTTCCAGTTGTGCAAGGGCACGGATGACGCGGAAGCGCGTGTTGCGCGGCTCAATGACATCGTCGATGTAGCCGTAGCGTGCGGCATTGTAGGGATTGGCGAAGAGCTTGTTGTACTCGTCCTCCTTCTCCTTGATGAAGGCCTGTGCCTCCTCAGCCTTACCGGCTTCGCGCAGGGCCTTGGCCTCCTTGGCGTAAAGCACGGAAGCAGCACCGGCAGCACCCATGACGGCAATCTCGGCCGAGGGCCATGCGTAGTTCATGTCACCACGCAACTGCTTACAGCTCATCACGATGTGCGAGCCACCGTAAGACTTACGCAGCGTCACGGTCACCTTGGGCACCGTGGCTTCGCCGTAGGCATAGAGCAACTTGGCACCGTGCAGAATGACGGCGTTGTACTCCTGCTGCGTACCGGGAAGGAATCCGGGCACGTCCACGAGCGTAACGATGGGGATGTTGAAAGCGTCGCAGAAGCGGACGAAGCGTGCGCCCTTGCGACTGGAGTTGCTGTCCAGTACGCCGGCCATCACCTGAGGCTGGTTGGCCACGATGCCGACGCTCTCGCCGTTGAAGCGGGCGAAGCCGACAATGAGGTTACGGGCGAAGTTGGCCTGTACCTCGAAGAACTCGCCGTTGTCCACGATGCCGGCAATGACCTTGTACATGTCGTAAGCCTCGTTGGGATTCTCCGGGATAATCTCGTTCAGGAAGTCCTCCTTGCGGTCGATGGGGTCTGTGCAGGCCACGCGGGGAGTCTTCTCCAAATTGTTCTGGGGGATGTAGGAAATCAACTGCTTAATCATGGCCATAGCTTCCTCCTCGGTCTTGGCCGTGAAGTGCGTCACGCCGGACTTCTTGGAGTGTACGCTGGCACCGCCAAGCTGCTCCTGTGTCACGTCCTCGCCCAATACGGTCTTCACCACGGCGGGGCCGGTGAGGAACATGTAGGAAGTGTTCTCCATCATCAGCGTGAAGTCGGTCAGCGCGGGGCTGTACACGGCACCGCCGGCGCAGGGGCCCATGATGGCCGAAATCTGCGGAATAACGCCCGATGCCATGATGTTGCGCTGGAAGATTTCAGAGTACCCGGCAAGGGCGTTGATGCCTTCCTGCAGACGGGCACCGCCGGAGTCGTTCAGACCGATGACGGGTGCGCCCACCTTCATGGCGATGTCCATCACCTTGCATATCTTGCTGGCCAGCATCTCGGAGAGCGAACCTGCGCTCACCGTGAAGTCCTGTGCGAAAACGTACACCAGACGGCCGCCGATGGTACCGCAGCCGGTCACTACGCCATCGCCCAGATAGTGTTTTTTCTCCATACCGAAGTTGGTACAACGGTGCTGGACGAACATATCCATTTCTTCAAAAGAGCCCTCGTCCAGCAGCATGGCTATGCGCTCACGGGCCGTATATTTGCCCTTCTGGTGCTGCTTCTCGATGGCCTTCTCGCCGCCGCCCACGCGGGCTTTGGCACGGAGTTCGATCAACTCCACTACTTTGTCTTGTTGCGTGCTCATTGTATTAAAATAATAATGATAGTTGTAGCTTACTTATACTTTTTCGCGTACAAAGATAGCACTTAAATTCGAGAAAGCATAGAACAAATGTATATTTTTTCGGAGGAAAAACGCCCTCGTCAAGTCCGATTCTGTATTCACCGTCGGCGGACGGCCGTTCACCGACGACGGCCGCACATTCATCGACGGCGAATGTCCGTTCATCGGTCGATGAATACAGAATACCGCCAAGAGGCGGCAGAAATGCTAACAGAACCCGTCGTCGGAAGTCCCGCAACCTCGGACATTACCGCCGCGACCTGTTCTCGGCATTGTTCCCTGTCCCAAAATCAACCGCCGGCAGAGAAAATATGCCAAAACGGGCAGAAATAAGAAAAAAAGCACTAACTTTGTCCGCGAAGAGTCCTTGACGGGCAAAAAGAATACTGTTCAACCAACAGATACCAACATTACTAACCACATAAAAAAGGAGGTCGCACAACCGGAGAAACAAGGACGGAACGCAACGAGGGACAACGATGGCCGGAAGGCTGCATCCCGCAGGTTTTCATCATTTTCCGCACGCCCGACGTGCAGAAAACAAGTATCAACCAAACGAAAGAGCGTTTTCCTTCCACGTACTTGAAATGAACATATAATACATATTGAGCTTTTAGCTCTTGTTCTCTTTGCTTAGAATACCGCCAATATTCACTATGTGAGAACAAGCAGACTGAAAGTTCGCGTCGTTGGGCGTGAACTATTTCGTGCTTGTTACATAGTAGGTCACTTGGCGGTAACCATAAGCAAAGGCAAGCGTAGCGGAATGGTTATACGCCTTTTTCGTATTAACAACGAACAACATGAATATCAGAAAAAAAATGATAATCTTTAAAGGTTGTGCCCGACACGAACAAGGGTATATATTTATGAAAAAAGGATTAACTATTATGTTCTTGGCATTTTCTTTACTCAAAATATCAGCACAGGGATTACCCAATAATATAGTGGGACAAACATTACCTTATACATGGGAACTTCCATTTATGAATGGAAAAATGGTCTGCACCATGGTAGAAGATGGCACTATATACTCACAATCAATAACTCCATGTGTATTATGTTCAGCTTCAGGTGTATGTCAAGTTTGTCATGGAACAGGTGGACAATATTGGTATGGCATGGGAGTACAACCATGTGGACGTTGCTATGGGAACGGAAAATGTGCCTCATGCTTTGGACGTGGCTTTTCTATAATGAACTTTATGACTTCAACATTTGGAGGAACTATCGGTTATGACGAGCATGGTAATAGTTATGTAAGTAGCACTGGCAGTGGCGGTAGTAGAGGCTCTGGAAGGAAGTCTTCAATTTATAACTGTTGCGCCGGAGTACCCACATTTGGAACTTCCAGAATGCATACTTGTAAGAATTGTGGAGATTATCACTCCGTAGGAAGTCACAAATGCGTAAGAAAATAATAGAAAACTATTTTCTCATTCTTATTATGGCGAGCCTAAAACGGTTCGCCATAATTCATATTCCAATATACTCAATCTTTCAGTTTTACAATAGCCTGCAATCCGAGGACATCGCATATCGCAAGCAATGTTTCGATTTTAGGATTGCCCGTGCCGCGCTCTATGGCGACAACGGTGTTGATATTCACGTCCGCCAAGTCGGCCACTTCCTGTTGGGTGACGTGCAAGTGCTGCCGACGCAATTTTATGGCCTTACCTATTTCTTCTCGATTCATAGTGCAGTAGTAATTGGGGCAAAATTACACATATTCACCTTGAAATCCAAACGAAATTCATAGTTTATTAGGATTTTCGTCGTATTTCAGGCATTGCAGGCCGGTTATGAGGCCAAAATCATACTGTAATAGGATTTTAGCCGACGGAAGCCGGATTTATCGGCCCATAGCCGCTATATATTCCTTATTATATATAGGCCGTGGCGTTGGCTGTTTCGGGATTTTTTTGTAACTTCGCAGCCGATTTATGAGCCAGTACATACCTACCGAACTCGGAACACGGAGCATTCCCCAACTGCTGTTCCGTTATGCGTTTCCCGCCATCATAGCCATGACGGCCGCTTCGCTATACAACATCGTAGACAGCATCTTCATCGGCCACATCGGCCCCGACGGCACATGGGGAGAGTCCGACGGCATGGCCATGACCGGACTGGCGCTGACGTTCCCGCTGATGAACATCGGCGCGGCACTGGGCGCCATGGTGGGCGTGGGAGCCTCCACCGTCATTTCCGTCCGACTGGGGCAACGCGAGTACAAGACGGCCCAGCACGTGCTGGGCAATACCGTGGTGCTGAATCTGTTATTAGGTTCCCTGTTCATGGTGGTGTGCCTTGCTTTTCTCGACCCCATACTGGACATCTTCGGGGCCAGTCCCGCCACACTACCCTACGCCCGCGACTACATGACGGTGATTCTGCTCGGAAACGTCATTTCGCACAGTTACTTCGGGCTGAACGCCGTACTGCGCTCCGCCGGACATCCCGAAAAGGCCATGCAATGTACCATACTGACGGTGATAGTCAATGCCATACTGGACCCGATTTTCATCTTCGGCCTGCAGATGGGCATCAAGGGGGCGGCCATCGCCACCATCCTTGCGCAGTTGATTTCGCTCATCTGGCAGTTCCGGCTGCTGAGCAACCGGCAGGAAATGCTGCATCTGCACCGAGGCATCTACGGACTGCGGTTCGGCATCATCCGACAGATTATCGCCGTCGGACTAAGTCCATTCCTGATGAACCTGTGTGCCTGCCTCGTCGTGCTGCTCATCAACAAGGGCATGAAGGAATACGGCGGAGACACGGCCATAGCGGCCTACGGCATCGTCAATCGTATCGTGTTCCTGTTCCTCATGATGGTTATGGGGCTGAATCAGGGCATGCAGCCCATCGTGGGCTACAACTGGGGAGCCCGGCAGAACCGGCGCGTGTGGCAGACCCTGCGACTGACCATCATCAGTGCCGAAGTGGTGGTGTGTACGGGCTTTGTCATGGGTGAGTTCTTCCCGGACGTACTTACCCATCTGTTTACGGACAATGAACATATCGTGCAGATGGCTGACCACGGTTTCCGCATCGACGTGATGGTGTTCCCCATCGTGGGAGCACAAATGGTGATAGGTAACTTTTTCCAGAGCATCGGCCACGCCGGAAAGTCGATATTTCAGAGCCTCACCCGCCAGATGCTCTTCCTCGTGCCCGGCCTGCTTCTGCTGCCCCCGCGTCTGGGGCTCGACGGCGTGTGGCTGGCCATTCCCATAAGCGACCTATGCAGTTTCTTTGTGAGCATAAGCATGTTGCTTTGGTTTATAAGAAAACTAAACAGCCCTTCGGCGGAAACTGAAAGGGAGGGTGCATGAAACGTATCGGACTGCTGAGTGACACGCATTCGTGGTGGGACGACCGCTATCTGCAATACTTTGAAGAGTGTGACGAGATATGGCACGCCGGGGACATCGGTTCGATGGAACTTGCCCAGCGTCTGGCGGACTTTCGCCCTCTGCGGGCCGTGTGCGGAAACTGCGACGGAGGCGACCTGCGGCGTATGTATCCCGAAGTGCTGCGGTGGAACTGCGAGGGGGCCGATGTACTGATGACACACATCGGGGGCTATCCCGGCAAATATGCTCCGGCCATCAGCCAGCAACTGTATGCCCGCCCGCCGAAGTTGTTCATCTCGGGCCACAGCCACATTCTGAAAGTGCTCTACGACGAACAACTCCAACTGCTACACATCAATCCCGGTGCGGCAGGTTTGCAGGGGTGGCACCAAAAAAGAACCCTCGTCCGCTTTTCAGCCGACGAGGGTCAGTTCAGCGACCTTGAGGTCATAGAGATTCCACGATAACGGAAACGGAGCAAGGCTTCCGCAAGGGACGGGGAAAATCTTTATCTTACCACAAACCAAGGGTTGTGGAGGTCTTCCTTATTATAAATCAGCGGCTCGTCGGCATCGGCCCGATAAACCTGCCGACCGGCACAGGCCGCAATGGCATGTCCGGCGGCCGTGTCCCACTCCATCGTGGGGGCATAACGCGGATAGACATCGGCGGCCCCTTCGGCTACGAGGCATATCTTCAGACTGCTGCCGCTCGTTATGGTCTCCACGGCGGAATGCTTTTTTCCGGCTTCTGCAATAAAGGCTTCCGTTTCCAGAGAAAGATGGCTCCGACTGGCCACAATCGTATAGGGACGGGATTCGGGTTGCGGCAGGGGCAAACGCCGGGCACGCCGGAGCAGGTCGGGCAGACGCTCGTCCTCGCCCATCTGCGTAATACCCGTGAGTTTCCAGGCACCCAACAAGGGGTCGGCAAAGTAAAGTTCCTGACGGACAGGAACGTAAATAACACCGAGATGGGGATGGCGGTCGATGACAAGGGCAATGTTTACCGTGAACTCACCGTTGCGCCTCACAAATTCCTTGGTTCCGTCCAACGGGTCTACGACCCACAGAGCCACCCAGTTGCGGCGCACCTCGTAAGCGGCATGCGCACCCTCTTCGCTCAGAATGGGCACTCCCGTGTCCTGCAGCATCTCTGCAATGCGCCGGTGGGCAGCCTTATCGGCGAGGGTCAGCGGCGAATTGTCGGCCTTGCGCTCGATGCCGAAATCCTGAGCCGGATCGGTGTATATCTCCATAATGTCGCGCCCTGCAGCCAGTGCGGCACGAATGGCCATGCCGAGGGCGGATTTCAGTTGATTTTGTTCCATAATTGAGTCATTTACGGTGCAAAGATACAACTTAATCGGGACATAAACAGAGATTCCCGACGTTTTTTATAGGGGACGGCGGGAGAAGAAAATAATTTTGATTGCCTGTTTATCATAATAAAAAGAATAACATGAACGTTATTAAATAAGGTATTTAATGTGTAAATAAGGTTTCCATGATAGAATACGTAAGCGGAAGACTGGAAGAACTGACACCGACAATGGCCGTGGTGGACTGCAACGGTGTGGGCTACGGACTGAATATATCACTGGGTACATACTCTGCCGTGCAGGGCAAAAGAGACGTAAAATTGTTTGTGTATGAGGTCATTCGGGAGGATGCCTACACGCTTTGGGGATTTGCCACCCGCAGCGAGCGCGAACTGTTTCTGCAACTGACCAGCGTAAGCGGAATCGGAGCCGCCATGGCGAGAATGATTCTGTCGGCTTTCTCGCCCGGCGAACTGGTGGATGTCATCAGCACCGGTAACGACCGTGCCCTGAAAAGCGTAAAAGGTATCGGGCCGAAAGCAGCGCAGCGCGTTATCGTGGACTTGCGCGACAAGATTCTGGCGTTGGACATCAGTCCCGCCGCAGCGTCCTCGTCCGCAGCAACAAACATCAATACCGAAGTGCAACAGGAAGCGGTGGCTGCGCTCACCATGCTCGGATTCAGTCCGGCACCCTCGGCAAAGGTGGTCGGAAAGTTACTTACCGAGGAACCCGACATGGCCGTAGAGCAGCTTATTAAAAAGGCCCTGAAGATGTTATAAAGGGGACGAGAAAGTAAAGGGAGGATGCCGGGAAGCGCAAATTTACGACATTGAGAAGCAAGAGAATCATATTGCCGCTACTGCTGGCCATGGCTAATGTCGTGGCCTTTGGTCGCATAAATTGCAGTATGGAGCTTTTTGCTTACGCGCACGCAAGTGCATACGGCGCGCCAAAGGACACCACAGAGAAGAAGAAGCCCCGCTACTCGGTACGCAAGACCGCAGCCGAAACCCGGAAGGATGCCGAGCCGAAAGCCATCGACCTGCGCGACCCCGATAACCTGAAGACGGAAGTGTCCTACAACGAAAAGGACAATACGTATTCCGTGGGTACAACGCTCGTGGGCGGAACGGCAAAGAGCACGACCGGCACAAGCACCGGCAACCGGAATCAGACGGCCCCGGGGACTTCCACCTCAACAAGCAACAAGAACCAATCCCGAAACGCGACCAATGTGACAAGTACCGGAACGGCATCCGGACTGGGTTACAACGTCAGTCTGCTGCCCCCACTTGCCCTGACAAATTCGTACCTCTCCACTCCCCTACTGATGACACCGGAAGAGTATCGGGAATGGACACTCCGACAGAGTATGGCGCGCTATTTCCGCGACCGCAATGCCGAGATATTCGAAGCGAGAGGAAAAGATAAGTTTGACTTTACCGATATACACTTCGACCTGGGGCCGGCTGAAAAAATCTTCGGACCGGGCGGCGTACAGATACGGACGCAAGGTTCGGCCGAACTGAAGTTGGGCATGAACACCAAAAAGGTGAACAATCCGTCACTGGCCACCAACCGCCGGAAAACCGTCGGATTTGATTTCGACGAGAAAATCAATATGAGCCTGAACGGTAGCGTGGGTGATAAAATCAAACTGAGCCTCAACTACAACACCGATGCCACGTTCGACTTTGATTCGCAGAACATGAAGCTGAAGTACGACGGTAAGGAGGACGAAATTATTAAACTGGTGGAGGCCGGAAACGTGTCGATGCCCTCCAACAACAGCCTCATACCCGGCATTAGCAGTCTGTTCGGTCTGCGCACTGACATTCAGTTCGGCCGTTTGAAAATGCAAACCGTGGTCAGTCAGAAAAAGAGTGCATCGAAAAGCGTGTCGTCGAAAGGCGGCGGAAGCACAAACGCTTTCGAGTTCTCCGCAACCAATTACGAAGAAAACCGGCACTTTTATTTCTCCCACTATTTCCGTCAGCAATATGACAAGAACATGAGCACGCTCCCCACCATCGCCAGCGGAATCACCATTACCCGCGTGGAAGTGTGGGTGACAAACAAAAACTCCAATGCGGCCAACAACCGCAATATCATTGCCCTGACCGACTTGGGAGAACACGACTTCATCGGGAATCCCGAATTGTGGACAAGAGGAAGCGTCAGTGTGCCGTCGAACAAGGCCAACACGGAGTACCAGACGATGGTGAACACGCTAAACGGGGCAAGAGACATCAGCCAGGCCACAACGTTGCTCGACAACTACGGACTGGTGGGAGGAGAGGATTACGAGAAACTGCAAAGCGCACGCCTGCTGTCGAGTCCGGAGTACTTCGTAAATACGTCTTTAGGCTATATCTCCCTCAACACAAATCTGCAGAGTGATGATGTGCTGGGTATCGCTTTTGAATATACCTACGGCGGCGTAACGTATCAGGTGGGTGAATTTAGCAGCGACCTTACCGACAACTCGAAAGCACTGTTCGTGAAACTGCTGAAAGCCTCCAGCGGAAGCCCGCAACTGAATACGTGGCGACTGATGATGAAAAACGTCTATAATCTCGGGGCATCCAGCGTGTCGCGGGAAAAGTTCAAATTTGACATCAAGTACCAAAGTGACTCCAGTGGCGTCTACATCACCTATCTGCCCGAACAGAACCTGAAAAACACCACACTGCTCCGGGCGATGAACCTTGACCGTCTGGACAATAATAACAAGGTGAATCCCAACGGGCAGTTTGACTTCGTGGAGGGCTACACCATCCGGAAAGGACGAGTATATTTTCCCGTGGAGGAGCCTTTCGGGCAACATCTGCGACAGTGGATTGGCGACGACGAAGTGGCCGACCGATACTGCTTCCCGGAACTCTATGACAGCACGAAAACGGTAGCCAAGCAAATTGCCGAACACGACAAGTTCCTGCTTACCGGACAATACAAAGGTACGAACGGCAGTCAGATAGACCTCGGAGCCACGAACATCGCCCAAGGCTCGGTGGTAGTGACGGCCGGTGGCGTGACACTGACCGAAAATTCGGACTATACCGTAGACTACAATATGGGTATAGTCACCATCATTAACCAGAGTATCATTGATGCCGGTACCACCATCAACGCTTCCGTGGAGTCGAACGACAACTACGGCATGCAACGAAAGACCATGATGGGCGTAAACCTTGACTACGAACTGTCGAAGAATTTCACCATCGGAGGCTCCATCATGTTCCTTAACGAACAGCCGCTGACGACAAAGGTGGCCATGGGAAACGAACCTTTGAAGAATACGTTGTGGGGCGGACATATCGCGTGGAAACGAGAAAGTCAGTGGCTGACGAACATCATCGACAAACTGCCGCTTATCCGGGCCACACAACCCAGCCACATTTCGTTCAACGCGGAATTTGCCCAACTCGTGGCCGGACAGAACAAGCGCATACAAGGCGGGGCTTCGTATCTCGATGACTTTGAAAACTCGTCATACAAGACCTCGCTCACCACACCTACGTACTGGATGATGTCGAGCACACCCTCGATGTTTGCGGAAAGCCGACTTACCAATGATGTGCGCTATGGATACAACCGCGCACTGTTGGCGTGGTATTATGTAGACCCGATTTTCACCCGACGCGGCAGCACGCTCACGCCGAGCCACATCAAGAGCGACCTTGAGCAACTGTCGAACCACTACATTCGCGAAGTGTACGAACGGGAACTGTACCCTCAGAAAGCACAAAACAGTTACTCATCGGCCACATCGCTCAACGTACTCAATTTGGCTTTCTATCCCAACGAACGCGGTGCCTACAACCTTAACACTGACGTTGAGCCGGACGGCAAACTGAAAAGTCCCCAAAGCAAGTGGGGCGGCATGATGCGCAAAATGGATAACACGGACTTCGAGACGATGAACGTGGAGTACATCGAGTTCTGGATGCTCGACCCTTTCATCTACAAACGTGACCTGCCCGGCAATCACGGCGGCGACTTCTACATCAACCTTGGAGAAGTGTCGGAGGATATTCTGAAGGACGGCAAGAAATATTTTGAGAGCGGAATGCCAATTGACGGTGACGCGGCCTATTACACAGAAACCGTCTGGGGACGCGTCCCGACAACGACCAGTGTCACCTACGCTTTCAATAACGAGGGAGGGGCACGTGCTGCACAGGATATCGGTCTGAACGGCCTGAACAGCGACCAGGAGCGCGTGTTCGGCGTCTATGCCGCATTCCTGCAACAAATGCAGGGCAAGGTGAATGCGCAAGTCTACGATTCCCTCTACGCCGACCCGGCAAACGACAACTACCACTATTACCGGGGAACCGATTTCGATCAGGCGCATACGAGCATCCTCGACCGCTATCGGCGCATCAATATGCCGGAAGGAAACTCTCCTGATTCGTCCAACTCGCCGGAACGGTATGAAACGGCTTACAAGACAACACCCGACGTGGAAGACCTGAATCAGGACTACACCCTGAACGAATACGAGAAGTATTTCCAGTATCATGTTTCCATCCGTCCCGAAGACCTCGTCGTGGGCCGCAACCACATCACCGACAAACGCACTGCCAGTGTAAAACTGCGCAACGGCAACACGGAAGAGGTGAATTGGTACCAGTTCCGCATTCCCCTTGCCAATTACGAATCGAAAGTGGGCAACATCAGCGACTTCACCAGCATTCGGTTCATGCGTATGTTCCTCACCGGCTTCGAAGAAAGCATCATACTGCGTTTTGCCACACTTGACCTTGTACACGGCGACTGGCGCAGTTACGAGCAACCACTCTACACCGGCGAAGCACCGACGACTACGGCCACAATGACGGTAAGTACCGTAAACATCGAGGAAAATAACGATAAGCAACCCGTAAACTATGTACTGCCTCCGGGTATCAGCCGCGTCACCGACCCCAGTCAGAGCCAATTAGTGGAAGAGAACGAACAGGCGTTGTGCATGGTGGTGGAGAACTTATCGCCCGGTGAGGCCAAGGCCGTTTACAAGAATTGCAACTACGACATGCGCCAGTACAAGCATCTGCAACTCTTCGTACACGCCAATGCGTTATTGAACGACATTACAGACCTGCAAGACGGCGAAACCAGCATATTCCTGCGTCTGGGCAGCGACTACAAGAATAACTTCTATGAGTATGAGGTTCCTTTAGTACTTACTCCGGAAGGGAACTACGATCCCTACTCGGCTACCGCAAGCAGAGCCGTATGGCCCGCAGACAACATGATCAACATTGACATGGACATCCTCACGAGCCTAAAGAAGGAACGTAATAAACAAAAGAGCTTGGGGCTGACCGGCTTCAACAAACTATTCCATAGTTACGACAACAACCATCCCAGTAACCGTATCTCCATCATGGGAAATCCGACTTTGGGAGAAGTTAAAACCATTATGATAGGTGTCCGCAACAACGGACGGACAGTGAAGAGTGTCGAAGTATGGGCCAACGAACTGCGTCTGCAGGAGTTCAGCAACGACGGTGGATGGGCCGCACAAGGTACCCTGAACATACAGCTTTCCGACTTAGGTAGCGTGAATGCCACCGGACATGTGGAGACGGCCGGCTTCGGAAGCATAGAACAGACGGTTGCGGAGCGCAAGGACGAGGATTCCTACAACTATGCCATCACCACGCAATTTGAACTCGGAAAGATATTCCCGGAAAAAGCTCAGGTGAAAATACCGCTTTATTACAGTTACAACAAGGAGACTGTAAAGCCCAAATACAATCCGTTAGATACCGACATGCTACTGAAGGATGCCATGGATGCCCTACAGACGCAAGAAGAGAAAGACTCCTTGAAGTCTCTGACTACCACAACAGAGACCCAGCGCAACTTATCGTTCACCGGGGTGAAGGTGAACATCAGCAGCCGCAAACATCCCATGCCCTATGACCCGTCCAACTTCACGTTCAACTACTCCCGTCGCAGTACTAACCGCGAAGGGGTGACTACCGTTTACGAGAACGACCGTCAATGGAAAGCGGGCATGAACTACTCCTGGTCGCCCAACTGGAAAAACTGGGAACCGTTTAAGAACAGCATCAAGTCCAAGAGCAAATGGCTAACCCTTCTGAAAGAACAGAATCTGGCCTTTGCCCCGCAGTCCGTAACCTTCTCTACCGACCTCACCCGTACCTACTACGAATTGCAGGAGCGCGACATGGAAGATATGGCCAACACACAAGGCATACCTGTAACGTTCTCGCAAAACTTCCTTTGGAATCGGGAGTTTTCACTGAAGTGGGACTTGTTCAAGGCCCTGCATTTCTCATTCCAGAGTGGCACCCATGCCGAGATTGAGGAACCCTACGGCCCCGTAAACAAAGACCTTTACGCCGACCAATACACGGCATGGAAAGACAGCATAAAGATGAGCCTCAGCCACTTCGGCCGTCCGTTGGATTACAACCAAACGGCCCAACTCAGCTACAAACTGCCCATCAACAAACTGCCGATGTTTGATTGGGTAACTGCCGATGCTTCCTACAATACCAACTATTCCTGGAAGCGCGGCAGCGAACTGGAAGACGGCAGTACACTGGGAAACACCGTCAATACACAACGCACCGTAAACATCAACGGCAAGTTTGCAATGGAGACCCTGTACAATCACAGCAAATTCCTGAAAGAGACTAATAAGCGTTTCACCGCCTCGAAAGCCAAGAGTGCATCGAAGAAGAAAGCCGATGCGAAGAAAAAAGAGCAGGAAGCCAAGAAGAAAGCAGAGGAAGAGAAGAAACAAGCACGCCAGAAAGCCGAAGAAGAAGCCAAGGCAAAAGGAGTACCCGTCGATTCCATTTTAGCCCAACAAGCCCGGGAAAATCCCGCGAAGCAAAGCAACGCCAAGGGACAAAGTCAGCAAAAGAGCAACACGAAGCAGAAAGGGTTTGCCGGCGAAGTCACGCTGCGTCCCGACACCACCACGACACTGACACACAATCAGAAGTCGAAGCGAATCACCGTCACGGCCCGCGACACGGCAGGACACGAGTACAGACTGAAATACAAGAAACTGGACGACAACAAGATTCTCATCAAGAACCTCGACTCCATGAGAGTACGTGTAAACGTCGTTGCCAAACCCAAACTGGAAGAGGAAAAGTGGTACTCTTTTGCCCAGGCCGCAGCCCGTTTCGCCATGATGGTACGCAACATCAGCATATCCTACCGCAATACCTACAACCTTGCCCTGCCCGGTTTCCTGCCTAATGTAGGAGATATGCTCGGGCAGAAATCAGGCAACGGTGCTTTCCAACCCGGACTTAAATATGCTTTCGGACTGGTGGGTGATTCCTACATTGAGGAAGCAAGAAGCAACGGTTGGTTGCTTTGCGCTGACAGCATAGCCACGCCCGCCACGACCAGCACCACGGAAGATGTGCAGATAAAAGCCAGTCTGGAGCCGTTCACCGACCTGAAAATCGAACTCTCCATGTCGCACACCCGCAACCGAAGCCGCTCGGTGCAGTATATGTACGTGGGCAATCCCACCACGGAGACGGGATCTTTCAACATGACCACTATTTCGCTGAAATCGGCTTTCGCAAGTCGTGGCAATGCCTACAACGGCTACCGTTCGAAGACGTTCCGGAACTTCTGCGACTATCTGCCCATCATCCAGCAGCGCGTAGAGGCCCGTTACCGGAACATCACTTATCCGCAGGGCACGGGACAAACGGGTACTTTCGACCCTGCCAACGGCACGGTGGGCCTCTATTCGGGCGATGTAATGATACCGGCTTTCTTTGCCGCTTACACCGGAGGCAGCCCCCACAAGACGGGTATCGACCTGTTCCCCGCACTCACCAAAATGTTGCCCAACTGGACCCTCACCTATCGCGGACTGTCCACCCTGCCCTTCTTCCGGGATCATTTCAAGTCGGTGAACATCACCCACGGCTACAAATCGGTCTACGCCATCGGTTCCTACAACACCTATTCATCGTGGATTCAGGCATTCACGGGCAGCGAAATCGGCTTCATGGAGAACACTACGACAGAAAGTTATCAACCCTCCTCGATGTATGACATCAGCAGCGTAAGCGTCAATGAGAGCTTCGCCCCACTGGCCGGTATGAACGTCACACTAAACAACAACATGACGCTGAAACTGGAATACCGCACCACCCGCGTCATTAACCTCTCCATGACCTCGGCACAAATCAACGAGACGTCCAGTAAAGACGTTGTCTTCGGCTGGGGCTATAAAATCGACGACTTCCGTTTCGCCTCTCTTTGGGGCGGCAAGAAAGCCAGTGCCAAGCAGGGTAAAGGACGCAGCACCGGAAAGGGCAACGCACAAAACAAGAACAACACGACTCAGAAACAATCGGACACCGGCAGCAAGGGAAAAGGCGGCAAGAGCAACTTTGCCCACGCACTGAATCTGTCCTTTGACTTTTCGTTCCGCAACCAAGATGCCCTGCGGCGCGACATTCAGACCGGACTCACCGAAGCCACCAACGGCAACAAGGCCATCAAGACCTCGTTCCAAGCCTCATACGCCATCTCGCGGATGGTATCGCTCAGCCTCTACTACGACCGCCAGCGGAACGCCCCGCTGCTTTCCAGCAACGCCTACCCCACCATCACGCAGGATTTCGGTCTCAGCATGAAGTTGTCCCTCACACGGTAAATCCATCCCACTCGCCTATTTCTATCGGCATAATCTTTGCATTTTCAGATATTTTATATATCTTTGTGCACATAAAACGGTATCGGAATGGAATCTTTCTTCCGCACACATTCTTACCTTGTGGAGCACGTCCATGCCCCTGTACGGCGTGCCCTTATGGATGAAATCAACTGGGACGACCGGCTGATTGGCATCAAGGGGAGCCGTGGCGTAGGGAAAACAGCTTTCCTACTCTCTTATGCACGGGAGAATTTCCGCGACGAAGAGCACAAGTGTCTCTACATCAACATGAACAACTTCTACTTCCAGGGGCACAGCATTTCGGAGTTTGCCAAGGAATTCTACGACTACGGAGGGCGCGTCCTGCTCATCGACCAGATATTCAAAGACCCGAACTGGAGCCAGGAGCTCCGTCGCTGCTACGACACCCTGCCCGGACTGAAAATCGTATTCACCGGTTCCAGTGTCATGCGGCTGAAAGAGGAAAACCCGGAACTGGGCGGCATCGCCAAGTCATACAACCTGCGCGGATTCTCCTTTCGCGAATACCTCAACCTGAAAACCGGCCTCAATCTGAAACCGCACTCGCTGGACGAAATCATCCGCAACCACGGACAGATTGCCGCCGAAATCTGCCACAAGGTGAATCCCCTCGACCACTTCCAGGCCTACACCCACCACGGCTACTACCCTTTCTTTCTGGAGCGCCGCAACTTCTCGGAGAACCTCGTCAAGACCATGAACATGATGATTGAGGTGGATATTCTGCTCATCAAACAGATTGAACTGAAATACCTCTCAAAAATCAAGCAACTGCTCTATCTGCTGGCCGTAGACCGCACGCAGGCCCCCAACGTCAGCCAACTGGCAGCGGACATACAGACCAGTCGCGCCACGGTCACCAACTACATCAAGTATCTGGCCGACGCGCGCCTCATCAACGTACTCTACCGGTTAGGAGAAAGTTCCCCAAAGAAGGCCGCCCGCATCATGATGCACAACCCCAATCTGATGCACGCCATACTCCCCCAACAGGTAAGCGAACAGGAGGAAAGCGAAACATTCTTCCAAAATGCGCTCTGGGGCCGCCATATCGTAAACGTGGGCAAACGCTCCTACGACTTCGCCGTCGGTGGCCGGTTGCATTTCCGCGTCCTTTCCGAAGCCCCCAAGCGTCAGCTCGCCGGCATACACTACGCCATGAACGGCATCCGCCGCGGCGACGAACACCAGATACCGCTTTGGCTTTTCGGCTTCCTCTATTGAAAAGCCTCTATCCTCTTATTCATCTGACATCAACATTCAACCTTATTCATACAAACTCCATGAAAAAGAATCACCTGCTCGCCAAAGGAATAGCCACGTTCCTCGTATGGATGGCATCCGCCCCCTTTGCGCAAGCCCAAATGACCTTCTCGCTCAACGGCCGGACGTATGCCGATGTAGCCGACAGAGACAACAAAGGATTTACGACCGTCACCTTGCCCGCCGGAACCGAACTGAGCGGACTGATTACCGGAGTGCAGGTGGACGGAGAGCCGATGAACCCCGCCGACGTGGTTCCTAACCCCACCGAAACGACCGTCAGTTACAACGAACTAAAAGTATTCACTTACGGCAACAAGGCATACGGTTTCCGCTTTGTCGAGGACGTTTGGTTCTGCGCCGTATTCATCTCGGACTGCCACACCAACCAAGGCAGCGGGCACGACGGGACAAGTACCGAGGAGCTAACGGCCATCATCAACAACATTGCGGCAATGGGCCGCGACGGAGAACGAAAAGTGACGTTCACCACTCCCGGTGCTACCCACATTGTTCCGAAAGCCGACCTCATTTTCTGCCTTGGCGACATCGACCAGGACAAGGGGGACAACGGAAGTTCCGGCAAGCATGAGAATTTCCTCAACGCCACAGCCGAAGTGGCGAAGCAGGCAGGCATACCGTTCATCTTCATTGCCGGCAATCACGACCTGTCCCCGGACTACTGGGGTGGCAGCAATCCGGACAAGGGAGTCACATTGAGCGGCTCCAATGCCGACGCGGAGACCCTGTCGGCCATCACCCGGAACAACGACTACTGGAACAGTCAGGGCGTATTCGACGAGAACATCGAGTACATCACCGACACGTCCAAGAGCAGCTATTTCCAGTCGAAACCCTTCACGTTCAAGTTCAAGGACGTGCGTTTCTACTGCGCCCACACCTACTGGTTCCACAAGCTCTACTCCAAGCCCGGACTGTTCAGCAGTGCCACCTACTATGCCCCTGACGGTGTCATTGCGGCACTGAACGCGTTTGTCGAGGAACACGCCGACGAAGCCAGTGTATGGATGCAGCACTACCCCTGGCTGGCAGGCTCCGACTGCAACCGCTGGTGGCTCGACCAGAACGACACGGGTCTCTACATTCCCACCAAGGACGCGTCAGTCTACGGTTGCAGCACTTCCGGCCTCCCGTTCAACGACGCCTCCACAGCCAACAGCCTCAAGAAAAATCCCTTGGCCGACATCATGGCAAAGGCCGGCGGCAAATCGGCCGACGGCAAGGTGCAGCACTTCTCGGGCCACTACCATCGCTTCGCCGACATGACCTACAAGAATACAGTCGGTTCCGGCTCCACGGTGCACGACTACACGGTGGCCGCCAACGGCAACCCCTCGCAGTCCGAGAATGCCTTCATCGTTCTCTTCAAACGCGGAGAGGGCGTGAAGGAAGTCATCCAGGCCCAGTTCTGAAAATCCGATTCCTAACCTCCTTTTTCTCATCGAATTATGCTTAACATCAGACATACTTTCATCCTATTGTGTTTCATTCCTGCGGTTTTCCGGGAAAGTGCGAATGCAGCGGAGACGCCCCGTACCAAGGCCGCAACCGCGCAAGACGACCGCACACAGCTCGTTGCGGCTCTAGAACGCTTCGAGCGCGACTACAACCTTTCCGACGGCACGGACTACAGCCGCCTGACCATGAGTGCCGAGGCGTGGGCCGAACTGATTAAAAAGGTGAACGCAGCCACCACGGCCCTCGACGATGTCTCGCCGGAGGCCGACTACGCCGCCGCACGCGACGAACTCATCGCACAGTTGGATGCCACCGACGCCTCCCTGCGTCTCTTCAAGAGCTACCGGGCCATGCTGACCGGCACTCAGGCACTTGTCCCGAACGAAACTGCCGCCTATGCCGACGGCACATACATGGACAACGACAACCGGGAGCAGGAAGCCATCGAGGCCCTGAATCAATTATTCACCACGTATGCCGCCGCCAAGGAGTGCGACTTCGACGCATCGGCTTTCCTCGGCGACAACCTCGACTTCAACACGCCGCAGGGCAACAAACTGACCTCCATGGATATGTTCCACGTGTTCGACATTGCCGGATGGGAAGAGGTCTACGAGAACCTCGACCAGTATTGCTTTCTCGAAAACAGCAATCCGGACTACGAGAATCAGCTATACATACGTTCCAACTGGACCAGTCGGGCGGTGGTACTGAAGGTGCAGAAGCAGGCCATGCTGCCGGTGGGCAAGTACCAGCTATCGTTCCTCTGGAACAGCAAGATGTCGAACATGAAGAATCTTTCGCAGTACAAACTCGGCAAGAAAGCGACCACGTTGGGCAAACTTACCTCCGGTGCCAAGCAGCTCACGTACACCTTCACCGTCGCGGACGAGCCGACCCCGTTCGACCTGATTTTCGGCTTGCAGAAGCGCAATTCCGGCGACACGCCCGCGCAGATTCTGGTAGACGACATCACACTGACCTACATCTACGAAAACACCGGCAACGGCATAGCTGACATCGACGGTGATGCCACGGACAAGAAGAAAGCGAATGACACATGGCACGACCTCTCAGGACGGAGTATCGCATCGCCGCAGCACGCCGGTGCCTACCTGCACAACGGCAGAAAAATAGTCATTAAGTAATATAAGGAGACACGCACGCACGTACACGTATGCACACGTATTCAGGACTTCCCTCGGAGAGCTTACAGAAACAAATGGAAATCAACATCATACCGGCCACGCCCGACGATGCGCCGTTTATCGCTCAGGTCGTGTTGGGCGCGATAGGGAAAGAGCATACGCTGGAAATGGCAGGTTCCCCGGAACGCCTTCCTCTTGTGGAACAAGTGTTCACGAATCTTGCCGCTATGGACAACTCCCAGTACAGCTATCGCAACACGCTCCTCGCCGTGACACCCGGAAGGGAATATGCAGGCGCGGTGGTGAACTACGACGGCGCGGCTCTCCACTCCCTGCGCCGGGCGTTCATCAGCGAAGCAAACCGTCTTCTCGACTGGGGACTGAAAGTGTCCGATTTCCCCGACGAGACATCACCCGACGAATTGTATCTCGACTCACTCATGGTGCTGCCCAAGTACCGCCGGAACGGAATCGGCACCAAACTGATTGAAGCTGTGAGGAAGCGTGGCGCAGCCCTCGGAAAGCCGGTTGGCCTGCTCGTGGATTTCGGCAATCCCAATGCCCGCCGCCTCTACACCGCTCTCGGTTTTCGGAGTGTGGGCCAACGTCCTTTTGCCGGCAAAACCATGGAACACCTCCGGCTCCCGCTGCAACAACCATAGGTCTACGGAGGTTCATCGCCTTACGCGCGCGCGCATAGGACGACCAAGCCTCGTCCATAGCGGGACGAGGTGCAATCCATAGCGGGACGAGGCTTGGTCCATATATGGACTCGTCCCCGACGACGGGACGACCGCCACACGGGAAAACATTTCGGGAAGCCACGAAATAATCACTTTTTGGTAACTCTATTTTGCAAAGCGCAAGATTTTCGTTATCTTTGTACCCATCTTAAAGTAATATATGTAAACAATTTCATAATTAAACCAAAACAATTATGGCTAAAGAAAAGAAATTTATTACCTGTGATGGTAACGAAGCTGCGGCTCACGTGAGCTACATGTTCTCCGAGGTAGCTGCCATCTACCCCATCACTCCCTCATCGCCCATGGCTGAGCACGTGGACGAGTGGGCAGCCCGCGATCGCAAGAATCTGTGGGGCCAGACGGTAAGTGTGCAGGAAATGCAGTCCGAGGCCGGTGCCGCCGGTGCCGTTCACGGTTCACTGCAGGCCGGTGCTCTGACCACCACGTTCACCGCTTCTCAGGGTCTGTTGCTGATGATTCCCAACATGTACAAGATTGCCGGTGAACTCATCCCCTGCGTGTTCGACGTCAGCGCACGCACGCTGGCCAGCCACTCCCTGTGCATCTTCGGCGACCATCAGGACGTGATGGCTTGCCGCCAGACGGGATTTGCCATGCTGTGCGAAGGTTCGGTTCAGGAGGTTATGGACTTGACGGCTGTTGCCCACCTGGCTTCTCTGGAGACCTGCGTTCCCTTTGTTAATTTCTTCGACGGCTTCCGTACCAGCCATGAGTACCACAAGGTTGAGCTCATGGACATGGAAGACATCCGTCCCCTCGTGAAAGACGAATACATCCAGCGTTTCCGCGACCGTGCCATGTCGCCCGAACGCCCCATCACCCGCGGTACGGCAGAGAACCCCGAAACGTTCTTCACCCACCGCGAGGCCTGCAACCCCTACTACGACAGCGTGCCCGAAGCCGTGGAGAAGTATCTGGGTGAAATATCGAAGATTACCGGTCGCGAATACCACCTGTTCTCGTACTACGGTGCCGAGGATGCCGACCGCATGATTATCCTCATGGGCTCGGCCACCGATGCCGCCCGCGAGGCCATCGACTACCTGAATGCCCAGGGTCAGAAGGTAGGTATGATCAGTGTTCATCTGTATCGTCCCTTCAGCGTGAAGCACCTGTTGGCCAGTGTGCCCGCTACGGTTAAGCGCATTGCCGTTCTCGACCGCACAAAGGAGCCCGGAGCCGACGGCGAACCTCTGTTCCTCGATGTCAAGGCTGCCTACTACGACGTGGAGAATCGTCCCCTCATTGTCGGCGGCCGCTACGGTCTGGGCTCACACGACACCACACCGGCGCAGATTATCTCCGTGTTCAACAATCTGGCCATGCCCGAACCCAAGAACCACTTCACCGTGGGCATCGTGGACGACGTGACTTTCACGTCACTGCCCGCCGTCGAGGAAATCGCTCTGGGTGGCGACGGTATGTTCCAGGCCAAGTTCTTCGGTTTGGGTGCCGACGGTACCGTAGGTGCCAACAAGAACTCGGTGAAGATTATCGGTGACAACACCGACAAATACTGCCAGGCCTACTTCTCTTACGACTCCAAGAAGTCGGGCGGTTTCACCTGCTCTCACCTGCGCTTCGGCGATACGCCCATCCGCTCTACCTACCTCGTAACCACGCCTAACTTCGTGGCTTGCCACGTTCAGGCCTACCTGCACATGTACGACGTGACACGCGGTCTGCAGAAAGGCGGTACGTTCCTCCTGAACACCATCTTCGAAGGCGAGGAACTGGAGAAGTTCATGCCCAACAAGGTTAAGCGCTACTTCGCTCAGAACAACATCACCGTATATACCATCAATGCCACAAAGATTGCTCAGGAAATCGGTCTCGGCAACCGCACGAACACCATCCTGCAGTCGGCTTTCTTCCGCATCACCGGCGTTATTCCCGTTGAACTGGCGGTAGAGCAGATGAAGAAGTTCATCGTGAAGTCTTACGGCTCGAAGGGTGAGGATGTTGTGAACAAGAACTACGCTGCCGTAGACCGTGGCGGCGAATATAAGCAGCTTGTCGTGAAGCCCGAGTGGGCCAACCTGCCCGACGATGCAGAGAAGCAGGACGATGCTCCCGCATTCGTTAAGGAACTGGTGCGCCCCATCAACGCACAGGCCGGCGACCTGCTGAAGGTCAGCGACTTCGTGAAGCACAACACCGTAGACGGTTCCTGGGAGGTCGGCACTGCCGCTTACGAGAAGCGCGGTGTGGAGGCTTTCGTACCCGTATGGACTAAAGAGAACTGTATTCAGTGTAACCAGTGCGCATACATCTGTCCTCACGCTGCCATCCGTCCGTTCGTCCTCACCGACGAGGAACTGGCCGGCTTCGAGGGTCTGGAGACTCTCGAAATGAAGGCTCCCGCAACGATGAAAGGCATGCACTTCATCATTCAGCCGAGCGTACTCGACTGTCTAGGCTGCGGCAACTGCGCCGACATCTGCCCCGGCAATCCCAAATTGGGCAAGGCCCTCACCATGGTTCCCTTCAATCCCGATGCCGCCGACATGAAGAAGGCTGCCAAGGACTGGGACGAACTGGTGAAGGTGCCCTCGAAGCAGCATCTCGTAGACATCAAGCAGTCGGTGAAGAACTCTCAGTTCGCCAAACCTCTGTTCGAGTTCAGCGGTGCCTGCTCCGGCTGCGGTGAGACTCCGTATGTGAAACTCATCAGCCAGCTCTTCGGCGACCGTCAGATGATTGCCAACGCAACCGGTTGCTCCAGCATCTACTCCGCATCCATCCCCTCTACTCCCTACTGCAAGAACGAGAAGGGACAGGGCCCTGCTTTCAACAACTCTCTGTTCGAGGACTTCTGCGAGTTCGGTCTCGGTATGGCTCTCGGAAACAAGAAGATGAAGGAACGCGTAGCCAAACTGCTCCTTGAGGCAAGCGAGAACGCTCCCGCCGAATTTAAGGCTTTGGCTACGGAATGGATTGAGAAGTGCGAGGATGCCGAGGAGACGAAGCGCATCGCTGCCGAACTGAAGCCCATGATTGCTGCCGGTGCCGCTCAGGGTTGCGCATGCTGCAAGGAATTGCAGACGCTCGACCACTATCTGGTGAAACGCTCGCAGTGGATTATCGGTGGCGACGGTGCCTCTTACGACATCGGTTACGGCGGTCTCGACCACGTTATCGCTACCGGCGAGGATGTGAACATTCTCGTGCTCGACACCGAGGTTTACTCCAACACGGGCGGTCAGGCCTCCAAGGCTACTCCTCTCGGTGCCATCGCTCAGTTTGCCGCACAGGGTAAGCGCATCCGCAAGAAAGACCTCGGCATGATTGCCACCACCTACGGTTACGTCTACGTGGCTCAGATTGCCATGGGCGCCGACCACAGCCAGTGCCTCAAGGCCATCCGCGAGGCTGAAGCATGGCACGGCCCCAGCGTGGTTATCGCCTACGCTCCCTGTATCAACCACGGTTTGAAGGCCAAGGGCGGAATGGGTAAGAGCCAGGCCGAGGAGAAGAAAGCCGTTGAATGCGGTTACTGGCACCTCTGGCGCTACAATCCCGCACTGGCCGAGGAAGGCAAGAATCCGTTCTCGCTTGACTCGAAAGAGCCCCAGTGGGATAAGTTCCACGACTTCCTCATGGGTGAGGTTCGCTACCTTTCGGTCAAGAAAGCCTACCCCAACGAGGCCGAAGAACTCTTCGCCGAGGCTCAGCGCATGGCTCAGCTCCGCTACAAGACTTACATCCGCAAGACACAGGAAGACTGGAGCAACGAGGAATAAACTAACATTACGATATGAAAAGGGGGAATCCGACATCGGATTCCCCTTTTTGTTTGTCCAATAAAAAGCATCCCTACGACGACGCGTCTCGGTTCCGCTATGGTCGAGGCCCAATCCTGCTATTGTCGAGCCTCCGTCCCGCTATGGACCGAGGCCCGTCCTCCTATACGTGTGCGCACGCACACGCACGAGCGCGATTCCTTAAAATTATTGTGGTGGGAACAATACTATGCCTTATTCAGCATTTCATTGATAAAAGATACAGAGAAACTATACTATTTCTTTATACACAAAACTCAAGCTACCGCTTATTCTGTTTTACAATTTGTCTTAACTCTTCTACCGAAACATTTCCCCTATGTAACATTGCATGACAATTAGGACAGACAGGTATTAAATTAGCTTCATCAATAACATGCAACTTTTTCTGTTTAAATAACGAAATGATATGATGAACATGAATAAATCCTTCACCTATTTCACCATAAACGTCTCTAAAATTCATGCCGCAGACATAACATTTGGTTCCAAATTTCTTTATACAACGCTTGCGTGCTTCGGGATTACGCTCGTATCTATTTATAGAGACTTGCTTTACTCCACCTTCGAATAGCTCTATTTTGACATCCTTTAATCGCCAATATTTTCTTTGAGTATTTCTCATTTCTTTGGGTTTTGCTCCTATTTTTGCGCAAAAGTCCAAATACAGTTCTTCGAGTTCATCATCATACTCCCGCGTTTTATGCAATATTTTATCTATCCGAGGAGATGTTTCACGTCCATCTTTATTATTAGATACAAGATGTACCTTCAAAGAATTGTTTAAGTATCCGATAAAACGACTTGGGGCAAAGTGAAACTCATTAGAGTCTCCTAGCTGGTATGCCACAAAATTAGTTCCATTACCTATCAATTTCAAAATCTCATGTACCGCAGCATCGTCAGAATCATGCAAATATCTTTCTACCTGTTCTAAATTTGCTTTTAATTCATCAATTGTTTCAATTTGCCTACCTAATCTTTCCATTGTTCGTTTTGGCTACAATTAAAAAATTAAATATACTCTTTCTTCTCAAAATAGACAAATCATACTTCTTTTAGAAAGAACACAGCACCGCTGCGATGCGCTGGTGCGTTCGTTGGCCAACGGGCACAAGAGGCAACCGGAGGTTGTTCTCCGCCAGTCCCAAGGTTGCCAGTGCCGACTTCACGCCCGCCGGGTTACCCTCGATGAACATCAAACTGTACAGTTCATACAACCGGTCGTTGATGATTGTCGCTTCGGCCAGCCGGCCCTCTTGCATCAGGTGTACCATCCGGGCAAACTCACCCGGAATGGCATTTCCCACGACACTGATGATTCCTACCCCACCCCGCTGCATGATGGAGAGCGTGAGGCTGTCATCGCCGGAAATTACGGAAAAGCCCTCGGGCTTCTTCTCCAAAATGACCTTAATCTGATCCATCATGCCGGAAGCCTCCTTTATGGCAACGATGCGGGGGCAGTCATGAGCCAGACGGAGGGTCGTCTCCGCCATCATATTCACTCCCGTGCGGCCCGGCACATTGTAAAGCACCACCGGCAGTGGACTAGCCTCGGCTATGGCACGATAATGCTGATACAGACCCTCCTGCGTGGGTTTGTTGTACATCGGGCAAACGGACAGAATGCCGTCGATGCCCGTCCAGTCCGTCTTTCTGATTTCCTCCGTCACTGCGGCCGTACAATTACCACCGCAACCCATGAGCAAGGGCAGCCGGCCCTTCACCTGCTTTACAATATGCTCCTTGATGCACTTTTTCTCGTCGGGAGAGAGACAGGGCGTTTCGGCCGTCGTACCCAGAATGCAAAGAAAATCCACACCGGCTTTCAGTTGGTAATCAACAAGTCGCGTCAGCGCCTCATAGTCCACACTACCATCCGCCTTGAAAGGGGTCACCAGAGCGATGCCCAGTCCGGCGAAAGGAGAAAGCGGTTTCCCGTTTGCAGAGCAAGAAAGATTGGTCGTAAAAAGTGAAGAATCAGCCATGATATGCTTGTTTTTGTTCAGTTATCTAAATTCTCATTCTATCATTCCAAGGAACTCATCCTCGGTCACTATGCGGATGCCCAGTTTCCGGGCTTTCTCTAATTTCGCGGGGCCCATGTTCTCACCGGCCAGCACGAAGCCCGTCTTGGCCGAGATAGAACCGATATTCCGTCCGCCATGCTTCTCTATCAGGGCTTTATACTCATCGCGGCTATGTCGGGAGAAGACACCGCTGATGACAACGCTCTGCCCTGCCAGACGTTCGGTGTGTCCGGAAAGTTCCTCCTCGGAAAGCTCCATCTGCAGCCCGTAGGAGCGCAGACGTTCCACAAGCCACTGGTTCTGCGGATTCCGGAACCACGCAAGCACGCTTTGTGCGATGGTCGCTCCGATGCCGTTCACCTGCAACAGTTCCTCCAGCGAAGCCTGAGACAGCCGCTCCATAGACTTGAAATTCCGCGCCAGCGACTTGGCCGCAATCTCCCCGACAAAACGGATGCCCAAAGCGTACAACACACGCTCAAAGGGGACGTTCGTACTTTCCTGTATGCCTTGCAATATCTTGCTGGCACTCTTGTCTTTCTGTCCGTGCGCCCCGCTTATCTGGTCGCGGCGTATCTCGTAAAGGTCGGCGATGTCGCGCACAATCCCTCTCCGATAGTATTCGGCTATGGTCTCCGGCCCCAACGAATCTATGTTCATGGCCTTCCGGCTGATGAAGTGCTCGATGCGTCCCTTCAGTTGCGGCGGACAGGAAATCTCGTTCGGGCAGTAGTGGGCCGCCTCTCCCTCATAGCGGACAAGCGGGGTGCCGCACTCCGGACAACGGGTAATGAACTCCACCCGGGGGCCCAGATTCCCGTCGCGGGCCTCCACGTCCACATCCACGATTTTGGGGATAATCTCTCCTCCCTTTTCCACAAAGACATGGTCGCCGATGTGCAGGTCGAGGTTACGGATAAAGTCCTCATTGTTGAGCGTAGCCCGCCGCACCACGGTTCCGGAGAGCTGTACGGGGTCCATATTCGCCACCGGCGTAATGGCACCCGTGCGCCCCACCTGAAAACTCACTTCCCGAAGCACCGTTGTCTGCTTCTCGGCCATGAACTTGTAGGCAATGGCCCAACGGGGACTCTTGGCAGTCATGCCCAGACTGCGCTGCTGCGCCAGCGAATCGACTTTCAGCACAATGCCGTCCGTGGCCACGGGCAGGTTCCGACGCTCCACGTCCCAGTAGTCGATGTAGTCGAAAACCTGCTGCAACGTGTCGGCAAGACGCACCTGCGAACCGGTCTTGAAGCCCCAGCGACCGGCTTTCTGCAGATTCTCATAATGGCTTTCTCCCGGATTGTTGTCGTCCAGCAGATAGTAGAGATAGGCATCCAGTTTGCGCTGCGCGACCACGGCCGAGTTCTTGCTCTTGAGCGTTCCGCTGGCCGCATTGCGGGGATTGGCAAAGAGGGCTTCCTCGGCCGCCTCACGCTCGCGGTTCAGGGCCTCGAAACTCTCCCAGGGCATCAGAATCTCGCCACGGATTTCAAACTCCTCGGGATAATCGAGTCCCTCGGGCAGAATGAGGGGTATGGAACGAATGGTGCGGACGTTGTCCGTCACGTCGTCGCCCTGCGTACCGTCGCCCCGGGTTACGGCGCGCACCAAGCGGCCGTGTTCGTAGTGCAACGATATACTGAGGCCGTCGAACTTCATTTCGCAGCATATCCGGAAAGGTTGTCCCTGCAACCCCTCCTCCACGCGCCGGTAAAATTCGCCCACTTCCTCCTTACTGTATGTATTGGCCAGCGAAAGCATGGGGCGCTTGTGCACCACCTGCCGGAACTCGTGGTTCAGATCGCTGCCGACGCGTTGCGTGGGACTGTTGGGGTCGTACCATTCGGGATGGGCCTGCTCCAAGTCCTGCAACAGGCGCATCTTTCTGTCGAACTCAAGGTCGGAAATCTGAGGCTGATTAAGCACATAGTATTGATAGTTGTGCTTATGCAGTTCGTTCCGGAGCTGTTCTATCTGTGCTTTCTCGTCCATGAAATCTCTTTGCGATAACAGTGCTTACAGTCCTTTACTGCTGTTGCAGCTTTTCCATATTCTCGTTCGCCACCCTCAGATATTCCTTTACATACGGATGGTTGAGAAAGTACGACGGTGCCCCGAGCACCAGTTCCTCTATCTGCGGGGTCTGTATGGGATAGGCATACTCCGAGGTCATAATCATGAAAACGCCCGGGCCAAGCACGTTCGTGTAGTTGCGTTTGATGAAGCCCGTCACTAATTGGTCGCTCTGGAAGTTCAACTGCCGCGCCTCCGCTCTCAACCGTGCCAGCACTTCGTCGTGGTCCATGCCGTCCATCACCATGCGTCCTTCCTTGCGGGGAAGCTCGGCCAGTTGATTGTCGAGTTGCGTCTTGCGCTGAATGAAGCTGTACAGAGAATCGTTCAGCGGACTGCCCGACACCATCTGGGACACATCGTCTATCTTGAGCACGATGTCGCCACCCTCTATGACAACCGGCATCAGGCTTTGCTCGCCGAGAAAGAGGTTGGCCATCATCGTGGTATCGAGGCTCCCCTTGAACACGAACTTTCCATGCGTGACGTAGCACGAATCCAGATTCTTCAAATCCTTGTTCTCGTAGACTTTCAGATAAAGCATTTTCCCCTCCATGCCGTGTACGGTGGTGGAGCCATCCACCATGTACTGGTCCGCACAAGCCGCCCACACGAACGAAGAGGCCAAAAGTAAAAGTAACGTCCGGATATTCTTTTTCATTTTTTCTCCTTTTCCAGTTCCATTGATATACGCAACGTCGTGTACAGCTCCACAAGGGCGCCGACGAGCAGACAGATGACCCACTCATTGTGCTGTGTGGCATTGTAGCCGAAGAGTTGCGACGTCATGGCCGCGCCCGACAGCACCAGCATGGACGCGCCGAACAACTGCTGACGGCGCAGACGGGCAACGATGAAGTTCCGGCCCTCATACACCATCTGTAACTGCATAGACGCAAACAACAGCACTCCCGACAGAAAAACGACCGTGGCCGGCACCTCATAGAACAGGTGCAACACCGCCCCCGCGAGCATCAGCAAGGCCCCCAGGCGGAACAGTAGATTCTGCAAATCAGACAGTTTCCTCATCTTCCGGCGTTCCGTCCGACTTCTCCGGAGCCTCGTCCACAAACACGTAGACATCCTCATCGGGGTACTTCATCAGATACTGCTCACGCGCCACGCGCACCACGGCTTCGGGGTTGCTTTCCAGCTCCTCCAGTTTCCGGCTGTCCTCCTCATAGCGGTTCCGGAACTCTCGCATTTCCGACTTCAGCCGGGCAATTTCCTGCCGGCACTTGTAACGCTCCCACAGACTGTTCTCGTCCACCATTCCCACGACAACGAGGAAGAATGCCACCACGACAGAATACTTATGGCGGCGCAGAAATCCCAGTACGGTATAGATACTGCTCATGGTCTTACTTTTTGCTTCTTGGTTTACCGGACAAAGATACAAATAAATTGAGAATTAAGAATTGGGAATTGAGAATTTATTCGTACTTTTGCAAAGAAATAAGAAATATTAACTTTTCGTCATGGAACAATACATCGTATCTGCCCGTAAATACAGGCCCGCCACCTTCGACATGGTTGTGGGACAGCGGGCACTGACTACGACACTGCTCAACGCCATACGAACGGGGAAACTGGCCCACGCCTACCTGTTCTGCGGGCCGCGCGGAGTGGGAAAAACCACTTGCGCACGTATTTTCGCAAAGACCATCAACTGCATGAACCTCGGAGCCGACGGACAGCCGTGCTGCGAGTGTGAGTCGTGCCGGGCTTTCGAGGAGGGACGTTCGATGAACATCCACGAACTGGATGCCGCATCCAACAACTCCGTGGACGACATCCGCGAACTCATCGACCAGGTGCGCATTCCGCCGCAGGTGGGCCGATACAAGGTATTCATCATCGACGAGGTGCACATGCTGTCGCAGCAGGCTTTCAACGCCTTCCTGAAGACGCTGGAGGAGCCGCCCAAGTACGTCATCTTCATCCTCGCCACCACCGAAAAGCACAAGATACTCCCCACGATTCTCAGCCGCTGCCAGGTCTACGACTTCGCGCGCATTACCATACAGAATACCATCGACCACCTCAAGTCTGTGGCTCAGAAAGAGGGCTACAACGTCGAGGAGGAAGCCCTGAGCCTGATAGCCCGAAAAGCCGACGGCGGCATGCGCGACGCACTCAGCATCTTCGACCAGATGGTTTCGTTCACGCAGGGCAACATCACCTACCAGAGCACGCTCGAGAACCTCAACATTCTGGATTCGGAATACTACTTCCGTCTCGTAGACCACCTGCTGAACAAAGAGGTGGAAGCCTCGTTGCTGTTGTTCAACGAAGTGGTGGAGAAAGGTTTCGACGGCGGCAATTTCATCGCCGGACTGGCCTCGCACCTGCGCAACCTGCTTGTCAGCCGCGATGCCAAGACACTGCCTCTGCTCGAAGTGGGAGAAACGCAGCGGCAACGCTACCACGAACAGGCCCTGCGCTGCCGGCCGCAGTTTCTCTATCGCACCATCAGGCTCTGCAACGACTGCGACCTGGGCTACCGGCAGAGCCGCAACAAGCGTCTGCAGGTGGAAATCTGTCTCATACAGGCCGCCCAAAGCGCCGACGACGATGGAGATGGTGCGGGGCGCCGCCCCGCGAAGATTCTTAAACCCCTGTTCAAGCAACTGACTGCGCCAAGGGCGGAGACGGTTGCAACTGCTCAGCGCACCAGTGCTGACAGTCCTGCGGCGGGAGGTGCGGCTGCCGCACAGCGCACGCCGTCCATACCCGAAAAGAAAATTCCCTCCGTCTCACAGCCGGCCGCAAAGCCGAAAGACACGATTGCGATAAGCCTCAACAGCATCAGCATACGCAACATCCGGCCTGCCTCGTCACAGCCGCAGACCGCCCCGACGACACAGCAGCCCTCTCCGGCGCAAACGTCCTCTTCCGCAAAGGCGGGGCACCTCGACACCGACAACCTCATCCTCTTCTGGCAGCAATATGCCAACAGCCTGCCTCAGTCCGAGGTGGCCACGGCGCAGCGCATGCGAGGCACCACGCCCGAACTGATTTCTCCGGAGGAATTTGTCGTCACGGTGAACAATCCGCTCATCGAGAAGCAGTTGCTGAAGATGCAGAAGAGCATCGAAGACTACTTCAGCCGGCAACTGAACGGCAGCCGGGTGAGCATGAAAGTGCGCGTCATCGAAGTCGAAATTGCCGTAAAGTCGTACAACAAGGCCGAGCAATTTCAACAGTTGTTACGGGAAAATCCCAACTTTGCCAAACTACACGAAGAGTTCGCTCTGGAACTTAATTGACAAACCTGCCCCGGCTGCGCCGGCAGGTTCATATCCCCTTTTTGTCACCTCCGCAAGACATTCTCCATTCATCGGCCGATGAACACACATTCATCGTCGATGAACGTGCAGCCGTCGTCGATGAATGTTCGTCCGCCGACCGATGAACGGAAAATACATTCCGACTCTGTCATTTTTTGTCCGAAAAAAGATATACTTATCCTATGCGTTCTCGAATTTTAGTGCTACCTTTATACGCGAAAAGTTAGGAACGAGTTAAAAATAACCGCGTATAACCATAAAATAAGTATTCACAAGAAACACAGAAATGTATGATGAAGAATGCCGGTAAGTACATCGGAAATCTGTTCATAGCGGCAATGACTGCATTATCTGCTACAACAGTTTACGCCCAGACGGGACATTATGAATGGAATTCGCTTCCGTTTGGCGGAGCGGGCTTCGTCTCAGGAATCATTACTTGCCCACAGGAACCGGGCGTAGTGTATGCGCGTACCGACGTGGGCGGTGCCTACCGGTGGGATGCCGGACAGGAAGCGTGGCAACCTATCACCGACTTCCTCGGTGCCGACAAGGCGGGACTGATGGGAGTGGAAAGCCTTGCCATCGACCCCTCATCGCCGAACAAGGTGTATATGTATTGCGGAACGTCTTACTGGAATAACGGACTGACGGCCATGCTGTATTCGGAGGACTATGGTGAGACCTTCACACAATTATCCATCGTAACCAGTCTGTTCCCGGCTCACGGCAATGACTACGGACGGCAAAGCGGTGAGCGACTGGCGGTATGTCCCGCAGGCGGGCAGTTGCTGTTGTGCGGTTCGCGCACCCGTGGATTGTGGAAGTCCGAGAACAGCGGCAAGACGTGGCGGCGTATGGCAGCTACGACGTTTGTGAACGACCGTAAGATGTCATTCGTGCAGTTCATAGACAGTGCCACCGTCGTTGCAGGCATGCTCTATAAGGGCGGTGACAACCTGTTCCGGTCTGCCGACGGAGGCACGACATGGAGTGTCATAGAGGGTGCGCGCACGGACTATATGCCCCATCGCTGCCGACTGGCCCCCGACGGCAAGACACTCTACGTGGCCTACAGCGACAGTGAAGGCCCCGGTACGGGCGGAGCAGGAGCACTGATGAAGCTCGACCTTGCCACAGACACATGGACTGACATTTCGCCGCAAAAAGTATCGTTTGGCGACATATCGGTGGCTTACGACAATCCGGATTGCCTGATGACCGTATCAATGGGCTTATGGTGGGGACAGTACTGGACCGGTGGCGACACCACATGGGGCGACCAAATATGGATTTCAAAGAACGGCGGAAAAACATGGACGAACCTGATGGAAAGCGGACGAAGCACTTACAGCGAGAGCCGCATCAAATGGCTTGCATCAGGTTGTCAGCTACACTGGTGCGGCAGTGCCCAGTTGGATCCGTTCGACAGCAATCGCGCATGGTTCACCTCCGGTAACGGCATCGTCGGCACAACCAATCTCTGGGCCGCGAAACCACGCTTCCGGATGTGCGTCACGGGACTGGAAGAAACCGTACCTCTGAACATCGTTAGCGTGACCGGTGCTCCGTTGGCCGTCACCATCGGCGATTACGACGGTTGCCTGTATGCCGACGTTACCCAATACAATAAACGCTTTACGCCGTCGATGGGTTCCACCGGTGCCTTTGCCATTGCCGCCCGCAATGTGAAAGTGATGTTACGCGGTGCGGGTGAGCTGTACCTGAGCCTGAACGGCGGTACATCGTGGGTGAAAAAGAACAAGCCCGTGAGCGACAAAGGAATCTCCAGTTGTGCCGTATCAGCAGAGGGTACCATGCTCATAGCCCGCCCTTCAGACAACAGGCCCTATTACTCGCTCGACAAGGGAGCTACATGGAAAGAACTCACGGCCTCGCCGTCCGGAACAAATATCTTTGCCGACCCCGTGAACAATAATGTGTTTTATGGCATGAACGGCAGTACGTTCTACATACACATCTACGACCCGGAAAGCGACACATTCACCACCAAGACCCGCACGGTGACAGGGGTTACCGGGCGCATGTGTGTAATCGACGGCAGGACGGGCGACGTATGGCTGCCCCGTGGCAGCGGTGGCGTGACCCATCTCACGGGATGCGACACCGGTTCCCCCACCGTGAAGAACATAGCCATGAGTTCGTGTACATGTATCGGGGCAGGCAAAGCCAAAGAGGCGGACGGCTATCCCTCACTCTACATCTGGGGACGGAAGAACGCAGCGCAGCGCCTCGGCCTCTATCGCAGTAACGATATGGGGGCCAAATGGGAACGTATCAACGATGACCTGCATCAGTTCGGCGGCCCCGGCAATGCGCAGATTGTATCTGGCGACATGAACGAGTACGGACGCGTCTATATGAGCACCGTAGGCCGCGGAGTTGTCTGCGGCACCTTCATTGCTGACGAAGAAACAAGCATCAGCATGCCGGCAGCAGCGCAAGACCCGTCTGCGCACCACAAAACGGTCTACGACTTGCAAGGCCGCCGGCAGCAGTCACGTCCAAAGACCTGCGGCGTGTATATACTCAATGGAAAGAAAACTTTATTTAGATAACCTCAATCCACTAAATGACAATGAAACGAATACTATTTACGACAGTTCTTGCCTGCATGATGGGTTCCGGCACTCATGCGCAACAGACATTGAAAGAAGGTGCGATGCCTGAGTTACCGCCTTTCCCGGAGATTCCGGCACCGTTGCCGGTGGGCTCCGTGAAGATGGGCGACAGCAACAAGTTTGCAGAAGTGCAGCTCGACATCCCCATCACCGACGGCCCCTACAAGGCCAGTTGGGCGAGCATCGAACAGAACTATCCCGGTACGCCCGAGTGGCTGCGGGACGCGAAGTTCGGCATCTGGGTACACTTCGGCCCGCAGGCAGCGGGCGAGAGCGGCGACTGGTATGCCCGCAATCTGTATAAGGAGCGGGAAAATCACCACGCCTACCACAACCACCTGCGCCGCTACGGCCATCCGTCGGAAGTTGGCTACAAGGAAGTTTTGCGCGACTGGAATCCCACAAAGCTCGACCCGGAGGCACTGACGCAGCTTTACCAGAAGGCTGGCGCACGATTCCTGATGATTCAGGGAGTGCACCACGACAACTATGACCTTTGGAACTCGCAGTATCACCCCTGGAACTCGGTGAACATCGGCCCGAAGCGCGACATCCTGCGCGAATGGGCGGATGCCTGCCATAAGTATGGCATGCGCTACGGCGTCACTTTCCACCATGAATATACGTGGTGGTGGTGGCAGACGGCTTTCAGCTCCGACTCGAAAGGTGAAAAGGCGGACGTGCCCTACGACGGGCATCTTACGCTCGAGGACGGCAAGGGAAAGTGGTGGCAGGGCTACGACCCGCGTCTGCTCTACGGCATCGACCTGCGGGAGTATGAGACCGTGGACAAGAATGCGCATTCCCCTTGGTCGCCTCCAAAAGCCGGCATCTTCAGCCGCCATCTGGATTACTGCAAGTGGTATGCCACGCAGTGGGTACTGCGCATGATGGACGTCTGCGCTCACTACGACCCGGACTTCATCTATACCGACGGCACCGTGCAGGGCCCTTTCACGGGTGACGGAACGGGTACGGGCTATAAGTGCAACGCCATGCAGACCGTCATGGCCGACTACTACAACCGTATGCTGAAGAAACGCGGCAAGGTGGATGTCTTCAGCATCATCAAGTTCCGCCGTCCCACGAACGGGGCGGTGAACACGGCCGAATTCGACTTCCCCGACACCATAAACGCCTCGCAACCCTGGATTCGCGAGGCTCCCGTCGGCGACTGGTTCTACGCTCCCGGCTTCACTTACGACGCCGGTTCCATGATTCGCTTCATCATCGAGGCCATCTGTCGCGACGGCAATGCCGCACTCAACATCCCCATGCGTCCGGACGGCAGCATCGAGCCGGAGTGCATCGCAATGCTTGAGGAGGTGGGCCGCTGGATGCAGGTGAACGGCGAGGCGGTCTATGGCAGCAAGGCATGGCATACCCTTGGCGAGGGGCAGATGGTGGACGGCAAACTGAAGAAGCTGCCCGGCGGCGGACTTGGCAAACATCATGCAGACTTCCGCTTCTCGCCTCAGGACATCCGCTTCACCGTAGGCAAGGACGGCAGCCTTTATGCCTTCACCTTAGCCGTGCCTGAGGCAGGCAGCCAACTGACCATCCGCAGCCTTGCCAAAGGGAAAGCGAAAGTGAAACGTTTGTCGCTGCTGGGATATAACGGCAAAGTGAAATGGCATCAGTCTCCCGACGGACTCGTCATCTCGTGCCCCAACAATCTGGACTTCGCCACCTCGTTAGTATTCAAAATTACGACTAAATAACAGCTAACGAAGGCTCCCTTAAACTGAAAGTTGTTTGTACAAAAATAATGAGCATGCGTCAGTCGATGCATGCTCATTATTTTTATACGGATTGCGGATTACTTCCGCAACAGTACGTCTGTAGGTCTACACCTCGTTAAAAAGAGAAAGGACGCGCACGTACACACGTGCATAGGAGACCACCGACGCGACAATAGCGGGACAAGGGCCCGTCAATAGCGAGACCGAGGTCGGACAATAGCGGGATCGCCGCCCGACGACGGGGCGACCAAAATGCGCCATCGAGAGAATGGCGGAGCAACGCTAAGAAAACGCAACAAAAAGAAGCAGGACGGCAGGGGGCAAAAGTAGACCCAATCAATGACCGGGGCCCAAGAAAGTCTCAAATGTTCCGTCGTCGAAGAATATACGAACCTCTGTTATCTTCCGCTTAGGTTTGTCAATATATTTTACTACCTCCCGAACCACGTGAGTGTGCCGAGGAGCCTCTTCCGCATCGAGCTGTCGGGTAGGAGAATCGGAAACGGAAGCAGAGGACGCTTCATTGCCAAAGGCACCGCCAAACAAATCGCCGCTGTCCGCCGCGTCCACGCTTGCCCGTTTCTTCTCACCGGCGGCATCCGGCACGTACATGTCTCCCTCTCCAAACATAAGCCACGACATACTGAGCTGCGGAAACCTCCGATGCAACGCTTCGGCGTGATTGAGTGTCGGACTGGTGCGTCCGTTAAAAATACTTGACAAAGTAGCAGGACTGATTCCTGTTGTCGCAGCAAAATCTTTTTGGTTCAGATTCTCCTGCTTCATGATTTTGAGGATGCGATCTTTCATGTCTATGGACTCGGGGAGCGGGTTATCCCTCGATTTTAGCTTTTTAATTCGATACAAAGTTATAAATTTCGGTTTAATTAGCCAAATTTACAACTCAATAATTAAATCAATGCCGTAGAGATTCCTGTTTATGCTTCTAATTTACGATTCAGAATTGAGAATTATTGATTAAGGCAATAAAGCAAACTCTACATCTATTCATCCTATAAATCCATTTATAGAGCGCAATTGAATAAAATCGATTCAATAGGCTGGTATTGCGCCTTATATAGCCATACGAAGGTCATTTTTCGATAAAAATGAATACAAAAGCCTTAACAGATAGCCTAAAATCTATATAAAAGCTCATATAGTGGATATATAAATCACTGGTTTCAATACAATTATAAATAGGAGGTATTTTAAGATGAATATTCATTCAGATTTATAAACACAAGAATGACTATTACTGAATCTATATTTACAACCGTAAATAATCATGTATAGAGAAACGATTTTGATTTTAATATTCTAAATTAGATTTTATTCTATAAAGAATATCAATTTAGTGTTTTGAACTTTGCGAAATTAAGAATTATAAATCCAAATTCAAAGGCGCTGATTATGGACAAGAATTGAATCCTTGCGGAAATTCCGAACAAATAGACGGATGAAAAAATCTACGCCATTCTCAGCAAGCGAGAACCGACGGCAAGCCCTTTGTTCTTAGCAATATATATGAAAAAAATTGCCTCGCGGGAACGAGGCAAATAGAAACGAATTAGTGAAGAATGAAAAATATAAGCTCTTTCAGGAGGTCACCCGGCAACGTTTTACAGCCTCCTACTCCCTTCAACTTGCCGTCAATTCGGCGTATTTCACTTATTATATTCATGAGTTTCTCCCCGGAGTAATTTCGCCGTACCGGAATCACTGCCTGCCGCGCCACCCACGTGGAGCGCCCCAAGTACTGGGCTATTCCGTCATCGGTCTGCGAGGGAGCGAAGTAGGCCAACAACGCATCCGAGAAAAGATTGAACAGTGAGGACAACGTTGCAGGAAGAGCGAAAGAACGTGGATTACTGTCAAAATATTTTACTATCCGATTAGCCTTATAAACGTCGCGCAGAGCAAGTGCACTTTGGAGTTCGAAGTTGTTGAAGTCCTTGCTCACGCCCGTAAGCTCTTCCACGAGAGCCGCCCCCACCCGGGTCTCTCCCTGAGGCAAAGCCATCAGGAGTTTATCCATTTCCGCCGCCAATCGGCCAAGGTCACTGCCGACATGGTCGCAGAGCATTTCCACAGCAGCCGGCTCAATGGTTTTCTGCTGGCGCTGCATATAGGACGTGACGAAAGCCGGAAGTTCCCGATCATACAGTCGTCTGGAGTCAAAGGCTACGCCCTGCTTGCGGATTTCCGCTCCTATCGACCGTCGGCCGTCGAGCTTTCCGTGCTTGTGGCAGAGAACGAGAATTGTAGTGGGAGTGGGACTCTTGACGTAAGCCAGCAAAGTGTTCTTGTCCGACAGTGCCTGAAACTCGCGCACCATCACCACACGGCGGTCTGCCATCATGGGAAACTGGCGGGCGATGGAGATAATGTCGTTCGCGCGTGTCTCGGCACCGTAGAGCAAATCATAATTAAAGTCGCGCTCTTCCGGCTTCAAAGACTGTTCGAGGATGTACTGGCTGAGTTTATCTATATAGTAGTCCTCCTCGCCCATCAGAAGATAGACAGGAGCAAACTTTCCCGCCCGTACATCCTTCACAATGTCCATGTATGTCGGGCCCGCTTCCGTTTTTGCCATTTTCAGACTCGTGTTTATTCGTCAATCCGTCAGTTCCGAGATTCCGTTATCTCTTCCTACGTCACTCTACGTCGGTCAATAATCGAATTTCAGATGGCGCACCGTCTTCTTCTCTTGCTTAATCATCTCCAGGGCCTCGATACCGATTTCCACATGGTCGCGGACGAAGTTGGCAGTCACCAAATTGTCGCTCTCCGTCGTTTTCACGCCCTCGGGCGTCATCGGGTTATCGGAAACGAGAAGCAGCGCGCCCGTGGGAATGCGATTGGCAAACCCACAGATAAAAAGCGTTGCTGTCTCCATATCGACAGCCATGGCACGGGTTTTCCGAAGATAAGCCTTGAACTCATCGTCGTGTTCCCAGACCCGGCGGTTGGTGGTGTAGACCGTCCCCGTCCAGTAATCATGGCCGAGGTCGCGGATGGCGGAAGACACGGCACGCTGCATCATGAATGCAGGCAGGGCCGGCACTTCGGGCGGGAAGTAATCGTTACTCGTCCCCTCACCGCGTATGCCGGCAATGGGCAGAATGAGATCGCCTTTCTTCGTCTTCGCCGAAATGCCGCCACACTTGCCCAGAAACAGGCAAGCCTTGGGATTGATGCCGGAAAGCAAATCCATGATGATGGCTGCATTCGGAGAGCCCATACCAAAGTTGATGATGGTGATGCCCTCTGCCGTGGCCGTGCGCATATTCGACTTGTGGTCGGGGAGCGCAATGCCATAGCGTTCGCAGAAGATGTCTACGTAGTTGTTGAAATTGGTCAGCAGGATATACTCCCCAAAGTCCTCAAGCGACCGGTTCGTATAGCGGGGCAACCAATTCTGCACGATCTCCTCTTTTGTTTTCATGCCTTATTGACTTAATAGGTCACAAATGTACGAAATAATTTTTACTTTCTGAGTTTTAATTTTTAATTTTGTCGTCATGATAGCACTAAATCTGCCCCCGGCCGACCTAAAACTGTCGCAGCGCGACGGGCACACCTACGTATTCGACATACTGCGCCGCCGCCACATCAGGGTGACTCCCGAAGAGTGGGTCCGGCAGCACTTTGTACATTTCCTGATAGAACAGAAGGGCTACCCCGGCGCACTGCTGGCCAACGAGATTTCGCTCTCGCTGAACTCCACGACCAAGCGTTGCGACACGGTGCTCTACGATGCCCACGCCCGGCCGCACATGATTATCGAATACAAAGCGCCGCACATCTCCATCTCCCAGCGCGTATTCGACCAGATTTCGCGCTACAACATCGTGTTGCGTGTCCCCTACCTCATCGTTTCCAACGGATTGCAGCATTACTGCTGCCGCATCGACTACGAACGGGGGCAGTATGAGTTTCTGCGCGAAGTCCCCCACTACGCAGAGATTAAGGTGTAACCCCGGTGCGGTATTGAACAATAGATAAAAAGAAAGGCATCAAACATACAGTTATCCCTATATCAGCATAAACATGGACGGACAAACCATCAAAACGCATCCGGACGAAGCGACTACGCTCTGGAACAGGCAGTACATAAAAGTGATGCTCTGCAATTTTCTGATGTTCTTTGCTTTCTATCTGCTCACCCCGCTGTTGCCGCTGTATCTTGACGAACAATTCCGGGCCGATAAAGACACGATAGGCATTGTTCTTTCCGGTTATGTCGTAGCCACGCTGATTGTCCGCCCGTTCAGCGGTTTCATTGTCGATACCTTTGACAGAAAGACAGTCCTGATGGTATGTTTCTTTCTGTTCTTCATCTGCTTCACCGGATATGTCGGAGCCGGCACGCTGCTCATGTTCGCTATTGTCAGAACCCTACACGGCATACCGTTTGGCGCAACGACTGTGGTAAACAGTACCGTGGCCATCGACGTACTCCCTTCACGCCGTCGCAACGAGGGTATCGGTTACTACGGTCTCAGCAACAATGTTGCCATGGCAATAGCCCCGAGCACCGGAATATACATCTATCACGTTACCGGGAACTTCAGCCTGCTGTTCTGGCTCTCGCTCCTGCTCGCGTTCGCCGGATTTCTCTGTTCCACATCCGTCAAGTTGCCCCGCAGGGAGCCGGTGACAGGCAAACCTCGGTTGAGCCTCGACCACTTCTTCCTCAGTCGGGCATGGCTTCTCGCTCTGAATATCAGTTTTTTCAGCCTATGCTGGGGAGTGATGAGCAACTATGTCGCCATCTACGGCAAGGAGCGACTGGGCATAACCGACGGTACCGGTCTCTTTTTCATGATGTTGTCGGCGGGACTGGTCATGTCTCGCCTTTTCGGGGCAAAGGGCCTCAGAGAAGGACGCATGACGCACAATGCTCTGGTTGGCGTCATCCTGTCATTTGCGGGCTATTCCCTGTTTGCGTTTCTCATCAGTCCTCTAAGTTATTATCTGTCGGCCCTGCTTATCGGATTAGGCAACGGGCAGATGTACCCGGCATTCCTGAATATGTTCATCAAAGTCGCACGACACGACCAACGCGGAACGGCCAACTCGTCCATTCTGATTTCTTGGGATTTAGGCATGGGGCTTGGTATCCTCGCCGGCGGCGTGCTGGCCGAATATATCGGATTTGATGCGGCATTTCGAACCGTTGCGCTGATGCAAGGCATAGGGACACTGCTGTTTATCTGTTTCACAGCAAGATTTTTCGAACGCAGGAAGCTCGATGAGAATTAAACGTATGCACGAAGTCGATACCAAAACTAAAAAATACTATTTACTATGACACAAAGAAGTTTCTTTTCCTTCATTCTTTTCCTCGTATGCTTCCATACGGCATCGGCCATAAAGATTATCTCCGGCCCCTACCTTCAGAACGTCACCGACAGCGAAGTCACCATCATCTGGCGGACGGACGCTGACGCCCTCTCGTGGGTGGAACTGGCTCCCGACGGCTCCGACAGTTTCTACGCCACCGCACATCCGCGGTACTACGCGGCCGACATGGGACGGGCCGTCATCGGCCGACTGCATAAAGTAACCATACGGAAACTGCAACCGAATACGACCTACCGGTATAGAATCCTCTCGTCGGAGGTGCTGGTGGAAGAACCGTACTACGTGGGTTACGGACGAACGACAGCCACCGACGTCTACGGTCGCGAAGCTCTCCGTTTCACCACCACGGGCCCGGCCGACGATTCGTTGGAGTTCCTCATGGTCAATGACATACACGGCGACAACAAGAAGTTCGAGGAACTCATGGCGGGTTTCCGGAAAGGCGAGACCGATTTTGTCCTCTTCAACGGTGACATGGTCAGCTTCATGGACAACGAGAACCAACTGTTCGAGGGCTTCCTCAACAAGGCCGTGGACATGTTTGCCTCCGAAACGCCGTTCATCATGGTACGCGGCAATCACGAGAGCCGAGGTAAATTCGCACAGAAGTACATGAACTACTTCCCCACTCCGACCGGCAAACCCTACTACGCCCTGCAACGCGGGCCGGTCTATTTCATCTTCCTCGACGGCGGGGAGGACAAGCCCGACAACTGCATGGAGTATTACGGCACGGCCTTTGGCGACGATTACAGAGCGGAACAAGCGGAATGGCTTGAACAGGTTGTTGCAAGCGAGGATTTCAGAAAGGCTCCCTACCACATTGTCGTCTGCCACGTGCCTCCCGTGGGTGACACGTGGCACGGCCCCGCCCACTCCAAGGCACTGTGGCTCCCGATTCTGAACAAGGCCGGCATCGACATCATGCTCTGCGGCCATCTCCACCAGCACGAATGGCATCGGCCATAAAGATTATCTCCGGCCCCTACCTTCAGAACGTCACCGACAGCGAAGTCACCATCATCTGGCGGACGGACGCTGACGCCCTCTCGTGGGTGGAACTGGCTCCCGACGGCTCCGACAGTTTCTACGCCACCGCACATCCGCGGTACTACGCGGCCGACATGGGACGGGCCGTCATCGGCCGACTGCATAAAGTAACCATACGGAAACTGCAACCGAATACGACCTACCGGTATAGAATCCTCTCGTCGGAGGTGCTGGTGGAAGAACCGTACTACGTGGGTTACGGACGAACGACAGCCACCGACGTCTACGGTCGCGAAGCTCTCCGTTTCACCACCACGGGCCCGGCCGACGATTCGTTGGAGTTCCTCATGGTCAATGACATACACGGCGACAACAAGAAGTTCGAGGAACTCATGGCGGGTTTCCGGAAAGGCGAGACCGATTTTGTCCTCTTCAACGGTGACATGGTCAGCTTCATGGACAACGAGAACCAACTGTTCGAGGGCTTCCTCAACAAGGCCGTGGACATGTTTGCCTCCGAAACGCCGTTCATCATGGTACGCGGCAATCACGAGAGCCGAGGTAAATTCGCACAGAAGTACATGAACTACTTCCCCACTCCGACCGGCAAACCCTACTACGCCCTGCAACGCGGGCCGGTCTATTTCATCTTCCTCGACGGCGGGGAGGACAAGCCCGACAACTGCATGGAGTATTACGGCACGGCCTTTGGCGACGATTACAGAGCGGAACAAGCGGAATGGCTTGAACAGGTTGTTGCAAGCGAGGATTTCAGAAAGGCTCCCTACCACATTGTCGTCTGCCACGTGCCTCCCGTGGGTGACACGTGGCACGGCCCCGCCCACTCCAAGGCACTGTGGCTCCCGATTCTGAACAAGGCCGGCATCGACATCATGCTCTGCGGCCATCTCCACCAGCACGAATTTCACGAGAAAGGCTTCGAGGGCGCGCAGTTCCCCGTACTCGTCAATTCCAACAAAGACGTCGTGAAAGTGAAAGCCGACTCCTCCGCGCTCCGTCTCGACATCTCGAACCGCAAGGGAGAGGCGGTCGGCAAGCCCCTTGTCATCAAACGATAGATTCCCGCCCCTGCTCCACCCCCTGCCGTTTATCCGGAACGTGAGGGAATAACACATTTCGATGTAGCCCATTTTAGGGACTGCCCCACCAAGGGGGGGGCTAACGTCGGACCTCAGTCCATAGCGGGACCGAGGCCCGACAATAGTATTGTCTCGGCTCCGTCCCGCTATGGACTGAAGCCCGTCCTGCCTACGTGCGCGCCCGCACACGCGTATGCGCGTTCCTTATTTATTATATCATGAATGGAATGTCGGGAAATCGTAATCCCTCTCTTGCTAAGAGAGGGAATGAGTGGTGCAAAGATACATAAAAGAATATAAAATAGGAAATTATGGGCGATGAAACTATCCCTGTCGGCTGAAAAAATGTACAAATGTCGAGCAAAACGGCCCCTGTGAGAAATAGAATCCCTTGATTCATTGTCCATTGTCTTTTTGTTCCCTCTCTTAGCAAGAGATGGAACGTTTGGAAAGAAGAAAGGAGAGACGTTCAGGCCCCGTTTTTCCCGATAAAAATAGTAACGTCTGCCGGGCCTGCAGACAACAAAACTTAATAAACAACATGAAAAAGTTTCTCTTCTTATTGGGTGCGGCAATGTTGGTTACCTCTTGCATATGCATCACCAAAACATCTAAAACTGCAACGACAGCGACTTCACTAAATTCCACTACGATGGCACTCCTCAATGTGGCTCCCTGAGCGCATTACAGTCACCAATTAAGTTATACACAAAAAAGGAGGCCGCAGCCTCCTTTTTTGTGTATTTGAGTTCTTCAATTCTTTTCTCGATAATACTTATCGACTATCAACGCAATAGCACCGTCACCCGCCACATTGCAGGCCGTACCGAACGAGTCCATGGCAATGTACAGGGCTATCATCAGTGCCTGCTGTTCGGACGAGAAACCCAGAATGCTGCTCAGGATGCCCAAGGCGGCCATAATGCAACCGCCGGGAACTCCAGGAGCCGCCACCATGACGACACCCAGCATCATGATGAAATGAACGAAAAGAACGGGGTCGTGCGGCAGACCGGCCAACAGACAGATAGTCAATGCGCAGGCCGTTATCTTCATGGCCGAACCCGACATGTGAATCGTTGCGCAGAGGGGAATCGTGAAACCGGCAATCCCCTCCGACACCCCATTTTCCCGGGTCTGCCTCAACGTTACGGGAATGGTGGCGGCACTCGACGAGGTGCCCAATGCCATCATATAGGCCGGCACCATCGTCCAAAACAACCGGAAAGGATTCCTCCTTACGATAATGCCCGCTATGCAGAACTCATAAAACAGGATGAGCAGGTGCAGGACAAAGATAACCACAATAATCTTTGCGAACACAAGCACGATGCGGTACGCCTCGCCCGTGACGGCCATCGTAAGGAATATGCCGAAGATGTAGAGCGGCAGCAAGGGGATAACGGCCTTCTCTATCGTCTTGCCGACCACTTCGCGAAACTCCTGCGCCACACTCTTCAAAGCACTTTGCGCAGGGCCATAGGCAATTCCGAGACCCAACAGGAAAGAGAATACAAGGGCCGACATCACGTCAAGCATGGCTGGAATACGAACCGTAAAGTAAGGCAGGACGGCCGACGATTCCTCCACCCGCACCGTGGCCAATGTCTGTTCCACCATGCCGGAAAACAGCACCGAGCCGGCTCCGTAAGCCAGAAAACCAGCCAAAGCCGTGTCGATGTAGGCAATGAGAACCGTAACGATGAGCAACTTGCCAGCACTGCGGCCCACCTCACCTATGGCGGGCGTCACCAGACCGACAATAATAAGAGGAATCAGGAAGTTGAGAAACTGGCTGAACACGCCGTTGAACGTTGCGAACAGCCGTACACCGCCCATCGGAAGTAACTGACCCGCGACGAGGCCGAGCACGATGGCAATGAGAATACGGGGAAGAAGTCCTATCTTTTTCATGCGTTCCGCTTATCCGAATTTCTATTCTTTTCCTTACGATACCACAGAGTGAAGCACACAACGGCCGCCAGCAGGCACACGCCGCTGATGGAGTACCCCACGGCTCTGGGCAGATAAAGCATCTGTTTCGAGACAAAGAGGTAGGAAGTGCAGACGGCCGTCATGAAGAGAGCCGGAATAAGACTTATCCAAAAGCACTTACGCTCGCACACTAAATAAACCGTAGCCGTCCACAGCGCAAAGGCCGCGAGCGTCTGATTCGACCACCCGAAATATTGCCAGATGGTATTGAAACCGTCGGCATTCTCTATCTGCCAATAGAGCAACAAGATAGAAAGCAGGAACATCGGCACGCAGACGAACAGCCGCTTCGGTATGGGACGCTGGTCCATACCAAGCCCCTCCGCCACAATGAGGCGGGCCGAACGGAAAGCCGTGTCACCGGAAGTTATCGGTGCAGCCACCACGCCCAGCATAGCCAGTACGGCGCCGGCCACTCCCAACCAACTGTTGCAGACCAGATGAACCACGGCCGCCGATGACGTGTGGAAACCGTTCACGGCACCGGCTATCGAGGCGTAGCCCGGAACGGGCTCGTTGTAGAAGAACCACGAAGCCACAGTGGCCCATATCAGGGCAACAATTCCCTCGGTTATCATGGCACCGTAAAACATGGGCCGCCCCATACGCTCGTGCTTCACGCAACGGGCCATCAGCGGGGTCTGCGTGGCATGAAATCCACTGATGGCTCCGCAAGCCACCGTGATAAACAGGCAGGGAAAAATCTGATCCGTCCACGTCTCCGGTTCTGCGGAAGCCCCCATATTGTAGAAATGCTCCCACACTTCGGGCAAAGCCGGCCACCTGACAAGCAGCACTGCCAACAAAGCGGCGGCCATGAAAAGCAGGGATACGGCAAACAGAGGATATACTTTTCCGATGATTTTGTCAATCGGTAACATCGTGGCAATGACGTAGTAAACGAATATCACTCCCACCCACATCATCTTCTCACCGCCGAGGCCACCGAGGATTTCGGCAGGCGAATAAACGAACACCGTCCCGACCATCAGCAGCAAAATGACGGTGAAGACAAGCACCACGGCCTTCATGCCCCGTCCCAGATAGCGGCCCACCAGTTCGGGCAGTCCCGCTCCGTCGTGACGCATCGAGAGCATACCCACCAGATAGTCGTGTACGGCTCCGGCAAAGATGCAACCGAACACAATCCACAGGTAGGCCACGGGACCGAACTTCGCGCCCATGATGGCCCCGAAGATGGGGCCGGTGCCGGCGATATTCAGGAACTGAATCATGAACACCTTCCAACCGGGCATCACGATGTAATCCAGTCCGTCGGCCTTCGCCACGGCGGGCGTCACACGTTCGTCCGGGGCAATCACCCGCTCCACGAACTTACCATAACACACATAGCCCACCACAAGGGCCACGAGACTCAGCAGAAATGTAATCATGCGATTGTATCAAAATGAAGCCGCACCGACCGCATAATGTGGGCGGGCGGTGCGGCATACGGTATAACGGGACATAGCCGGAATCAACGTTCTCTCTTCAGTTACTCCGCAGACTTCTTGGTCGAGCGGCGTGCCGTGCGCTTCGGTTTCTCCTCTGCGGGCTTGTCGATTTTCACGCCGGCCAGTTCCGGGTCAATCATGATGCGTCCGCAGTATTCGCACACGATAATCTTCTTACGCATACGGATGTCGAGCTGACGCTGGGGCGGAATCTTGTTGAAGCAACCGCCGCAGGCATCACGTTGCACATACACGATTCCGAGTCCGTTTCGTGAATTGCGGCGAATGCGCTTGAAGGCAGCCAGCAGACGCTGTTCGATCTGCACCTCAAGGTTCTTTGAACGCTCGCGCAACTTCTCCTCGTCGGCTTTCGTCTCGGAAATGATTTCTTCCAGTTCCGACTTCTTGATGTCGAGGTCGGTGCGACGCTCCGTCACGGCCTCGGTGCTTGCGGCCAGTTCCTCCGTCTTGCGATGGATAGCCTCGTCGGCCTCGCGTATCTTCTTTTGGTTCAGCTCGATGTCCAGTGACTGAAACTCAATCTCCTTGTTCAGAGAGTCGTACTCACGGTTGTTACGGACGTTGTCCATCTGCTCCTTGTACTTCTCAATGGCTGCGGTAGCCGTCTCGATGGTGGCACGGCGGTCGGCAATCTCACGCTTCAGTTCCACAATCTCGTTCTGAATCTTCTCGATACGGGTAGTGAGTCCCTCGATTTCGTCCTCCAAGTCCTGAACCTCCAGGGGAAGTTCGCCGCGCAGGGTCTTAATCTTGTCGATTTCACTCAGCATCGTCTGCAACTGGTAGAGGTTCTTCAGTTTCTCCTCTACGGTCAGTTCCGTCGGGTCTTTTACTTTTGTTGCCATAATTTGTTTATAGGTATTTTATAGGATTTGTATCTACTCCGGTGACGAACAGGGGGAGTTCGGGTGCCAGTTCGCTGATAATCTGATAGAAAATCTCACGCGTGTATTGCTCGCTCTGATAGTGCCCCATCACGGCCAACTGTATCTCCTGCTCGTGGCCGAAGAACTGGTGGTACGACATTTCGCCCGTCAGGAACGCGTCGGCCTCGAGGCGCAATGCCTCGCCAAGCAGGAAAGCTCCTGCACCACCGCATACGGCGACCGACTGGATGGGCCGGCCGAGGAGCTCGTTATGCTGTAGGCACTCGATGTGGAAAACATCTTTCACCCGCTGCAGGAAAGCTAAAGAATCCTCCGGACCGGGCAGGTAACCCAGCACCCCGCTGCCGGCCGTCACCTCCTGACCGCCCACGCTCACCCGGCGGGGCTGCATCATCTGCACATCCACCAGTCCGAGCTTCTCGGCGATGCGATAGTTCACGCCATCCTCGGCATTGTCGAGGTTGGTGTGGGCCGCATAAATGGCAATGTCGTTGCGGACGGCCAGACGCACGCAACGTTCCACCTGCGTCCGTTCGGTCACCCGGCTCAGGGGGCGGAACAGCAGGGGATGGTGACTGACGATGAGGTTGCAGCCCAAATCAATGGCCTCGCGGATGACTTCCTCGGTCACATCCAAACACAACAATGCCCCTGAGGCCTCCTGCTCCGCTGTCAATCCAATCTGCAGGCCGGCATTATCATAGCTCTCCTGCAGCGGCAACGGCGCAAAACGTTCAAGGGCGCATAGGATTTCCTTTATTTTCACGCTGTATGAAGTATGTGAGTGCAAAAGTACGAAATATATTCGGAATATCCACGGCCGCGCCTCTTTTTTTGCTACATTTTCCGCAGATTCGCCGAAAACGGGGCCGACACGACGTCAGGAACGGAAACAAAGCTACGGAGGACTACATTATTCAGAGGTGAGCGGTTAATTATTCGGTCGCCTTTGAATAATTAACCGCTCACCTCTGAATAAACCCATCCTCCCGCCGACGGGAACATAAAGCCCGCGCGGAAGGGACGCATCGTCACAGTTCCATAGCGGAAAGTTCGGCAAGGGATTTCTGATACTCGCGTTCGGTGTCGAGCGCACGGTCTACCGTCTCATAGTACACGGCAAGTTGTATGAAGTATTCCACGATGGAAATTTCGCCGGCTTCGAGGGCCGTCTTCAGAAAGGCGGTATTGTCGGCGGTAAGAAGCGTCTCCCGATAAACGTCGGCTGCGGCCCGGAGCCCCTGCGTGCGGCGGAAGAGGGTCTCAAGATTACCGTAGAACTGCTGTCGGGCATCCGTGCGGCGCAGTTCGGCGGCGCGTACCTCCGCACGGGCCTGCTTCATGCGGTTGCGGTTCGACCACAGCGGAACGGACATGCCGAGCGCGAGGCCCCGGAAATGCTCTCCGGAGGTTTTCTCGCTCATGTAGCCGGCCGAGAACGAGGGCAGACCCATCTGCCGGCTCAGTGCCAACTGCCGATGGCTCAACTCCACGTCCCCGCCCACGTAGGCCAGCACGGGGTTCTTCGCCTCAGCGGAACGGTACCACTCCGAGAAGTATGCCGGTAGCAGCACGGGGTCATAGTCCGTGGCCGAAAGTTCCACCGGTTGGCCGCCATTCAGCCTCGCAAGCTGTGCCGCCACGGCCTCGCGTTCGGCTGCCGCACGGGCCAGTTCGGCCCCGACGGAGGCGGCGTTGAGCCTCGCACTGTTGTATTCGGGCAGCGAGATGTCGCCGTCGTCGAGACGCCTTTTCTGGGCGGCCTCTATGCTCCGGACGTTGTCCATGCGCGTGTGCAGTTCCTTCAGGAGCGCGTTATAATAAATAAGGTCTATGCAGTATTGCTTGGCCTCCAGCAAGAGGTTCATGCGGTCGGCCCGGTATTGCCAGTCCAGCAGTTCGTTCTTCTTGGCGGTCACCTTACCTTTGGCGCCCGAAAGTGTCGCAATGTCGAAACTCTGACTCACGGTGACGTCTCTGCGGTTACCGATGGCCGAGGGGCTGCCCCAAAGGTAATTGAATCCCACTTCGGGGTCGGCCGGCAGCAGGTCGGTGCGGTTCTCCAGTTTTTGCGCTCCGGCCATCTCGCGCAGGGCCTTCAGCGTCGTGTTGTTTTCCTCGATGGAGGCAAGCACTTCGTTCATGCCTCCTTGGGCATGCAGCAGCACGGATATGGCCGCTGCCATCAGGGTATGTAACAGTCGTTTCATTCTTCTATACTCCTTTCCGTTGCGTTTTCGGTTATGAATTTCTTACTCGTCAGCATATACATTATCGGGATAATAAACCCGTTCAGGAACGTAGAGGTGAACAGTCCGCCCAGTATGACTTTGGCCATGGGGCTCTGTATCTCATTGCCCGGCAGGTCACCGCCCAAGACCATGGGAACAAGGGCGAGAGCCGACGTCAAGGCCGTCATGAAGATGGGGTTGAGTCGGTCGGCGGAGCCTTGCATAATGCTTTCGAGCAGGGGCAGACCCTCGGCTCGCAGGTCGTTGTAGCGGGCAATGAGCAGCATACCGTTGCGCGTGGCTATGCCAAAGAGCGAGATGAAGCCGATGATGGAGGGAATACTGAGCACCCCGCCGGTGCACCACACGGCAAACACGCCGCCGATGAGGGCCAACGGCAGGTTGAGCAGGATGACGAGCGACAACACGACACTGCGGAACTGACTGAACAGCAGCATGAATATCACAAGTACCGAGAAGACGGAGGCGATGAGCAATATGCGCGAGGCGGCCTGCTCGCTCTCAAACTGTCCGCCGTAGGCGATGTGGTAACCGTCGGGTAGGGTGATGTTTTTCGCGATGTTGGCCTGTATGTCGTTTACGACGCTGCGCAGGTCGCGTCCCTGCACGTTGGCCGAGATGACTATTTTGCGCGCCACGTTCTCACGGTTGATCGTGTTCGGCCCTATGTCCGACCTGACCTCGGCAATGTGACCGAACGGGATTTTCCGGCCGCCGGCGTCCACTATCATGTTCCGGATTTGCTCGGCAGTATGGCGGCTGTCGTCGGAGACTTTCAGCGTGAGGTCGAAGGCCTTATTGCCTTCATACACCTGCGAGACGGTCTCTCCGAGGAGCAGCACACTGACCATTTCGGCAAACTGCGGCATGGTGACTCCGTACTTGGCCATCATCCCGCGCCGAGGCTCAATGCGCAACTGCGGACGGTCTACCTGCTGTTCCACATTCAGGTCGGCAAGGCCTTCTATGCCGCCGATACTTTCTTTGATTTCGTTACCGATGGCATACATCCGGTTGAGGTCGGTGCCAAAGAGTTTGATGGCAATGTTGGCCTGCGTGCCCGAAAGCATGGCATCTATGCGGTGGCTGATGGGCGAACCCACCTCGACGGAAATTCCCGGCAGCAGTTGCAAGCGCTCGCGGATGTCCTTCATCACCGCTTCCTTGCTGCGCCCGTCAAGCACGTAGGGGGCCTCTATCTCCGAGACATTCACCCCGAGGGCGTGTTCGTCCAGTTCGGCGCGACCCGTTTTCCGGCCTACGGTCTGTATCTCCGGGATGTCGAGCAGCAGCCGCTCGGCCCTGGCGCCGAGTTTGTCCGACTCCTCAAGCGATATGCCCGGCAGCGTGCTGATGTTGATGGTAAACGAACCTTCATTGAACGGGGGCAGGAAACTGCGGCCAAGCCCCATAAAGCCGATAAGTGCCGCAAGTGTCAGCACAACCGTGGTCGCAAGGACGATGCGCGGACGACGCATGACGGCCGCAAGGGCTTTCACATAGAGTTGCCGCAGCTTACGCGACACGAAAGGTTCTTTCTGTTCGCCACCCTCCTTTTGCCGGCCGAGCAGGTAGCTGCACAACACGGGGGTTAGCGTGAGGGCTACAATCGTAGAGGCCACGAGAGAGGTGATGAAGGCGATGCCGAGGGGCACCAGCATGCGGCCCTCCATGCCGGAAAGGAAGAACAGGGGGACAAAGCCGGCTATGATGATCAGAGTGGAATTGAGAATCGGCATACGCACCTCGCGCGAGGCATCATAGATAACGGTCATGCGAGGACGACGCTCAGCAGGGGGGAGCTGACTGTTCTCGCGCAGCCGGCGGAATACGTTCTCCACATCGACGATGGCGTCATCCACCAGCGAACCTATGGCTATCGCCATTCCGCCGAGGCTCATGGTATTGATGGTAAGTCCCATGAAATGAAGTGAAAGGACGGATACCAGAAGCGAAAGCGGTATCGTGACAAGCGATATTACCGTGGTGCGCACGTTCGCCAAGAAGAGGAACAGCACGATGATAACGAATAGACCACCCTCAAGAAGTGACTGCTTCACGTTGTCCACCGAACTGCTTATAAACCGCTCCTGACGATAGATGTCTGTTGCCATTTTTACGTCGTGGGGCAGTTCCGCCTGCAGGTCAGCCAGCACAGCATCCAACCGTTCGGACAGGTCTAATGTTCCGGTATGGGGCTGTTTGGTAACGGTAAGCATCACGGCCGGCCGGGTATTGTGTGAGGCGACGCCGGTCTTCGGTGCCTTGTTTCCTATCCGCACTTCGGCAATGTCGGCAAGCGTCACCGAGACATCGCCGTTACTCTTCACCACAGCACGGCTGATGGCTTCCACACGGTTTGTGGCGAGCATTCCGCGTATGATGTATTCGTTGCCATACTCATAGAGCACGCCTCCGGCGACGTTGCCGTTCATGTCCTGCACGGCGGCACGCACCTCGTCGAGACTGACCTCGTAGTGCTTCATTCGGGCCGGATTGAGCAGTATTTGGTATTCCTTTGTCTCCCCGCCGATAACGGAAACCTGCGCCACGCCGCCCACGGCAAGCAAGCGCGGACGGAGAGTCCAGTCGGCAATGGTGCGCAGCTCCTGCAATGAGGTGGTATCGGCCGTCAGAGCCACGAACATAACCTCACCCTGTATCGACGACTGCGGGCCGAGCATCGGGGAACCGACATTCGGAGGTAGTTCCTCTTTCACTACGGCTATCTTTTCCGATACAATCTGGCGCGCACGGTAGATGTCCATACCCCAATTAAATTCGACCCACACCACGGAGAAACCCGTAGTGGAGGAAGAGCGCACACGGCGCACGTCCGTGGCTCCGTTTACAGCCGTCTCAACGGGGAAAGTAACCAGTCGCTCCACTTCCTCGGGAGCCATGCCGCCGGCCTCAGTCATTACCACCACGGTGGGGGCATTCAGGTCGGGAAACACATCCACGTCCATCGTCGCGGAAGTATATAGGCCCGCCAACATCAGCAGCACAGCCGCCACAAGCACCGGCATACGGTTGGATAAAGAGAATTTTATAATTTTATTCAGCATCGGTCTGTATGTTCTTCTAACGGTTCATTGATAAGTATTACAGTTCATCAGTTTCCGCATTCAATGGTTATGCGTATGTTCGGGTATCGCCCGGCTCATGGAGGCCAGTCTCACAAGGTATGCGCCTTCCGTTACAACTACATCGCCGGCAGTCAGTCCTTTCCGAATCTCCGTGCGCAGGCCGTCGCTCTGCCCGACAACCACTTCCTGCTTCCGAAACACTTCATCGGCTTCCTGCACATACACGAAATACATTCCCTGTTCTTCCGTAAGGGCAGATACCGGCAGTGTTATCACTGGCTGCTTGCTGTCCGCAACGAGGTAAATATCGGCAAAGGCTCCCGGCAGCACGTCCCCAACATTGTCAAACTCAAAGAGAACAGGGATGTAGGGGGAACCGCTGTCCGTTGCCTTTCCGTAAGACAATAATTTTCCGTTCATCTGCGCCAGACTGTAAACCGTGTCGCAGTACGCCGGCCGGAAGTTCGCGCTTCTGATGTTCTTCAGTTGGCCGAAATAGTTTTCCGGGACGTCTGCCCTCAGTTGCAGATGACGGTTCCGGGCCACCACGGCCACGGGCTGCCCGGTGGTCAGATATTCGCCGTTATTCACCAAGCATCTTTTGATATATCCCGTTATTGGCGATGTCACGCTCACACCGGCCGGATTTAGTTTTCCGGACAATCCCTCATAGGCTGCCTTGGCCGTCTCGTAACGCATACGTACTTCTTCAAAGGTTTTCTCCGATACAATCCGGTCGGCAACTAACTTTTCAGCTCTGCGATATTCGGCCTCCACGGCATCATAGGCGACTTTTGCTTTCATCACCGGGTCGCCGTCTTTCAGGGCGTGTGCCGAAAGAGTCACCAAAGTCTCTCCTTTTCTCACGGCTGTACCCTCGCCCATTGACGGCTTCGCAAAATATGCCACACCGTCGGAAGTGGCCACTACGGTCTGCTCATCTCCCGGTAAAGCCTGAATGCGTCCGCTCACCGGTATCACCGCACTAAACGGGCGGAGCACTACCCTTTCTGTCTGCAAACCGGCTTCCTTTGCCTGCATCTTACTGAAATAGATTTCTCCTTCGTGCTTTTTCACGCCATTTTCCTCACCGGCCGCTTCATCGTGTTTGTGGCCGCAACTTACTGAAAGTGTTGCGACAAATGCAACCATCGTTAGCTTCATCAGTCCTTTCATCGTTCATCTGGTTTAATGTTTCGGGTACAAAATTACGACATTGTCGCCGCAACTCAGTTGCAAACTGCACATCTGCCCATAAAAGATAAAAAGGGAGCGATTTGCTTTTTCAGACAGAGAGTAGTATCTTTGCAGGGAGTAACATTCACCGAGACACAATACATACAGATAAATGAAAGACACACCTTGCCGCATGAGCCCCGAAGAAGCACGGGCATTTCAGGATGCCGTACTGGAGATCGTTGCCCAGATACCGCGGGGGCGGGTAACGACTTACGGCACCATCGCGACACTGGCCGGTTGGCCCGATCACTCGCGCATGGTCGGACGCACATTGCGCTACACACCGGGGGCAGAAAAACTGCCCTGCCATCGTGTGGTAAATGTCGCAGGGCGCACTGCTCCGGGATGGATGCAGCATCGCCCCTTATTGGAAGCGGAAGGTGTTCATTTTCTGCCAAACGGCCATGTAGACCTGAAACGGCATCTGTGGGAACTCAGACAATAGAACTATAAAATAAACAAAGGATGCTAAAAAAATAGGGCCGGCCGATGAGAAGTAATACTTTTATTTTGTAACTTCGCACCAATAACCATTAAAACATTGTATTATGAATAAATTTGAATTGATGGTTCTACCCTACGCCCACGAGGCATTGGAACCCGTGATTAGCCGTGAGACCATTGCTTTCCACTACGAAAAGCATTTGGCCACTTACGTGAACAACCTGAATGCTCTGCTGCCCAGAAGCGGATTGGAGGATTTGCCTTTAGCGGAGATTGTGAAACAGGCGAAAGGCGGCATCGCCAACAATGCCGGACAGATTATGAATCATGAAATGTATTTCGGTCAGTTCCGCAAGCCTCAGGAGAATAATATGCCCGACGGTGAACTGCTGGAAGCCATTGATGAAACATTCGGCTCGTTTGCCAAGTTCAAGGAAGAGTTCGTAAAGGCCGGCACAACGCTGTTCGGCTCCGGCTGGGTATGGTTGTCTGCCAAGGAAGACGGTTCCCTTGTCATCACACAGGAGACGAATGCTGCCAATCCCGTGCAGCACGGTCTACGCCCTCTGCTCACATTCGACGTTTGGGAACATGCCTACTACCTCGACTACCAGAACCGCCGCGCCGACCATCTCGCCGCATTATGGGATATCATTGACTGGGACATCGTAGAGAAGCGCGCCACACGATAAAATAGGTTCATTACCTACTTAATAAAAGAAAGTGCCGTATCATTAAATCTTGATACGGCACTTCTTTTTATAGCGTCACTTTCTTCTTAACGGGTCGGGACTCGTTTTGCAAACGGTCGAGTGCTGTAATAATGTAAGTGTACTTTATCTGTCCACCGGCATAAGGCAGACGCAGGAACGTATCCGAAGTAACGGCTACAATATGCGAAGGGTCGCCAATGTCCTGCGGTTCGCCCGGAGCAAAACGATAAACAACGTACTTCACAGCCTTTTCCATTTCTATGGACAGATTCTTCTTTGCCTTCAACTTGGGAGCCGTCCAAAAGAGTACCGGCCCGTCAGGCATCCACAGCACTTTCGCCTTGCGCACCTTTCCGGGTGCCTTTCCGTCCATCCACGGCATCAAGGGTTGCAGGGCCAGATATGGATGATACGACTGACGGAGGATGGTAGTGTAGTTGGCAGGATTGTCCACACATGCCTTGGCGTACCACTGACAAGAACCTTGTACGGCGGGCAAACTGCGCTGGAGATTGTATTTCTGATAGACCTGATGTACCTGCGGATTGGTGGTGTCGGTGTATTTGACGGTGCGCTCCACATCCTGACCAATGATGAGCGGACGCTGCGGAGCGTTATCATTCCACCACCGGGCAAGCGTGGCATAGTCAGCGGCACGGTTACCAATCTCCCAATAGAGCTGCGGAATGTTGTAATCCACCCATCCCCGGCGCACCCATTCAAGCACATCGGCGTAAAGGTCGTCATAGTTCTGCAGACCGTTTGTCGCACTGCCATTGGGGTCGTTCCTCTGATTACGGTAAATGCCGAAAGGTGACACGCCGAACTTCACCCACGGTTTGGTCTGACGAATAGTCTGGTAAAGCTCGTAAATGAACATATTGACATTCTGTCTGCGCCAGTCCTCGCGGTTCATGCCTTGCCCGTAGGCAGCATACGATCTATCATCGGGAATGGGGAGGCCTGCCACAGGATAGGGATAAAAATAGTCGTCAATGTGCAGACCGTCTATGTCATAGCGGCTGACAATGTCCTGCACCACCTGACAGATGTACTGCCGGTTTTCGGGAATACCGGGGTCGAAGAGCAAAAGGCCGTCGTATGAGAAAAAGCGGTCGGGATGCTGCAAATAGTACGCACTCGTCAGTTCGGGTGTGCCTTTCGTCTTTGCCCGATAAGGGTTTATCCACGCATGCAGCTCCATTCCCCGCCGGTGGCACTCGGCGACCATCCACTCCAAGGGGTCCCACATGGGATTGGGAGCCATGCCCTGCCGCCCTGTCAGGAAACGACTCCAAGGCTCAAAACGGCTCTGATACAACGCATCGCCCTCGGCACGTACCTGAAAGAGTATGACATTGATGTTGGCCTTCTGCAACTCATCAAGCTGATAGGTCAGCGTCTGCTGCATGCGATCGCGTCCCATGCCGCACCACTGGTTATTGACACACTGAATCCACGCACCGCGAAACTCACGCTTCGGCTGCGTCTGCGCCGGGCAATGGGCTATCCATAACTGACAACCGACAGCCAGCAACAGCATAAAAAGTCTTTTACTCATATTCTTCGAGAAGTTAATATCTCCACAAAGATATAAAATAATTATGAATTGTATGTCCGGCTGCTACGAAAAAGTTATGAAGAAGGGTTATTGATGTAGTTCTATGAGTATACCATTAGTCCTAATATAAATATCCCTAAGACTATAAATAAAATAGTCTTTAAAGCAAAAACTTCTTCTTTCAGATCATCAAGTTGTCTTTGCAGTTCCTGCTTCTCTTTATACAACTTGCTCATCCCCTCTTTATAACTGTTGAATTGTGCTATATTGAAACCTTTGAACTTGTAAATGAAAGTGTAACCATTGGTATAACTGGATTTGATTATCTCGTCTTGGTCATCATCTACAACGAAATCTTTACAGGAGTCTTTAGACGTTCCATAACTAACAGCAGGGAGAGATGTACAATCGTGTTCTAACCTGCTAAAACCAGCTCTTAGAAATTCTGTCAAAGGTTCTATATCTTCTTTGTTCAAATACAAATTCTCCATACTTGTAACGAGGTCGTCTCGCCTATTGAAACGAACTAATTTACCGTTCGTAGCAAGGTAGAATATTGTGTTCTCAAACAAAGAGAAAAGGCCATCAATGCGCACAAGCATCAAAGCATTCAAAACAACACACAAGCCAATGTATCTATCTTGTTGGAGTTTGCGGATGTAAGCATAGTACATGAGATTACCATCTCTATGGATCGCAATCTGTGTGGTTGATTTCACATTAGCGGAAAACTTTTGGAAAATTGAAGAGGTATAATCGTCAGGATATTGAGAATAGCCACTATTAAATTCTCCAAACAGATAAACCGATACATTCATAATTTATTTCAGTTTGAAGTTAATAGTTTGACTCTCATTATCAACAGCGTATGCCGCTAGTCGATTCAGTACCTCATTGCCTAAAAGAAGAGGGGCATTGTTGTTCGCTGATACGGTCGCAGTTACATCTGTACAACGAATCTTACCATCAAGGACAACTTCCTTCAGATTGACAACCATGTTCTCGACAATACTGCCATCAGCTATTTGCGACTGACTAACGCCGATAATATCATCCTGCGTTAGGTAGCCTTTCTGATAAAGATAGTTTGCTTCTGCTACTGAAATCAATGTTCCGGAACAACCCGTATCAAAAACCATTTCAAAACCAAAGCCATTTACAGAAACCTTAACGTACTTTACACCATTTTTCTCTGTAAATGGTATAGAAACAATTTCTGCATCCGTCATTCGCTCATAATCTGAACTGATGCTATTCTCATAAGCGAGCGTATCTATCTCTGTATCTGCTCCGCTATCATAGAAAGCGGGATTTTTCTTCTTTCCGCCACATGCTACAACCAATATAGCAGCGAAAAATAGTGTACTATATTTTACCATCATTGTTTTACCGTAATTCTTTTTGTTAGGAATTCTACTCCATTGACTTTATAGGTAATAGTACAAAATCCTGCACGTTTGGGAATAATCTTGTTCTCTTGAATCTCAAAGTCTTTTGAATCATAACCCCACTCTCCCTTAAGTTCTTCTGATACGCCTTGTATGGACAGAGTGTAATTTGTTTTAGAACCAACCTGCATAAATAGACCTTGGCTTTCATATATGTTCGAAATATCAATTCTTGCCTCTGGATACTTTTCTTTCAAAGATTGTAAGGTTTTCTGAATTACCTCAGCTCCCACAGCATCTTCTTCATGTTCTTCTTCCTCACCTAAGGTAGCAGCACTTTCAGCAACCGATTCTTGTTGCTGTTGAGTCTGCTCTACCGGGACTTTTTTCACATTCGGATTGTCTTTACTATCACAACTCTTAAAAAGCGTCACTCCGATAAATCCCAAAAGAACTATCATTACGGAAAAAGCGGTAAGTGGATGGATTTTCTTGATAAATGACATTAACCCGTAGGACTTTTCATTTTCATCATACCCTCTTGTTCCAATAGAAGAAATACCAAGCAACTCAGAGATTCCACTCAAACCGGAAAGATTATTCTTAATCTCAGCAATGAGATTTTCCATTTTTTCTACTTTCTTTTGGCTTTCTTCGTAATGTCTTTTATAAGATTGAGCCTTTTGCAACTTAGCATTCAAGTCATTAACCTGACCATTTAACCTATTTATTTCTTTCTCTGCCTTATCATTTTGGGCACTAAGCTGGCCGATTCTTTTGTCTGCCTCCTTATATTCATTCTTGACGGCCAGAATCCCCTGTTCTTTATCTTTTTGGGCGGACAAGACATCCTGTTGGGCCTTTTGTAGAGCTGCAGATATTTGCTGCTGAGCATTAGTCGTTACAGCTTGTATTTCAGCATTCATCTTATTGATGATCTGCTGCTCTTTTGAACTCGGATAAAACGATGATACGGAAATTTTACCCGTTGCCTTTACCTGCTTTATTACAACATTAGGAGTTGCCTCCAACACATTGATTGTAACACTATCATTTTGCCCATTACTTTTGAAATCGCCCAGCGAAATGAAATCCTTATCGCTTGAGAACTGCATCAAGTAATTCTGCAACTCTTTTTCAAGTGCTTTGAGAATATCATTTGCATGATTCAACTGCGATACCAAGAAACGACATCCACCTCCCGCTGTATATTCTAACACACTACCTATAATGAACTTATTAAAAGCAACTTCAAGAAGATTGTAGATGTTGGGAATATCTGCATAATAAAAGTTGATGCGTAATGTCAGAGCAAAGTAGCCACCGGTGCGGTTTGATTTGTCCTGAATTTTGTCATTATAATAAAAATATGTATAGTATGCGTTGGTCTCGCCTGCGAATTGCATGACCTCCAAAAACATCTGAGAAAGCACATTTGACTTACGACCATAAAACGTCTCTATGTACTTTGAGTCTGCACCAGGGTTCCCCCAAATGTCGTGCCCATTAGGAACACCATGAACGAAAAGTTTGATATTATATGCCATAGTTCTAAATATTAACCGGTGATTTTACTCATAATGCACTTCCACAATTTTACGCAATACTCACGTGGCCCTTCTTGATAGGTAAGACCATTTACAGCTTCTGTGTAGAATCCAGTCTGAAAAGGAACGAAATCACAATTGTATTCTCTCCAGAGCTTTGTTATAGGATTCTGATTCATAAAAGGTACGAAGATGCTTGGGTAAAGATTCTTAATTTCTGTAATTGCAGCAGACATATTTATGTTTCCTACACTGCGAACAAAGTTTGTTTTGTCTATTTTGTTAAAAATGAATACGGCATTATCCTTGGGTCTCATACTCTGCTTCAGACGAGTAATCTTGCTCACGTAGTTAGCTCTGTCGGTATGATCCATCCAGTCCGGTTCAACCATAATTGTCCAAACTTTGCGATTTGAACTTGCGATGATAGTATTGACATAATTGGGGAACTGAGCATTGGGTTTCTTGGGGTCGAAATAATACTCACCGGGAGCTTCAAGAATTTGACAAATGCGGCGACCATTCTTTATGACTTCTACGAGCATAAAGCTGATACGGTTGGTTGAAGTTGCCGCGTTATCGCTGTTCATTGTCTCATCAAAGCGTTCACAGATGTCCGTATAGTTTGTATCGGACGTTGGACGGAATGTGCGAATAGGTGATACAGTGTACCCTTCAGCCTGCAAGAAACGAGTCATTCTTACTAGAGTCATCGTCTTACCACAGGCAGGAGGGCCAAAAAGAATTACGAGTGGCGCATTATGGTCAGAAATGGTAACTCGGATGCTGTTAGGGTCATTCAATTCTGTTGCACTCAGGCCGTGTACTCCACTGTCTTGCTGTACAGGAGTTTCAAACACCGGGATTGGAGCCTGCTCGGATTGTTCTGTTACTACAGGAATTTCGTTTTCTACTACAGGAGCTGTCTCCATTGTAGGTATGGGATTGTTAGATACTGGCATAATGCTTTATATTTTTATCAAGTAATTGTTATTCCTCACTTTTCTTGAATGCTATATCAAAGAATATGAATGCTGCAACATCGACAAGAATTGAAATGAGCACCCAAAAGAAGAAGCCATGACCGGCGTACTCGCCTTTAAGGAAGTCCTCCCAAACATCAAAAACACTTATCATACGTTTAACCTTGGTTACTGCATTAGGTGATGTGTAAGCAGCTTGATCTGTTTCATCCTTGAAATCAACAAACTGCTTATAAGTACGGATGGTCGCATAACCTGCATTAAGCCTATCGCAGATTGTCTTGATATCATTCGCATCATTCAGGTCTAATGTACCGTCTTCTATGTACTTCTTCACCAGTTCTAGGTTCTTGTAATCCTTCCCGGCCTGTTTTTGGTGATTGTTATTGGGAGGAGTCATCTCCTTGACGATGTTTAGCAATCGACTGTCAAGAAGAATATAAATCTTTGTACGATAAGCGTCATAGAGGCGCTGACGATCCTGAACGGATGTACCCTTGAAAGTAAGAGGCTCTATTTTTGCCACGCCAAGCAATTCTGCAAACTCTCTGAGAATCTCCTTGGCCTTTGGCCCGAATCCGGGATTGGCATCATTTTCAATTTCTGCCTTCAATTCGCCCAGTTTTACATCTACCTTGTTCCTAAGCTCGGCACACTTTATTTGAATCTTTGTGTCTGTAACAATATTGTCCTTTATCTGAACAAGATAACCCTCTGTGGCAGAAATGTCACTTGTCACCTTGTCGTTAATCATACTTCTATAAAAGAATGTGTGCGTGTTAGTAGGCATACTGCATGCAAGCCAAAAGATAAGAAGAATAATTACACCGCCCAATAGACGCAATCCTCTTTTCTCCAAATAGATTTTCTGATTAAGGCTGTCCACAATCATTTTGGTACCCCATGAGGCAATGAAGAAGAAGCCAACAGTAACAATCCAACACATGGCAACAGGCCATGAAGAAAGAAGCAGGTGTAAGGATTCAGCGGTTGCCCAACAACTGACTGCTGCAAAGGCCAAAAAGGCAAGAATGCCAAAGATTTTCAAGAACTTGTTTTCGTTCATAATTATTATACATTTCCTCAGGTTCCCATCTGAAGAAGGCTAATTTGTTAATAATCTGAACGAACAAATAAAAGAAGCGTGGGAACTGCCTGTCGTCTATCCCACTCACTGAGGCCTTCGCGTTGCCTAATCTTGTTGAACAGACAACGCTAGAGCCCACGCCGATATGATTTTTCACACACCATTCGGAATAACTTTAACCACACGAATTGCAAGGATACAATTTATGCTGTCAGTACAGTCCTATGGCTGTGAATAGAATCACACCCGGGTCATCTACCATTGCTAAGTTCCAGACAAGATTTAGAAGTTGCGAAGTTCCAGTGAGTCAAGAACAAAGCGCCAAGTAAACGCCTTTCTATAAGTTCTCGTCTTCTGCCCACCCATCCTCCTCTGATGACAGGTTGCCGCACCAAAGGCTCGGCGTGTGCTTAGACGATGCAAATGTCAAATGATACTTAGTAAGGCACAAGTCCTTTGCTCAGATAAACAATTTGCACGTGCAAAGTTACACATTTTTTATAAATAAAGGCAAGAAACGTTATCAAAATCCCGTTTGTGCAATGATTTTTCTATAAAAGCACCTGAAGCGAAAGCAAATGCAATGAAAAAGTAAAGCCCGAATAAGTTTTTTATGAACCGGGAATTGCGAATTGTTGAATTGTTTCGTATTTTTGTATTTTAAATATCGGAACAGCATGGAAAACAGCATTAAGATAAAAGGGGCAAGGGTGAACAACCTGAAAGGTATCGACCTGGAGATTCCACGAAACAAGTTGATTGTCATCACCGGTGTGAGCGGAAGCGGCAAGTCCTCACTGGCTTTCGACACACTATATGCCGAGGGGCAGCGTCGCTACGTGGAGAGCTTGTCAGCCTACGCCCGTCAGTTTCTGGGTCGTATGCAGAAACCCGAATGCGACTACATCAAAGGCATCCCCCCCTCCATCGCCATCGAACAAAAAGTGTCGAGCCGCAATCCGCGTTCCACCGTGGGCACTTCCACGGAAATCTATGACTACATGCGGCTGCTCTTCTCCCGTGTGGGGCACACGTTCTCGCCCGTCAGCGGCAAAGAAGTGAAGAGACACACCACGGAGGACGTCGTGCAGACGATGCTCAGCTACGGCCGCGGCACGAAGTTTACCGTTCTCTGCCCCCTGCACGTTCCCGAAGGACGCACACTCCGCGAGCAACTGGAGATGAAACTGAAAGCCGGTTTCGTGCGCATAGAGTCGAACTACGAGATTCTGAGGATAGAGGACATGATAAACGGTGAGGTTCCGAGCGAAACGGATTCACTCTACCTCGTCATCGACCGCATGTCGGTGAGTGACGAGAAAGATACTATTTCCCGTTTGGTAGACTCTGCCGAGACGGCTTTCTACGAAGGCGGCGGAGAGATGATGCTCCGTTTCTATCCGGCCGGCATCCTGCACACATTCAGTATGCACTACGAGGCGGACGGGATTACGTTCGAGGAACCCTCTGACAAACTCTTTGCCTTCAACTCACCCGTCGGTGCCTGCCCCGAATGTGAAGGTTTCGGACGCATTATCGGCATCGACGAACAATTAGTCATCCCCAATTCCGCCCTTTCGGTCTACGAAGGCGCCGTCATGTGTTGGCGGGGCGAGAAGATGAACGAATGGAAGAACTGGTTTATGAACTTCAACGCCCTACGCGGTTTCCCCATACACAAACCTTACTTCCAACTCTCGCGGGAGGAGAAGGACTGGCTGTGGCACGGCACTTTTCCCTCCTCGCTCACCGAGGAGCAGCGTCGCCTGACACCGGAGGAACAGGAGTGGGGAGTCGTCTCGATAGATGCCTTTTTCAACTATCTGCGCGAGGGGCAATACAAGATACAGAACCGCGTCATGCTGGCCCGTTACCGGGGCAAGACGCTTTGCCCGAAATGCCACGGCACGCGTCTGCGACCTGAAGCCGGCTACGTGAAAGTGGGCGGACGCAGCATTACGGACTTGGTGGAAATCCCCGTCACGGAACTGAAACGCTGGTTCGACCATCTGCAATTAGACGAGCACGAGCAGCAGATTGCCAAACGCATCCTTGCAGAAATCAACAGCCGCCTGCAATTCCTGCTCGACGTCGGACTGGGCTATCTGACCCTGAACCGCCTCTCCAGCTCGCTGTCCGGAGGCGAAAGCCAGCGCATCAATCTCTCCACTTCGCTCGGAAGCAGCCTCGTCGGGTCGCTCTACATTCTGGACGAACCGAGCATCGGACTGCACAGCCGCGACACGCAACGTCTCATCAACGTCCTGCGCCAGTTGCGCGACCTGGGCAACACGGTCGTGATTGTGGAGCATGAGGAGGAAATCATGAGGGCCGCCGACTGGATTATCGACATCGGCCCCGACGCCGGCCGGCTGGGCGGACAAGTCGTGTGGCAGGGTGCTCCCGATGCCATGCCCTCCTCCGGAGAGGCCATGTCCCACACGCTCCGCTTCCTGACCGGCGAGGAGACGCTTCCCGTGCCGCAAAGCCGCAGAAAATGGAACAACTACATCGAAATAAAAGGGGCCCGTGCCAACAATCTGAAAGGCATAGACGTGCGCTTCCCCCTGAACGTCATGACCTGTGTGACGGGAGTGAGCGGCAGCGGAAAGTCCACGCTTGTGCGCAACATTCTGTATCCGGCCATGAAGCGGTACTTCGACGAAGCGGCCGACCGACCGGGCGAACATCTGTCTTTAGAGGGCGACATGCGGCAACTGCGCCACATCGAGTTCATCGACCAGAACCCCATCGGGAAATCCACCCGCTCCAATCCCGTCACTTACGTAAAGGCATGGGACGAAATCCGCAAACTCTTCGCAGACCAGCCGCTGTCCAAGCAGATGGGCTACACGGCCGGCTACTTCAGTTTCAACACCGAAGGCGGACGCTGCGAGGAGTGTAAGGGCGAGGGGACGGTCACGGTGGAGATGCAGTTCATGGCCGACCTCATACTGGAATGCGAATCGTGCCACGGCCGGCGCTTCAAGAATGACCTGCTGGAAGTGAAATTCGGAGGTAAGAACGTCTGCGACATACTGGACATGACGGTGAATCAGGCGATAGAGTTTTTCGAGGAACACAAGCAGCATCGCATCATCAATCGCCTAAAGCCCTTACAGAACGTGGGACTGGGCTACATCAAACTGGGACAGTCCTCCTCCACCCTGTCCGGCGGCGAGAACCAGCGCGTCAAGCTGGCTTACTACTTGGGACAGGAGAAACACGAGCCTACGATGTTCATCTTCGACGAACCGACCACCGGACTGCACTTTCACGACATCCGCAAACTGCTCACGGCCTTCGACGGACTGATTGCACACGGTCATACCCTCATCATCATCGAACACAACATGGATGTCATCAAAATGGCCGACCACGTCATCGACCTCGGTCCGGAGGGAGGCGACCGGGGCGGAAACCTTGTGGTCTGCGGCCCCCCGGAGCAGGTGGCGGCACACGCCGAAAGTTACACCGGAAAATACCTGAAGCCGAAACTCGCCCGGTAGACGGAAATGGGTCCCCCTATTGTCGGGCCTCCATCCTCCTATGGACAGACGTCCGTCCATAGTATTGTCGAGCCTCCGTCCTCCTATGGACGAGGACGGGTCGTGCCCTACACGTGTGCGTGTGTACGCGCACGTGCGTGTTTCCTAATATTATATATTTCTACCGGGGGAAAAGAGGTATATCGGATATTATTTGTAACTTTGCTCACGAACTAATCCTTTAGGATATGAAACAAGGACAGCATACAGTCGGTATAATTGTTGGAGCGGTAATGGGGTTATTCCTTTCCAACATATATAGTTGCTCTATGTCAGTTGATAGTTTCGGTGGCTCGACAGTGTCATTCACAGACTTGCCAAAGGAGGTGCAGGATAGCATTTCTTTTTGGGTTGAGCACGATATGGTAAATACATTTACAGCGTCCTATGACACAAGTCAATTAGCCATTCTTGACAAGCCTGAGATAATTAGTTTCGATGGGACTTATTCGCTAAAGTGCAATGAATGGGGGCCTTGGGTTACGAACAAGGTACTAACAAGAAACTCCGATGGGAAGAAATTCAAACTGGCAGGAAATGCTCCGGAACCGATAATTATACATAATGGAAACATTATAATACCCGATGAATATAACATACTGACTGTATGGAAGCCGAATGTTACATTCACGGTCTATAAACTACACTAACATGAAATTACCCCATAGAGTATTTTGGATAGCGTGGTCGGTGCTCTCGTTACTATTCGCGTTGAATTGTATAAGAGAGGGTTGGACAGAAGATACCGCATTGCTTGGCGTGGCCTACGGACTGTCACTCCTATCGACGTGGCTATGCCATAGCGTAAAACCCGGTGTGGCGTTGGGTAATCTTATTGTGATGATTGTCTATAATGCGATATGGAGTTATAACCTTGCTTTTAACAGTCAATACGGAGCCGGAATTGTGTGGTGGTTTCTCGCCTTTTTTACGAATACCTACCAATCACTGGCATTGCTGATTTACTATCTTTATATTCGTCTTAAATGACGAAGTCCCTATCAGAGTTGCACTTCCTTCATCAGTTCTTCCACAATACGAGGCACCGCATAACTGCCGCGTTCCGTTTCCTTTATCCACAGACCGGCAAACGGAGGCTGAGTGATGCATTCCAACAAATAAAAGTCCGCATGAAGTCGCTGATGGGAAAGTTGATGCAGGACACCGGAGCGGAGCAACACGAGCCGACCACTGTCCCCGGTGCGTTCCGCAACCTCGGCCGAAGTCAGTGCCTGCGGGGTTTCATACATCGGCGTCTGATAGAGTCCTTGCCAGATGTCCCCTGCCCCGCGCCGCTGCAGAAGCGTCTGCCCCTGATACCTCACATATACGTAAGTGAAATAGCGGTCACGCTGTTTGGTTCTATGCTGCTTTACGGGCAACTGCTCCACAGTGCCCGCTTTCAACGCCAGACAGCTCTCGGCCAACGGACACAAACGGCATTGGGGTGACTTCGGCGTACACTGCAACGCTCCGAAGTCCATAATGGCCTGATTGTAATCGGCCGGACACGACTCTGCAAGCATCTCCTGCGCCAAGGCCGTAAACAGTTTGCGCCCCTCGGTGGTGTCAATCGGTGTGTCGATACCGAAGTAGCGGGACAATACGCGATAGACATTCCCGTCCACCACCGCGCGGGGGAGTCCGAACGCCAATGAGGCAATGGCGGCCGCCGTATAGTCTCCGACACCTTTCAGCGAACGGATGCTCTCGTAGTCGCCGGGAAAACCACCCATTTCCACAATCTGACGAGCCGCAGCATGCAGATTCCGAGCCCGGGAATAATAGCCCAGCCCCTGCCATTCATTCAGCACTTCATCTTCCGAGGCGGCTGCCAACGTCCCGACATCGGGAAAACGTTTTACGAAGCGCAGAAAATAGTCGTAGCCCTGAGCCACACGGGTCTGTTGCAGGATAATCTCGCTTATCCATATCCGATAAGGGTCATCCGTTCCGCGCCAAGGCAAGTTGCGCCCATGTTCGGCATACCAGTCGAGCAGGTTTCCGGTGAAATCGTTGTGAGCCATGATGTTCAGATTATATCAATCTTCACGGACGCATCCGCTTGTGCTTCTTTCCTGCGGTGCCTTTCTTCCGAACTTCCCACAGATAATCGCCACCGCCACACACAACAGTGCTCCGGACATCGGCATAGCTCACACTCTGGACACCCACCGCACGGTCAGTCAGAGGCTTACCTTTTTCCGTCAGGTACTCATCCTCGCCGCACGGCACAACAATAGTGGCAACAGAGCCCATCGGCACACTGAACCGGAACGTTAAACCCGTATCGGTTCTGTTCCAGGCGGAACGTATTTTGCCGTAAGGTGTCTCCGTGGAAATATCGCATTTCTGTAAGTCTGCGGGAATAAAAGGCTCCATACGGAAACTGTTGAACGCCATACCTGTATTCCGGATGCCTCCAAGCTGCGTGAAGAACCACTCCTCGATGTGATCCATCATGCAATGGTTCTGAGAGAATGCCCCCACATCCCAGTATTCAGGCGTGGTGGTATATCCCTCTTTCACCCAATATCCATAACTGGGACAATCGGTCTGATTGGCCATTTGCCATACGATGTCATTATAACCGTACTGCGCAAGGCTCATAAATACGGACTTGAGTGCAATCTCGCCCGTCTTAATCTTATAGCCGTCCTGCTTCACACGTTCAGCTAGAACACGACACACTTTTTCCTCGTCGCCCTCAGGCACCAGACCGTAATACAGCGGCATGGCTTGCTCACTCTGTCGGCCGCCGCCACCGGCAATGCTGGTGTAAACTCCCGTCACAGCGTCATAGAACTTGAGATTGAAAGCCTTCTTGATGTCAGAGGCCAATGCCGAATACGTGGCGGCATCATCCTCATATCCCATTTCTGCCGCCATCTCCGCCATGACCGCTGCAAGGTAATAATAGGTACACGTTTCCGTAAACTCGGTAGGCACCATAGGAGACACACCTGCCGTCTCCTGTCCCCAGTCGGAAAGCACACTGAAGGAATTATTGATAAGGCAGCCCGTTGTGTTCTCTGTATAGTGCGCCATCAGCCGTTTCATCTGCGGGTAGTAACGGTGCATCTGACCGGAATCACCATAGTAGCGCCAATAACGATAAGGTATGAGTATGGCAGTTCCTCCCCAGTTGGGATCATCGCCATAGACATTCATATAGAACGGTGCAACGGAGGGCACCCAACCGTTAGGCTGCTGCGCATCGAAGCAGTCCATGACAATCTTCTTATAAAAGTTCTGCATATCGAAATTCATGTTCAGCGAAACGAACATCTCGTTGGGCACGTCGAGCCATCCCAGTTTCTCACGGTGCGGACAATCGGTGAGACTATTGTAGAGCTGCGAAGCGATGGCATCCCGACATATCACATGTATATCGTTGATGAGCGGATTGGAAGTCTCCACTGTGCCCACATTGTCCATTGCGGAACGTATTCGCAAAGCGGTAAATGCAGAAGCCTCGGGTTCTTCCTCCAGACCGATGATTTGCAGATAGCGGAAACCGTGATACATAAATTCCGGCCCCCATTCCTCGCCCTCCTCATCACCTCGGAAAGTGTATTCGTCGTAGGTATCGGCAGGGCCGGTGTAGAAGTTTTCCATATATATGCTGCCGTCGGGATTCAGACTCTCACCGCACCGCAGACTGATTTTCTGTCCGGCCTTGCCTTTCAGGCGGAAACGATACTGCCCGGCGAAATTACGCCCGAAGTCTATCATGCGCAAAGTATATCCGCCGCTTTGTATGGTCTTGACGCCGACTGCCGGCCATTCCTCCACCACACGGAGAGGCTCATACATGCGACTGCGCAATACGCCGTGTCCGCTCACGCCGCTATGCGGACTGGTGAAACGCGGCGTCACAATGCTCACGGGGGCCCATCCCGAGAGGTTGAATCCGGCAAGCGTAATGCCCGGAATAACCAAACGGGCGTCGTAGTCCTCGCCTCCCCACCAGTTTGAACCTAACGTAGGCCCGCTCTTGCTGCGCCACTGCTCGTCCGTGACGATTCGTTCACTCGTGCCGTCGGCGTATTCGATAAGCAGTTCGGCCAGTAGTGCCGACTGTCCGTGGTTTCTGACCTCTCCTTTAGAAAAACGCCCGGCAAGATACTCGATGTTATATATACCGCCGGCGACCTCCGCAAACAGTGTATTTATTCCTGCTTGAAGCAGACGCGTCACGTCATAAGTGGAATAAAGTATCGTCTTTTCGTACTCGCTTTCGCCGGGTTCAAGTACGGCATCCGTCACCTTCTGCCCGTTCAGCCGCATCGTAAACACACCTAAAGCCGAAGCATAGATGCGTGCCCGTTTCACCTTTCCGCGCACTTCAAAGTTTCGGCCCAGATAAGGCACTCGCGTATCATCCGCAGCCGAAGATGGATTTTCTGCTTTCCCAATCCACTTTCCCGTCCATTCCTTATCATCCAAGAAGCCCGTCTCAAATACGGATGAAGACTCTGCTACGCCGTCGGTCGTCCGCACACGGACAGTCCACGTATAAGCGGCACAGCTCACCAGTTGCGCACCTGCATAAGCAATACCGGACTGCTCTGAGCCGCTTACCATACCGCTATTCCACACCTCTTTGCCCGAGGCATCGCACACGACTATCCGATAAGCCTTCTGCCTGCATCCCCGCTGCTTGCTCTCTATCTGCCAACTGAAATGGGGCGTCGGCGTATCTATGCCTAACGGCTCACGAAGATTCTCCACTTTCAGTTCCTTTACCGTTGCGGCATAACCGAAAAGATTCACCAACAGCATACACAAGATTAGTATTTCGCGCTTCATATCATGAATGAGGTTTTATATGTTTTTACGCCGCAAAGATACTAATATTTATCGAAAATACGCAAATAATTTGGTATTTTACTCGCTTATTCGTACCTTTGCGCCTTGAATGCGCCCCAAACCATTCAAACCGTAAAGAATAAACAAAGTTATTAACCCAATAAACAGACAAAACTATGCCAAGCGGAAAAAAGAAGAAGAGACACAAGATGTCTACTCACAAGCGTAAAAAAAGACTGCGCAAGAACAGACACAAGAGCAAATAAACATTGTGTGTGAGTGAAAAAACGCTCCGCGCTTGAGTCGATAACACGGAGCAAAAACGGAGAGTGGAGCGTGAAGAATAACGAGGAACTCATTTTATTATTCTTCACTTTCCACTCTTCTTTTTTCACATCTTTTCAAGAGACAAGAGACTATGAATAGTGAAGTGTTCATTAGTGCCACCCCTCAAAAAATCTCCATTGCCCTGACAGAAGACAAACGGTTGATGGAGTTTCAGGAGGAGGGCCAAAGCGCATCTTACAGCGTAGGTAACATCTACCTTGCCAAAGTGCGTAAACTGATGCCCGGGCTCAATGCTTGCTTTGTGCACGCAGGGCACGAGCGCGATTCTTTTCTCCACTATCTTGATCTCGGAACTCAATTTCTATCTCTCGACAAGTACCTAAAGCATGTACGCAGCAAAGGGTACACCAGCATCAGCAAATTTCATATAGAAGCGGAATTGGGCAAAGAGGGAAGCATACAAAACACACTGCAACAGGGACAAGAAATGCTGGTACAGGTCATCAAGGAGCCCATCTCTACAAAAGGCCCGCGCATGACCTGCGACATATCTTTCCCCGGACGCTATTTAGTGCTTATCCCTTTTCAGGACAAAGTATCCGTCTCTTCCAAAATCAAGTCTGCCGCAGAACGGGCACGACTGAAACAGGTTATCCAAAGCATCAAACCCAAGAATTTCGGAGTCATCGTGCGCACTGTCGCCGAAGGCAGGCGCGTTGCGGAACTGGACACCGAGATGCACGTTTTGGTGAACCGCTGGGAAGAGACCGTCAATCGGGCTATTGCAGTCAAGAATCTGCCGGCCCCCGTCTATGAGGAGACCGGCAGAGCTGTCGGTATGCTTCGCGATCTGTTCAACCCTTCTTATGAAAACATCTACGTAAACGATGAGCGCATCTTCCAGGAAGTAAAGGATTATGTAACACTCATCGCTCCCGAACGGGCAGACATTGTAAAACTGTACAAAGGCAAGCTGCCCATCTTCGATAACTTCGACATCACACGACAGATAAAATCCTCCTTTGGTAAAGTAGTTTCTTTCAAACGGGGAGCTTATCTCATCATCGAACACACCGAAGCCCTGCACGTCGTAGACGTAAACAGTGGTAACCGCACGCGCAATGCCGACGGACAGGAAGCCAATGCTCTGGACGTGAACTTGGGCGCTGCCGACGAACTGGCCCGCCAGTTACGCCTGCGTGACATGGGCGGCATCATTGTTGTTGATTTTATCGACATGAATCTGGCCGAAGACCGGCAAAAACTCTACGAGCGCATGTGCGAAAACATGAAGCAAGACCGCGCCCGCCACAACATTCTGCCCTTGAGCAAATTCGGTCTGATGCAGATTACCCGTCAGCGTGTACGCCCCGCTACGGAACTGAATGTCGAGGAAACCTGCCCCACCTGCCACGGTAAGGGTACTATAAAGAGTAGTTTTATGTTCACCGACGTATTGGAGAGCAAAATCGACATGCTCGTAAATAAGCTGAATATAAAATTCTTCACGTTACACGTTCACCCCTATGTCATGGCCTACATCAATCAGGGCCTGTGGAGCATCAAACGGCAGTGGCAGATGAAATACGGACTGGGAGTACGCATCATCCCCAGCCAAAAGTTGGCTTTCCTCGAATATGAGTTCTACGACAAGGCAGGACAAGAGATAGACATGAAAGAAGAAATCGAAATCAAGTAAAGTGAAACCTAAGGTCTCTCCGCTCTTCCGTGTGGAGGGGCCTTTATTTTTTTCAAGAGCCGGGGATGTGGAAATTGTTATTCATACTAAACTTTCTAACGCTGTTTATGCTTTCCGCACAAGCAGCGAGGAATAAAAAGATTATCTCCACTCCCCTCCAAGCCTCCTATCAGGAACCGGATCACTTTCCGCAAGCCCGCCCTTCGGAGAAACCTTTAGAGAAGCAACAAGACCTCATCATCCGCCGGCGGCATTCTTTCGGCAAACGAGGCATCGACGTTTCTCACTATCAGGGACAAATCAACTGGCAGGCTGTCGCCGAGAATCCGGATGTCAATTACGTCTACATCAAGGCAACCGAAAATACCGGACTGAAAGACAAAATGTTCTCCATCAACTTACGTGAGGCCCGTCGTGCAGGAATTCCTGTCGGTTGCTATCACTTTTTCAGTCCCACGGCTGCTCCGGCAGCTCAACTGAATAATCTCACGTCTGCTGTCCCCAACCTCAAGGAGCATGACCTGATTCCCATGATCGACGTAGAAGTGAAAGGCAAAAAGACTTCTCCCGAGGAACTGCGCCGCCGCTTGAGAGTGTTCCTCAAAAGTGTAGAAAGCTACTATGGCGTAAAGCCCCTTATCTACACGGGACAGAACTTCTACAACAACTACCTTAGCGGGCACTTTGAAGACTATCTCTTCATGATTGCCAAATACAGCGAAGGTATTCCCGAGCTATACGGAAATCCCAGGTTCGCTCTTTGGCAGTTCAGTGCCAGCGGAAGTGTCAAAGGCATCAAAGGCGCCGTAGATTGCAGTTGTTTTATGGACAACTACAGTTTACACGATATTCTCATCAAGAAATAAACAAACCAACAGACACGCAGCCTGTTGGTTTCAGCAATCACTCTTACTTGTTAGACTAAACCGGGCAAGAAAGAGTTTCTATTTCTTATTCCCTATCTTCAATTCCTCATCCCCAGAAATTCGGCCTTAAAATTCCGACCTTTCACTGAAGGGAACTGACTGCGCTGATCCACATCGGCCCGATTGCGCAGATGATCCACAATACGATTATAGCAGTCCTGTACACTGTCGGCTTTCAATTTGGCCTCAAACTCCGTGTCCACATAACGGAACTTACTTGTTTCCTCCACTGGCAGCACACGCTTAAATTTAATATAAGCCTGATACCAACCGGGATTCTCCGCAACAATAGCAGAAGCCTGTATCTCCCTCTCGTTCTGCGCCCTCTCTTCCGAATTGCCGGCCTCCGCCGCATAGGATTTGAATTCTTCCATGGTCTGAGCAGTTGTCTTTATCACGATGAAATAGACTTTCGGCCCAACCTTAAAGCGCTTCGGATAAGGGTTCTTTCCCTCGGCATAGTGGCGAAGTTCCGTACATAGAGCCTCACTCATAGCAATTTCAGCAATACGGGAAAGAAAGTCTATCGCTTGTTCCACACTTTCTACAAGCACTTCGTCGTTAAAGAAACGGAGATACAAATTCATAAAGGATAATTAAACGGTTAAAAGATAATCGTGTTTAACGTTATTTACGGCTACAAAGATAATAAATAATGTTCAATGTTCAATGCCCGGAACGAATTTATTCGCCCGATTCCGTCAAGAATTATCAATAATTTCGTAACTTTGTACCTATGTTATAATACACGTTCACATCCTTTGTAACATGATACAGCACATCATCACATTCCTTAAAAACTGGACACTCCTCATATCCATGCTGACGGGCGCTTTGGGATACATCGTTTACACCTCTATACCCTCGCTTAACGGCACCCACCAACAGGCTCTCGCCATCGTCTCCGTCCTTCAGCCCCTCCTGCTTTTTGTCATGCTCTTCCTCACCTTCTGCAAGGTGAAACCGCACGACCTCCACTTGTCCCCTTGGCAGGGATGGCTCTTGCTCCTGCAATGCAGCACCTTTGCGGCAGGTGCGCTGCTACTGCATTTCTGTCCGAACACCCATTGGGGTATTGTTGTCGAAGGGGGCATGATCTGTATGATATGCCCCACGGCTTCCGCAGCAGCCGTCGTCACCCGCAAACTGGGCGGCAATGCAGGTACACTGATGGCCTACACCATCATCATCAATCTCTCCGCAGCCATGCTCGTACCGGCTCTGGTACCCCTCGTTCATCCCCATCCCGACCAATCTTTCTTTCAGTCCTTTCTGCTCATCATCTGTCAGGTTTTCCCCTTGCTGCTCGGCCCGTTTTTTCTCTCCATCGTCGTGCGCCGATACTTTCCCAAACTCACCGAATGGCTGGCCTCCCACCGCGACCTGCCGTTCTATTTGTGGGCCGTCGGCCTCTCGCTGGCCATTGCCATGACCGTCCGCAACATCGCACACACCACCCTTCCCCCGGTTTACCAGTTCGGCATAGCTCTCATCTCCCTACTAGCCTGCGCACTCCAGTTTTATGTCGGCCGCCGCATGGGCCTAAAGTACGACGACCCCATCAGTGCCGCACAAGCCTGCGGACAGAAAAACACCATTTTTGCCATCTGGATGGGCTACACGTTCATGACACCTATCACAAGCATTGCCGGCGGTTTCTACAGCGTATGGCACAACCTCTGGAACACGTACCAACTGCACCAGATAAAAAGAAGCAAAGGAATGCAATAACCTCTATCTTTGGATTTGTCGAACTCACGTTATAATATATTTTAAGGAAACACGCACGTGCGCGTCCGCACGCACACGTGTAGGGCACGACCCGTCCTCGTCCATAGGAGGACGGAGGCCCGACAATACTATGGACGGACGTCTGTCCATAGGAGGATGGAGGCCCGACGATAGGGGGACTCGTTTCCGGCTACCGGACGAATTTCGGCTTTAGGTATTTCCCGGTGCAACTTTCGAACAGCAAGAGGACTAATTGGCCTATTGGACTAATTGCAAAAAGTCATGAGACAGGCCTTATATAAACGAAACAATCCTCCGAAAAAGGAGGACATTCAAGAGAGGAGAAATTACACTGCTGTGTAAAATAAAAAGGGGTACTGCCTGATGCAGTTTAAGAACTTTCCGTGTGAAGAGAAGGAGACTCGAACTCCCACGTCACAATTGACACTACCCCCTCAAAGTAGCGCGTCTACCAATTCCGCCATCTCTCCAACGTTGTATGTGCCCAGAACAGGACTCGAACCTGCACGTCTCTCAACACTCGCACCTGAAACGAGCGCGTCTACCATTCCGCCACCTGGGCAAATACTGTTCACTAAATAAAAAGAGAGCGGCAAACGAGACTCGAACTCGCGACCCCGACCTTGGCAAGGTCGTGCTCTACCAACTGAGCTATTGCCGCATTCTTTCAACTTTTCTTTAAGGCAATCCCTCTGAATTGCGGGTACAAAGGTAGCACCTTTTTCTGAATCGGCCAAATATTCTTCTGTTTTTTTCTTATATTTTTATTCAGACCGCTATTTCTTTGATTTAATTGCTTACATTTGCAGGCACAAACGAACGATAAAAGAGTGACAACCAAAAACGAAACAGAACCATGCGTATCATAGGAAACTTACTCTGGTGGCTCTTTGGTGGCCTTGAGGCCGCCATCGGATATTTCACGGGCAGTCTGGCCATCGCCGCCACCATCATCGGCATCCCTTTTGCCCTGCAGACGTTCAAAATCGGCTTGCTCTGCCTCTGGCCATTCGGGGCCAAAGTGAAGCCGGCAGACTCCCCCTCCGGTTGCATCAGTGTACCGCTGAACATCATCTGGATTATATTCGGAGGTCTGTGGGCCTGCCTGATGCACATCTTTTTCGGCATTCTGCTGCTCATCACCATCATCGGCATACCTTTTGCCCACCAGCACTTCAAGATGGCCGTTCTGGCCCTCGCTCCGTTCGGCAAAGACATTACCCTAAATCTGTAAAACACGCTCCGCATGAAACGTTTCACGGGCCATCCGCCCTACACGCCCGAAATGACAGAGGCGGAACGGAAGTGCTATCAGTTTCTCGACAGCCTCGACATCGCCTACGAGACACTCACCCACGCGTCCGCATTCACGATGGAAGAATGCGCTGCCGTCGAGCAGCAACTCGGTGCCCCCGTCTGCAAGAATCTGTTCCTGTGCAACCGGCAGCAGACGCAGTTCTACCTGCTCATGCTCCCCGGCGACAAAGTATTCAAGACCAAATTTCTGTCCTCGGAACTGGGCTGCGCAAGACTCTCTTTCGCAAGCGAGGAGCACATGATTGAACTGCTGGGCATACACCCCGGTGCCGTTTCACCCATGGGCCTGATGAACGACACGCAAAAGAAAGTCTTATTGGTGATTGACAGCGATTTGCTGGATTCCGAATACTTCGGCTGTCACCCTTGTGTGAATACGGCTACCCTCCGGCTGCGGTATGACGACCTGATAGAGAAAATCATACCGGCCACCCGGCACGAGCATCGGATTATCCGTCTGCAGACGGAATAACGCTCCACGCTACTGCTGCCCTTTCCGAGCATCGTAGTTCTGCAACAACCGGATATCCTCGTAACTGACCTCGGGAGGACATACCTCCATGATGGCGCGCAAGGTACTCCCCTGCCCCGCTACGGTCATGGCCCGCCGAATGGCCCGGACATGCTCCGAGGGGATAAGTTCGTCAAGTGCCACCTCCCCTGAAACTACAAAGTTCAACAAATGACCGCGGATGGTTGTCACGGTCAGTCCCCGCTCCCGGGCAATGAGTTCGGGTGCCATGCCCTGCCGGTAGAGCCGGAAAGTGACATCCCGTGTATTTTCCTTTACGGGTTTGGCCGGCTTCTCCGCTTTGGCCGTTTTCGTCTTTCGTTCCCGCTTCTTTTTCAGCATTTTCTCATCCAAGGCATCAAGCATCGACATCTGTTTCTCGTGCAGATAGCAGGCAATGGAAAATCCCCGTTCGGCTATCTGCATGAGCAGATAACGCCGTGCCAGCCACATCTGCCGCAGTTCGGGCAAGGCATTCGTCAGGCGGCGCATAGCCTGTTTGTTACCCGTTTTCACCTCGGCCGTCAGGCGGAGGGGGGCTTCGAGAATAGTCTCCAGTTCGCGGGCGAAGTAGGTGGCACTGCGGCGCACGCGTTCCTGAAATTCGGGACTGTGCAACGCATCGGCGGAAGCCTGCCGAATGAGCACGATCCAACGGTCGGCCACGTCCGCCACACGCTGCCGCAGGGCCTCAAGGGCCTGCTTGTGGAGATTGTCAAGCTGACTGTGACTGTGATAGAAGAACTCGGAGAAGAGCCGGAGCAGATGTTCCTCCCGGCTTACAATGGCTCGGAAATCAAACAGTTCGAGGACGAGGTAACGGAAATACTCTTCTTTCAGCGCAGGCAACTGTTCGATGCTGCGCCGGGCAGCCTCTTCCTGCTGACTGATGTAGCAGTCCACACGCCGGTCGTTGATGACGGCACGCGCCTCTAACGGCGAGGCCAACACTATGCCCTCCAGCGTGCGGCAGCGGCTCAGTGCCACGTACACCTGTCCCGGAGCAAAGGAGAGACCGGCGTCAATGATGGCGCGGTCGAACGTCAGTCCCTGGCTTTTGTGAATGGTTATGGCCCATGCCGGCCGCAGTGGATACTGCCGGAACGTCCCCAGCACCTCGGTTTCTATCTCCCGCGTCTGCTCGTTGAGCGTGTAACGGGTATTCTCCCACGTGAGCGGCTCTACGTCGATGGGGGCCGTCTCGCCGATGCAGAGCACCTGCACGGCGTTGCGGCCGAGATGCGTCACGCGCCCGATGCACCCGTTGTAGTAGCGTCGGTCGGCCGAGGGGTCGTTCTTCACGAACATCACCTGTGCCCCCACTTTCAGTTCCAGCGTCTCCGCCGTGGGATAGGCATAGTCGGGGAAAGTACCCTTCAGCTCGGCTTCGTAGCGGAACGGCGGGGTGGAGAGTTTCCGCAGTTCCCCCACGTTATAGCGGTCGGCCAGATGATTGTGGGTCGTCAGGCGGATATAGCCATCGTCGGGCCGTGGCACAAAGTCCGGCCGGCAGCGGCGGTTCAGCGTGTCGAGGTCGGCCGCAGAGGGCTGCCCCTCGCGAATGTGGTTGAGAATGTCCAGGAAGTCGGTATTCTGCTGACGGTAAACGTGCTCCAGACGGATGGTCACATAGTCTATCTGCGCCAACGCCTTGGAGCCGAAGAAGTAAGGCGTGTCGTAGTAGGGCCGCAACATTTGCTCATCCTCCGGCGTAACAACGGGAGTCAGTTGGGCGAGGTCGCCAATCATAAGCAACTGCACGCCGCCAAAAGGCCGGTAACGGTCGCGGAAGCGACGGAGCACATTGTCGATGGCGTCCAGCAGGTCGCTTCTCACCATGGAGATTTCGTCGATAATCAGCAGGTCGAGCGAGGCGATAATTTTTCGTTTCTCCCGTCCGAACTCAAATTTGCTCTCAATCTTGGCCCCCGGCACATACGGGGAGAAAGAGAGTTGAAAGAAAGAATGTATCGTCATGCCTCCGGCATTGATGGCGGCGACACCCGTCGGGGCCAGCACAATACTGCGCTTCTTCGACCGCCCGACCACGCTCCGCAGAAAAGTCGTCTTACCCGTTCCGGCCTTACCCGTCAGGAAGATGCTGCGCCCCGTGTGCTCCACGAAGTCCCAGGCCTGCTGCAACTGCTCGTTCTGTTCCGTCTCTTTCATTTCCGGAAACAAAGGTAAACATTTACCTGTCATAATTTAGAAAAACATTTGTCATGTAGCCACGATTATAACTCTTCGTCCATTACCTTACGCAGTTCCTCTTCTGTCGGAAGCACCTTTCGCACATCTTCGGCAGTCTTATAAGTTGCTACACCCATCGGATTTTCATATCCTTGAATAAGAAATTCCACAAAGCTCTTGTCAGCCTGTTTACACAAAATTATACCGACGCTCGGATTCTCGAACGGCTTCTTTACCTCGCTATCAAGTATGCGCAGATAGGCACTCAGTTGGCCAAGATAGGCGGGTTTGAACTCTCCTCGTTTCAACTCGACCACCACCAATGCCGCCAACTCACGGTTGTAAAACAGCAAATCGGGGAACGATTCATGGCCGTATTTCTCCAAACGGTATTGGTTGCCCACAAAAGTAAAGTCATGCCCAAAAGTCATGATGAAGTTCTTTACATTGTGAACGATGGCTTTCTCCACCTCTCGCTCGTCAATATCTGCTTTGTCTCTCTCGCCAATTTCTACAAAGCCGGAAAATTCGCTAACCATTGGATAGCGATTTGGCAAAAATAACAAATCTACTTTGACACGGTCTTTCTGTAATTCGCTATCTGCGGTTAGCGAATTACAGGAAAACATAGCTACCGAATTGAAATAAGGTGCCCAACTTTCGTAGAACTGTCTCATGTTCTTAATAGAAGCAACTCCAAAACCTCTTAGCCCCGGCAGTTCCTTTTGGAGTTGTTTACTTATGGTCTCAATGGCATTTGTGCCCCAATATCCATTCCGGGAGTTTTCGGAGATATACCGCCCAATACCGAAATACAATGCCAACTGCTCGCGGTTCACCACCTTGGCAGCTCTGTACTGGCTCTGCAATATCGCCGTTTTAATAGCGATGATTGCATCTTTTATTGTTGTCGAAATCTCGTTCATGCTTCGTCAATTTTGATATCAATGCCCAAAATCGTTGTGTCTCTGCTCCATCCGGAACACGTGGAGGGCTTCAACTCAGAGACAACCTATGTATGGTCTTTTTACGAGTTGTTATATTAATATACAACTATATATTTTGCAAAGGTAAACATTTTGTCGGGCTTCTCCAAATATTCTCAGCCCCTCCGTGCAGATTATTCCCGCACCGCTGCGACAGCAACAGGAAGTCCGTCCCACAGTCCGGCAATTCCGTTTCCCTGTCCCCGCTCTGTCTTGTCCGGGAGACGCGGAGGACTTTATTATTCAGAGGCGACCGGTTAATTATTCGGTCGCCTTTGAATAATTAACCGGTCGCCTCTGAATAATCCCGTCCATGCCGGGATGGGGAACTGTCCGGGCATCTTCCGGCGCAATGTTTGGCCATGTGGGAGAATTGTCGTACCTTTGACGGCATGAAACGCATACTATTTATCTGCCTCGGCAACATCTGCCGCAGCCCGATGGCGCAGACCATCATGCAACACATCGTGGACGAAGCCGGAGAGCAACAAGAGTTTGAGATTGACTCGGCCGGCCTTATCAGTTACCACGAGGGTGAGGAGGCCGACCTGCGGATGAGGGTACATGCCACCCGCCACGGCTACCGGATTACGCACCGCTCGCGACCGGTTCGCGCTACGGACTTCCACTACTTCGACCTAATTATCGGCATGGACGATGCCAACATCGACCGGCTGAAGGAGTTGTCGCCCGATGTGGAGACGGATGCCAAGATACACCGGATGACGGACTTCTGCCGGCAGAAAGTCGCCGACCACGTGCCCGACCCGTACTACGGCGGTGACCAAGGCTTCGAAAACGTCATAGAGCTTCTGGAGGACGCGTGCCGGGGACTCTACGACTCGCTGAAGGCCTAACCCGAACCCAACGACAACGATGGCTATACATTATACAAAGAAAGAGGAAATCATCAATTCATCGTCCCACGGGGCGGGCATACTGCTCGGTCTCATTGTGGGCGGACTGTTTCTGCACTGGGTCTACCGGCAGGGCGACGGCTGGGCCGAGTTCGGCGTGTGGCTCTACCTGTTCGGTATGCTCTCTTCTTACGTCGCCTCCACGGTCTACCACGCCATCCCCGGAAAACGGAAAGCCAAAGAGGTGCTGAGGAAATGGGACCATGCCGCCATATACTGGCACATCGCCGGTTCCTACTCCCCCATCACGCTCATCGCCCTGCGCCAGCAGGGAGCATGGGGCTGGGCGTTGTTCATCTTCATGTGGACGTGCGCCATCGTGGGAACGATAATGAGTTTCAATAAACTAAAGGAGCACAGCAATCTGGAGACCACCTGCTTCGTGCTCATGGGCCTGTCGGGCCTTGTGGCTCTGAAACCGCTTATCGACACCATTCCCGTCTCCATGGTATGGATTGTGGCAGAGGGGGTATGTTACATCACCGGGGCCATTTTCTACACCCGACACAAGCGTCCCTACATGCACTCCGTTTTCCACTTCTTCGTCCTTGCCGGCTCCGTCTGCCACATCATAGCCGTATGGGGCATACTCTTGAATAACTAATAATAAATGTTAAATATGAGGGGAACTGCAAAAGTTCCTCTTTTTTTGTTTGGTATTACTAAATTTTTAGTTTTACCTTTGCAACAGACAAACCAACCTATCGCAAGAACGATGAAAAAGGAAAAGGAATATACACTGACGAAAAGTGAAATGCAGATAATGAACGTTTTATGGGCTGCCGGCAAGGCAGTGGACGTGCACGAGGTGATAGCACGCTACGAGGAGCCAAAACCGGCCTACACGACCATAAGCACCTTTATGAAGATTCTCACGACTAAAGGTTTCGTTGATTACAAGAAAGGCAACGGCAAGCAGTATCTCTACTTCCCCGTCATCTCGCGCGCCGAGTATACCAGCCGCGTAATGCGGGACGTGAAGGACAACTTTTTCGGCGGCAGTGCTTCGTCGCTCGTCCGCTTCTTCGTGCAGGAGGAACAGCTCAGCGAGAAGGAACTAAACGAACTCATGGAACTTATCGCTCACGAATAACTGAATCACCCACACATCGCAGACACCACTATGGGAACACTGACACTATACGCCCTCAAATCCGGCATCACGCTGCTATTGCTGTATCTGCCCTATACCCTGATACTGAGGAAGGAGACCTTCTTCCGTCTCAACCGCGCCATGCTGCTCACCATCATCGGGCTGTCACTCGCCGTTCCCGGCCTCGACATACACATCTGGGACAATGCCTTCATGACGCAGTTCGAGCCGCAGAGCCAAGCCATCTCGGCCGTCATGCTGCCGCTCCTCGTCACGGCAGACAGTACCGGGCAGCCGGACGCTCTCCAGACCGACCATTCCGCCTACATCGGACTGAATATCCTTGTCGCCCTGTACATTGCGGGGGCAGTGACAGTCCTCCTTTGGAAGCTAATCGGGCTTGTCCGCCTCATCCGGTTTATCTCGCACGGATGCCTATGGACAAGCGAGACAGACGGTATCACCATCTACTGCCATGCCGGCAAAGTCAGCCCCTTCAGTTGGATGCACTCCGTAGTGGTCGGTGAAAGCGACGCACAGGACGGTTCGGCAGTCTTATGCCACGAACTCGCCCACATCCGCATGGGACACTCGTGGGACACGCTGTTCGTCTCCCTCGCCGAGGTACTCCAGTGGTTCAATCCCTGCATTTGGATGCTTGACGCCTCGTTGCGTGAAGTACACGAATATGAAGCCGACGACGCCGTACTGCGCAGAGGGGTCTCGGCACGCGATTATCAAATTTTACTAATCGAGAAGGCCGTAAACGGCAGTCCCTACACACTGGCGAACGCCTTTAACCACAGCCTGCTCAAAAATCGTATCACTATGATGAAAAGAAACAGTTCCCCGCGTTGGGCACGCATGAAGGCCCTGTACGCACTCCCCCTCACCCTCATCGCCATCGGTGCGTTTGCCACACCGAAAGTCATGAACCTACACACTCCCCTGCCGACTGCCGTCACGGATGTTCCTCAGAGTACGGCAACCGACAATGCCCCCATCTGCGACAAACCCGAGGTACAGCCGGAGTTTAAAGGTGGCATGGAGAAGCTCTACGAATACCTGAGCCACAATATCCGTTATCCGGAAATAGCCCAGAAGTATGGCGTGCAAGGCCGTATCCACCTTCAGTTCGTAGTGGAAAAAGACGGCAGCATCAGCGACATCAAGGAGATTGACATTCACAATAATAAAAGAGCAGTCGTTGTCACGGCCTACAAAGCCCAGAACGATTCTCCCGAAGAGTTGAGGAAAGAAGGTGAGAGCAAAGGCAGAAAAGCGTTGCAGGAAGAAGCGATACGTGTGGTGAGAGCCATGCCGAACTGGACACCCGCCCGCAGCAAAGGCCAACCTGTACGCACGATATTCATCCTCCCCGTCATGTTCCGGCTGAAGTAATAAATTTAGTTAGTTAGGTTATAAATGTGTCTTCCCCCGGCTGATTTTTTAAGAAAGTCAGCCGGGGGATTTTTTTATTAAACGCAGTCCGAATCGTTACATGTGGAGATAGGAATCCTTGAAGCCGAGGAAATAGAGAACTCCGTCGATGCCGATGGTGTTGATGCTCTGACGGGCATTGGCCACGACACGGGGTTTGGCATGGAACGCAATTCCGAGACCGGCAAGCGAGAGCATTGGCAGGTCGTTGGAACCGTCCCCGACGGCAATGGTCTGTTCGAGGTTCACCTTCTCCACCTGAGCTATCAGGCGCAGCAGTTCGGCCTTGCGCTGCCCATCGACGATGTCGCCCACGTAGCGGCCGGTCAGTTTGCCGTCCTCACCGACTTCCAGTTCGTTGGCATAGACGTAATCTATGCCCAGTTTGCGTTGCAAGTATTCACCGAAGAACGTAAATCCGCCGCTCAGCAGGGCAATCTTGTAACCGTAACGCTTCAAGACCATCATCAGGCGCTCCACTCCCTCGGTCATGGGCAGATGTTCGGCGATGTCCTGCATCACGCTCACATCCAGTCCCTTCAGCAGGGCCACACGACGGGTAAAACTCTCTTTGAAGTCGATTTCCCCACGCATGGCACTCTCCGTGATGGCGCGCACCTCGGCACCCACCCCGTTGCGCTCCGCCAATTCGTCGATGCACTCCGTCTGTATGAGCGTCGAATCCATGTCGAAGCATATCAGGCGGCGCATACGGCGGTACATATCGTCTTTTTGGAACGAGCAGTCCATTTCCATCTCCGACGAGAGTTTCATCAACTGTCCGTGCAGTTCGCTCTTGTCTTTCGGGGTGCCTCGGACGCTAAATTCGATGCAGGCCTTGGTAGTCTCCATGTCGGCATGCAGAGGCGGCCGCCCCGTCAGGCGGCGTATGGAGTCGATGTTCAGTCCTTGGTCGGCGATGACTTTTGTCACGGCACCTATCTGGCGGGCCTCGAGCCGGCGACCGAGCACAGTCAGGATGGCGCGGTTCTTGCCCTGACGCTCAACCCACGCATTGTACTCTTTCTCGCTGACAGGGGCGAAATGTACGGTGACACCCAGTTCCGACGCCTTGAAGAGGACATGCTTCATCACCTGCCCGGAGTTAGCCTCATCTACGTAAATCATGATGCCCAGCGACAGGGTATTGTGAATGTCGGCCTGACCGATGTCCATGACGTCGGCGTTGTACCGCGCCAGTATCTCCATGAAGCCGGCAGTCAGTCCGGGACGATCCTCTCCCGTGATGCGCAACAGTATCAGTTCTTTTTTCGCGTCGCACGACGGTTCGCCATGCACTTCCGAAACGATTTCCTTTTTCTGTGTTTCCATAGCAGTAATATGATGTAGGGTTATTTCCTCATAGTGAAGTCACGCCAAGTCCCTTTCCTCGATAAAGCGTAGCTCGGCCTCCAGCATCTCCAGCCGCGGCATGGGCTGCCCCGCCTCGCGGGCCAGACGGAGGGGACGGGTGTAGAGATAGTCTATTTCCATCGGACGGCGGAAATCCCGGTCGAGCCGCATGGAGGGGCTGTAGGGTATCATCCGATCCGTCATCTCCATCATCTTCTCGGCAAACGCCTCATCCACGCCCTCCACGCCGAGGGCCGTAGCCGCACGGCACACCTCCAGCATCTGCTCCCGGATGAGCCTCCGGCTGTGAGGGTTCGTCATCAAGTCCTTGGTCTGGCAGTGCAATGCCACGGTCATGCCGTTGAAAGGCATATTCCAGACTGCCTTCCGCCAACGTGCCTTTTCGTAGGGCAGAGTTTTCGCCTCCACGCCCGCCGCATGCAGTTCATCGAGCAGGCGGGTTATCAGTGCCTCGTCGGGACAGGAGTAGTTGCCGATGTTCAGCGACCCGTAGAACTGGTGGTGAATCACGCCCGGTTCCGTCTTGGCCGAACAGATGAAGGCCAGACCGGCGGCCAGACGGGCCGTGGGGAACATCCGCTGCACGTCCTCCTCCACCCCGATGCCGTTCTGAATGAGCAGCACCAACGTGTGTTCGTGCAACAGAGGCGGGAGCAGACGGGCGAGCAGATGATTGTTGTTCGTCTTCAGTCCGACGAGCACCACGTCGCACGGCGGCATGGCGGACGCCTCCCGGTACACAAGGGGATGGGCCAGATGAACGTCGCCCTGCGGCGACCGCACGCGCAGTCCAAAACGGCACACGTGTTCATAATCGCTGTGCAGCAGGAAGTGCACCTCCTGCCCCGACTGTGCCAGTCGCGCTCCGTAGTAGCCACCGATGGCCCCCGTACCGATTACTCCGTATCTCATGTATCGTGATTCTTGAAAGTCCGTACAAATTTACGGATATATTTCGACCCATAAAAGATTTTTCCGCATTTTTCATGGCGGCGGAAACGCTTTTCTCGCCAAAAAGACGTAACTTTGTGTCCGCAAAAGCATACACTATGAGCAAGATACATCACGGAGGGAGGATAGGACGGCTGCTGTACGTCATACTGTTGGCGATTGTGCTGCTGCCGTCGTGCCGCGAGGAGGACGAGCCGCAACCCGTGGTGTTCGACCAAACGGTCATCGTCTTCATGCCCTGGTCAACCAATCTATATCCCTTTTTCCGTCAGAATATCAACGACATAGAGCGCGCCATCAATGCGGGTATGCTGAAGCAGGAGCGCATACTCGTCTGCATTGCCAACACGCGGACTCAGGCCAACCTTGTGGAGTTGCGCCTCGAACAGGGCCGGTGTGTGCGCGACACGCTGTACGCATACAGCCATCCCGACTTCACACGAACGGCCGACATCACACGGATGCTCAACGACATACGCGCCCTTTCGCCTACGCCCCGGTACTCGCTCATCGTCGGCTGCCACGGCATGGGCTGGCTCCCCGCAGGGCAGGTGCCGCGCCGCGCCGTCCCCCGCAACGGAGAAGCGGACGTGCCAATGACCCGGTGGTTCGGCGGACTGACCACCGACCTGCAAATAGAGGTCTCCACACTGGCCGAGGCCATCGGGGCGGCGAATATGCAGATGGAGTACATCCTCTTCGACGACTGCTACATGTCGTCCGTCGAGGCGGCCTACGAACTGCGCCACGTGACCGACTTCCTCGTCGCCAGTCCCACGGAAATCATGGCTTACGGATTCCCCTACCACCTCTGTGCCCCCTGTCTCGTGGGGGACATCGACTTTGCCGGGGTCTGCCAACGGTTCTACGATTTTTACAGCACATACGTCTGGCCCTACGGCACCATTGCCGTCACCGACTGCCGCCAGTTGGAGGCACTGGCACAGTCCGTCCGCGCCATCTACCGCACGCAGCGGTTCGACGAGGACGAACTCAAGAACCTGCAACGCATGGACGGTTACTCGCCGACCCTATTCTACGACCTCGGGGACTACATCGACCATCTCTGCAAGGATGCTGCCCTACTGGAGGATTTCCACCGGCAACTCTCCCTCACCGTTCCGCACAAGGCTCACACGGACTTCTACTATTCGAACACGAACGGGTGTAACGAAATCCATGCTTATTCCGGACTCACTACATCGGAACCCAGCAAGAACACGCAGGCCGAGGCTATGACCGAGACCCAGTGGTACCGGGCTACGCACGGAACGGAATAGGAAGAAGAAACGACATCCCGCCAACCTTTTTTCACCTTCGCCGAAAGGCATTTTCGCAGCCGTCGGGAAGCATTCTTTATTCATCGGTCGATGAACGGAGATTCACCGACGGCGAACGCACATTCATCGACGATGAACGGCCGTCCGTCGTCGATGAATACAGTTTGTCGGAAAAGGCTGCCGGAAAGGCATCCGGAAGCGCGGGGTTTTATTCCTGCGTAAAGATAGGATGGCTCGCCATAGGGTTCGGTTATGCTATACCTGCGACAGCAGCGCGTCATGGAGTTCATGGAACCGCTTGCGCAGATGCTTCACGGCATAGTGTTTTCTCGACAGCAGAGTGGCAACGGGCGTTCCCGTGGCCGCGGATATGTCTTTTACCGGTATGGCATCGAAGACGGTCAGGCAGAAAACCTCGCTCTGCTCGGGCGGCAATTCGGCAAGTGCCTCATCAAGTTCCTCCCATATCAGGTTGCGGAGATAGACCCTGTCCGGGGTGTCCTGAGACGTGCAGAAGAGGGTCTGCGCAATGTCCTCGCACACTTCGTCCTCGGTGTCCATGGGGAGTTCGCGCCTCTTGCGCCAGAAATTCAGCACCGAGTTCCGGGCCACGCGGTAGAGCCATGACGAGATGCGCTCAATATCCGAATCTCCCTCTGCGGAGGCTCTTGCGAGCTGATAGAAAACATCCTGAAGGATGTCCTCCGCATCCTCGCGGCACCGGACTTGCGAACGGATATACCCCAACAGACGGGGAGAATACGCCGCTACGATGTCCGCTATGGGTTCATTCCGCTGCATGCTCTTCTTCGGCTTGGGTAGCACGACTGCGGAATCCGAAATGCTCCCGGTGGCGACGTTCGATAAATTCGCGCCGCTGCTCGTCGGTCATGTTATGCCAGTGGCCTCTCCAGTCGGCACGGGGATGCCCGATGGCACGGATGCAACCGCCGATGAGAAAAAGTCCGAGGAGGAACCCGCCGCTCAGCAGTTGGCCGAGGAGGAACAATCCCACACCCTGCCAGAAGCCTATCACCGCAAATCCGCAGGCGGCAGAGAGTATGCCGTTCCATAACGCGGTTATGCCCCATCCGACTACTGCGGGCACTACGCCCAGAACTACCAATAATGCAAAAAATGTCTTAACTGTCTTTTTCATTGTCTACGTTTTTTAAGTTAGTTTATCAGAGCTGCTCTGTCAGTAAAGACACGCGAGGCGGGAAAATATTTTAAGGGAATATAAAAAAATAGCCCGCAAGTGCAAAAAATTGCACTTGCGGGCTAATGTGTGACTTATGAAGGCCATACGGCGCGACGTCAGTCGGTCGGCGTCAGGGGTTCCAGTCCCATCTCCCCGGCTTTCTCCAGCATATACGCACGGGCCGCCTCGTGGGTGTTGGGAATACGGCTCTCCCAAATGGCGTCCTTCACGGCCTGTTTCAGGTCGCCTATCTGACGGCAGGGGCCGATGCCAAACGTCTGCATGATTTCCTCGCCCGTAATCGGATTCGTCCATGTGCGGTAGTTGTCACGCGCCTGCAGGTCGGCCAGTTTCTCGCGCACAAGGCGGAAGTTTTCCAGAAAGCGGTGCTTGCGTTCGGCATTCTTACTGGTGATGTCGGCTTCACACAGCATCATCAGGTCGTCGATGTCCTCCCCCGCCTCGAAGAGCAGACGGCGGACGGCGGAGTCGGTAACCTCCTCGTCGGCAATGGCGATGGGGCGCATGTGCAGCCCGACGAGTTTCTCCACATAATGCAGACGCTCGTCGAGCGGAAGTTTCAGCCGGCGGAAAATGGGGGCCACCATCTTCTGCCCTATGTAGTTGTGATTCTTGAATGTCCATCCGGCCTGCGGCTCCCAACGCTTGGAGCGCGGTTTGCCGATGTCGTGAAGCAAGGCCGCCCACCTCAGATAGAGGTCGTCGGAGCGTTGCGCCACATTGTCCAACACCTCCAGCGTGTGGTAGAAGTTGTCCTTGTGGGCCCGCCCGTTACGCACCTCCACGCCCTCCAGTGCAGCCAGTTCGGGGAAAATGAGAGGCAGCAATCCGGCGCGGGAGAGTTCGACAAAGCCTATGCTGGGACGGGGCGAGAGGACGATTTTGTTCAGTTCGTCGATGATGCGTTCCTGTGAGATAATCTTAATGCGCTCGGCGTTACGCACGAGTGCCTCCTGTGTCTCGTCTTCTATCCGGAAACGGAGCTGACTGGCGAAGCGCACGCAGCGCATCATGCGAAGGGGGTCGTCGGAGAACGTAGTGTCGGGGTCGAGAGGCGTGGCGATAAGGCCATCCTCCATGTCGAGAAGCCCTTCGAAGAGGTCTACGAGTTCCCCGAACCGGTCATGATTGAGACATACGGCAAGGGCATTGATGGTGAAGTCGCGGCGGGAGAGGTCGTCCTCCAGTGTTCCGTCCTCCACGATGGGTTTACGGCTGTCGCGACTGTAACTCTCGCGGCGGGCACCGACAAACTCTACGGCCTGCCGCCCGTTCTCTCCGGCGGAGGAGGGAAAGGTGAGCTGGGCCGTCCCGAAATTCCGGAACACGGAAAGGTGGGCCTTTCGTCCCATCTTCGCTTTCAGGGCCTGGGCTAACGCAATACCGCTGCCCACAACCACACAGTCGATGTCCTTCGACGGACGCTCAAGGAACAAATCACGCACGTAACCGCCTACAAGGAAACATTCCACACCCAGTTCGTCGGCTGCCCCGCCTATCTGCCGGAAGACAGGGGCTGACAGCAACTCCCGCATCTGTTCACGACCAATGTCACGCATAATCCCCTATTCTCTAATCTCTATTCCCTAATTCCTCTCTATCATGCTCCAACTTCCGGCGGAAGAACTCCGCTTTCAGGGAATCGTCCTGCGCATCCATCAGCTCCACGCTGTCCAGTAACAGTATGGCCTCCCGACGGGCGGCAAGTGCCATGGGAAAACGCTGACGCAAACTCAGAATCGTGTCGCGGGCGGCCGCATAGTCCCTACGGGAATAGGCCTGCCGGGCCTCGTGAAGCATCTGCTGACCCTGTTCCTCATCGGAAAGCGACTTTCCACAAGCCACGGTCAGGAAGAGAGGAAGTATCAGTAAAATCTTTTTCATCATAAAATAAATCTGCGGATGTCATTGCCAAAAGCCAACAGCATCAGAGCCAGGAGAAGTCCCATACCGATGTATTCGAGCCACACCAGTACCTTCTCACTGGGCTTGCGGCCCGTGATGGCTTCGTAGAGGAGCAGAACGACGTGGCCGCCGTCAAGACCGGGAATGGGCAGAATGTTCATCACGGCCAGTACGAGGCTTATCATAGCGGTCATGGTCCAGAAGCGCAACCAGTCCCAGGTGTCGGGGAACATGCTGCCGATGGCAATGACTGAACCGACCTCCTTGGCACCCTCTGCCGTGGCGACGTACTTCATGCCGTCCACGTAGTTCACAAGAGTATGCCAGCCGTACTTGAAACCGGCCGGGATGCAGGTAAGCAGGTTGTAGTCGATATGCTCCACCTCGTAATCGGCCAAATCGTAATGGCGGATAACGCCCATCCGATAGTCCTTGTCGAGTTGGAGGGCGACCGTATCGGGACTGGTGGCCTGAGGATTCAGGAACACAAGGGTCATTTTGCGCAGGCGGAGACTGTCAGCTGCGGAACAGTTCTTCATGGAAAGTACATCCTGCTTGCGCACCATCAGAGAGTCGTAGTCCGACCAATAATCCACCGCCGTTCCGTCGATGGACAGAATCCGGCTTCCGGCCTTCATGCCGGCAGCCGCAGCAGGACTGTCGGCCATCACGCTATCCACCTTTGCGGGCATGGCAAGCGTCATAAAGGGAGGTACGCTCTTCACCATCTGCAGGAAGTTGATACCGTCCTCCGGCATCTGCAACGTCAGTTCCTCGCTTCCGCGCAGCACCGTGATGGCTTTCGCATTCGACATATCCTGCAACAGGGCCGGCGTCCAGCCTTGTATGTCCTCGCCATCAATGCGGACAGGAATATCGCCATCGCGGAATCCCACGGCCTCGGCTTCCTGATTGTAGACAAAGCCGTTCGTGATGTTCCGCATGGGGAGACGGTCTTCACCCACGAAGAACATGATGCCGCAGTAGATGACAAAAGCGGTAATAAGATTCATGAGCACACCGCCCACCATGATGAGGAAACGCTGCCAAACTTTCTTTGAACGGAACTCCCAAGGCTGAGGTTCATCCCCCAGCGTGCGGTTCGTCTCGTCTATCATGCCTGCGATAGATACGTAGCCACCGATGGGCAGCCAACCGATACCGTACTCCGTACCCACACTGTCGTCATAGACTTTGTTACCGATATTCTCGGTCTGGATTTTATCTTTCTGTCCGGTCAGCCGATAGTAGGTATTGCGCAGGTAGGCAAAGAAGTTCTGTCCTTCGTTCCCGCGACGGGTGATAAGGGGCTTGCCAATGAGTTTGCGGAACCAGTTGTCATACGTGCTGAAAAGGTGAAAGCCCCAGTTGGCAAACATGTAGAAACGGACTACCCGGGTCTTGAAGAGTTTGGCAAAACCGAAGTGGCCGCCTTCGTGCAGCACAACAAGCAACGACAGACAGAGTAAAAGTTGAAATGCTTTTATCAGAATGATACTCATAAGATTTTATCTATTTTAGGGTCAATAATTCATCTGCAATACGCCGTGCCTCGGCATCGGCGGCAAAATAGTCGTCAAGTGTAGGTTGGGCAACAAAGGTGGCGCGCTGCATGGTCTTTTCGATGATATCCGCCATCTGCAGGAAACGGCAACGCTCCTGACGGAAAGCCAGATTCACAACTTCGTTGGCAGCATTCACGACGCAGGGCATCGTACCTCCGCGCTGCAATGCCTCGAAAGCGAGGGCAAGGCAGCGGAATTTCTGAAGGTCAGGGGCTTCGAACGTAAGGGACTGCATATTGTACCAATCGAGGCGTTCAAAGTCGGACGCCAAGCGGCGGGGATAACTGAAGGCCAACTGAATAGGTACACGCATATCGGGCACACCGAGCTGCGCCTTAACGGCACCGTCACGGAACTGTACGGCACTGTGCACCACGCTCTGCGGATGAACAACCACCTGTATGTCTTTGGCCTCAACTCCGAAAAGCCATTTGGCCTCGATAACTTCAAAGCCCTTGTTCATCATGGTGGCCGAGTCGATGGTAATCTTGGCACCCATGTCCCAGTTGGGATGTTTGAGGGCCATTGCAGGCGTTACCGTCTCCAGGTCTTCCACCGAAAGGTTACGGAACGGCCCTCCGCTGGCCGTCAGGATTATCTTTTCAATATCCGATTCTTCGCCCATCAGACTTTGGAATATCGCCGAATGCTCGCTATCGACAGGTAAGATGGGGGTACGATTCTCCAACGCCATACGCGTAACTAATTCGCCGGCCACCACAAGGGTTTCCTTGTTGGCTAAAGCTATCGCCTTGTGAGCCTGTATGGCGGCCACGGTCGGACGCAGTCCGGCAAAGCCCACAAGAGCGGTCAGCACCATATCCACCTCGCCGTTCTGCACTACCTGACAGAGTGCATCGGCCCCGGCATACACCTGAATCGGCAAATCATGAAGTGCCTCGCATACCTGCGAATAAAGCGTTTCGTCGGCAATAACCACTTGAGCCGGCAGGAAGTGCCGCGCCTGTTCTATCAGGAGGTCGGCCTGCCGGTTGGCCGTCAGCACATAAGCCTCATACAGGTCGGGATTGGCCTCAATAATCTGCAAGGCTTGCGTACCGATGCTCCCGGTGGAGCCAAGAATGGCAATTCGTTTCTTATTGTTCATCGTTTAGTTCATATCAAGTAATCCATCGGGCAACTGCATACGGATGGCACGATTGTCGTGATCGATGCTGCTAATGAAAGCCTCAACGGCCGGGAGAAGCAGTCCGTTCTCCAGTTCAAAAAGAACATTTTGGGTGGAATCGTCCACACGGACGATATATCCCAAATCGCCGGCCTCTGCATCAATGACGCGGAAACCTTCGAAGTAGTTCCAAGTGTAATCGGCATCATCATTGTCCGGAGTAAGGCTATAAGGAAAGTAGACTTCGACACCGACAATATCCTGAATAGCGTCGATGGAATCAAGCTCCGTAAACTTCAGCAAAGCCGAATGCTCGCCCCGGAAACGATATTCTTCGAGAAAGAAGGGAACCGGAATCCCGTCTACCACAAGAATAAGATAATCGGCCTCCACTCTATCCCACACATCAGTGGTGAAAGAGAAGGTAATCTCCCCTCGCACACCATGCGGTTTGCCCAACTGACCGATTTTATAAATGTCCTTTTCTGCTATCATGTCACACGTGTTATATGTGCTCCGAGGGCATTCAATCGTCCTTCGATGTTCTGATAACCACGGTCTATCTGATTGACGTTATCAATCTGGCTCATCCCCTCCGCACTCATGGCGGCAATGAGCAGGGCTATACCGGCACGGATGTCGGGACTGGCCATACGCCCGCCATGCAACGGCATCTGCTTGTCATGCCCCACCACAACAGCACGATGCGGGTCGCAAAGGATAATCTGCGCCCCCATGTCGATAAGTCTATCGACAAAGAACAGACGGCTTTCGAACATCTTCTGATGGATGAGCACCGAACCTTTGGCCTGCGTGGCGACCACGAGCAGGACACTCAACAAGTCGGGAGTGAGGCCCGGCCACGGCGCATCCGAAAGCGTCATGAAGGAACCGTCAATGAAAGAGTCTATCTCATAATGCGGCTGCTCGGGAATAAAAATATCATCCCCTTCGTGGCAGACATCAATACCCAACCGCCGGAACGTGTAAGGAATGATGCCCAACTGGTCGTATCCCGTATTCTTGATACGCACACCCTTTCCGAACATGGCCGCCATGCCGATGAACGAACCAACCTCAATCATATCGGGCAGAATGGTATGCTCGGCACCGTGCAACTCGCTCACACCCTCTATGGTCAGGCGGTTGCTGGCAATGCCGGAGATACGCGCTCCCATGCGGTTGAGCAGGAGGCAAAGCTGCTGGATGTAAGGTTCGCAGGCGGCATTGTATATCGTCGTGGTGCCACGGGCAAAGACAGCCGCCATGATGATGTTGGCCGTACCCGTCACCGAGGCTTCATCCAAAAGCATATACGCTCCGCGGAGTTCCTTGGCGTGAATCTCGAACACACCACGCTCCCGGTCGTAATCGAATGCGGCACCCAACTTCTTAAAACCGAGGAAGTGGGTATCGAGCCGGCGCCGGCCTATCTTGTCACCACCGGGGCGCGACACGGATGCCGTACCGTAACGGGCCAGCAAAGGCCCAAGGAACATGACACTACCCCGCAAATGGGAGCAACGCGTGAGATACTCATCGCTCTGCAGATACTCCAAATTGATCTTGTCGGCCTGGAATGTATAGTCACCGGGAGCATTGGTGCAAATCTTGACACCGATTTCCGAAAGCAACTTTATCTGAGTATTGACATCCGCAATGTCGGGCACGTTCTTGATGCGAACGGGTTCCGAGGTAAGCAATGTGGCACAAAGCACCTGCAAGGCCTCGTTTTTCGCGCCTTGCGGTTGAATTTCACCTTGGAGGGAATGCCCTCCTTCGATAATGAATGAGGACATGGCTATGCTTTTTTCTTCTTTCTCTTATTCTCCTGCTTCGGCAGCGTCTGCACCGGTGCGAAATGAAACTCGGAGAGGTCGAGCGTCACCTTTCCGTCCGTGTAATGCGCAATATCCGAAGCCACCTTCTCCTCGTCCATCGCATCGCGGTTCCAGTTGAAAAGGCTCTGCTTCATCTGATTGGCCGTAAGTGCCAACAGTTCGTCACGTTCCTCTCCTTTCGGCATTTCCGCCAACTGGCGCAACGACTCCTCGACGAGATAGCCATACTGACGTTGCCGGATATTCTTCATGGGATAAGCCACGGGGCGCGGTTTCTGCCCCTCATCGTCTAACCGGGTAATCTCGAACGGATAATCAATGTCGAGCCGATAGCCCGAAATATAGGCTATGTGGTCCCAGATGCGATGCTTGTAATCCGGCTGTTCGCGCAACTGAGGCTGCATGTTACTCATAATGCCCAATATCGCCTCGGCGCACCGCTGACGCTCCTCGCGGTCGTCAAGTGCGACAGCATATTCTATCATTTCCTGCACGCTACGGCCGTATTCCGGCATCTGCAGTTTCTCTTTCCGGGTATTGTATTCCATCTTGTTATGATAATTAGGAAGATAAGGATGCTAAAGGGCCAGCAGATTCTTGGGTTTCGTGGCCACAAACTCTTTCAGATAGAAAGGTTCGCTGTACGCCACATCCACAAAGTCCCCCTGCATCATTTTACGTTCGGCCAGCGGCAGCATATTCTTGGCCAACGGATGAATATCGGACAGAAAGCGAGCATTAGGATGCTGAATGACGGAGCGCAGTTTGTCCGAACCATCGCCAAAGAAATAGACCGGAGCACGGTCGAGGTATTCGCGATAGGTATCGGCCTCCACAACATCGGCCTGAATGCCCCGGACAGGCTTCAGCGCACGGTCATAGACGGCACTGTACACCTCCATGCGCCGGGCGTCAATCATAGGAATGAGCAACGCATCGTCCTCCACCTCCTCGTGGTAAAGCAGCACCGGCACGCAAAGTATCTCCAGCGTCGGCAAGGCTATCAACGGCACATTCCGGCCATAGCAGACTCCCTTGGCCATGGAGTAGCCGATGCGCAGTCCCGTGTAGCTGCCGGGGCCCTCGCTCACCGCCACTCCGTCCAACGGGATGGCGTGACTCTCGGCAAACGAAAGGGCCTCATCCACAAACACTCCGCACTGCACGGCATGGGAGGGGCCGTCGTAGTCGGCATTGGCAAAAATGCAGGCTCCGTCCTGGCTCACCGCCACAGAACAGACCTTGGTACTTGTCTCTATGTGTAATATGCAGGCCATAATCTGTCTTTTGGGTGCAAAGATAACGAAAAGCGGCCAAAGAAACAAATTAAATGCGAATTACGAAGGCCGCGACCGAATTTATTCGCTCTCTGCTGAAGATTCACAAAATATTGCGTATCTTTGCAGCGGACACAACACCTATTTCGTAATTCACATGATACTATCGATGACAGGATACGGCAAGGCCAGTATCGTATTTGCAGGAAAAAAGATTACGGTTGAAATCAAATCCCTCAACTCAAAGGCACTGGATCTCTCCACCCGTGTGGCACCCGCTTACCGGGAGAAGGAGATGGAAATCCGGCAGATGATTTCCCAGACGCTGGAACGCGGCAAGGTGGATTTCAACCTGTGGACAGAGAAAGACGAGACTGCGGTGGAGCTGCCGCTGAACGGCCCTCTGCTGGGTACCTACTACCGGCAACTGGTGCAGATATGCAAGGAACAGAACATCCCCGAACCGGAACATCCCTGGCAGACCCTGATACGGCTGCCGGACGTGCTCATGAAGGAGGCCACGCCCTCCGCACTCTCGGAGGAAGAATGGGCCGTGGCGCGTCAGGCCGTGCAACAGTCCATCGACCGGTTGATGGACTTCCGCCGTCAGGAGGGAGTTGCCCTGCAACACAAGTTTGAGGAGAAACTCGACAATATCGCTCAGTTGCTCGCGGACATAGAACCCTACGAGAAAGGACGAACCGAGAAGATACGCCAGCGCATCGTGGAGAATCTGGAGAGCATCCGGGGCGTGGAGTACGACCGTAATCGCCTGGAGCAAGAGATGATTTACTACATCGAGAAACTGGACATCAACGAGGAGAAACAGCGGCTCACCAACCACCTTGCTTACTTCCGCGAGACGATGGAGAACGGACAGGGACAAGGTAAGAAACTGGGATTCATCGCTCAGGAGATGGGCCGGGAAATCAACACCACGGGCAGCAAGTCGAACGAAGCGGAAATGCAGAACATCGTTGTCCGCATGAAGGACGAACTGGAGCAAATCAAGGAACAGGTTTTGAATGTCATGTAAAACAAAGGAAAAGACATGAAACAAGAAGGAACAAACCGGGCGGGACAGACCGTCTCTACGGGAACGGGAAAAGGAAGGCTACTGATATTCAGTGCCCCATCGGGAAGCGGAAAGAGCACCATCGTGCAGTACCTCATGCGGGAACATCCGGAGTTCAACCTGAAGTTCAGCATCTCTGCCACCAGCCGCCCCCCACGGGGCACGGAGCAGAACGGCGTGGAATACTTCTTCCTCTCCCCCGACGAGTTCAGGCAGAAGATAGAGGCCGGCGAATTTCTGGAATACGAGGAGGTCTATCAAGACCGTTTCTACGGCACACTGAAGTGTCAGGTGGAGCAGCAGTTGGACGCGGGCCAGAACGTAGTCTTCGACGTGGACGTGAAAGGCGGGTGCAACATCAAGCAGTATTACGGCGAACGGGCCATGAGCATCTTCATTCAGCCTCCTTCGGTGGACGAACTGCGCTGTCGTCTCGTACATCGTGCCACCGACGATGCCCAACAAATCGAATGCCGGTTGGCAAAGGCTGAGCAGGAGTTGTCGTATGCTCCGTGTTTCGACAAAATACTTGTAAACGACGACCTCGAAGTGGCCAAAGCCGAAGCCGTCTCCCTGCTTCAGGAGTTCCTCGGCAGATAGGACATACACTTTCTCATTGCCTTATTTAAGAACGCAAGAATATGGAAAACAAGACAGAAGAGACAAAAGATTCCACACGGGAAGAGGAACAAGCTGGTTATTGCGGGTGTACCCTTATCGCCCTCTTCTTTTTGTTTCCAAGCATTTCCGGGAGCATGGATATGGCAGACGCCTTTATCACCTTTTTCATTCTGTTTGCCGTGGGGATTGCTTTTTGCTATGTTAAGAAACCTTTCCTGAAAGGTCTGATTCTCCTCCTTTCGGCGGCTGCCGCTCTATACTTCTGGGGCGAAGCATGGGCACTCCCTCTTCTCTTTCTGACAACTGCGATGAGCCCGATTATTGCTTTATCGTCAAATAATGTTCTTGGATTCTCTACTTTCGGCCTCATGATGGGGATTGCGCTGTGGTTCGTAGACGAAGCACTTTGGACAATCCCTTTTTTCATCTTACCCGCAGCATTGTTTGCGCTTATCTCATCACGCACCGCATTCTGGAATTTACTATCTCTCTGCCTGACCCTTGCGGTGAGTGCCATTCTATGGCACATGCACGATACCCGCAGAGCTATCCTCTTTTTCTGTTGGGCCGGCATGGAGTTTCTTTTCTTCACGCCGTTGATGAAATGGGCCGGCAAAATATACTATTTTCCCGGTTTCCTGTCCTTTGCAGCGGCAGGCTATCTGTGGGCGACAGATGAAATAGGCCGGGCTTCCGTCCTTTTCGTTTGGGCCGGTCTGCTGGCCCTGATGGGCAGAACCTACCAAAACCGGAAAAAGCTACGCGAAGAAGAGCAAAAGCAGGCTCAACCGCCAAGGAGTGTACAAGCCACGTCCCCAGAAGAGCTTCCCTCCACATTTATATTCATGCTGGCTATCTGCCTTTTAATGGGATGGAGTCTGTATTTTATCTCCCCCTTGTCCTTTTCCGCTATACTTTTCTTTTTGTTCGTTTGCCTTCTGGCAGCATTCTTCTCATCAGAAAGCATATACCTTAATATATTGCTTCTTGTCATAGCCACTGCGACAAGTGGAATCTGTCACTACACGCATGATAGTACCAGAGCCGGATTTCTTTTCGTTTGGGCCCTCATAGAGTTGGGGTGTATCAAGCCGGCCATTAACCACTACAAAAAACAAAAAAGAATCAAAGAAAGGAATAAGGCTATCGCAGAGCTTATCGCCATGTTGCAGGTTCATGCGGAGAACAGGCAGTCGGAAGCGCACGGGAAAGCCGAATAGGCAGATGTGAAAACGAGTGCGGAAAAGTCGGTAAACCGGACAGAGAAAGAAAATTTCATTCAGACAAGGACATAAAAAGAGAGATGGAACAACCCAAGAACGCGAAGAACCCGCCCGCTCACGGACACCCCCGGAAGGAGCAAAGCGGAAGACCGAGAATCGGCCTCTTCGGCGGTTCGTTCAACCCCATCCACATCGGCCACACACGTCTGGGGCAAGCCATCGCGCGGCAGGGCCTCGCGGACGAGGTGTGGTTCCTCGTTTCTCCGCAGAATCCGCTGAAACTAAACAGCTCCGACCTGCTTGACGACGAGGCAAGGCTCCGTCTGGCCCGTCTGGCCGTCACGGGAAAGCCGCATCTCCGGGTTTCCGACTTCGAAATGACGCTCCCCCGCCCTTCCTACATGGTACGCACACTGGAGGCCCTGCGCAGGGAGGAACCGGACAAGGAGTTTCTGCTCATCATAGGTGCCGACAACTGGCTATGCTTCCCGCAATGGAAAGAGAGCGAGGAAATCCGCCGCCACCATCGCATTCTCATCTATCCCCGACCGGGCTACCCCATCGACGAAACTACGCTTCCGCCGGGCGTGCGGATGGTCAGCACGCCCCTGCTCGACATCAGTTCCACGGAAATACGCCGGGCCATCCGGAACGGACACTACCGCGGACGCGGCCTCTCCCCCGACGTATGGAAAGAAATCAAACTAAAAGGATATTACCGATGAAACACATCACATTCGCAACCGCTATTCTCTACGCTTTGCTTTTCGCGTCTCAGGCTTCCGCCCAGCGCACCCCCATCGAAAAGTACGAAGTGACGCCCGCCGCATTCGAGCAGGTGTTCCTCGACCACGTACAGGACTTTCCCTGTCGCACCATCGACCTCACCGACAGCCAATACTGGGGGCAGGTGGACAAGGAGGGCAAACTCTACGGCTACGGAATGTTCATCAACGGCGACGGTTCGCAAATCATCGGGAAGTTCCGCGACGAGAAGATGATACAGGGCATCACGATTACCCAGAACTCCGCGCTCGTGGGGACTCCCTCGTTCTACGCCTCCTACAGCCTCACAACCGGACGGTTGGAGTTCATCTTCAAATCTTACGAACGCGTCCTCATGGATACGAAACTGCAACTCGACTACGGTTTCGTCATCATGAAATACGCCAATGGCGACCAATACGTGGGCGAGGTGTACCAACGCAAGCGACACGGCTTCGGCCTCTACTATTACGCCAATGGCGACTGCTGGTTCGGCCAGTACAATAACGACATCCGTTCCGGCTTCGGTGCCCTGTTCCGCGCAGGCGAGAACATCGAAATCGGACAGTGGGAGGGCGAAGACGAAAGACGCGTCATCCTGATTCAGGAAAAAGCGGAAGAATAAGACAATACTTACCGAGGACTATATTATTCAAAGGTGAGCGGTTAATTATTCGCTCACCTTTGAATAATTAACCGCTCACCTCCGAATAAACTCGCCATCGGGCAAAAAAAAACGGGTCGGGCACTCCAAGCGGAGTGCCCGACCCGTTTCTGTCAGTCTTTCTCTATGAGAGCCACGGCATAGGCTGATATGCCTTCCTCGCGCCCCGTGAAACCCAGCATTTCGGTCGTAGTGGCCTTGATGCTGACGTCGTCTTCCTCGATGTCCATTATCTCGGCCAGACATTGCTGCATGTGCGGTATGTGGGGATTGAGTTTAGGACGCTGGGCGCAGACAGTGGCATCAACATTTCCTACCCGGTAACCCTTCTCTCCTATCAGGGCCACCACGCTGCGGAGCAGTTCCTTGCTGTCGGCATTCTTGAACTTCGCATCGGTGTCGGGGAAGTGGAAACCGATGTCCCGCAGATGGGCCGCTCCCAGCAGGGCATCGCAGATGGCGTGGATGAGCACGTCGGCATCGCTATGCCCCAGAAGGCCATAGGTGTGTGCAATCTTTATTCCGCCAAGCCACAAATCGCGGCTCGACACCAACTGATGGACGTCATATCCCATGCCTACACGTATCTTCATGGATGCTTACATTATAGAATCAGCGACGGCGACGGTTACCAAAGAGGTCTTTCATACCGTCGAGGTCGAACGAAAGTGTGAAACGCATGGTCTGATCCAAGGGATTCGACTGGGCGATGGAGAAAACATAGGCCGCGTCGATGGCAAAAACACTCATTTTGAAACCGGCACCTGCCGTAACGTATTTCCGGTTTCCCTTGTTCGCGTGCTCATGATGATAGCCGCCGCGAATCATGAAGCGGTCGTTATAGTTGTACTCCAGACCCGCGCTCCACTGTATCTCCTGCATCTCTTCCTTGAAGCCGTTCGGGGCATCATGGAAACTCTTGAATATGCCGGAAATGGGTGACACATCGTAGTACTCGCGCTGCACCCGGTCCAGATAGTCGTTGTCCTGCTCGCCGTCCCGCTGTTTGGGATAAGTGGGCACAAGCAGTTTGTTGGCATCGGCCGCGATAGACAGACGGTTGTACTGATTGAAGGGGATGGTCATATTGGCACCGAGACGGAGATTCGTAGGTATAAACTCAGAATTGTCGCTGCCGCCATAGGAGATTTTAGAACCGATGTTGTTGATGTTCAGTCCCCACGCAAACGAGCACTCACGGCCACCCATCATGAAATAACCGTTGCGGTACATGGCGATGTCGGCGGCGAAAGCCTTTCCGGCCTTGGTCTCGGCGGTATAGTCGTATGTGATATCGGAGTAAATGAAACGCATGGCTACGGCCATGGAGAACCGCTCGCTCAGCATACGGCTGTAAGCCACGTCCACGGCCATTTCATAGGGATTGATGGTCATGGCATCATCAGTATCATCGAGGAAGACCTCACCCAATGAGAAGAAACGCAGCGAGGCACTCAGCGAACTGTAATCGCCGATGCGATAGAAACCGGCCAAATTGGCCAGATTGATGTCGTTCACCAACTTACGCAACCACGGTGTGTACGACGCACTGACGCCGGCACGGGCGATATTGAAAGGGTATTTTGCAGGATTCCAATACTGAGAATTGGCATCGGCCTCCGTAGCCGCACCGATGTCGCCCAACGCTCCGGAACGTGCGTCAGGGGCAATGGCCAGTGAAGTGACACTGTAGTTCACCGGATTGAACATGTTTTTCTTGTCCTCTGCGTGGACTTCGCTCACAGAGAAACCGAAATTGAAAAACGGGCATTCGGCCACACCGACAAGCATAGCCAGCAGTAAGTATATTTTCTTCGCGTTCATTATGTATCAATCAGAAATAATTACCACAATTAAATAAACGCCGGCACCCTGTCATTTATTGCCGCGAATGATGATTTTTTGTGTCTGGCTCACCCGTTTGCTGTCGCCGCAACGCATGGTGGCCCGATAGAGATAAATGCCGGTTCCCAGTCGTCCGCCACCGCTCATGGTCAGGTTCCAGGGAACTGTCAGCACTCCCGTCGGGGTATTCACCACCTGCGAATGGCTCCACATCCGTCGCCCGGCAAAGTCGAACACTTCCAGAAGCAGTTCGCAATCGGTGCCGGGGAAATTGTAGCGAATAAGGAAATTGGTGTTGGAATGTGCCGGATTCTGACTGACGCCCAAACTGAACATCGTAGGCTTTAGATTGTCATCCACTACAAAGTCGAGTGTCGTGGTATTCAGGTTGTTCATCACATCCCAGGCCTGAAACACAAGGGAATGGTGCCCGTTGGGCAATGCCGGAATGCTATAGGCCACCGTTCCGCGGGTATTGTCCCCGAAGTCACCCGTGTAGTGGTCGTTCAGAATATAAGTGGTCTCCACGTTTCCGTCGATGGTCAGTTGCAAGTCATGTCCCAGTCCGACACCATTGTAATTGATGCCGTTCTCGTCCTGCAAGCGGGCCACAAAATAGGGAGTGGCATTCACACGACTGCCGTTCTCGAACTCCTCGGTATTGAGATAAGCATAGATGCGGGGGCCTTCCTTGTCGCTATCGGCCGACTCGCTGATGCCTCCCACAGTAAAGTCCTCACTATATCCGTTGGCCTCCGAACTGCGGTCGTTGCTGATGGCATAGAAAACCGCCCGCCCGGCCTCGTCGCTAAAGTTGATGTCAATAGGCATGACATAGCTGATGCTGAACTTTCCGGCGACGACAGAGTCCTGACCATTGAACAGTACTTTCTCGCGATTGGTGAACTCAAACGCGCCGTTGGTTACATTGGCATTATTCCGGCAGACAATAGTTTCCAGATTATCGTAAACACGGGCTGTCAGCACTCCGCTGAATCCCGACAGGAGCTCGCCTCCGGCATTCTCCAGATGTCCGCTCATACGAACACGCTGGCCGGCTTGCAGTTGCATGGCAGGAGCATCAGGTATATAAATACCGTTGATGCTGTCCAGCACCACACGGTTCGTCGGAGCACCAAAAGTCAGTGCCGGGTCGCCCAATAACGCATAGTGAAGTTTATTTTCTTTATGAATGGTTTCTAGCCCCAAAGTGATGAGGTCGTTCTTGGCCAAACGGATGGCGTCGCCTACCCGATAACGGCGACCACGGGCATCCGTTGCTAAAAGATAGTGCATAAACCAACGGTTCATCTGAAGATTGTTCGAAGCATACACGGTGCGGGCCGTGCTATAAAAAGCTACAGCAGCCCCTTTCTCGTTCAGGATGGCTTTCTCACCGATGTTATCCGTCAGGCCGTCAAAAGGCATCACGTCGCAGGCCGCCCCCACCCATAAAGGGAGTTTATTGCCCGTGAATGCGGCGAAGTTTTCCAATTTCAGCACGAGTTCATGCGAAAGGCAATAAGTGGCACCGTGACCGGTATAATTCATCACCAAAGCTCCTTCGTTCATCTGCTCCTTGATAATCTTTGTCACTTCCGGATAGGTATTGCTCGACAGGGTGCTTACGCGCTTATAGGCATCCCACATCACTTTGCGAACCTCCATTTCCGGATTGTCGCGGATAACGCGCTCGGCCACGTCGTCGGACATTCTCAGATGGTCGTTATTGTCGCCGTCGTCTCCCATCATGCAGATAACGTTCTTCCAGTTCCCGGCATTGGCACTGCTGAGGAACTCGATAGTCTTATCCACCAAAGCCTTGGCCTCGCTCTCAGTCGTTACGGGGAAGCGTCCGATACCGAGGTCTGTCTTGTCATCGGTGAGTTTGCCTCCTTCTCCGTCATCCAAAAGCCCGAAATAGTCTTCCATCACATAACTCTCCGTGTCGCTGAAACTGTTCTCGCTCTCAAAGCAAAGCAGGTAGTCATCCGGCGACTTTTTCTTCCAGGCCGTAGAAATCATACGGTTATCCCAGGCACAATCGCCGAACAGAAGCAGATAGCGGGGAGCATCATCATCGGACTCCGCACGGTCGTAAAGCATCTTCATCAGACGGCGATAGGCCGTGGCATCCGGTGTTCCACTGGAAAACTCATTGTATATCCGGTCGGCACGGACTACGAGCACCCGCAACCCATCATATATCCGATGTGCCTCGGCCAGACGCTCGGCCTGTTCCGTGAGTTTACCACTCGACGGAACGATAATAACCATATCGGCAGGCCCCGCAGCATGAAGGTTCTGATTGGCCACCTCACCGACAACAGCCGGAAGCGGAAAGTCGTAATTCGGTTCAAAAGCTACATAACGGCGCGAGGCATCATCCACATTCACGATGTAGTGCCCACTATCCTGCGTACCTTGTACAAGGCAAGCCGGGGAACCCGGCACACCGATGCGCATCACCTGCAAACCCGAACCCGTAACATCAAACTGCGCAGGATGAGCAGCAGTCCCGGAGAAAGCAACGTACCCCTCATAAGGTTTCAGCGCACGGGTATAATGCAGAGCCAGATAATCGAGACGGGCATCATTACCTTTTGTACTGGTCAATTTTACAGTCCACGCATTGCCCGACCTATACGAACTGACATCCGTAGTCCGTACCGATTGCGTTCCGTAAATGTACTTACTGGTGGACGACAGCGTCATCACCGGCAACGTTCTCCCGTTCACCGCCGGAGTCACTTGGGTAGAAGTGGGAGCCCCCGCCGTGAAAGCAATCGTCAGACTTTCTTTCTCATTCATGCTCCCCGGTGCCGAGAGCGTATAGGTATGACTGTTGGTCGTGGCGTAATTCACATTCTCATACAAATTCCGTCCGCTATGGAACCACGCAAATTCGTCTTTCTCATACAACGTATGATCGGTAAACGATTGATAGGTCTTCACGGGAGTAAGCTCCGCAGTCACGGTCTCCATACGGCCGGGAGCATCCGTTTCCGTCAGAAAATAACAGGCCTGCGTTGCGTAAGGATTGAATACACGCGTATTGCCCGTCCAATACAACAATCCATTGCCCCAGAAGAGCCATGTATCGGCATTTGCCTTGTAAAGAGGCACTTCCTCCAAATCGTCAAACTCATTCTCCGGCTCCGAAACCTCGCTCAGGCGATGACCTCCATACCCATAGAGCCGCATATTATCGGGATTCGCAAATCCCATACCTTTAAGCATACTGCGGGTCAGGCGATATATACCGTCCGACGTGATGGCGATTTTCACCCAGCGTCCCGAGGCCAGCACGCTATTGCGCGTATAACGCTCTGCGGGTGCTACCGCCTTTTTCAGGCTCCGCGCACCATGCTGCGGGGCCACTTTCGCTACCGGAGTTATGGTTATGCTTGCGCTAAGCAGTTTCCGGTAATTGTTTCCCTTCTTGACAAGCGGCACGAAAGCCACATCAAGCATTCCTTGTTTACGGCATACGCTGACGGAACTATGTATCTGTAACGTTTCGGCTATCGGGGTTCCTATACGTTTCAGTCTACGCATCTCGTCTGCCGTAAGCGGTGCCCATTCGGGATATTCCACGGCAACCGTATAGTCGTACCGGCGATAATCACTTTCCAAAGGAATAACCTCCATATAAACGGGCAGAACGGAGTCAATGCGCAACTCGTCCCAGTTCAGCGTAGTGATATGCTGACCGTTCACGACATAAGGGAAGAACATAAGGAAACAGGAAAGCAGCAACAACCACTTTCTTCCGTTCATCCTTATGTGTTTCAAACCGTTCATGCGCTCACCTTACATAGAAATCCAATACTTTCTTATCTTCGAGATAACCCTCCAGATGGTCATTCTCCTGCACAGGGCCCACACCCACCGGGGTACCCGTATAAATGAGGTCTCCCATTTTCAGCGTAAAGAAGCGACTGATGTAAGACACAACCTCATCCACTCTGTACAGCATATCCGCCGTATGCCCCCGCTGTACTGTCTCTCCATTCTTGTCAAGACGGAAATGAATGTCCTGTATGTCGGGCAGTTCATCCAACTTCTGCATATCTCCAATCACGGCACTGCCATCAAACCCCTTACTCAGTTCCCACGGCAATCCGCCGGCACGCAATTTGTGTTGCAGGTCTCTTGCCGTAAAATCAATGCCCACAGTCACTTGATCATAGTAGCGATGCGCCCACCGCTGCGCGATGCTGCGCCCCAACCTGCATATCCGTATCACCAGCTCCGCCTCGTAGTCGCACTGCCGCGTGTAATCGGGAATAAAGAACGGCTTACCTCCGCTCAGCAACGCCGAATCGGGTTTGGTGAAGATTACGGGTTCCTCTCTCTTTATTAACGCACCCTCAAGCTCTTTATTGTGCTCCGGGTAATTGAGTCCTACACAAAAGATTTTCATACCTAACCGCAAATATACAAAATGCCTGCCAAACTGCAAAGACGCGTCCAACATTTCTGCCGGACGCGTCTTATATGAGTGATTAAAGAATCTGTATGTTACTCAGCACGAAGTGTGAAGCGCTTGAAAGCGAGAACCGTGAGATCCTTATCTACAGACTTCAGATACTGCTCAACAGTCATGTTCTTGTCCCAGATGTACTCCTGACTGAGCAGGCAGTTCTCTTTCAGGAACTTGTTCAGACGACCCTTGGCAATATTCTGAATCATAGCCTCGGGCAGGTTGGCAGCCTTCTCGGCACTTACGGTAGCAATGATTTCCTTGGCGCGGGCCACATCCTCGGCTGTAATCCAGCCCTTGCCCATATTGCTCTCCATGTGATCCTCGCTGTCCACGTGTGCGGGGTTGATGCCGGCCTTGCGCAGTGCAGCCTCTACAGCCTTGTGTACCTGCTCTTCCTTGGTCTTCTCAACAGCAACGTTGAACTCGTTGTCCTTCACTTCCTGAGAAACGCCGCTCTCATCAACTGCCACGGGAGCAGCACTGGCAATCTGCATGGCAATGTTCTTGCCGACATTCTCGTCCTCAACGTTCTTGTTCAGAGCGAGCATGGTGCAGAGACCGTTGCGGTTCATGTGGTTATAGGTAGCGATGGTCTCGCCCTCGATGGTCTGATAACCGTCAAGTTCCATCTTCTCACCGGTGATACCGCTACGTGCTACGACAGCGTCCTGTACGGTACCCTCGCCCATGGGCAGAGCCTTCACCTCTTCGAGCGTCTTGCACTTGTTGGCCACTGCAGCGTCGAGAATCTGCTGAGTCAGAGCCACGAAGTCGGCATTAGCGGCTACGAAGTCGGTTTCACACTTCAAGGCGATGATTGCGCCGAAACCGTCGGCAGCCTTCACCAACACACAACCCTCGGCAGCGTCGCGGTCGCAACGTTTTGCAGCCACAGCCTGTCCCTTCTTACGGAGGATTGCAACAGCACCGTCCATGTCGTCAGCCTCAGCCAAAGCCTTCTTACAGTCAGCCAAACCGGCACCCGTCATTTCGCGGAGCTTCTTGATATCGTTCATTGTTACGTCCATAGTACAGTCAATTACGAAATTAGTAATTATGAATAACTCTCGTGCAGATTATTCTGCTGCCTCTTCGGCGGGAGCGTTTTCTGCCTCTTCCTCGTCGGCATCCTCAGCCTTGCGGCCGTCTTTCTGACTGGCAGCAGCGGCGTCGGCATCAGCTTTCTCAACCTTGCGCTCTTCCACGCCCTCGTTGATGGCAGCGCACAATGCGTCGAGGATTACCTCGATGCTCTTTGCAGAGTCATCATTTGCGGGGATTACGAAGTCTACGTTGTCGGGATTGCTGTTGGTATCCACCATAGCAAATACGGGAATACCCAGACGATTAGCCTCGCGAACGGCAATCTGCTCTTTCAGAACGTCCACGATGAAGAGTGCGCTCGGCAGACGGCTCAGGTCGGCAATGCTTCCGAGGTTCTTCTCCAACTTGGCACGCTGGCGGGTAACCTGCAGCAACTCACGCTTCGAGAGGTTGCTGTACGTACCGTCGGCAATCAGTTTGTCGATAGTAGCCATCTTCTTCACAGCCTTGCGGATGGTGGGGAAGTTGGTGAGCATACCACCGGGCCAACGCTCAATAACGTAGGGCATATTCACGCTGGCAGCCTTTTCGGCGATTACGCTCTTGGCCTGTTTCTTTGTTGCAACGAACAGTATTTTTCTGCCGCTCTTGGCAATCTGCTTCATAGCCTCGGCAGCCTCATCGATCTTGTTTACAGTCTTGTGCAGGTCGATGATGTGAATGCCATTGCGCTCCATGAAGATATAGGGAGCCATGGCGGGATTCCATTTTCTCTTGAGGTGACCGAAGTGACAACCGGCCTCCAACAGTTGGTCAAAATTAGTTCTTGACATAGTTTTCTTTTGTTTTTGTTGTGTTTACTTTCTTTTGAATCTTTAGTCAGACAATCCACGGGTAGTCCCCCGATTATTAGGAGTCGCGCGGATTTAGATACTAAACTTCGCAGTTTCCAATTAACGCTTGCTGAACTGGAAGCGACGACGTGCCTTCGGACGTCCGGGCTTCTTACGTTCAACCTCACGGCTGTCGCGGGTCATGAAGCCTTCGGCACGGAGTGCCTTCTTATCCTCGGCGTTGATTTTCACCAGTGCGCGGGCGATAGCCAGACGCAGAGCCTGAGACTGACCGGTGTAGCCGCCACCTGCGAGATTTACTTTGATGTCATACTTCTCAACTGCATCAACGGTGGTCAGCGGCTGCTTCACCACGAACTGCAGGATGGAGCTGGGGAAATATTCCGTGAGGTCACGCTTGTTGATGGTAATCTTTCCAGTACCCTCGGTTACATATATGCGGGCAACGGCGCTCTTGCGGCGGCCCAGTGCATTAACTACTTCCATCGCTGTCTGTTTTATTTGTAGAGGTTAATATCGATTGCTTTGGGGCTCTGAGCCTCGTGTTTGTGGTCGGCACCTTCGTAGATATAAAGGTTACCGAGAATGTGGTGGGCCAACTTGTTCTTGGGCAACATTCCCTTCACAACTTTCCGGATCAACTTCTCATAACCGTTCTTCTTGGCGAGAATGCTGGCGGGAGTGTGTTCCTTCTGACCGCCGGGATAACCGGAGTAGGTCAGGTAAATGCGGTCGGTCATTTTGCTGCCGGTCAGGACAATCTTGTCCGCATTCACGATAATTACGTTGTCACCGCAATCCACGTTGGGCGTGAAATTGGGCTTGTACTTACCTCTCAACAGTTTTGACACTTTCGAGCACATGCGTCCCAGCACCTGATCGGTAGCGTCCACTACCACCCATTCCTTGGTAGCTGTCACTTTGTTCACGTTTGTAGTCTTCTGACTCAGTGTGTTCATTTTCGTTGTTTCTTTATTTGTTCGTTATTACACATTTAATTATGGCGGACGCACTTTCCGTACCTCTCAACCAAATCCCTGCGATTCCCGAACCGCCCGCCCAGGCCAATGGTAACGGACTATTCACACGCAGTTTGGGGGTCTAAGGAGAACCCCAGATAATAATCGGCGTACAAAGGTACTACTTTTTATTCACTCTACAAAAATATTTGAGACGAAATATGTAAACTTCTCATTTTTTGTCTTTACGGAAGTGTAAAAAAGGATGCCGACGGCATTTGTGAGGCTGCCACAAGGGCCTGCCGATAAGAGACGAGCGCACCCGGAACGGCGGCTGCGCTCGTCGGATTAGTCAGAGATTCAGATAGGTTTTCAGCACTTCGACATACTCTTCAAAGGCCCTCTGCCCCTCCGAAGTTATCGAACAGGTCGTGCGGGGACGTTTGCCGAGCATTCCCTTCTCCACCGAGATATATCCGGCGGAAGAGAGTTTGTCAAGCTGAACACTCAGGTTTCCGGCTGTCGATTCGGTTTTCTCTTTGAGATAAACAAAATCTGCTTCCTCGACATTCATCAGAATGGACATTATGGCAAGCCGGAGCTGCGAATGCAGAAGCGGATTCAATTCTTTCATTCCCGCTTCGCTTTACGGTTGAGAATGTGACCGGGAACAATCATCATCGCCACAAAAGCGAGAATGAACAGCGGCTGAAACCAATTCGCATGAAGCACGATGCCGCCCGCAATACAGCATATCGTAAGGATGCCTATAAGCAGACCGGTAAGACCGCCCATAATAAGACTATCTTCCTTGATGAGAATACCTTGAGCGATTTCGGCAAAGGGAACAACGATAAGCGGATAGGCCAACATGGCACCCCAACAGTCGTTCCCGGTGAGGCATTGCAGGATGAGGCAAACGACGGCAACCCAAATGGGGGATGAACCGGCAATGGCCCACAACTCCGATGTCGCCCTGTCCGTAAACGTCCTTACGCCTCTTTCTCGGAGCTGTTTACGAGACATGGCACGAGTGGCGACACCTCCGACCAGCGGCATCATAAACCATAGAAAGTTCCATGCGCTCTGACGGGTGATGGCAAGTAAAACCCATACGAGAATGGCTATAAACACAGCAAGGTACCCCCACATCAGCAGAATGTTGCCATCATCGAGATAGCGTTCTTTGGTACGGGCAATCATTGAAGTGATAACTTCGAGACTCTCTTTTTCAGTAAGTTTTCTGTCTTCCATATCGAGGAATGTTTAGCGTTTGATATTCGGTTTATTTTATAAACCATTCAATATTGAAAAAAGAGCGGTCGCGCGATTCCGCTCTCGATTCAAGGGCAAAGTTAATAAGGTTTATTTTATAAACCAAATTTTCCCGACACTTTTTCTATTCTTTTTTACGATTAAGAACCTTTGCGTTTCTCTTACAGAGGCGAAGAAAGACGGCGAAAGAAAACATACCTTATATATAACGTACGCGCGAGCGCATCGCGCGCACACACGCACGCATATAGGAGGACGGGCCTCGGTCGCGCTATGGACGGGGCACCATCCTCCTATTGGCAAGGCTCAGTCCTCGTAAGGACGGGTTTCAGTCCTCCTAAAGATGATTTTATTTGACGAACGTTACCTGCTCCACATGTTCGCCGACAAAAGCCGGCACGCGGTCGGTTGTTTTATACCACTTCGGCAGACCGGGCATACCGTCATAGATGGGCTGCCCGTTGATTTTCAGCCCCTCGAAGCGGATGTTCCGCACTTTCCGGGATTCGTCGTAGCCGCTGATGATGGAGAAGTTGGGCTGCTTCCCGTAATAGCGGATGCCCCGGAACGTAATGTCCTCTATTCCGCGACCGGGAGCCGTGCAATACTTGGGATTGCAGCACACCTTAATTTGGAAAAGGCTACCCTGCTCCAGATTCTCGATGCGGATGTTGTCGAAAAGGACATCGCGGACAAGGTTGTTATCCCCCGCGCCGATGGCCAGACAGCCCTGATAGTCCACCTGTGGCTCACTCTGACAGAGAATATCAATGTTCTCATACGTCAGGCCGACGATGCTGTCGGGCTGCGAAGAGTTGCCGTGCAGACCGATATAGATGGGATGTGCCACATCGGCCCACAGCGTGGAGTTTCTCATCCGCACGTTGCGTACAGACCCCGTAAAGCCTTTCCGGGTGGCATATACCGTGGTGCAGTCGTCGGAGTTCCGACAAAAGACGCGGTCGAACAGAATGTCACTGGAACCGCCGAAGACATTCAGCCCGTCGCCCCAACCGGGATGCGAAATGCTGCGAACGTCGTGCAGCGTGACGCCTTTCGACTCCCCGATGGGGCAGGTGCAGCAGACGAGACCATCGACGAGCACGTTTTCCGACCGATAGACGTGGCATCCCTCGTACCCTCTGCCGGGACGGGCTATGCCGCGCCCGAGAATGCTGACGTTGCGGGCATCCTCGATGGCGAACGTTCCCGTAAAATAGGAGCCGCCGGCCAGATAGACGGTCGTGTTTGACGGCACCCGAATGGTATCTTCCCGACTATAGAAGCCGGAGGGGTAATAAAGGAATACGCGCCCCTGCCGCCGGGCCTCGGTCTCCGCCTCCTCCTTTGACACGGGAGGTTTGGACGTAAAGAGAAGCAGATTGTCGGTGATGTCCCCGTCAAACTCCACACTTACGTTCTCCGGCTGGAAGAGCAGGAACTGGACGACGGAGTCGCTCTGCACGTTGGCAATGACGCCACGATAGTCCGGGCGAATCTTCACGTTCCGGTACTTCTTTTTCTTGCAGACGACGCGCACGAAGACGTCACCGGTGAAGTCGAACATGGAATAAGAGATGGGCCGAACCTGATGCTTGCCGTCGCCGATGGGGGCATTGACGCGAGCCATATAGGTGTCTATCTTTGTCCATTCCTTGCCGCCGCGCGGTTGGATGAAGACGTCGTAGTCGTCCTTCAGCGGAGCACCCTCCGGAGCCGCATAGGTGTATATCCGGTGCAGTTTCTGCCCTTCACGGACACGGGGTGCACGCACTTCCCGACTTTCGCCTTTCCGCTGCGCTTTGTCCTGCAACTGCAACACTCTCCGGGTATAGGGCATGGAGAGCTTCCGGCGGCCTACATAGTGGTTATAGGGCAGTTGATAAATGTCCCACAATCTTCCGCGCCCCATTTCCCCCAGCTCGGTCCAGTCATTGTACAGCCCCGTGCAATCGTGCCACGTCTCAAACGGCACATCGTGGCCCAGATTGTAGCGTGCCGTATATTCAAAACCTTTCATCAGGCGGTTGTCTAAACTTCCCCACAAATCGTCTCCCTGCTCCCACGCCATTTCGCAGATGTCGGCCAGGGCAGCCAGTCCCAACTGCGCATGCCCCTGGTCGCGGCCCGTCTCCTGGCACTGCCCGGTCTCCCCGACATAGCGCGGCAAGGAGCCGTTGTCGTTCGCATGCAGGAAATAATCAACAGCCTCGCGGTACAGCAGACTGTCTTTCAGAAATATGGCACAGGCCATGCGCTGCCGATTGACAATGGCTCCCCAGTTTCCGTTGGCATAGGGACTGTCGGCCTCGAATTTCCTTATCGTAGGCAGAATAGCCCGTCTCACCATAGCGGCCCACTCCGGAGTCTGATGCTCCGACAGCAGCGTCATGGCACGCACCAGGTCGAAGCCCTGAATGGTACACAGCGGCGCATCGTGACCGTCGAACCGTTGCAAGGTGGCGGCATAGGCGTTGATTATCTCCAACGCCTTGTCCATGAGCCCCGCTTTGGCACATTCGTAGGCGGCAAGCATATCGCGCTCGCTACCTCCCTTACTGGCACGGAACTCGCCGTCGCGTGCAACTACCTCATACGGCCCGGCCAACCGGTAGGTGGCATAGTCTGTCTGAGCGGACAAAGAGAGCGTCCCCAGCAAAAGGGCACATAGCATAAAAAGTCTGTTCATGTTCGTTTAGGGTTAGGATGGAGGGAGCGAGCACTCAGAATCTGGCCTTGCGCGGGCCAACGGACTTCTTCGTGAAGTCGTACTTGCCGTCGGTAATCTGCTCCACCGGGAGCCTGCGGTACATCAGTGTATATCCCCCACCCGACGTTCCGCAGTGCGTTTCTTCCTCGTAGAAAAAGCCTATCGCATGGTCGGCCTGCAGCGTCATGGTGCTGTATGCCGAAGGCAACGTGGTGACGGGGTAACATCCCGTCCAGTTGGCGGCCACAGCCTCGGGTGTGGCATAGTCGGCGGGTGAGGCCAGTTCCTTGTAGTAGATACCCACGTTGGAACGTCCGGGGCCTAAAGGCAGGCTCTGCAGGAGCAGATACATCCGTTTCCGGTCGGCCCGGCGCGTGACGGGCACCACCATCAGTTCGCCATTGCAGGCGTTCTGCCGGGCTTCCACACCGCCGTTGTCCTTTCCGCTGAAGGCGCGTTTCCCCCACGCTCCCGTGGCCGTCTTCTCCTCCGTGAACCGGAAGATGTTGTAGTAGCGTCCGCCCCACGCACGACTGCTGAGCAGCAGACTGCCGTCGGGCAGTTCCTCGCATTTGGGTTCGTCGCCACCGGGAATGGGCGAGGCATCGCAACCGCCCAGCACATCCCACGTCTCGCCAAAGTCATCGCTGTAAATCACCCAGTTGGCATTTTCCTTGCCGTTGCGCGACACGCCGGCACAGTACAAGCGATAGTATTTTCCCGTCTTCACGTAGCGACTTTGCAGGATGCGTCCGCTGCCCACAAACCACGCCCAGATGGGGCCGTACTGGCTCTGCGTCAAGGGGCGGTAGATGGTCTCTTCACCGATGTAGGTCGGCTTGCTCCACGTCTTTCCCTCATCGTCGCTGTAAAAGCGAGCCATGCCCTGATGGTGCTGCTCCGTACTGCGACCGAACAGCGGGCCGCCGGAACAGGAAAGCAGCATCATGCGTCGGCTTCCCCGGTCGGCCACGATGGCCGCATCACCATATCCGGCCTCTTCATGCCCGGGCGTCAGGTCACCGTCCCCTTGCATCGTGGGAGGCACATAGATGTCGCCCCACGTTTTTCCGTTGTCGGACGAACGGCGGAAGTGCAGGTCGATGCGTCCCGCGCCGATGTCGGCGCGGCAATAACGGTAATCCCCCACGGCCACGAGGTCGCCTCCGCGTGTGGTGGCAATAGCCGGAATGCGGTAAGGGATGGCCTCTACCGTCGGCGTGGTGAAAATCTCGGTCTGCGCCTCCGACACTGCAGGACAGAGGAACAGGCACAGGGCAAACAGGTTGCTTCTAAAATGTTTCATGGTATTGTTATTAGGTATGTTTCAGGACAAAGATACGAAGAAAAGCGGAATCGTAAAAGCGGAAACTGAAAAAAGTTCCGTCCTCCCGGCAACACTGTAGTAGTCTATTCTGTATTCATCGGCGACGAACGCACGTTCACCGCCGACGGCTGCACATTCATCGTCGGTGAATATGCGTTCATCGGTCGATGAATACAGAACACCACCAAGAGGCGACAAAAATGTTGCCCGAATCCGCCGTCGGAGGCTCCGCAACAAGAAAAAAAAGATGCGCAACCTCCGGAATGGAAGTTGCGCATCTGTTATTGCTATTGTCTACCGGAGAGCCACCCCGGCAGGCGGAAAGTCAGGAGAAAGGAAATGCCGTCAGTTCCTCCGGAGTCAGCATTTGCTGCTCGCCGGTCTCCATGTTCTTCAGGGTAACTTTCCCCTCGTTCATCTCGTTCTCGCCGACGAGAGCCACAAAGGGTATGCCTTTCTGATTGGCATACTGCATCTGTTTCTTCATCTTCGCCGCGTCGGGATAGATTTCACAACGGATGCCGGCCCGGCGCACCTTGGCAAGGATGGGCAGGCAGTAGGCCACTTCCCGTTCACCAAAATTGATGAAGAGCAGTTGTGTCTGCGTAGTCACCGTCCGGGGATAGAGGTCGAGCTGATTGAGTACATCATAGATGCGGTCGGCACCGAAGGATATACCCACGCCGGAGAGTCCGGGCATGCCGAAAATACCCGTCAGGTTGTCGTAGCGGCCGCCGCCGGTAATGCTCCCGATTTCCACGTCCAGAGCCTTCACCTCGAAAATGCAGCCCGTATAGTAGTTCAGGCCGCGCGCCAGCGTGAGGTCAAACTCCAGAGCACTGTGGCTCCCGGCTTCGTCGCCCGCGGTCTGCGCCTTGTAGCTGTTCAGCACATATTCCACTTCCTCTATGCCGCGACAGCCCGTCTCGCTGTCGGCCAGCACACGGCGCATGACGGCCAGTTTCTCTTCGTTGGAGCCGCTCAGGAGAATGATGGGCTGCAACTTCTCGATGGCCTCTTCCGGGAGACCGTTCGCACGCAACTCGGCATTCACGTTCTCCAGACCAATCTTGTCTAATTTGTCGATGGCGACGGTGATGTCCACAATCTTATCGGCCTGACCGATGATCTCGGCAATGCCTGTCAGAATCTTTCTGTTGTTGATTTTGATGACCACCCGGATGCCGAAGCGGCGGAACACTTCGTCCACAATCTGCATCAGCTCGACCTCGTTCAGCAACGAGTCCGAACCGACGACATCGGCGTCACACTGGTAAAACTCACGGTAGCGGCCCCGCTGCGGACGGTCGGCGCGCCACACCGGCTGTATCTGGAAGCGGCGGAACGGCAGTGTCAGTTCCTCGCGGTGCTGCACCACATAGCGGGCAAAAGGCACCGTCAGGTCGTAGCGGAGCCCTTTCTCACACAACTGGGCGGCAAGCCGGCCCATGTGCTCGGAAGCGTCTGCGAAATCCACGCCTTTCAAGAAGTCGCCGGAGTTCAATATCTTAAACAACAGTTTATCGCCTTCCTCACCGTACTTTCCCATCAGCGTAGACAGGTTCTCCATGGCGGGAGTCTCTATCTGCTGAAATCCGTACAAAGCGTACACGCTGCGGATGGTATCGAATATGTAGTTACGACGGGCCATCTCCACTGGTCCAAAGTCTCTGGTGCCCTTAGGTATACCGGGTTTCTGTGCCATACGTTTATGATTTTATTCCAAACAATAGAATGATTTATTAACGGATGCAAAGGTAAAAAAAAAATGTCACTTATCAAAAAATGTTTACATACTTTAGGATGGAGATTTGGAAACGCGGATTAAATTTCATATCTTTGTACACTGATAAAATATATTTTATATATGAATCTATTCCGGAAATCACAACACAACATAGCTCCATTACCCGAAGAAAAGCCAACCGCGCCCGAAGAGACGACAACGGCAAAAGCGTCCCGACAGATGACGGCCGAGGAACTGGCGCGGGAGTGGTGGAAAGGAAAATACGGGGAGAGCATGCCCGATGAGGTAACGCAGTGGTTCAAGCAACTGGCACGCACCGAAGCACGGCGGCAGCACATTGCCGCAGCTCTGCTCAGTCCCCAGCAGATGACCCGAACGGAAGATGCCATACGGCTGGCCGAGACCAAACTGCGTACCATCGAGGATGCCCTGCAGCGCGTACACGACCAGAAGGAGTGGCTGAGACGATACAGCGAGAAGAAGCATGAACTGACAGAGCACCAGCAGCGGCTTTACGAAGTCAATAAGCAACTGTCCGTCATTGCCGGGGAGGAAAAGGAACTCAACCGCTTCGAGACCTTCGAGACCATTCAAGGGCTTTTTCAGCGCATGATGGTGCTTGAGAAGCAGGCGAGGACGAACAAACAAGAACAGAGTCTGCTGGCACGCAAACTGGAGGAGGTGAAGAAGGCGGTGGACAACGGACAGAAACGTTTGTCGCAACTGAACGACGAACACGCCGAAGGCAAAAAACAGATGCGGGCCGTGTGCGAGCGTCTGGAAGAGGCGAACCGCATTCTGGGAATGCGTGTCGTGCTCGACTTGGACGAGAAGAGTTCGACCCGTCTACTGGAAACCATCGACGGCCTCAAGAGTACACTCGATAAAGAAATTGCGGAGTACGGTACACTGTTGGCCAGTCTTCAGGAAAGCATTACCCGACTTTGTGCCGAACGGCAGACCATGGAGCCACACCAGCAGTTGATAGAGCATGGCGGCATGGTACTGGCCCTGCTTGACCAGTTATACGAAATGCGTGAGGAACTCGTGCAGTTGTCCCGCACACAGGAGGAAGGACTGCGACGTCAGCAGGAGGAGAACAACATGCTCAGCCGTGTGTTCACCGACTATCAGAATGTGGAGGCAGACATCAACTCCATCAATGCGGAACTTCAGCTCCACCGCCAGCAGAATCTGGGACAGACCGGCTATTCCCTGCAGGAACGCACTATGCGTCTCAAGAGTCGCCGGCAGATGCTGCTCAGCGCACAGTCGTTATGGAACCGAATACAGTCGGGCTACCTGCTCATCGAGGAGAAGACGCAAACCGTCAATCGCCTGCGGCTCAACCTCGGCAACCTGCGGCAGAACATTGAGACACTGGAGAACGAGGTAATTCCCATGAGACAGCTCTGCCACGATAAAGAATATACGCTCACACTCTCCAAAAGCCAGAATGTCATTCAGTTGCGCGGGGATTTGAAAGAAGGGGTAAGTTGCACCGTCTGCGGTGCCACGCACCATCCCTACCACAGCGACACCATGTTGGAACAGAGCAAGCTCATCAGCGACCTGCGTACCGACTACGAACTGCAGGCCGCAGAGCTGACGGCGAAAGAGAACCTGCTGCAACAGATACGGGACGAACTGACAGCTACTACGGCACGCCATGAGGTCGAGGAGGAAGCGCTCTCACAGTTGCGCCATCGGCAGATGGAGGACGTGAAGGAATGGAAAGTCTTTGCCACGCTCGACCGCACGTTCGAGGAATGTTCCTCAAGTACGAATCTGGAGGCACGCACAACGCTGCTGCGGCAGCTTATCGAAAGTACGGCAATCGATGCCGACAATGCACAAAAGGAGCTTGACGAACACAACTTCCACCAGACGAGAATCAACGAACTCGTAGAGCAACTGACCAAGAAAGAACAGCAGAAAAGTGACCTGACGGTACGGCTCAATGAAATCAACACCGGATGTCAGGTGCTGGCCCGTCAGGTGGAGCGCACACGTCAGATGCACGTGGAACAGGAAAAGCGATACAGCCGCCTCTATGAGAAAGCCAACACACTCGTCACGCTCGAACAGTGGTACAGCGACTGGCAGAAGAATCCCGAAGCCGTTCGGTTACGTATCGAGAAAATGATGGAACGTTGGAAAACGCTCAACGCGGACATTGCCCGGGCGCAGCAGCAACAGGAACTCAGCGAGACGGTGAAGCAACACAAGAAAGACATCTGCGTCTGGTTAGAGACCCTGACATTACAGGTGCGAGACGAAATGGAGCAACGCCGCAACCTGCGCAAGGAGGGAGAAAAGACCTACGAAAGTATGTTGGGTCAGCAGGAAGCAAAGGCATACTTCAAACAGCACATACAGCTTCTCCGGCAGATTATGGAGAACGAACAGCGGCAGCAACAGGAAACCCAACACGACATCGTCTGCCTGAGCGAAATTAAAGGTCGGCTACAGGAACTGTCGGAACAAGGACAGGCATTGGACCGGCAGGTCAGCGACGACCGGTCGCAACTCGACGTGTGGATGCGACAGTTCAATGCCAACCATCCGCCCGTGCAGTATGCCGAACTGGAACGGGCTTTTGCCAACGACAAGGACTGGAACGAACTGCGCACGCAAATCAGGAACATGCGAATCGAGGCCATGCTCGAACAGACCCGCGTGGACAGGCTGCGCAGCGAGGTTGTGGCCCTGCAGGCCGAGGGAGTACGGCCGGGCCACGAAGAGACCGACTTGCTCGAATCGCTCGTTTCGCAACAGAAGCAGCTTGAGAAACAGCGCAACGAGGTTATGATGCAACTGGCGGCACAGCATATCACGATCAACAAGCACAAAGAGTGTACGACGCAGCTCAAGGCCGAAGAAGAGGAACTATACGAACAGGCAAATAAGTAACGAAGACCTTCCGCCATGAAATACAACATCACCGAAAAGAAAGAGAAGAACGCAACTTACCGTATGTTGCTGCGCCCTGAACTGGTGGACGAAATCTATGAAAAGATTCTTCAGAAACTTCTTGTGGACAAGATTTATCAGGATCCCAAGTATTCGGCCAAACAACTGGCAGAGGAACTGAAAACCAACACACGCTACATCAGTGCGGTCATCAACCTGAGATTCCAGCAGAACTACTCCAGCCTCATCAATGAGTACCGCATCAAGCAGGCACTTTATATGCTCATCGACAACCGCTATCAGGACAAGACCATAGAGGAAATCGGGCGCATGTCCGGATTTGCCAACCGCCAGTCGTTCTACGCCGCCTTCTATCGGCAGAAAGGCATCACGCCCAAAGAATACCGAGACCAACAACAAGAAAAACGAAAAAAGTGAATAATATCCAAGCTACAACCAGCCCCTTCCCCTACACCGACATCCGATTTGCCGACATACAGATGTTGCGCTATCGGGTGCCGGAGTTCGAGAGTCTGTCGATCCGTCAGAAGAAGCTCATCTACTTTCTAAGCGAGGCCGCCATTGCCGGACGTGATATTCTTTGGGATCAGAATTGCAGGTACAACCTCCCCATCCGCCGGATGCTGGAGGCGGTATATCGGAACCTGAGTGAAAACGATGAGGAAAACGAGAACGAACGTTCTGCTTTTCTCGACTATCTGCGCCGCGTATGGTTTGCCAACGGCATACATCACCACTACTCGATGGATAAGTTCCGCCCGGGATTCAGCGAAGAGTTTCTTCGTGCAGCTTTGCAGCGCATCAACTACCCTATCGACGAAACGCTTATCCGGGTCATATTCGACCCTGAACTACTGCCCAAGCGGGTGAATCTGACGGACGGAGAAGATTTGCTCCGGACATCCGCCATGAACTACTACGCACCCGACATCACACAGAAAGAAGCCGAGGCTTTCTATGCCGACATGAAGGCCGCCCATCCGGAAGAGCATCAGCCCCCCATGTTCGGCATGAACAGCCGGTTGGAGCGGAACGAAGAGGGAGGTCTGCAGGAAAGGGTGTGGAAAAGCGGCGGCATGTACGGTAGTCTTATCGACATCATCATCAACCGACTGGAGAAAGCCTGCGAAGTGGCCGAGAACGAGGAGCAACGTGGCGTCATATCCGCATTGATTGATTTTTATCGCACGGGCGACCTGCTCACTTTCGACCGATACAGCATCCTATGGGTCAAGCAGACGGAAGGAGACATTGACTTCACCAACGGCTTCATCGAGACCTACGGAGACCCGCTCGGCCTGAAAGCCTCGTGGGAGGGATATGTCAATCTGAAAGACCACGAGGCCTCTGAACGCACACGCAAATTGAGCGAAAACGCCCAGTGGTTTGAGGACAACAGTCCCATTGCCCCCCGGTTCAGGAAAACGGAATGCCGGGGCATCAGTGCAAAGGTTGTCAATGTGGCCATGCTCGGAGGCGACCTGTACCCTGCCAGTGCCATCGGCATCAATCTCCCCAACAGCAACTGGATACGGCAGGAGCACGGCAGCAAAAGCGTCACCTTAGGCAACCTGACCGAAGCCTATGCGCAAGCTGCCAAGGGAAACGGCTTCTACGAAGAGTTTATCATTCCCGATGAGACTTCTTTCGACATCCGTACTGCCCCTTTCAGTCTCCTTGACGACCTCCACACCGACCTGCACGAATGCCTCGGACACGGCAGCGGCCGACTGTTGCCGGGAGTAGACCCTGACGGACTCGGCCCTTACGGCAGCACCATCGAGGAAGCGCGGGCCGACCTCTTTGCACTCTACTACATCGCCGATGCCAAGATGCAGGAATTGGGACTGGTACCCGATGCCGAGGCTTTCCACTGCCAGTATTACACCTACATGATGAACGGGTTACTCACCCAGCTCATACGCATCGAACCCGGACAGCAGATAGAGGAAGCCCACATGCGCAACCGCGCCCTCATCGCCCGATGGCTGCTAAAATACAGCGGAGCCATGGAACTAAAAAGGCTCCGCAACGCAACCGACGGAGCAGATAAGACGTATCTGAAAATCACCTCTTACCCTGCCCTGCGTCAGGCCATTGGCCGTCTGCTGGCCGAAGTACAGCGCATCAAGAGCGAGGGAGACCTCGCAGCAGCCCGCCAATTAGTGGAGGAATACGGAGTAAAAGTGGATGCGACGCTCCACCGGGAGATGCTGGAACGGTACAAGAAACTCGGCCTCGCTCCCTACAAGGGCTTCATCAATCCACACCTCATCCCCGTCTGCGATGCCGACGGGCAAATCACCGACATTAAAATACAATACGACGAATCCTATGACCGGCAAATGCTCCGCTATGGAAGATATTACGAACAAGCTACGACAGATTAAGCAGGACTTCCGCGCCCACATGAACGGCGTGGCCTCACAACGGATGCGGGAAAGCGGCCTCAGCTACCATGTTATCTTCGGCATCGAGCTCCCCCGCCTTCAGCAAATTGCGGCGGACTATGCGCCCGACCACCAACTGGCTCAGCAACTCTGGCTTGAGAACGTGCGCGAAAGCAAGATTATGGCCGCCATACTCATGCCCACCGACCGTTTCTCCCCCGACCTCGCCGACCTCTGGGTCAGTCAGATTCCGAACGCCGAGATAGCCCAGACCACCACCCTACTGCTCTTTTCCCGTCTGTCCTATGCCCCGGAACTGGTGTTCCAGTGGATGGCCGACAGCCGGGATATGCTGCAACTCTGCGGCCTGCTGCTCACCACACGCCTACTCATGTCAGGATGTGAGTTCAGCGAACGCAGTACGCAGGAAATCACCGACCAGGCCCATTCCCTCTGCGCAAGCACCAATCTGCACGTGAGACGCGCGGCCAACAATCTGCTCCTGCGCTTACCATAACCGAATAACACAAAGACATGACACTACTTGAAGCCATACAGGCAAGACACAGCGTGCGACACTACGTCAGCAAGCCCCTCACGGAAGACATCGTCAAGGCCGTGCAAGAGAAGATTGAAGAATACAACCGCAAGGGCAATCTCCACATCCAACTGGTACTCAATGAGCGAAAAGGATTCAGCGGCATGATGGCCTACGGTTCGTTTTCCGGAGTAGAGAACTACCTCGTAATGGCAGGCGAAAAAGCAGACGACCTCGACGAACGCGTCGGCTATTACGGCGAACAGCTCGTCCTCCTTGCCCAGCAACTCGGACTGGGCACCTGCTGGGCCGGCCTCTCGTATCGCAAGGTCAAAGGTACCTATAATCTTGTGCCGGGCGAGAAAATAGCCTGTATGATTTCATTAGGCTATCCCAACGACCCGGGAAGAAACATAAAGCGAAAGTCTGTTGAGGCGGTCAGCAATGTCAGCGACAGCACGCCCGCATGGTTCCGGGCCGGTGTGGAAGCGGCTCTCCTTGCTCCCACGGCTGTCAATCAACAGAAGTTCTCGTTTGAATACATCGCCCCGCAGGGCGACGGCATCAGCCGCGTGAAGGCCGACAGAGGCTTCTCGCTCATCGGCTACACAAAAATGGACTTGGGCATTGCCAAACTGCACTTTGAAATCGGAGCCGGAAAAGAGAACTTTGAATGGGCATGATTACAGCGGAACGGCTGCGGGGCGTATATGACAAGGAGAAAGTCTCAGCCATATACAACGAGGTGCGGGCAGAAAAAGATTTTGCCGGTTTCTGCCGACAGTTTCTATACTGCGAAGACGCTCTGGTCACCCGAAATGCCCTGTGGGTGCTGACAAAAGCCACGACGGCCGAGATAAGCCAACTACAGCCCATGCGCGACGAACTGATAGACGTTGTCCTGACAACCGGAAACACCTCTGTACGAAGACTATTCCTCAATATCATAGAGCGGCTAAAGATGACAAAAGAGGAACTGCGGGCCGACTTTCTTGACTTCTGCCTCGAACGCATGACAGCCGTCAAGGAATATCCCGGCATCCAGTCGCTCTGCATGAAAATGGCATTCCGCATCTGCAAATTCTATCCGGAGCTCACGGACGAGTTCCGGCGCACGCTTGATGCAATGGAAACGAGCTACTACAAACCGGCTGTAAGGAGCGTAAGAAGCAGGATTCTGAACGGTAAAATCAAATAGATATGGACATCGAACAAGTAAGAGAATGCGCATTGTCCCTCTTCGGCGTGACCGAGGATATGCCCTTTGGCGACGACTTCGTCACGTTCCGCATTGAGGGCAAGATTTTCGTATGCCTCTGTCTGGGTGCTGACCATCCGTGGTTTGCCCTGAAACTGCCTCCCGACAGAAACGAGGAACTAAGAGCGCAGTATGACGGCATCACTCCCGCCTGGCACTGGAACAAAAGACATTGGAGCGATATTCACTACGGGCAGTTCGAGAGCGAGCAGGTAGCGGAATGGATAAAGGAAGCTTACGACCTCGTCCTCTCCAAGCTCCCAAAATCCGTAAGAATCAACTACCCATCTGCATAAAGAAGTATGACACGTCAGCAACGGATATACAGAGTGACCCTCATGGGCAGTGTGGTGAACATCGTATTGCTTACCGGAAAGTTCATCGCAGGAATACTGGGAAATTCCGCAGCAATGATAGCGGACGCCGTACACTCGCTAAGCGATTTTCTCACCGACATCGTGGTGCTTGTGTTTGTCCGGCTGAGCAACAAGCCCGCCGACTGCGACCACGACTACGGGCATGGCAAATACGAAACCATTGCAACGTCCGTCATAGGAATCGCACTGGCCGTTGTCGGCGTCATGCTCGGATGGAACGGAACAGAGAAGATTATCTCCTTCTTCGCGGGCGAGCCTCAACAGGCACCGGAGGTGATTGCGCTTGTGGCGGCCTTGGTAAGCATCACATCAAAGGAATGGGTGTACCGCATCACCCGCCGCGTAGCGGACGAGACCAATTCCCAGGCCCTTGAGGCCAACGCATGGCACCACCGCAGCGATGCACTCTCCTCTGTCGGCACGGCACTCGGCATAGGCGGTGCCATCCTGCTCGGCGGACAGTGGGCGGTACTCGATGCCGTAGCGGCCGTAATCGTGAGCGTGATGATTATACAGACGGCGGCGCGACTGCTCCGGCAAGCCTCCGGAGAACTCCTTGAGGAGAGTCTCCCGAAAGAAACGGAAGACCGGATAACCGGAGTCGTGTGCCGGGACAAGGCCGTGCGGGACGTTCATAACCTGCACACCCGAAAAATCGGCAGCAACATTGCCATCGAAATGCACCTCCGCCTGCCCGGAGAGCTAACGCTCACGGAGGCGCACCACCACGCTTCGGCAATAGAACAGGCCCTGCGCGAGGAGTTCGGGACTGCCACACACATCATGCTGCACATGGAGCCGATTAAATGACACAAGCCATGCCCAAAACCGTCCCCCCGAGGACGGGCCTCAGACAATAGCAGGATTGAGCTCCGACAATAGCGGGACCGAAGCCCGGCCTCCTACCCCCCTTTTTCGACAGACCATGAGCAAGACCTCAGGCTACCGCAGAATTGTTGCGGAGAGTGTTGGAAAACACAGACAAAAGCATTAACTTTGTGGTCGGACAACAGCCGTCGGCGGGCCACGCCACAAGGCGAGGCGGTGCTGACGAGCAAGTAAAACCATTTAACCTCCCTTAATGACTATGAAAAGATTTGTATTCGCTCTCGTATTCCTCTGCGGTCTGACAGCCGGACGGGCACAGCAGACAACGGACAGAGGATTCACACACCCGGGCGGTCTGCACACGCAGGCGGACTTCGACCGCATCAAGCAACAACTGGCCGACGGCCATCCGAAAGTCACGGCGGCCTACGAGGTGCTGAAAAAGGCCGCGTATGCCCAAAGCACGGCAGCCACCTACCCTGCGGAGTCCATCGTGAGAGGCGGTTCCGGAGAGAACTACATCAATGCGGCACGCGGCGCGACCATCGCCTACCAGAATGCGCTGAGATGGAAAATCGAGGGCAACGAGGCATGCGCCCGACATGCAGTGTCTGTGCTCATGGCATGGTGCAACACGACCAAATACGTAACCGGCACAAGCGACCAATGTCTGGCACGCGGTCTCTACGGCTACGAGTTTGCACAGGCGGCCGAGCTTATGCGAGACTACGAGGGCTGGGCGACCGAGGACTTCCAACGCTTCCAACGCTGGATGCTCGACGTATGGTATCCGGGCTGCATCCATTTCCTCCGCAACCGCAACGGCACGTGGGAGAACACGGGCAAATGGTGGCAGGCACCGGGACACTACTGGTCGAACTGGGGATTGTGCAACGCCCTCGCGGTCATCAGCATCGGCATTCTCTGCGACGACGTGTTCATCTACAATCAAGGCATGTCGTTCATCAAATACGACCAGTGCGGAACATTCACCGACCCTCGCACCGCCAATCCGATTCTCAATGACGGACTTACCGAGTTCTGGGGCAATCTCATCGTCACCACCGCCGAGTGGGAGAAAGAGACCGGTGCCTACGGCAAGGTGGGACAGATGAACGAAAGCGGACGTGACACGGGACATGCCGCCATGGCCCTCGGACTGGCCGTGGACATCGCCCACACGGCATGGAACCAGGGGGACGACCTCTTCGCCTACATGAACCACCGGCTGGCGGCAGGCATAGAGTACATTGCGGCTCAGTGTCAGGAAGTGCCCGACCTCCCGTGGACGAATTATCACTACGCGAACAACGGATATTACTACACGGACTCACGCGCATGGCTCATGACAGGGCCTGCCCTCGGGGCGCAGATACGCGCCTACTGGGGTACCGTCATCGGGCACTACGAGGGTATCAAGGGCGTAAAGATGCCTTTCTCCGAATGGGCCTACTCGGAAATGGGCATTGACGGCGGCGGAATCGGCGGGACAAGCGGCGGCTATGACCACCTCGGCTATTCCGTGCTCATGAACACGTATGGCGACGAGGACTTCTACCTCAACCCCACTCCGCCGGTTGAACTGCAACCCCAGATACAATACAACGGCAAGACCATCGACCACAACGAACTGGGAGGACTGACCAACACATTCACAACAACCGCTGTGAACAACCGCGCCGTGGCACCGGGCACGCAGCTCACCCTCATTCCCCGCCTGCCGGAGAACGAAGAGAACACGGGACTGTGGCAGTGGAACACGGGAGAGACGACGCAACAGATAACGGTGACGGCCGACCGCTCGTTCATCTACCGCGTGACATACACCGCCGCCAACGGCACAATTTCTACTCTATGCTTCCCGATAGCCGTATTGGGCGACACACACGACACGCAGGTCACCACGACCGTATCGTCCGGAAGCGTGACGGCGGAGGACTCCATCATCGTAGTCAAGAAAGGCGCGTCTGTCACGCTCACGCTCAATGGCCTTGACGGCTACGGCAACTACGGATGGGAGAACAACAAGACGACCGCTTCCATCACGCTCACGAATGTGAAGGAAACGCAGAGCGTCAGCGGGTATTTCCAGAATCAAGGGGGCCGCAAGACGTGGCGCACGTTCACCATCTACGTCAATAGCCACGAGGCAGATGACAGCCGCATAGCAGACGACGGCAAGTACCGCATCCATCACGTCCCGTCCGACACGTACCTCACGAACGCAGGCGGCCACGCGGCTCTGCTTCCGCTGGACAACACGATGAGTGCGGAGCAGGCCTGGGAGCTCACTTTCGCCAAATCGGCGGCCAAATACTACCTCGTGTCGCTCAGCGACAACAAGGCCCTGAAAAACGACGGCACCATGTACAGCCTGAAGACGGGCGTAACGCAACACAACATCACGTTCGCTCAGGGCAGCGACCTTTGCATCTTCAGCGACAAGAACGGGAAATATTGGTTTGTGGACAGCGATGCCAATCTCTCGTTCAATCAGTGCCCCTATCTTTATGATTTCCCTTTCGAGCTTGTTCCTTACACCGAAGGGGGCACCTCCGTGTCAGGCCCGACGGCGACAGGCAACGGTACAGTCAGATATACGTCCGTAAACGGCCTAACTACAACAGAGCCGACTAAAGGCATCGCGATTGCACAGCAGGAGGACGGAAGCGTCCGGAAGGTGATCGTGAGGAAGTAATCCGACGATGCTTTTCAGCCCCCCCGAGGACGGGTGTCAGTCCATAGCGGGACGGAGGCTCGACAATAGGAGGATTGAGCCCCGTCCATAGCGGGACCGAAACCCGACCTTACTAAAGACAATTTGCGCCTGCCGGAACAACATCGACCGACAGGCGCAAATTGCTTTCTATTTTCGGAGTAAACAGCTATGCTTCCGGCAGCATCCGCAGCCACTTGCGATAGCCCAGCAGGGCGACAACGGTGTAAAGCCCATAGATGGCGGCCTTGAACGGGATTCCCTTGCGAATGTACAGCCAGCAGCAGACGAGGTCTACGACGAACCACAACAACCACTGCTCGGCAAACTTCCGGGCCAGGGTCCACAAGGCCACGATGGACAGTGCCGTCGTGAAAGCGTCTATCGTGGGCACCGTGCTGTCCGTGTACGTCACGAGGATGTAACGGATGCCCCACCAGAGGGCCCAAAAAGCCACCGTGACGGGCAGGATGAGGCGCACCCGAAAGTGCGAGACGGGCAGTTCACGCGCCTGTCCGCCCTTTCCCCACTTCCACACCGCAAATCCGTAGGCTGCAGCCAGACAGTAGTAACAGGCCATGCCGAAGTCGGCGTAAAGTCCGACACGGTAGTAGAGCACCATGTCCACGGCGGGCATAATGACACCGGCCAGCCACAACCATATCGAGGCCCGGTATTCCAGATAGAGATAGACAAGGCCTACAAGAAAGCCGATGAAGTCCAGCAGATGAAGGGTCATTCTTTTATGCTATTTGTTTACGTCAGAACTTGAGTGTGATGTTTCCCATCACCGTAAAGCCCGCCATGGGGATGTAGCCGATTTGATAGTAACGGTTGGATTCCGGGTACTCCTCCCCTACGATGCTTGAATACACCCAACCGCAGCTTGCATAATGGGCATTGAAGATGTTGTTCAGATTCAGCCCGAAAAGAATATGTTTCAGTCCTTTCCCACCGTTCTGCTTAGCAAGGGCAAGGTCGTAGCCCAGACGGATATTCGTCTGCGTGTAGCGGGGCAACGACCGGTCGCTGTTGGTCGTATTGTCCAGATACTGCCGCGAAACGAAGTTCGTGTGCCACGTGGCCTCGAATCCCTTGAAATGGAAGTCGGCAAAGCCGTTCAGAATGACAGCAGGCGAGTAGGCCAGCGTGGAATGGTCGTAATGCACGGTCGTCGGAGGAAGTTCATTCCAGTCTCCGTCGTAAGTTGCCACCACTTCATCGAAGTCGCGGATTACGTTACGGCTGATGGCGGCATTGGCCTCAAGCGAGAACCATTTCGTAACGTTCACCCCTCCGGTCAGTTCCATGCCCAGGCGGAAACTGCGCGGGATGTTCGTCGTCAGGGACTCACCGATGTCGCTCACCTCTCCCGTCTGCACAAACTGATTGTGATAGAGCATCGAGTAAAGGCCGATGGTGGCGTGCCAACGCTCTGAACGGAAACCGTAACCCAATTCCACGTCATGCAGGCTCTCCGCCTTGGGAGCAGGATAATGACCGTTCTCAGTGAAATTGTTGCGTTCGGGTTCACGATGACTCATCGCATACGACAGATAGGCATTGTGTCCGTTGCGATGGTACGAGACACCAGCCTTGGGATTGAGAAAACTGTAACTTTTAGAGATATTGAGCTGATGAGCAACATACGAACCGTCGGCCGCCGAGACGAACTTATCATTCGTTCCGTTCGTGAGGAAGTTCACATGCCGGAACTGCACGTCGGCAAAAGCATCCCACGCCCCCGTGATGTGGTACATCCCTTTCAGGAACATCTGTCCGTCGAGTTTCGTGGCATCGCTGTCGTAATACTTATACTTGCCGTCGCGAAAGAGGTCGGCCTCCAACTGCTCGTTGCTCGTGTAGGTAAGGTAACCGTAATGATTGCCCTCGAAGTTCTGAAGCGAGGCACCGCCGATGACGTCCCAGTGTTCGTCCTTGTAATTGACGTTCCAGACCATGTTGTAGATTTCCTGCGTCAGCCCCTTCTTGCGCACGTAGTCCTCTTTCCCCAGCGTGGTGCCGTCGGAAAGCGTGATGGGCAGTCCGAACTTCTTGGGTTTGTTCCGGTAACGGAACTCCTCGTAGTAACCGTGTCCGTGGGTGTAGCGCAACGTTCCCGCCGTACTCCAGCGGTCGCTGATGCGCCACGAAAGGTTCAGCAGATTGTGGTTGTACCAGAAATTATCGGTCGTGCGGGGCCAGAGGCTGCCATCCTTCATCCGGTAACGGTCTACCGTCCAACCGCCGTTCCAGTCAGGAGAAAAACGCTCATACAGGCTGTTAAACTTACCGAGTCCCAGCTCATACATATCCTTGTAGGTGTGCACTCCATCGTAGACATTCATGCTGTAATCGTCATTACCTGCCGTCACGGCGTTCCAGGCCTGCCCCGTCTGTTCGTAGTTGCCGATGTTCTTGTAACTCAGCTTCAGCGTACCGCCGTCATTGATGTAGGTAAGACCGGCATAATAGCTGCCGCTGCGCCCCTTGGTGCCATGGATGTAACCGTCCGTGCGCGTACCATGATAGGCTCCGTCCAGTATCAGATGATTCTTCCACAACCCCGTCGAGAAGTTTCCGCCGAAGTTCCACGTATTGTACGAACCGCCGGACACCGTCAGTTGCAGTTCCGGCAGCGTATTGGGAGCCTTTGTGGTCAGGGCCACCGTAGCACCGAAGGCACCGTCTCCGTTAGTGGACGTGCCCACACCGCGCTGTATCTGCACGTTCGACAGCAGTGCGGCATACGAGTTCATGTTGGCCCAGAACACGCACTGGTCTTCCGGAGAATTGAGCGACACACCGTCCAGCGTCACATTGATGCGGCTATCCCCGGCTCCGCGGATACGCATATACGTCGTGCCCGTTCCCATACCGTTATCACTCCACGCCAGCACTCCCGGCGTGCGGGCAAACAGGAAAGGCAGTTCCTGGCCCGTGCGCGAGAACGTCTCCAGCTCCTTCTTGTCAATCTTCGTCACTGCGAAAGGCGCATTCTCCTGCCCCTTTACCGCCATTACCACTACCTCATTGAGGGCTTCCATCTTCAGGGAATCAGGAATCTCCTTTTCCAACTTCTGGGCATAACCCATCTGTGCCGTACCCATAAGCACGGCCACAAAAAGATACACTCTTTTCATTTCTTTTATCAGTAAATAGTTCGTTCATTCTCTCTACGCCGGCATTATCCGGTTCAGATTCCAGGGTCTAATCTCAGCCACGCCAACAGACGTAGCACCCCTAATCAACGTTTTCGGTTGCAAAGATACGACATGAGAAGTAAATCCCCAAATATTTTCGCGTTTTTCTTTTACAGGATATTTTCTGTCCCTCCGTCGTCGGCCGGCAGTCCATACTATGGTCGGGGCTTGGTCCCGCTATGGATTCGCCCTCGTCCCGCTATGGACGGACGCGTGTCCTCCTATACACGTGTGCACGGGCGCGCAGACGCGTTTCCTTAAATAATAATTACAGACCTCCGATGCAGATGCCTTGAATCTTGTTCCCCGATAATTTTATTTTCTCGAAAATACTTATTATCTTTGTGGACGATTACGAACGGGTTGTGCCTGCGGCCACGGAACGGACGTATGAGGCGCAATACGTTGGATGGAAATATGTTAATTGCGAATTTATATGAGCAAAGGTAAAGTGGATGCTCTGTTGGGCATTGTCTTCGGAGACGAAGGTAAAGGTAAAGTAGTGGATGTATTCACCCCGAAGTACGACATGGTGGCCCGGTTTGCAGGCGGCCCGAATGCAGGGCATACCATCATCTTCGAAGGTAAGAAGTTTGTGCTACGCAGCATTCCGTCGGGCATATTCGACGAAGGCAAGGTGAATATCATTGGAAACGGATGTGTCATTGCTCCCGACCTGTTCATGGCCGAGGCCAAGGAACTGGAGGCTGCCGGATATGACCTGAAAGAAAGACTGCACATCAGTCGGCGGGCACACCTGATATTGCCCACTCATCGTGTACTGGACAGAGCCTATGAGGCTGCGAAAGGCAAGAATAAAGTGGGAACCACCGGAAAGGGTATCGGCCCCACTTACAGTGAGAAAGCGAGCCGGACGGGCTTGCGCGTGGGTGACATTCTGGAGGGTTTCGAGGAAAAATATGCAAACCTGAAAGCACGTCACGAGGAGATTCTGCGCAACCTGAACTTCACGGACTACGACATCACCGAAGAAGAGCAGCGTTGGATGGAGGGCGTGGAATACATGCGTAGCTTCCCGCTCACGGACACGGAGATAGAAATCAACCGCGCACTCCTGGAGGGCAAAAACGTGTTGGCAGAGGGAGCACAGGGCACAATGTTGGACATCGACCACGGAACGTACCCCTTTGTGTCATCTTCCAGCACCGTCTGCGGCGGCGTATGCACCGGACTGGGCGTAGCCCCGAACACCATCGGAGAAGTATATGGCATCTTCAAAGCCTACTCGACACGCGTCGGAAGCGGCCCGTTCCCGGTTGAACTGTTTGACGAGACCGGTGACAAGATACGCGAAATCGGCCACGAATACGGAGCCGTCACCGGCCGGAACAGACGTTGCGGCTGGGTAGACCTGGTGGCTCTTCGCTACGCCATCATGGTGAATGGTGTGACGCAGCTCATCATGATGAAAGGTGACGTTCTGGATACATTCCCGACCATCAAAGCCTGCGTGGCTTACGAGAAAGACGGCATGCAGACAACCGATATGCCTTTCGACACAGAGGGCTGGCAGGCCGTGTATGAGGAATTGCCGGGATGGCAGTCCGACCTTACAGCCATTACGCAGAAAAGTCAGTTCCCCAAGGCATTCAGCGATTACATCAAGTATCTGGAGAACCACCTCGGAGTGCCTATTACCATTGTCAGCGTAGGCCCAGACAGAGCACAAACCATCGTCAGAGAATAAAGGAAATAAGCCGAAGAGGAGAAATAAAGAGCCGTGTTTGACTAACGATACCAGTCAAACACGGCTCTTCATTTTATGGTATATCCCACTCCTCTACTTCTTCATCAGCGATGCCATTTCTTTGGGGTCTGCTCCCAGTTTTACAGCCATGCGGGTATCCAGCATGGCCTGTTTCCGCTTCCTCATGTCAAGGAACAGCGTAGCACGACTGACATAGAAGTCGGCATTGGTCGGCTCCATTTCTATGGCACGGGAGAGGTCGGCCAAGGCAGCTTCGTACTGCTTGCGCTCCTGTTCCATGCCTCCGCGAATGGCATAAAGAACGGCATGGTCGGGATAAACCGCAATCAGGGCATCCATCTGCTCCATAGCCTCACGCGGCCGGCCGTTGCGGTCGTTGAGCAGGATAAGTCCGATGTAGGCTTTTTCATTCAGAGGTTCGAGACGCAGAATCGTTTCGTAGTCAGCCCGGGCTTTCTTCGCATCACGCATGCCGGAATAAATGTGTGCCCGCATTTGCAAAGCCTCCATGTTCTCCGGTTGCATGTCCAGCACGTCATTGTAATCGGACAAAGCCCGTGCCTCATTCCCCATGCGATACAGAAGAGCGGCACGGTCGAGCCTCAGCTCCATGTCCTGCGGCCTGAGATTCAGGCCTAGCGTATAATTTTCGAGGGCTTCCAGAGGATTATTCTGACGTTCCTTAATCTTCGCGATATACTTATACAGGAGGAAGTTAGAGGCGTGCATCGGATAACGTTGCAGGACTGCACGAAAATTATCCTCTGCCTGCTGCATACTGTCAATCGCAAGTGCATCAAGGCCCTGACGCACAAGCGAGATATAAATGGAATCCTTCTCCCGCCCCTCCTCTGCGGGTACGGGGGCAACCTCTTGCGCCGCAAGAAAAGCGGGCCAGAGAGTTATCGCCAAAAACAACGTTTCTTTTAGTCTCAACACGGTAGTACGGACGTTATTTGTTCTTTATGTATTCAACTATCCAACGGCCCACCTCACGTGTGCCATAACGTTCTCCGCCCTCAACCTGAATCTCGGGAGTACGCACATTCCGGTCGAGCGACGCATTCACGGCCTCCCGAATAAGCGCGCCTTCCTCCTTCAGCCCGAAGTGCTCATAAAGCATGGCCACGGAAAGAATCTGAGCCAGCGGATTGGCTATATTCAGTCCCTTACCTTGCGGCCACGAACCGTGGATGGGTTCGAACACCGGCGTATGCTCACCGGTGGAGGCACTGGGCAGCAGCCCCATAGAACCCGTAATGCAGGAGCCCTCGTCGGTGAGAATATCCCCAAACGTATTCTCCGTCACCATGACATCGAAGAAGCGCGGCTCCTGAATCATACGCATCGCGGCATTATCGACGTACATGAAATCCGTAGTCACATCCGGGTATTCGCTCATCATTTCCTGAGCCACCTTTCGCCACAAACGACTGGAGGCAAGTACATTCGCTTTGTCTACAACCGTCAGATGATGGCGACGCTGACGGGCATACTGATAGGCCACGCGCAGGATGCGCTCCACCTCCGGACGACTGTAATAGTTGGTATCATAAGCCTCATCGGCACCCTCCTTTTTCTCCCCGAAATACATTCCGCCCGTAAGTTCACGGATGCAGATAAAGTCCGCTCCCCGCACAAGTTCGTCTTTCAGGGGCGACTTGTGCACAAGGCAGTCGAACGTCGTGACGGGACGAATGTTGGCAAAAAGCCCCAACTTCTTGCGCATGGCCAACAAACCTTGTTCCGGACGCACCTTGGCCGTGGGATTGTTGTCGAACTTAGGGTCTCCCACACTGGCAAAGAGCACGGCATCGGCATCCATGCAGACCCGGAAAGTCTCCTCCGGAAAGGGCTCGCCGACCTCGTCGATGGCATGGGCACCACACAAGGCCTCCTTATACGAGACCTGATGGCCAAACTTCTCGGCAACGGCCGACAAGACGGCAACACCTTGTTCCATAATCTCAGGGCCGATTCCATCACCGGCCAAAACTGCAATCTTGAGTTTCATTTATAACTGTCTTCTATAATGTTCCACCATCGGAGGCACCCGCCGGCGACTCTCATCTCTCCTTTTCCCACGCCTCTATTTTCGCCGTATTCTCCAACAGAAAGTCGATATCGTCCAACGCGTTCATGAGGCAATACTTCTTATAACCATTCAGTTCGAACCGCTCGCTATGCCCCGTAGTCAGATTCGTCACCGTCTGCTCCGGCACATCCACTTTCACCTCTGCCTGCGGATTGCGGGCTATCGTGTCAAAAAGTTCCTGCTGAAAAGCAATGCTCACGACCACCGGCAGCACAAAGTTGTTCAGGAGATTATTGCGATGTATGTCGGCAAAACTGCAGGATATGACCACCCGGACACCGTAGCCTGCAATGGCCCATGCCGCATGTTCGCGACTGCTACCACTTCCCCAGTTGGCACCTGCCACAATAATTTCGTGCACTCCCGCGTGCGGTTTCTCGGAAAACTCGTCCCTGTTCATTACGAAGTCGGGAATCTTCTTTCCGTCGGCATCGTAGCGGAGGTCGTGCATGAAGGCGTCGCCAAAGAAGTCAGACTCGCGTGTTGTACCGGCCAGGTAGCGGGCCGGGATTATCAGGTCGGTATTGCAGTTATCTATGGCAATAGGAATGCAAGTGGACTGTATGAGATCAAATTTTTCTTTCATCGTGTTCTTTTCTATACGTCATTCGACTTGTTCTCAAATCCCATCTTACGGACATCCGTCACCACTCCGGTGACTGCCGATGCCGCCACCGTGAGCGGACTGGCCAGGATGGTTCTCGCCCCGGGGCCCTGCCGTCCGACGAAATTCCGGTTCGACGTGGAAATGGCCAGTTTGCCGGCCGGCACTTTATCGGGATTCATGGCCAGACAGGCCGAGCAGGAGGGTAACCGAAGGTCGAAGCCGGCCGCTTCCAGAATCTTGTCGATGCCCTCGTCGATGATTTGCTGACGAACGCTCCAACTACCCGGCACGAGCCACGCCACGACGTTCGGAGCTTTCCGCCTGCCCCGCACCACGGAGGCAAAGGCACGGAAGTCCTCGATACGCCCGTTGGTGCAGGCTCCAAGGAAAACATAGTCCACGGGCACTCCTTCCAGTTTCTGACCGGGCCGGAACTGCATATAACTGAGCTGCTCCAGAAATCCCGCACGCTCCGTTTCCGGCACATCCTCCAATGCCGGGATGCAACCGTCCACAGCTATACCGGCACCGGGATTGGTGCCATACGTGATGCGCGGAGCGATGTCCTCGCCCCGGAAAGTCACTTCCTTGTCAAAGACGGCATCATCGTCCGAGCGTAACTTCCTCCATTCCTCCACAGCCTTGTCCCAGTCGGCCCCTTTCGGGGCATATTCACGCCCTTTCAGGTAGGCGAAAGTGGTCTCATCGGGGGCAATCAGACCGGCCCGCGAGCCCATCTCAATGCTCAGGTTGGAAAGCGTCAGCCGCCCCTCCATACTCATGTTGCGGACGACGGAGCCAGCGTATTCCACAGCATACCCCGTCGCACCGGAGGTCGTCATGCGGGCCATAAGGTAGAGGGCCACATCCTTGGCCGTAGTGCCTTCGGGCAGCGTTCCCTCGATGTTGATGCGCATGGTTTTGGGCTTGCTTTGCAGAATGCACTGCGAGGCCAGCACCTGGGCCACCTCACTGGTGCCAATGCCCATAGCTATGGCACCGACGGCCCCGTGCGTAGACGTATGGCTGTCGCCGCAGACGATGGTCATTCCCGGCAGCGAAAGTCCCTTCTCCGGGCCTACAACATGGACGATACCATTGTCCGGAGTGCCCATGCCGAAGTGACGGATGCCGAACTCCTCGCAGTTGCCCCTCAGGGTTTCCACCTGCTTGCGGCCCACGGGGTCGCCGATGACCTCCTGCTGGTCGCTGGGCGTATTGTGGTCGGGCATGGCCACCACCTGAGCGGGACGGAACACACGAAGTCCCTTTTCGCGCAGCGTGTCGAAGGCCTGCGGACTCGTCACCTCATGGACATAAAGCCGGTCGATGTATAGTTGCGTGGGGCCGTCCGCCACGTTCCGGATGACGTGCGCGTCCCAGATTTTATCAAATAAGGTTCTCATTTCTTGAACTTGTTAATGCAATCAATATACGCCTCGACGGAAGCCGTCACGATGTCGGTATTCGCGCCGAAGCCGTAGTAAACGTGCCCGTCGTACTCCACCTGCATGTGCACCTTGCCCACGTCGTCGGAGCCCTTGGATATGGCCTGAATGGTAAACTCCTTCAGCGTCATCTGCCGGCGGATGACATTCTTCAGGGCCTTGATGGCGGCATCCACGGGACCGTTTCCACTGGCCGAAGCCTCGAAGCGTTCGCCCGAGAGATTCAGTCCGATAGCAGCCACGCTCTTCACGCCCATTCCCGTTGTCACCTGCAAATAGTCAAGCCGGATGGCATGGGAGGCGGCACGGTCGGAACCGGCCAGAACAAGTATGTCGTCGTCCGTCACCTCCTTTTTCCGGTCGGCCAACTTCAGGAACGCCTCATAGATTTTATCGAGCCGTTCGCCGTCCACTTCCACGCCGTTCACGTGCAGACGGTGTTTCAGGGCCGCCCTACCGCTCCGGGCCGTGAGCACAATGGAGTTGTCGTCGATGCCGACGTCCTTGGGATTCATAATCTCATAAGTCGAAACGTCCTTTAGCACGCCGTCCTGGTGGATGCCGCTGGAGTGGGCAAAAGCGTTCCGGCCCACGATGGCCTTGTTGGGCTGCACGGGCATGTTCATCAGGCTCGAAATCATGCGGCTGAGGGGGAATATCTTCGTTGTGTTGATGTTGGTCTCGATGCCGAGATAGGGATGGGTCTTGAACGTCATCACCACCTCTTCCAGACTGGTATTCCCGGCCCGTTCGCCGATGCCGTTGATGGTAACTTCCACCTGCCGTGCCCCGTTGAGCACGCCGGCTATGGTATTGGCCGTGGCCATGCCGAGGTCGTTGTGGCAGTGGGTGGAGAGAATGGCTTTCCCGGCCGACAGCCCATCGACGTGTTCCATCAGATACTTGATTTTATCACCGTATTCCATCGGCACGCGGAAGCCCGTGGTGTCGGGGATATTGACCACCGTGGCCCCGGCTTTGACCACGGCTTCGACCACTCGGGCAAGGTATTCGTTGTCCGTGCGACCGGCGTCCTCGGCATAAAATTCCACATCCTCGACGTACCGCTTGGCATACTTCACGGCGCGGACTGCACGCTCGATGATTTCCTCCGGCGTGGAGTTGAACTTATGGCGGATGTGGCTCTCGCTGGTGCCTATGCCCGTGTGGATGCGCTTGTGACGGGCATACTGCAGGGCCTCGGCGGCCACGTCGATGTCCCGCTCCACGGCACGCGTCAGCGCACAAATGACGGGCCACGTTACGGCCTTGGAGATTTCGACCACGGAATTAAAATCCCCCGGACTGCTGACCGGAAAACCGGCCTCGATGGCGTCCACGCCGAGAAGTTCCAACTGACGGGCCACCTGTATCTTTTCCACCGTATTCAACTGGCATCCCGGCACCTGCTCGCCGTCGCGCAACGTCGTATCGAAAATAAACAATCTATCGTTCATATTGCTTTATACCTTAAAAAATCATACAAAACCGTACCGCAAAGATACAATTTTGTTAGCATCGGGCCAAATGTTTCGCCCGGTTTCAAGGACTCCGCACGAAAATCCGCTGCAGGGCACGGAAGCCGTTGCGCGCCCTGCGGCGGAGGATTCGGACGCCCCGGCTATTCCCCTCGGCAGTGTCAGGCCGGTGACACGAAGCGTTCAAAAGCAATGAAACCGGCAGTGTCACCACGACGACACCACCGGTTCCAATATATAGAAACTTTTCTGAAACTCGTCACTTCAAGAAAAACAGCCAATAAAGATTTTTCTGCAGAGTCACGCCTCGCCCTCAGACTTCCCGCAGGCCCTACTTCTCAACAAAGGTATTGAAGGAATGAGGGGCAAGGGTGGCATTGAGGAAACGCTTACCCATCTGAATCGCGACGGGTGTAGCTTCGTCGTTGGTGTTGCCGCATACCACCACGCGCTTGCCGTCGGGGCGGCAGAAAACGATGGCCTGTGTACCCGTCTCACGGCTCCAGGGGCGGAACGACACGATCCGGCTGCCCGGCTCCACAAAGTGCGAAAAGTGCTTCACAGCATAGAACTCCGGCGTATAGCGGTAAGTGCGCTTGTCGGAATCAACCTGTATGAGGGCGTTCTGCGTCCATCCCCAACTGCTACGGCCCCGGTCGCAAAGGATGAAGTTCCAGATGTAATACTCGTCGCAGCCGCGGCCCACGTATTCGTGCAACAGGTAGAACGTGTGCTCGCCGGCCCGCCAGTCCATGCTTCCGTTGCCGCATTCGCTCTCCGAGGAAATCAGATGCAGCTCCGGATGATGCTCACGCATATAGTCGAGATTCTCACGGCCTTCCCACTGGAAACCAAGTCCCTCCACTTTGTCCATCAGTCCGTTCACAATCCGCTGCACGTAGTCCTGACGGTTGGTGTTGAACGTACCCAGATAGAGTTTCACGTCGGGATGCTTCTCCTTGAGCGTCGGTGCCAAATAGTCGCGGTTGAAGCGTATGGTGCCCTCCGCCGTCCACGCGCAGCCGGGATAAGGCGTGTAGGAATAAGCCTCATTCTGGTACATCACCATGTCAATGGGTATGCCCTCCTCCGCATAGAGGTCGATGAAGCGGCAGAACATATTGGCATAGGCCTGCAGATAGCGCGGGTCTTGAATCATGTAGTTCTGAGCGGCCAGCTTGCGAGGGAAGAGTTGGCCCCGCTCACCACTGGCGAACTGCATCTCCGCCGGGTCGGGCACGCCGCCGTCGTCGAAGAGCAGATAATCTTTCTCCGGCGACTGTCGGTTCCACTCCGAACTGCAGACGGGATAATCGTGATTGATTTTCATCCACGCAGGCGGACTCCACGGCGACACCCAGAACGTCATGCCCGGTTGCCAGTGCTGCGCCATCTTGATGAGCCGGATGACATTCTGCTTGTCATGCTCGATATTGAAATATTTCAGACAGAAGTCGCCGTCCACCGTGTCGCACGAATACCATGCACGGCTGTAGTCGTTGGCGTTCATCGACAGACGACCGCGCGTGAAGCGCAGTTCGCCGTCTGGCGCAAAAAGGTCGTGCATGATACGTTCTTGCTCGTCCGCCTTCAGCAGTTCGATGGCATCAAGGTCCTGTTCATTGAAACACGTGCCCCAGGCCCTGAACGCACGTCCCTCGTTCGCATTCACCTGCAACGTCGGCTCCATCTTTGCCTTCGCTTGCAGAGACAGACGCCCCGCACTTTGCCACGGCTTCTGCTCGGTTGTCGTATAAACGGAAAAGGTCTGCGCCGGAGCCTGCAAAGTCACAACCAGACCAAATACTAATAAAAATTTCTTCGTCATACCGATAAATATTGATGTTACTTTCCTACTTAATAACGTTTCCTCGGCCGCGATTGATATAATCCCATCAATATTTATTTGTATGCATTTAATAAATAAATAGACGTTGAGAATTTGTTTATATCATAATTTTTGCGTAGGTTTACTTTCTATACGAGACGCAAATTCACTGCTATATTCAGATGCAGCAACCTTATCTACAAACTCCTCTCCCAAACGTTACTCTGTACAGCTAACCGCCAAAAACACCCCGCAAAAATAAATATAAAGTTCTTCATTGATTTAGTTTCATTGAGTTCCTAATTGATAATGCTTTATTCTCTTCATCTTTCATTATTACAAAGTCATCCGGTGTCTCATCATTGATTCCGCACAGATGTAAAATACCATGAATGATTACACGATGAATTTCCTCATCATAACTAACCTTAAATCGTTCTGCATTAGCACGCACAGTGTCTAATGAGATGACAATATCGCCATTGATTACATTACTATTATCATAATCAAATGTAATAATGTCCGTATGATAATCACGACCAAGATATTTCTTATTGTATTCTAATATAGTCGCATCATCAACAAACAAATATCCGATGTCGCCGACAACACGACCATAGTTGGACGCAACCTTGCGAATCCATGCAGAAACTTCCCTTTTCCTAATTGAAGGCATTGCGCCACCTGATGCTATCTGAAATGTAATCATAGCTATTCTAATTGTTTAATATTCTATCATGTCATTTGCAAATACCGTCCTTATTCTCCAACAACTGAAACGAATTACGCAATTGCTTAAGAATTTGCATTCTCTGCATCACTGTCTATGGCTTCGGATGCATCCTCATCGTCAGAATCTGTCATGGCCTGATAAAGCAACATAAAGCCTGCCTCCAGATGGAGAATCATACGAGGAATAACCTGCATCATATCCTCGCCGCCAAACAACTCACGTTCATAGAATAGCCACATACTACCACATAACGTATTAGCCTTTACATACTTCAAGGTTTCGTTAATTTTGTCCATCATCCGGTAGAAGCACACATCGTTCTCATTTTCTATGTCGAATACTGCCGGAAGAGCAATGTTCAGGAAGTCCTCATCGTCTTCGTTGTACATATAAAGATAGTATTTACCCTCATACTAGAAGCTATAGTAACCTAACCCTTCTACTTCTTCCAGTTCAAAACCCAAATCCTTGAACGCCTCCAAAATCTTTTCTTTCATAATCCTATCGTTTTAATGTTTACACTCATCTGTATTCCGCTGTAAAACCACAAACTTAGAGAGCATAGACATTGCATAAATCTATCAGAAATACTTCTTTTTTTACAAACTATACGAATCAGACCGTCTACGACCTCAACGGCCGCCACACGACAAAGATGCAGAAAGGTATCAACATTCTGCACGATGCAGACGGACGCATAAAGAAAGTATTGCGGAAATAATCTGCAACACATAAAAAGAATGAAGGGGTATGCGCCGATTGACACATATCCCTTCACTTATTCTTGACATCCGGTATAGTTCGAGACTAATACAACCAAGTACTTCATACACCACACGAGCAGAACAGACAAACAACAAATCACCCCAAATGTCCCCTATACCGCTTTTCGTATAATTACCTCACGCCTTTAGCAAGTAACAATATAGACAAATACAGAGCGTTCTCGGACAACTTCCGACACAACACTTATACAGACACTAAACAAAAGTAACGCAGAGTGGGTTAAGC
>CAMWQU010000002.1 GCA_947176535.1 uncultured Prevotellaceae bacterium
ATATGATGTTCAAACAAAGGAAGTCCAGAAGCTAACTGACAACAATAAACTCTATGAGGCAAAATACGCTAATGCAAATAACAAAAGCGGTTATACTTTCAGATTCAACCTCGATGGCGATGATTTGGTGTATGATACAGAGACATTTAATAACAGCATTAAAGGTGGTTATACACTTCAGAATGCAATGCTCTATATAGAGAATAACGACGTCACGAACGCGGTAAAAGAACAGACGAATGTAGCTGTTAAGAACGGAAATGCTTACGTCTGCAAGAATGTGAAACTGGAGGAAGGTGCAGGCATTAAGGAGTTTTATATCTCGGAGAATGTCAAAGCAACGAATTTGAGCTATGGGCGTGATTTCAAACAGAAAGTTGTTGCCGTATGTTTACCCTTTGAACTGAGCGCAGACTACATAGAGAGCAAAAATATTGAGGTATTCCAGTTCAATAAGGTAGATGCTAACGGAGTAATGTGGTTCACAGAGAAAGGAAGTATCGCAGCCAATAAACCCTGCCTTATCCGTTTCTCCGGAGAACAGGGAGATGGGGCTATTTTTAACAAGTTAAGCGAACAGCTACTTGAAAAGACTCCTGCAGAATTGGTTGAAAACATCGGTGAGTATAAGTTCTGCGGAACCTATGCGTCAGCTTATCCCGCAGATCTCATAGGTAACACTCAGGGCGTTCTCTACGGTGTGCAGAACGGCGGATTGGTAAAGACAGATGCCAATAGTACCTCACGCCTGCATCAGTTCAGAAGCTACGTTTGGCAGCCGAATGCCGTGTCTGCGAATGCCGCTCCGAGCTACAAAATAGGTCTGATGGACGAGGATGGCAACGAGCTCTCTACGGCCATTGAGACGGTAACTGGTGAGATCGTCAGTGGCTTCAAGGCTAAGGGTGGCGACAGTGCTGTCGAGATTACTACGGACAAGGCTTGTCAGGTGAAAGTGTACACATTGAGCGGTGCTCTTGTAAAGTCCACCCATGTGGAGGCCGGCAGTACCTCACTGCCCGTCAAGGCCGGCATTTATGTGGTGAACGGAACGAAAGTAATCGTGAAATAACCGAAGCGGCAGACTTTATTCAGACGAATTATTGAATATACACTCTAAAATAGTACTATATTATGAAAAAGATGCAATATATCAGTCCTGCGTGCAAGGTGATAAACGTCAATGTACAGAGCCTCTTCCTCAATTTCTCTCAAACGGACGGTAATGGTATCGGACAGAAGCCCGGCGATGCAGACGGAGAGGTAGACTTCGACGTCAAGGGCGAAGGAGGTTTCTGGGATGAGTGGTAATCCCACTTCTTCAAGAGAAAGAACATAAGTGTAACGGAGCTGTATCACGCGATACAGCTCCGTTACATTTATGTTTTATACGGTACCTGACAAACACAAATTACCCTACGGTAATAATCGGTTGGCCAAAGAATGAGGATAACATGGTAAGAGTCGCAATCGTAAAATTGTGTTGTCCGCTAAGCCATTTTGTTATCTCACTCGGCCGACGGCCAAGAGCATCCGCAAATTGTTTTTTGGTCAGGCCCCGTTCTTTCATCAGGGCATCAATGCGATCTGAAATCTCAAACGATAAATTAACCTCTGCCTGAATGTCTGTCGGAACCGAGGCTACTATTTTCCGGTATATATCTTTTGCCTCTTTCATAATTCAAACGTATTTTCAGTTTCTATTGTTCTTTCTGTTATAATGACTGAACCATTACGTTGCCCCTCTTTGAGAAGTGTCTCGAACTTTTGCAGGTCGAGTACATATCCCCGTAGCGAATTATCCTCATTATAAGTCCGCGATTTTTTTACTCCACCATTTCCAAGAATAAGTATGCCGTTAGAAAGCCGTAAACAATATAGACGTAATCTTGATGAAAGCACTGGTAGAGCCACAACGGAGTCTTTCATCTTTCCTTCCGGACGAAACAGGCGTTCCAAAGCTCCCCTGTCTGCAATTTTATCTACAATCTGTACGATATGCAGAAGGTCACGGTTCAGTTGAGCATCCTCTATGAACTTTGCATAGAAACGTTCATATTCCGAGTTATCCTCGGAGGTAAACTGAATTGAATAGAGTGTACATTGGTTGCCCTCATTTAATAGTATAAGTTCTACTTCACTCATTATTACATTACTTGTATTTACAATCGTAGTGCAAAGATATAAATATTATTTCACTTGGAGGTGAAATAATAGGCAAAAGTTATTATAATTGAAAGGCTATACAATAACAAACAACTATCGAAAACGCACTATTTGACGAAAAATGACTTCTCAAAACGCACTATTTGGGCAAAAACAATACTACCAAAACGCACTAATATCGACTAAACATTCGGAAATGGCTATACCATGACGCTATTTTAGGGCCGGTTTATGGGCCAGACAGGACATTCGGGAAACGGGGGATTCTCAGGGTTATATATAAATAAGGAACGCGCATACGCAGGCCCGGGCGCGCACGTATAGCAGGACGAGCCTCCGTCCATAGCGGGACGGGGGCGAGACAATACTATTGTCGGGCCTCTGTCCTGCTATGGACGGAGGCCCGACGTTAGGGGGTATAGGCGGAGGGTATTACTCGTTGAGGTCGATGACAAAGGAATCTTTGCGGCCGCTGGGCTTTAAGGCCTTTATCCACAAGGCACGGTCGGACGACTTGTTGGCCTCTTTCACTACCTCTTCCCAATCCGATACGGTCTGCATCTTGCGATCGTTCACCTGCAGGATGACGGTACCCTTGGTGACACCGGCCTCCATCATTTTGCCCCGGCGGATGTTATTGACCGTGAGACCATAAGTGAGACCGAAGTTCTGCTGCTGTTCGGGGGTGAGAGGCTTCAGGTTCACACCCAACTGGTCGAGGTCTACCTCACTCATTACCTTTGTGGTACCCTGAGCGTTGCGCAAAGTCACGCGGATGGTATTCTCTTTCTTGTTGCGGATGTAGGTCAGTTCCACCTTGTCGCCGGGTTTGTGCTGGGCAATCTGCTCCTGCAACTCCGACATCTTGCCGACCTCCTTGTTGTCGATGCGCACGAGGATGTCTCCTTTCTCCAGTCCGGCCTCCTGAGCGGCACTGCCCGTCTCGACCTGTCCGACATAGACTCCCCTGACGGTGCCCAAGTCCGGCGTCTCGTCCTTGCTCTTCATCATATCCATGTATTTGTCCATGTCCGTACCCCTCACACCCAGGACGGCGCGTTGCACGGTGCCGTAGACCTTGAGGTCGGCCACGACTTTGTTCATGATGGTGGTGGGGATGGCGAAGCCGTAGCCGGCGTAGCTGCCCGTCTGACTATATATCATGGAGTTGATGCCCACGAGCTCACCCTGCGCATTGACAAGCGCACCTCCGGAGTTTCCGGCATTGATGGCGGCATCGGTCTGGATGAAACTCTCCACGCCGTTGGCTCCGAGCGTGCGGGCCTTGGCCGACACGATACCGGCCGTAACCGTAGAGGTGAGGTTGAAGGGGTTGCCCACGGCCAGTGTCCACTGTCCCAGCTTCAGGTCGTCGCTGTTACCAATCTTTATGGCCGGGAGGTCTTTGGCGTCGATTTTCACCAGAGCGAGGTCGGTTGTCTCGTCGGTGCCGATGATGCGGCCCTTGAAGTCCCGCCCGTCGTTGAGTCGGACGTTGATTTCGTCGGCCTCTCCCACGACGTGGTTGTTGGTGACGATGTAGCCGTCCGGGGAAATGATGACTCCGCTGCCGGCACCGTGACGGTCGGGCTGCTTATACTCACGCTGCTGCGGCTGCTGACGACGCGAACCGAAGCCGAAGAAGTCTCCGAACAGGTCTTCGAACGGGTCCTGCATCTGCACCTGCTGCCGTTTGCCCTCGATGGTGACACTGATGTAGACGACACTGTTTACCGCCGACTCGGCCGCTGCCGTCAAATCGACATAGCCGCCGTTGGCGGTGGGGGGAGGGGTGACTACAGCCACAGGCGATACCTGCGCATCGGAAACCGGGGCATTCTGTCTGTTGGCCACAGCCACGGTCACTACACTGCTGCCCAGCACGAGGAGGGCGGCGCCAATCCAAGTTCTCATTGTTCTTTTCATAGTCGTATAAATTTTAATGTTCACATTTTGTTTGTCGCGCCGTCCGGGATGTGTCAGTCCGTCGCGGCGTTTCAAGTCTTATTGACACAAAAGTAGTGCAAAAGTTCCGCTCTTCGGACACTTTGGCAGTCGATTTTAAGGCATTTTAAGGGAGAAGGATATGGTTTTCACATTCGTTAAAACATAAATTTTCAGTTACCGCCTTTTAATTCTCGATTTTATGTCGTACCTTTGTCCGGAAAGAGTGTGAGTCTGCCGGCCTGTCGCTGGCCGCTGTCAAAAAGCGGAAAGAGGAAAGTCCGGGCAACAGAGAGCAATCCGCTTCCTAACGGGAAGAAGTCTGCGAGGACTTGTCGATGCAGAAGAAAAGAACCGCCGAAAGGTAAGGGTGAGAAGGTGGGGTAAGAGCCCACCGGGCGCATGGCGACATGCGTGCCGTGCATCCCGGATGTTGAAAGTTCATGTAAACCGGTGCCGGAGGGCTGCTCGTCCGAGCCGGAGGGTAGAACGATAGAGGCTGTCGGAGACGGCAGTCGTAGATAAATGACAGGCACCGCTACGCGCGGTACAGAACCCGGCTTACAGGCAGGCTCACACCCTCTTTCTTTTTAGTAAAGCATTATAATCAGCATCCGAGTGACGATAAATTTCAAAAGAATAAAACAGTTCCTGCATCGCGACATCTGGCTTGTCGGGGGCGAGCAACAGAATCTTACACGCCGAATAGGTATCGGCATTGCACGCCGAATCGTAATCACCGTAGACGGATTCAGCACCAACAACCTAACCGGCAATGCCGCAGCACTCACTTACAGTTGCATACTGGCTGCCGTGCCCGTGCTGGCCATCATCTTTGCCATAGCGCGTGGATTCAATTTCGGGAGCGTCATCGAAGACCAGTTGCGTTCCAACCTTTCCGTCACGCCCGACATCGCCGATACCATCTTCGAGTTCATCGACTCCTATCTGACCCATACGCACAGCGGCATATTCCTGGGATTCGGACTTATCATGTTGCTGTACACGGTGGTCATGCTCACCTCCAACATAGAGACGGCTTTCAACACCATTTGGCATGTGCGCTCCTCCCGGAACATCTACCGGCGCATCATCGACTACATCACCGTCTTCCTCATGCTGCCGCTGATTATCGTAGTGACTAGTGGTTTCAGCATCTTCATCATCACCCTGAGCAGTCAGCTCAGTGACAACGTTATCATGACGTCCACCATGGAATTTGTCATTCAGACCACTCCCATGCTGCTTTGGTGCATCGCTTTTATCGCACTGTACAAGCTGATGCCTAATACGCACGTGAAGTGGCGTTCGACCCTCATTCCCGGTATCATGGTCGGAGCTTTGTTCCAACTGCTGCAATATCTCTATATTCATTACCAGATTGTGCTGTCCAGCTACAACGCCATCTACGGTTCGTTTGCCGCACTGCCTATGTTCATGATTTGGCTCAATATTTCGTGGATTATCTGCCTCGTCGGCGCGCAGCTCTGCTACGCGAACCAACGTTCCGACGAATATGCCTTTACCAAGGATTCGCAGAATCTGTCGCGGTGCGACCACGACGCGTTGTGCATACTGTTGCTGGCCCGCATCGCACATCGTTTCGCCGAGGGGATGCCTCCTTACAGCACCCACCGTCTGGCTAAAGAAACCGGCATACCGCACGCGCTCGTGCAGGGACTGCTGGATGAACTGACGAGTGCGAAACTGATAAGTGAGACTGCCAGCGACACGCTCGCTCAGCAGCACTATCTGCCGCAGCAGGATATTCACCGGATTACCATCAATAAAGTTATCAATCATCTGGATAATCAGGGAAACGGACGAATTCCGTTCACGTGGGCGCAAAGTAATGCCGAATGGAACAAGATAAGGTTGCTGCGCGCCGCCATCATGGCCAAAGACGGTGAAACGTCTATCGCCGACATCTGAAAACGCTCTCTAAACATTAAAGTCCGACCATTATGAAAACACTTGTACGACTCACTTTGTCAGCCAGTCTCTTGCTGCTGGCGGCCTGCCACGATACGGCAAACGAAACACCGCTGCCCGAACAGGGAAGCGGAAGTATCTGTTTCAGTGTACTGAACTACGAACAACTAAGTTACGACGGCACGCGAAGCGAAGCACCGCAAGTCAGCAATCTGGATTGTCTGGACATGGCCGTGTACAGCGTCGGAACGAATACGCTCATCACGAACGAACGGAAAGAAAACGGAGACGAGGGTTACGGTTCGTTCTCCGTCACGTTGCCCTATGGGACGTACAATATCGTATTTCTGGGTTACAGCGATAAGCGCAGAGCTGAACTCGATTCTCCTACGAATATCGTTTTTACGGATAACTTTGTCCCCAACTGCTTCTGCCGGACGCTGACACTGACGGTGGATGCAGAGAACCTCGGCACACGGAATATCTCGTTGCAACGAGTCATGGCCGACTTTACTTTGGTAAGTAAGCCGGGAAACATTCCGGAGAATTTGGCCACCATCCGCATCACTGCCACAGGCGGAGGTCACCACCTCAATGCGCTGACGGGCTTTGCCCCGCAGGCAGAAGAGCGGGTTTTCAGTTTCAATGTAGCAGGAATAGACCGGAAGAAAGATTTAATCCTCACCTATCATACGTTCCTGCCCCAAGAAGAGACTACAATGAACTTTATCGTAGCGGCATTGGACACGGAAGGGAAAGAGATTCGGACACGGACGTTCAGCAATGTTCCCATGAAAATCAACCAACGTACACGCTACACGGGGGACTTCTTTGTTCCCGATGTGTTCAACATCACGTTGGAGGATAAAGAATGGAGTATCGAAGAGCATAACTATTAAATCACGCGCCGTATGAAAAGGCTGTCGCCGGGACGAACCGGCGGTTTGAGGCTGGCGGGTATGATTCTGTTACACGCGTTGCTGAGCGTGGCCTGTGAGAAAGTGGACATCGAGGCTGAGAAAGATAAGACAAAGGAATCGCCGGTCGCTCCCTCCGTACTCCCCACAGCATCGGGGAAAGGCACACAGGATGCCCCGTTTCTCGTGGAGCAGGTAATCAACGGGGAGGAGGATATGGAATCCCAACTCAAATGGTATATCGGCTATGTGGTGGGAAGTACCTATCGCACCATGCAGCATCCTCTCTTCAAGGCAGAAACCAGTTATACCAGTAATATTCTGCTGTCGTCCGACCCACAATGCGAAAGGCCCGAACGGTGTATTCCCGTGGAACTGCGAACCGTTGCGTTACAAAAAGCGTTCAGCCTGCATCACAACAGTAACCGCTTTCGCCAGTGCATCGTATTGCAGGGACATTCTAGTCTGTATTTTCTTACAAACGGATTGCGTGACATTCAGACCGGCTATTGGTTGCCGGACTTCGATTTGAGCACAATAAAGACCGCCCCTTCCGAGTGGGAGGAGCGGTCTGAAACATACTGACAGAAAGTTACGTCAGTGTTTGGTCTGAATATACTTTCTTTCTGCAGGCATTATCTCACCAAAACTTTACGGCCATTGACAATGTACAGCCCTTTCACAACCTTACTTACACGCTGTCCGGCCAGATTATACCATACGTTAGACGCACTGTCTGAGGGAAGTTTGGTTTCCTCGATGCACCCGATACCGGTAGGTTCGGACTTACCTAAGTAGTAGAGGCGGAAGTTATCGAAGATGCACCAGTCATCGGCAATATGCACTTCTTTGCGCAGACCGACCGTCAAACTCTCACCCACCGCAACAAATACGTCCCGCTCATTCCAGTAAGCACCGAGGTCTTCGGCATAGGCGGAGAAAGCGTACATTGAATTGGGAATATAGAATTCCGGCACATCGTTGTAGGAGACTGCTACTTCGTCCTTGCCCAACTCGCCTACACCAATGGGATCGGTTTCCAGTACGCCGTCTTCATCCTCACGCTGCAAGATGTTCTTGATGGCAACTTTGTAGTCCTTGCTTTCCGTCTGCCCGAACAGCACCACATTCCGACCGTAAGCAGGATCGGCCGTATATTTCGGAACGAAATCCTTATTCATGCCGGGGCGATAGAATGCCTGTACACGAATGCGGTAATAGCCTTCCGCCAGACCATTTATGGTTTGCGAAATCCGGAAGTTGTCGTTGTTATAGAACTCAAAGGTATTGTAACCGGGAGCCGACTTTCCGCCCTGCATGGTCACATCCCAGCCGTTGGCGTTGTTCTCGTTCAGAATGGGATCGACAAAGCCTGCATTGTAGATAGCGGGAGTAATATCTCCGGGTTCGGCCTCGCTTGAAGTCTCTAGAACAGGGAACTCTACGTAGAATGCCCAACCGTTATGAAGACGGTCGATGAAGTCCTGCACTTGCTCATTGCTTTCAAACTTCACGTCTTCAAGAGCGGCATCCACTTCTCCGAGCAATGTATTGTAACCGGGTTCTTCGCTCTCCACGTCATTGGCTACAATCAAATCCTGATAACGATGGTAAACGATATCCAGTTCTTCCACAAGGGCAATAGCCTGCTTGGTGTAACTGATAGCATCGCCCAACAGTACGATTGCATTGGCAATGGCTTCCTCATCGGTGTCGGAGACGGCCTCAGCCGCATTAAGGGCTTCTGTCATCTTCTCATCGGCTTTATGTACGATTGCGGCATCGCCGGACAATTCCAGTGCCAGCTCCTGGAGTTGCTGCATGGTCTCATAACATGGCAGAAACGCTCTTACCGCCGAAACTCAGCGAGAAGTTGTCGGCTATCACCCAGTTGGCATTGGTGCCGCGGGTACGCAGTCCTATTGTCAGGTCGCCACCGAGGTGGTAGATGCGGGCCGTTTTGTCACGCATGATATATTGATTCATGACATATTCCTTCACATTGCATTCAGTGTATGCTTCAACGTCATGACTGCCGGAGAGAAACAGTTGAACACCCGTAACCAAGTCAGAACCGTGCTGAGCCACCACATCGGCACCCAGAATGTAAAGGCCGGCAGGCATATCCGTAAGTGTCTGCCACAACGTAGCGTCTGCTACACTGCTACTGCTGGGAACCCAGGCATTCACGTAATTGGAGAATGTGTAACCGTTGTTGTAATCGGGTTCCGGCTTATAATTGGGAATCGTGGCACCGTCGTAACCGAATCCTTCGTTTGTCCATCCTTCGAGGCTCTTTGTCTCAAAATCAGGATTGACGACATAGAGCGACGTAATCTCAATGGGATTCTCGGGCGTGGCTTGCTGCATGGCCTCTGCAATGGCTGCATTTATCTTTGCCTGATACGCCTCGGCATCTATCAAAGTCCGGATTTGTTCCGTGCTCACGTCGCGGAAATCATAATGATCGGTCAGCTCTGCATAGAAGTCTCCCAGTAGAGTGGAGAGGTTTTGTAAAGCCGGATTTGCCGCATACTTCTCTCCATCGGCCGCAACTTTCTCTATGAAAGCCTGCAACGACTGATAAGCAACAACCTCCTCCTTAATCTTTTCTACAAGGGCGTCTAACTTCATTCGTACTTCTTGCAGTTGCTCGTCGGTGGCAGCACTGGCCATGAGGGCCGTTGCCTCATTGAGGGCATCCGAAAGTTCGGCAGCAGTTGCCACACTGTAATAATACGTATACTCGTCAGTATAGGCTTCCGCCTTCTCCATAGTTGCCTTTAGAGCTATCAAATAAGGATTGTCGTTCGTCGGGCCATAATAGAAAAGTCTGAAGTTATCGGCATACACCCAGTTGCAGTTTGTGCTCTCCATGCGCAGTCCGATGGTGAGGTCACCTCCGGCATGAGCAATCTCTACTACAGGATGCTGAATAATCTGATTGTTCATGTTGTTTGCCACTTGCTCGGCAAACCAGTCCGGATTAAAGGTACACTCCGTAGTGGCATCCGCCACACCTTTCATGTAGAGGAATACGCCACGGGGCAGGTCGGCACCGTGTTGGGCCACAACACTAGCCGTCAGACTATATTTTCCTGCGGGCAGACCTTTCACTACTTGATAGATATTATCGTCAGGATGTCCACCGGAAGAGGCACTTCTCCAGGCGGCAATCACTTTTGAGAAGGTTTCACCGCCATTGTCAGCCGTAGCCGCACTATTGGGATATGTGTCGCTGTTGTACACCAGCACATTGTTCTCGCAAACCCAACCGTTCAGGCTGCCTTCGCTGAAGTCCGCATTCACCACTTTCAAGTCAGTGATGTCTGCCGGATTTTCTTCACTGGCCTCTGCAAAGAGCTTATTTATGATGGCCTCGCGCAACGCTTCCGTCACAGCATCAATTTCCTCGGCCGACGCAGTTGCTTCATTGTAAACCTTCTCTGCCGCAGCGATAGCCACTCCGGCTTCTTCTGCATCATCAAGGGCACTGCGCAACCTCAACAGGGCGAGATATTGGTTATAGTCCGCTTCCGAAACGAACGCCCAATGCGTTTCCATACCCTCCCGGGCGGTATCCAACATAGATACGGCTTGGTTCGTCTCGGGATTGTTGGCATCCTGGGCATCGGGATTCCAACCGAACAAATAATTGTGTTCGCCGGCTTCCGTCACCAATGGCCCATGCTCACCCCAGGCGGTATCGGCCACGGGAGTCTTCATGCGATAAGTACCGTCACCGTTAGGTATGATATCCCAGTATATGGTAACGGGAGCATTTCCGTACATGTTTCCCGAATTGTAGTCGGTGTACACCTGAACATAATCTCTGCGGAACAGATATTTGTCATAAGCGGCTTGAGGGCTGTAAAGGGTATAACCGGTTGCAGTGTGTGAAATGACATACGGCAGTGCAGCCACAACAGTACTATCCAATGCGGCATGCGATCCGTACCGGGCACCTTTGGTAAGCAACTGTTTCCGGCCTACGTGATAGAGGTAGAAGAGCGTCGTATCGCCCTCCACCGCCGTACTCACCTTAAACCCACTGACGGTACGCAACACGGGCTCCGGCCGACTTCCGGCACAAACGGAACCAACAAACGCACACGCCATACCCATTAGCGCAAGTATTTGCTTCTTCATTATCATAGATTTTATGCTGTTAAAGTTTGGTTCCGAGCGCTCTTTTATTGCGAAAGGCTATAGTTGCCACCACTTCTTCCGAGGAGTAGCCCGACTTTCTTCGATGCCTCTCAGCAAGACCTCCTCATAGGATTTCCTTTCCCGGATAATCTGGTATATCATTCCCCAGTCGGGCAGTCCACCTATATTTCGGTCATCTATGAAGATATCTGCTTTCAGTTTTCGGCTATATTCCTCGTCAGTTTGGTCGTTCTCTTCCGGAAAGTTCCGGTTTACGGCATAAAACTCCACACCTTTATGACGACACCACGTTACGGCGTCCTCCAACGTTTCCCCCTGACGCACGGTCCAGAGGATAAGCCGATGACCTTCTTCTATCAGCATCCTTAATGTCTGCGTGGCAAAAGGAATCTCTCTTCCGATGCCGGGATATTCGTCCCGGACGATAGTTCCGTCGAAATCTACAGCAATAACCATAACTCAAACGTTGATTATTTGGCATAGCTGACCGAACGAACCTCACGGATGACGGTAATCTTCACCTGTCCCGGATAAGTCATTTCGTTCTGAATCTTCGTTGCAATCTCGCCCGAAAGTTTCTCGGTCTCCTGGTCTGTAATCTTGTCGGCACCGACGATGACACGCAACTCGCGTCCGGCCTGAATGGCATAAGTCTTCATGACGCCGGGATAAGACATAGCGATGTTTTCGAGGTCCTTGAGTCGCTTGATGTAAGCCTCCGCTATCTCGCGACGGGCACCGGGACGGGCTCCTGAGATAGCATCGCACACCTGCACGATAGGAGCGATGAGCGTTTCCATCTCCATCTCCTCGTGGTGTGCACCGATGGCGTTACAGATATCCGGCTTCTCCTTGTACATTTCGGCCAATTTGGCACCATAGAGTGCATGCGGCGTTTCGGGGTCCTCATCGGGCACCTTACCGATGTCATGAAGCAATCCGGCACGTTTGGCTTTCTTCACGTTCAAACCCAGTTCTGCGGCCATAACGGCACAGAGGTTGGCCGTCTCGCGTGAGTGCTGCAACAGATTCTGACCGTAGCTGGAACGATACTTCATCTTTCCGACCAGTCGTATCAGTTCGGGATGCAGACCATGAATTCCCAAGTCTATCGTCGTGCGCTTTCCCGTTTCCATGATTTCCTCGTCAATCTGTTTCTTCACTTTGCTCACCACTTCTTCGATACGTGCGGGATGAATACGTCCGTCAGATACAAGCTGATGCAGAGCCAGACGGGCAATCTCACGGCGCACCGGGTCAAATCCGCTGATAACGATAGCTTCCGGTGTATCGTCCACAACGATTTCCGTTCCCGTTGCGGCCTCTAATGCACGGATGTTTCGACCTTCACGACCGATGACACGTCCTTTCACGTCGTCATTATCAATGTGGAACACGGTCACGCTGTTTTCCACGGCCGTTTCCGTAGCCACACGCTGTATCGTCTGTATGACGATGCGCTTTGCCTCCTTGTTGGCCGTCATGCGGGCGTCGTCCACAATGTCGTTGATGTAGGCTTGAGCCTGTGCTTTTGCTTCGTCTTTGAGCCCCTCCACCAACCGGTCGCGGGCTTCTTCCACGCTCAGTCCGGAGATTTCCTCCAGTCGTGTACGCTCCTGGTCGATCAGGCTCTCCGCGCGCTGCTGCATTTCCTCTTCTTTGCGTTCGAGTGCCGTTTGCAGGTTATCCAACCGCGCACGTGTGTTCTCCAGTTCCTGCTTTTTGCGGTTCAGTTCATCCTGTCGCTGATTGAGGCTCTGCTCGCGCTGCTTCACGCGGTTCTCGCCCTGTTGAATCTGTTGGTTACGCTGCTGTACTTCTTTCTCCAGTTCAGCTTTCTTGTTGAGAAACTTCTCCTTCACCTCAAGGAGTTTTTTCTGTTTGATAACTTCCGCCTCCTGCTCAGCCTGTTTGCTTGCCTGTTCTTCGAGACTCTTCATTTTAGCAGGCAACAATACGCGGAAGAAATAGACGGCCCACACGCCGACAACGGCTGCGGCAACGATTACGGCTATTATTATTTCCATAATTTTCTTTCGTTTTTTTAGTTCATACTCTATAATTCATTCTCTAACTCTAATACATAAAAAGATACGCTCCGTCATGGCAGAAACTTTCATTCCCTCCATGCCCGAGTGCGGTGTGTCCATGTGTGTCATCCCGTTTGTTGTCCCCCGCGACAGCATCATGAATCAGGCCATCGCCCGTTCCATCTCCGCCAGAAGTTCCGAAAGAGCCTTCTCCATGGGGGCGGGATCAGTGGCGGTTTCGGCGCGTTTGAGCCGGACGGCCACGTCCAGAGCCATCATCAGGAGATACATTTCGTTTCCCTGGTTGGGATATTTTGCTGCATAGTAGCTGAACCGTTTATTGATGAGCTTTTCCGCCTCCCGGTAGAGATACTCATCGCTCCGCTCCACCACCATCGGAAGGATGCGGTTGCCGAATTTCAGCTTTATTGATAGGGGATCGCTCAATGCCATTTCGCGTTTTCTTTATTTACGTTTTCTATTCGTCTTCTCCGCGATTCAACTTTTCAGCAGAGCGATACACTTGTCCACTTCTCGCACCAAGCGGCTCAGTCGCAGGCGGGCGTTGCGTGTGTCGTCATCGCTCAGTTCCAGCATACGGGCCACTTTCAGATTGGCATACAGCGTGGCGGTCTCCTCGTTTTGCCGCACTAATTGTTTTATCCGCTCGTCGCGCTCGTCGATCTGGCCTTCCAAGTCGCGAATCTGCTGCTGCAGTTCATCCCTCTGCAGAATTATCTGCCTGATACGAGTCTCAAGCAGTTTCAGCAATTCGCGTTCTTTATCTGTCATGCGGATAAGTATTGCAATCTGCTCGCAAAAATAGCAAATTCCCGCTTCTTATCAAAATTTTTCCGTCAAAATCACTATTTCTCGTCATCTATTTTGCCACGGGGTTCCTTCTTCGCCAGCATCAGAACCGTATGGGCAAACTCCACCATCCACTGTTCGCTGAAGCCCAGCGTAGCCTGACCTTTACGGACGGCCGCCACACTGCGACGCATGGCATCGTCTTTCCAGTCGTTCCTGACAAGCAGGTCGTGAACGGTCTTTTCCGTCATACGGCGCAGCGCGCTGTGGAAGAACGACGGCAGACGGAGTTTCCACTGCATCAGTTGTCCCATGCTCATCATCAGGTTTTGGCTGAAGTCCTGGAACACAAGGAAGTACCCCTGCACCTCGTTGATGGTGCGGCAGCGGCGTTTCAGGCTCTCATCCACTTCGCGGAAGAAAGCATCGCTCGTGCCATACATTTCGGTAAGCATGGTGCGGGCGCGCTTCTTTTCGCCCACGCCCAGTTTGTTATTCACCGTAGGCACCTTCAGCGTCTGTTTGAACAGGCGCAGGTCGGGAAAGACGGCCAGATTGGAAATACCCAGTCCGGCAGCCATCGATGCCTGGAAATATACACGGATAAGGGTCATGAAATCCTCCATTCCGCCTATCCGCAACGATTCGGCCTCCTTACGACCGAAGATTTTGTTTAACAACGACATATCATTCTCTGTTTTTAGTAGTATAAAAATGCCCTGCGCAAGCGCAAGACGTATCTTTTTTCACTCCGTTTCCGCCCCGTCAGTCCCCGCAGAAGGTTCCCGTGGGTACAATTTCAGGCACGCAAAGATAATCATAATACTCCACATCCGCAACACTTCGCAGTTAATTTCTTGCGGGAGGCACGTCCCCGGACAGTTTTATCATCTATCGTTTCCTCATACGGAGGCGAACGATTATCTTTGCAGCCCAATGAGATACAAACTTCTGATTCTCCTGCTTGTGCAGGTCGCAGGTCTCTCGGCACAGGTCTCACGCCTCGGCCATGACATATCCTATTCCGTTTCCCTGCAGGCTACGGCCGGCAAAGGAGACGTGGCACCTTTCTGGTTCACCAACAACCGCTACGGACTGGGCACACTCGAACCCAACAGCGGTCTCCTGCGTGCCGCCATACAGCGGCAGGCCGAGGCCGACAGCCTGCGCCACTGGCGCGTGGGCTACGGACTGGACGTCGCTGCGGCTGTGAACTTCGACAGCCGTTTCGTTCTCCAGCAACTCTACGCCGACTTCCAGTTCAAGGCCATACGCCTGTCTTTAGGACAGAAAGAGCGTCCTTTGGAACTTCACGATAACAGATTGTCAAGTGGTGCCATGACGAACAGCATCAATGCCCGTCCGCTCCCGCAGGTTCGACTGGAACTGCCCGACTTCTGGACGATTCCGCGAACCGGAGGATGGCTGGCTCTGAAGGGACACATCGCCTACGGAGCCTACACGGACAACAAGTGGCAGCGGGAGTTCACGGGTGGCAATTCACTGCATACGGCCAACTCGCTCTTCCACTCCAAAGCCGGATTCCTGCGCATCGGAAACGAAAAGAAGTTCCCGCTTTCCCTGACGGGCGGCATCGAAATGGACGCACAATTCGGTGGAGAGGCCTGGCACCTGCAGGACAGGGAGAACCATACGGGGCCTTTTGAATCGCATCAGAAGCTCCAGCACGGCCTGAAAGCCTTTTGGCACGCGCTCATACCCGGCGGGAACGACGTGAACGACGGCGACTTCTCCAACGTCGAGGGCAACCACCTCGGCAGTTGGCATCTCAAAGTGGATTTCGCGCGGGGCGGATGGCGCGTCGGGGCCTATGCCGAACACTTCTTCGAAGACCATAGTCAGATGTTCTGGCAGTACCCTTGGAAAGACATGCTCTACGGCCTCGAACTGCGACTGCCCCGGAACCCGTTTCTGAAAGCCGTTGTCTACGAACATCTGCGCACCACCGATCAGAGCGGCCCCATCTACCACGATGCCACCGACCTCATACCTACCCAAGTCAGCGCGGTAGATAATTATTACAACCATCACATCTACAGCGCATGGCAGCACGCGGGATTCTCCATGGGGAATGCGCTCCTGATTTCGCCCCTGTATAACCGCAACGGCAGCATCACTTTCTACGACAACCGCGTGCGGGCGCACCACATCGGATTGGAGGGACAGCCCTCCGGGGAGTTTGCCTACCGCATACTTTATACCCACGAGCGGAGTTGGGGCACCTACCCCGTACCGCGAATCGACCCCGTCAGGGGGAACTTCCTCTTGCTGGAGGTTTCCTACGCTCCCCGTCAGGTCAAAGGACTTACTTTCACGGCCTCATACGGACAAAACGCCGGCCGACTGACGCCCGACAGCAAGGGGGGCATGCTCACGGTCTCTTACGCGGGATGGATTAACCGGACGACAAAAAGATGAAAAAGAAGATACTTTACCTGACGGCGTGTCTCACGCTCTGTGCCATCTGCATGACATCATGCGACGAATGGAAATGGGACCGGAACGGCGACCTGGACGGCATGTGGCAACTGACGGAGTGGCGCGACCTGAACGGCAACCGCCCGGTGGCCGGCAAGGAAAGCGGTATCTACTTCTGCTTTCAGCTCGACCTGATGAAACTTTGGCGGTCGGAGCGTGCCACGTTCTACCTCTCGCAGTTCACCCGCAGTGCCGACAGCCTCACGCTCGGCCTCACCATCGAGTACCCGGCGGACACCGTCGTATCTCCGGACACGCTGCGGTTCGCCGTTCCACGAAACAGACGTTTCCACATCGACCTGTTGAACGCCGGCCACTTGCAACTGAGCACCGACGATGCCGTGTTGCGCTTCCGCAAATACTGATTTCCTTTTCTTAAATTAAATCTCCCGTAATCCTCCGCTTGCTGCATACAGGCGGAGCAAATGACCGTCGGCTAAATCCAGGCTTTCCGCAGCCCTTTGATGGCGTAGAAGAAATAATAATACAGCGAACGGAAAAAACCGATGTGCTCCACATCCCTATACACCCTCCACTGCCACGACAGAATGTGCAGTTTGTTTGAGGAAATGGAATTGCGGTGCACCCGATAGAGTGCCAGCACCGTCTGCGTACTGCGGGCCACGTAGCCGTTCTTCAACACCGACAGCCAAAACGCATAGTCCTCGTGACGGATTTCCTTGAAATAGTTTTTTCCCACCTTGCGAACATCGTAAATCCCCGTAAGGTTCCCGATGACGTTGCCGTACAGCAACTGCTGATAGCTGACTTTGCGCGGCGTAGACACCACACGGGCCGAGCGACGTCCCGCCTCGTCTATCTTCTCATAGTCGGAAAACACTACAGCCGTGCGGTTGTCGCGGAAGAAGTAGGGCAACTGTTGGGCCAATTTTTCACGCAGCCACATGTCGTCACTGTCCAGAAAAGCAATAAAGTCACCTTTTGCTCTTTCTATGCCGTAGTTGCGCGGAGCGACAGGCATCCCCGTCGGCTTATCGTTGATAAGCAACTGTATGCGTCTGTCACGATTGGCATACGCGCGCACCACATCACACGAGCGGTCGGTACTGCCGTCGTCCACGACAAGCAGTTCCCAGTGCGGATAGGTCTGCTCCATCACCGACTCTATGGCCTTGCCCACAAACTTCTCGGAGTTGTGCATGGGCATAATGACAGATACCAGATGCTGACTGCGACGTACCATATTGCTGACTTTCCGTTTTTACTTCTTTTAACGTTTTTATATTCTTTTAACGGATGCGCTATCCTTTTTATTATAGCATTCCGGCATCTTTGAGGCAAAAAACGTCATGTGTCCTGCTTTGTCAGAGACGTGCCGTTCTCCCCCTTTCATTTCTTACCGCCTACAAATATACGAAAATTCCACGGCATCAGGGACATTTCCTGCTCCTTTTTCGCACAACCCGCCCACGGACATCTCCCCAAATGCCAAATTGCCGAACAAATTCGCGCCAAATTACCGAACAAATTCGTGCCAAATTACCGAAAAATATCGCGCCAAATTACCGAAAAACGAATTATTTGCTTATCTTTGCAGAGTCAAACACGCTAAATCATGGATAGTTACAGACATAGAATACTGGACAGCCTGTTGGAGAAGAAACTGCAAGCCAAGGGGGCTGTACTCATAGAGGGGCCCAAATGGTGCGGAAAAACCACTACGGCAGAAGAATTTGCCGCCAGTAAGATAATGTTGGCAAGAACAGATGTAAAGAACAACTTCAAGAATCTGTTGGAAATAGACACAGAAGCCGCATTGGCAGGTCATACGCCGATGCTTATCGACGAGTGGCAGACCGTTCCCAAACTATGGGATGCCGTAAGATACGCCGTCGATCATCGCCGGAAGATGGGACAGTTTATCCTGACCGGTTCCGCCGTTCCCGACAAGGAAGCCGAGAGGGAAAGGGAGCATTCCGGAACGGGACGTTTTGCGTGGCTCACCATGCGTCCGATGTCGTTATTTGAGTCGGGAGAGTCCAATGGCAAAGTAAGTCTCGGCAATTTGTTTGAGGCTCCGGAAAAGATACTGGAGCGAAACGAACTGAAACTGAAAGACATTGCCTTTCTGATTTGTCGCGGAGGCTGGCCGATGGCTGTAGACCTGCCCGAGGAGGCTGCACTGGAGCAGGCATTTGATTATTACGATGCAGTCACCAAAGAGGACATCACCAAAGTTGATGGCGTTAAACGTGCATCGGCAAGAGTACAACGGCTGATGAGGGCCTATGCACGCCATCAGGGGACACAGGCTTCAATAGCTACGCTGAGAGAGGATTTGAAGAGTAACGATACGGACACGCTCAACGACGATACGATAAGCACCTATCTCGAAGCCTTACGGAAAATCTTTGTGGTGGAAGACATGCCGGCCTGGAATCCCAATCTTCGTTCAAAGACTGCAATCCGCATGGCCGACACACGTTACTTTGTCGATCCGTCCATTGCTACAGCCGCATTAGGTTTGGGCCCGGCTGATTTGATGAACGACCTGAACACGATGGGATTCCTGTTCGAAGCAATGTGCATAAGGGATTTGCGCGTATTTGCGGAGGCATTAAACGGCAAAGTCTATCACTATCGGGATAAGAGCGGATTGGAATGCGACGCGGTAGTTCATCTTCGCAACGGGCAATACGGATTGATAGAAATAAAACTCGGAGGCGAATCGCTGATAAATGACGGCACGGAAACGCTCAATTCCTTGGCAAGCCAGATAGACACCACCCGCATGAAGGCTCCGGCATTCAAGATGATACTGACTGCAACAGGAGAGTATGCCTACCGCCGGCCCGAGGATGGAATCTATGTCGTTCCGATAGGATGCCTGAAACCATAAGGTTCCGCTGTTCCTATCTTATAAACCATCATCCATGTTTGTATTTGCAACGGCGGTTGAATCAACCGCCGTTGCAAATATTTTTCCAAGGATTATACTACAAAAGAGTTCCGGCACCCATGTCTTATAAACACGGATGCCGGCACTCTATTCTTTTACTTTCTTATAAGGGTCTTATAGGATTACCACTCGTCCCAAAAGTCCGTTTCGCCTTTCGTCTCGAAACCATCGCCCCACTCGCTGTTGTTGCCGGGGTTCTGACCTTCAAATCCGGGTTTGCTTTGTGACATCTGCATCAGTGCCGACTCAAATTTCACATCTATGACTGCCACTGCCGGCTTTGTATATGCTTTCTTATTCATGATATATCGTTTTTCTTACTTATTTAACAAAAACTTTCTTTCCGTTCACAACATACACGCCTGCGGCTACGGGTACAGTCACGGTGCCGGCCTCTACGTTTGTAGCTTTCACGAGACTGCCGCCGATGGTGTAGATGTTTACGTTCTGTGCCTTATTGGTTGTGATGACGAGAGCACCATTGATGCCTTTCACGCTAAATGCGTCAGCTTCTGTTGTGCTTATAGCTGTCTCGTCGCCGTCTACGATATTGCCGTCCTCGTCAAGCTCACCGATGCTAAACGTAACTGCCGGCACATTGCTTGTGCTACTGGTTCTTACATACGTCCGGAAGGGCAGACACTTATTGCTTTCCGATACCGTCATAGGACGGAACTTACCGTCTCCGAAACCATAAAGATTGCCGCCCTCGGCCAGTTGAGTGGCGTTGGTTGATACGAATACACCGAGGAACTCTGCACCAGTACCGGGATTTGAGGGAGCTACGGCAAAACGATCGATGCTACCTGTTGCTGCAATGTCGATGTCGGTCAGATTGGCGAATACATTTCCGCCACCGAAACCAGTATCAAACTTCAGTACGTAAGGCTCGTTAGCTCTCATAGCTTCATTATCGCCCTGATAGCGGAACCAGTAAGTGTTGGTAGCTGTTTCTACATTGCTGAACTGCATCTTCTTTGCCACACCTTTAGCTTTAAGGATTTCTGCAGACACCTCAAAAGGCAGGCAAACTGTTGCATACATAGATGATTTGAAGCTACGGTCGTAAGTAAGGTTTTCAGCCTTGAACTCCGTCGGGATATAAATATAACCGTCATTGCCCTCAGCAACGTTGTCTGTAAACTTTGCGTTCTTGCAGATGCCATTTGCAACGACGTTCGTTGCTTTAGTCAATCTGTCTGTAGTGTTCAGGTCAGTGTCCACAACATAAGCGAATGTGTTCACCTTATTCTTTGCAGGATTGTAAGACAAGTCTGTTGCAGTAGCGTTTGTGTAGAAAGTTGTTGTCTTCTTTGTTCTTGCATCTGTCCACTCTGCCTTGTACACGGTGTTGTCGGCTGTCTTCTTGTCAAGTGTACCGAATGTTCCGTCGGCCTTGATTGCAACTCCAAAGTACGGACGGGCTCTATAAGCCAATGCACCATTCATGGGAGACGCATCGTGTGCGCCGCTGGCATCGTAAATATCGTAATTCGTTCCGTCTGTTGTCTCAAAGGCAATCTTCAACGTACCGGCATTGGTTGTGGCAATTTTACCGTTCACTACACCGAGATTGTTGATAACACCTTTGCTTACGCCCGTCAGGTTCCCGTTTGCACCGTCAGGATATTTGATGACAAAACCATTACCGTTTATCGTATAGTCACTATCCCAGTCGCCTAAAGTAAAATCAGCATCTGTTACAGCAATATTGTCCGTAATAGAAAGGTTCTTATACTCGTTTACTTCAGCTACAGAAGCGTTGATATCATCAATCTCACCTTCTATTCTTGTAACCTCTCCTTGAGCCGATGTAAGAGCACCTTGGGCTGTTTGAACTTTCCCCTGGGCTGTCTTAAAAGCTGCTACTGCAGTATTATGTGTGGCCTTTGCAGTAGCAACCGCGGCTTCTGCATCATCAACTAGCTCTTGTGCATCATTTAAGTCTAATGTAGCATTGTCAAAGGCAGTTCGTCTCTCTTCTACTATTTCCTCCTGATCATCAACTTTCTGCTGTGCATCTGCAACAACAGCGGGATTGACAGCAATCACCGTTTCATCAACTCCTTTGAAGTTAGTAAGAACAGTTTTTAATCGACTTTGCAATATTGCAGGGCGAGTAATCTCGGCAGGAAAATCTAGAGAAGTAGAACTCTCCCCAAAACCAGGCACCTCATAATATAACTCAACTGCAATAAGGCCAATATTTTCTGTTTCAGCCATAATTATGCTCTCCGACCATTTTGTAGAAATCTCACTTTTTATGATTTTTTGAAAGCCGTCCTTTTCCTTTACACTGATAACAAGAGCTAAACCATCTCCATCAAATTTGTAATAAAGAGGGTTTTCTTCACCACCTGTGTTTATAAAAGCTAAAGCCTTTGTTTTCTCCTCAAGACCACATTTTTTTGTAGTTTCCGTACCTTCTGTTTTAGCTTTCTCAAGAGCCGCCTCTAACTCTGCTAATTTGTCTGTTGCTTTTTTAAGGTTGCTTTTTGCTGTATCATAATTTCTCTTTACAGAATTATAATTCGCTGTTACAGATTTAAGGGTACTATTTGCAGCATTAAGAGCGGAATATGTAGAAACAGTATCACTCTTTGCTGCAGCCAGTTCATTATTTGCCGCTGTAATCGAATCTTTAGCAGCCTCCACGGCTTTATTAGCAGCGGCCAATTTCTTATTTTTCTCCGCCAACTGACTACTTGCATTACGAGCAGTGGCAAAGATCTCACCTACCTTTTTTAAGTCCTCAAAAGTTCCTATCTTTTGTGGGGTTTGCGCGACCGCATTTAACCCTCCTCAAAATAGGACACATTTTCCGCCCTCCGTCTCCCCCGTTCAGTCCCGCCGAGGTTGGGCCTCTGTCCATAGCGGGACAGAGCCTCGTCCCGCTATGGACGGAGGCCCGTCCTCCTATGCGTGTGCGCCCGGGCGTGCGCATGCGCGTTCCTTATATATATGGGGGGGGTACATATTCCTGCGGATTGTGTGGCGGAATCTTTGCATATGAAGTATATTATGAAAAAAGTGATGTTTAAGCTCTTGCCAATTTGGACAATTCAAGAATTATTGCTAACTTTGCGCCCAATATGACCTCCCACGCTTCCCGTTGATCAGCGCACCCGGGGAGGTCTTCGAGTTTTATATGGACTATACCAAACGCCCTCTAACCCTGCAGGAGCAGGTGAAAAAATTAGAAAGTCGTGGGTTGCGAATTGACGATGAGCAACTTGCGATACGTTACTTGTCCAATATAAGCTACTACCGTCTGAGGACTTACACATATCCATTCCAAAATAATACAGATGCCTTCGCAGACCATAGATTCAAGGCTGACAATATAAATTTCGCGGATATAATTGATTTATATTGCTTTGACCGAAGACTTCGCTCTTTGATGTTCAATGCAATTGAAAAGATTGAAATAGCTGTAAGAGCGAAGATTGTTCAGGTATATTCTGAGGCTACAGATAATAGTCATTGGTTCTGTGACCGAAGTATATATAAACACAAAGAGGTCTTGGATCGCAATGGACAACAGAGTACGCTCTATACTCTTCTAATGAAAGATATTGAGGGAGAAATCGGACGAAGCAACGAAGATTTTATCAAGCATTATCATAATAAATATGATAATCCGCCTCTTCCTCCCGCGTGGATGACGCTTGAGGTTCTATCACTCGGGACATTAAGCAAACTTTATCAATTACTCAAGAAATCCTCTCTAAAGAAATCTATTGCCAAGCAATTCGGTCTTAATGACGACCGGGTATTTGCCAACTGGCTCCACGCAATAGCCGTATGGAGAAATTGTTGTGCCCATCATAGCCGTGTCTGGAACAGAAGATGCATCATCAATCTTCAAATGCCCAAGAATACTGATTATCCATTTCTTGACGGACAGACAATAAAGACGCTTCATCCTAATAAGATATTTGCTATCCTTTGTTGCATCAAATATATAAGTAACATTATTAGTCCCGATAGCGATTTGAAGCGGAATATTCTGTCCATCATTGGAGACGGCGGCAATTTGTTAAACTTGCAGGAAATGGGATTTCCAAAGAACTGGAAATTCTTAGACGTTTGGAAATGAGGTAATACGGTTTGGTACTTATATCAGTATCGTGAGGTCATGTAAGAAGTTTTGAGCGTTTGCTTTGGCAGGTTCGCAAAAAAAATGTACTTTTGCAGTATCTTATCCCGGGGTCGACATGGATTTGACAGCAGGATGGGGTGCTCGGTAAGCACGCAGAGAGTTGGCAGCCGCTCTCTTTAATCAATGACCGCCGAACAATTAACTGGCGAAAGAAACTACGCTCTCGCTGCCTAATCGAAGCACAGTAGATTAACGGCTTAATTGCGGCACAAGGTGCTGCGACGAGATGTCACTCGGAGGCTAACGCCCCGAAGCGCTCCGGCAAAGTGGCACAGCAAAATCGGGGATAGTTCGCGGCGGCCTCGCACTGCGGGCGAAAATTTAGAGGATAAGGCGACGGTTGGTGGCTTGGGTCTTGCCGGCGCACGAAAATCAAGACCAAGATAAGCGTGTAGAAAGCTCAGGACTTCCCTGTTTGGACGAGGGTTCAATCCCCTCCGGCTCCACTAAAGCGGGCAAGGAGCATTGTGCGGTTAGTTCGGGGATTTCACCCTCGCGAGGGTTCTTTCTCCGACAGGCTACGAAAGCGGCAAGCCGATGACAATCCCCTCCGGCTCCACGAACAACACTAAAAAAACAAAAGGTTATGAATGAGCTGTCCTTGAAGTACGGGTGCAACCCGAATCAGAAGCCCTCACGCATCTACATGGAAGAGGGCGAATTACCTATCACGGTGCTAAACGGACGACCCGGCTACATCAATCTGCTGGATGCACTGAATAGTTGGCAACTGGTGAGCGAACTGAAAGCGGCCACCGGGCTGCCCGCCGCCGCTTCGTTCAAGCACGTTAGTCCGGCCGGTGCCGCAGTGGGATTGCCCCTGAGCGACACGCTCAAGAAGATATACTTCGTGGACGATGCTCCGCTGCCGCTCACCCCGATAGCCACGGCCTATGCCAGAGCACGGGGAGCCGACCGCATGTCGAGCTACGGCGACTTCATAGCCCTGAGCGACACCTGCGACGAAGCTACCGCGCGCCTCATCAACCGGGAGGTTTCGGACGGCATCATCGCGCCCGACTACACACCGGAGGCACTGGAGGTGCTGAAGAACAAGCGCAAAGGTACGTACTGCGTCATTCAGATGGACCCGTCGTACCGCCCTGCTCCGCTGGAGCGCAAACAGGTGTTCGGCATCACGTTCGAACAGGGCCGCAACGAGATAGATTTGGCCTCCCCCGCCCTCTTCGAGAACATTCCCACTCAGAACAAAGAGTTCACTCCCGAGGCCCGGCGCGACCTGATGATAGCACTTATCACACTGAAATACACGCAGTCGAACTCGGTTTGCTACGTCAAGGACGGACAGGCTATCGGTATCGGAGCCGGACAGCAGAGCCGCATCCACTGCACCCGACTGGCGGGACAGAAAGCGGACACCTGGTGGCTGCGTCAGCACCCGAAGGTGATGGCACTGCCTTTCGTTCCGGGCATCCGGCGCGCCGACCGCGACAATACCATCGACATTTATCTGGGCCCCGAATACGACGACGTGCTGCGCGAGGGAGAATGGCAGCGGTTCTTCACGGAACGCCCCACCCCGCTCACCGACGAGGAGAAGCGGCAGTGGCTGGCGCAGAACACCGACGTGGCGTTGGGTTCGGATGCGTTCTTCCCCTTCGGCGACAACATCGAGCGTGCCCACAAGAGCGGCGTGCGCTACGTGGCACAGGCCGGCGGCAGTGTGCGCGACGACCATGTCATCGAGACCTGCGACCGCTACGGCATTGCCATGGCTTTCACCGGTGTACGTTTGTTCCACCATTGATTCCTTCCGCCCATGAGCCAGTTCACAAGCGATGATATAGAAAGCGTCATCCTAAACGGTATCACGTTTCGCGGCGGGCCTAAAAAAGAGAGCGCACCTTCCACAGGGAAAGTGCGCTCTAAAGCCAAAAAGAAACAATACGTGACCGGAGCACACGGCAGCGGTTCGGCCAAAAAGAAAGCGGACATCCGCAAGGCCAGAGCCAACCGGCACAAATAGGTTTCAGTCTTCTATCTCTTCATATTCAAAGTCGTCGAGGTCTTCCACTTCGTCCTCGTCTACGAACGTGATATCCTCGTCCTCGCCCATAGCCTCTAGTTCCTGCTGCAACGAGGAAACATCCTTGTCGCGGTGCACAATCCGTTCCGCCTGAGTGATGGCTGCAAGTTTGTTGCTCTCGCTGTTCAGGGCTGTCCACAGGAGGTCTTTCAATTCTGTAAGTCCCCGGTTTGTCACGGCTGAAATGAAGACGTGAGGAACATCCTCGGGCAGGTCGTGAGAGAGCATCTCCGTGAGCTCGTCATCCAGCAGGTCGTTTTTCGTAATGGCCAGCACGCGCTGTTTGTCCATCATGTCGGGATTGAAGGCACAGACCTCATTCATAAGTACTTCATATTCGTGGCGGATGTCGTCCGTGTCACCCGGAACCATAAAGAGAAGCAGCGAGTTACGCTCGATATGGCGCAGGAATCGCAGTCCCAGACCGCGTCCTTCCGAGGCACCCTCGATGATGCCGGGAATGTCGGCCATGACGAACGAACGGTTGTCGCGGTAGCTCACGATTCCCAAAGAGGGTTCCATCGTGGTGAAAGGGTAATTCGCGATTTTTGGCCGAGCCGAGGAGAGCGCACTAAGCAACGTGCTCTTGCCGGCATTGGGAAATCCCACCAGACCTACGTCGGCCAACAGTTTCAACTCCAGTATGACGGTGCGTTCCTGCATGGGTTCGCCGGGCTGCGCATAACGCGGTGCCTGATTGGTGCTGGTGCGGAAGTTCCAGTTTCCCAGACCGCCGCGACCGCCCTTCAGCAACCGCACCAACTGTCCGTCCTCGCTGACGTCGCACAGAAATTCACCCGTTTCGGCATCATACACGACTGTTCCGCAGGGTACATCTATGTAACGGTCTTCGCCGTCGTGGCCCGTGCTGCGGCTCTTGCCGCCGTTTCCACCGTGACCGGCAAACACATGGCGGTCGTAGCGCAGATGCAGCAGTGTCCAGTAGTTGTGGTTGCCACGCAGATAGACGTGGCCACCGCGTCCGCCGTCGCCGCCATCGGGGCCGCCGTTGGCAATGTACTTGGCACGGTGCATGTGAGCGGAACCGCGACCACCCTTGCCCGAACGGCAACAAATCTTTACGTAATCGACAAAATTACTTTCCATATTATTGGTTCTTCTCGTCAATCAGACGGAAGATGCTTTCTATCATAGCTTCCTTATTGGGCGTATCGGCCCACTTCACTACGTTGAGGATGCCTTCCTTCTCCAGCCAGCCCAGCACCGGCTCCGTCTGACTATGGTAAACGGCAAAACGGTTGCGGATGGTCTCTTCGTTGTCGTCGGCACGGCCTTCGAACTGAGCGCGACGCAACAGACGCTCCATCAGCACGTCCTCGCTGACCACAAGTTCGATGGCCATACCCATGTCATGCCCGCGCTCGGCCAGCATCTGTTTCAGTGCCTCGGCCTGGGCAATCGTGCGGGGGAAACCGTCAAAAATGACTCCGCGACCTTGAGGCAGGGCATCGTAAGTTGTAGCCAAAATCTGAATCATCAGTTCGTCGGGGATAAGTTGTCCCTTGTCGATGAGTTCCTTGGCCATCTTGCCAATCTCGCTTCCTTTCTTGATTTCACCGCGCAACGTATCGCCCGTGGAAATGTGATTCATGCCATAACGCTCTACAACGGCATCGCTGTACGTGCCTTTACCGCTCCCCGGCGCACCGAAGAAAATAATGTTTTTCATAGAATTTATCTGTTTCTGTTAATTTACAAGTGTATAAATCTCTTTCGTATTCCGGCCATAGCCGTCATAATCAAGACCATATCCTACAATAAAGTCGTTGGGAATCTGCAGGCAGCAGTAACGGATGTCGAGGTCTACCTGCAACTTGCCGGGCTTCAGGAGCAAGGTGCAGATGTCGATGCTGCCGGGATTGTGCCGCTTCAGCGTGTCTATCATGTGGGCCATCGTAAGTCCCGTGTCCACAATGTCTTCCAGTATGATAACGGGCCGTCCCGTGATGTCCATGTTCAGACCGATAACTTCCCGAATCTCACCCGTCGTGGAGACACCCTGATAAGAGGCCAGGCGAACAAAAGAGACTTCGCACGGCAACGTGACTTCCCGCAACAGGTCGGCGGCAAAGATAAACGAGCCATTCAGCACGGCAAGGAATACGGGTTCCTGCCCGGCATAGTCGCGGTTGATCTCCGCCGCTACACGCTTCACCTCCGCCTGTATCTGTTCCTCGGAATAAGAAACGGCAAACTTCAAATCCTTTACTTGGATAACCTTACTCATAGTGATGCTAATTTGTTACAAAGATAGCTCAAATAAATTGAATATTGAAGATTAGAAATTAAAAAATGTCCACAAAGCAGCATTAAAACCTTAATGAAAAATGTTTTTCATCCCGCCGATGCAGGAAATCAGGATTTTTATGTACATTTGTAACATGGAAGCGAGTATAAAAACGATTTGCACAGACGATTTGCGCCACATCCTGCGTCCGCGGCCTTGCGACGGGCACAAAGGGACGTTCGGACATGCGCTACTCGTTGCGGGCAGCCGGGGTATGGCGGGAGCCGCCATACTGTCGGCGGAAGCCTGTCTGCGCAGCGGCATCGGAAAACTCAGCATCCTGACGGACGAGAGCAACCGCATCATTCTGCAGACCACCGTACCCGAAGCCATTCTGAAGACGGACGACCTACGGAACGGGAGCTACGATGCCGTCGGCCTCGGCCCCGGATTAGGAGCCGACAAGGCATGTGTCTCCGAATGTCTGAATACGTTTCGCAGGCCCGTGGTACTGGATGCCGATGCCCTGAACGTGCTGGCGGAAGACACCGGGCTGCAAGCCCTGATTCCGGAAGAAAGCATCCTCACACCTCATCCCAAGGAGGCGGAAAGGCTCATCGGGAGCAGTAAACCGGAGGATGTTTCCGCATTTGCTCGGCAGCATCACGTACACGTCGTACTGAAAGGCCATCCCTCCCGCATCTGCACTCCGGAGGGCGACATCTATGTCATGCACGTAGGCAATGCCGGCATGGCCACGGCAGGTAGCGGCGACGTACTGACGGGCCTTATCACCGGACTGCTTGCCCAAGGATATTCCCCGTTGGAGTCGGCACTGTTGGGGGTATGGCTGCACGGGACGGCCGGAGACTTTTCCGCAGATGAAATGGGGCAAAACTGCATGTTGGCACGCGACATTCTGCGCTTCCTGCCCATGGCTTTCCGCAAACTGACGGGGCAGACAAAAAAATATAAATCTATTGATAACGGATAACAGACAATGACATGAAAAGAATTGCATCACTACTTTTAGCTTTCCACACCTCGCTCTTCGCGCTTCACACCTCCGCCCAGACCGACGTGACCGACTTCGTTCCCGGCTCGACACTGGAGGGCGTCAATTACTTCTTGCCCCAGACGGCCCTGCGCATTACCGTCGTGGCCGAGAAGACCGAGGTCGTGCCCGGGGAGCTCAACAAATACGCTTTCCGCTACCTGCGCATGAAAGACGTTCCCACCGCCCCCTCCACCACATGGAAAATCAAGGAAATGTATCTCGAGAGCTACGGAGTTCCCGACAAGGCGAAAGCCTATAACGTAAAAGTGAAAAGCAAGACTTCAGCTCCATTAGTAAGCCTGACACGGGACGGCATTCTGCTGGCCATCAATGCCGAGGCGGAAGAAACCGCTCTGCCCGCCCTGCCGAAAGGAACGGAAGTTCCAACTCCGCTGAATCCCAAGCAATACATGAATCAGGAAATGCTGGCAGCCGGCAGTGCGGTGAAGTTAGCCGAACTCTGCGCACAGGAAATCTACGACATCCGGGACAGCCGCAACGCACTGGTTCGCGGAGAGGCGGACAACACGCCCAAGGACGGCGAACAACTGAAACTCATGCTCAATCAGTTGGACACACAGGCCCAAGCCCTGGAACAGCTTTTCTGCGGCTATTCGCTGACCCACACCGAGGTCTTCAGCCTGAACTATATTCCCACTCGGGAAACCGAGAAAGAGGTACTTTTCCGCTTCTCCCAGTTCGACGGCGTGGTGGACAAAGACGACCTTTCGGGACAGCCCGTCTACATCAGCATACAGAACACGGGCAGCCTGCCTCCCAAACAGAGTGACCCGGAGACGGACAAGAAGAAAGCCAAGATGGAACGGGGCGTTTACTACAATGTGCCGGCCCGCGAGGCTATCCGCATTTTCGACATCAACCGTTCCTACCTCACTGCCGAATGCAGCATGGGACAGTTCGGCTACACCGAAATTCTAAGCAATCTGCTCTTCGACAAGAAACTGAACACGCGCGTCAGCTTCTACCAAGAGAACGGCGGCGTAAAGAAGTTGGAACAGTAAAGGTCTCCGAACCTCTACTCAAAACAGTAACCAAATCCCTGACGGGCAACTATGCGGGCAGCGTAGTTGCCTATTTTTTTGCGCACCCGGGCTATATTGACATCCACCGTGCGGTCTGTCACCACCACGTCGGAGGGCCACACGGAGGTAATGAGTTCCTGACGGGAGAACACCCGGCCTCGCTGGCTCAGCAGGAGCCAAAGCAGGTCAAACTCGGTGCGGGTGAGCTGCGACTTCTCGCCGTCCACCATCACGGACTTCTGCGCCGCATTCATCAGCAGTCCCTCAAAACTGAGCGTATCTCCCGAAGGCACCTGCAAGCGCGCCTCAACAACATTCACCACAAAGTCGCCCAGACGCTCGCACTCATGGATAAGGTCGATAAACATCGTGTTCATCACATAGTCGAAGTTCTCGTCGTCGATAGCCTGTATATTCTCGCTACGCAGACGGTCACGCTGCTGGTTAATCTCCTTTTCGATACGCAAGGTCTCATTGATGTTGTAGTTCTCGCGCCGGCCGTTCATGATAAGGCACATCTGCATCAGCGATTCGCCCGTAAGTTTCATCAGCTCGCGAGCCCCCGTCTCCTGCTCCTTGGTGAAGCTCTTGCGGTCCGAATGGCGGCGTTGCAGGATGCGGGCAATCTTGTAACACGAGTCGCCGATGCTCTCCAGTTCGCCCACCTCGCGCAGCATCTGCCGAATCTTAACCTTCGTGTCGTCCGACAGATGTCCGTCGCTCACCTTCTCCAGATAGTGGGCAATCTCGTTCTCCATATTGTCGGAAATCTCCTCGTACTTCTCAATGCGGGCCACGATTTTCTCCCGCTCCTCCTTGTTCTCCTCCTCAAAGAGCATTCTCACCATGCCGAACATCCGCTGCATGCGGTCGGCAAAGAGTGCCACCTCTTTCTGCGCCTGAAAGACCAGAATTTCGGGGGTACGCACCGGGCCCGAATCTATGTATTTCAGTCGCGTAGGCTGTTTCTCATCCACCGAACTACCGTCTTTGATGACCCTGCATACCAGACGTTCAATCTGTGAAACGAAGCCTATCAGGATGGCCGTATTGATGAGGTTGAACGACGTGTGGAAAGTCGCCAGCACGAGGCTCAGCCTTTCGGGATTCGTACCGTCGTAGCCGGCCATGCCGCAGACGAAGTCGATGAACGGACGGAAGATAATCAACACCCATATCACCCCAAACGTATTGAAGAACATGTGTGCGAAGGCCGCACGCCGGGCCTGCGTGGATGCCGTGAGGGCCGCCAGATTGGAAGTGACGGTCGTTCCGATGTTCTCTCCCATCACCAGAGCAATACCCTGATAAATCGGCAGCACACCGCTGGAACAGAGAATCATCGTAATCGCCATGATGGCAGCCGACGACTGCACGCACATGGTCAGCACACCGCCGATGAGCAGGAAGAGCAGCGTGGTGCCGTAACTGTTGGGATCGAAACTGGAAAAGAAGCGCAGCACCATCTCATTTTCACCCAGTTGCATGTCTATGCCCGTCTGGCGCAACGTGCCCAGTCCGAGGAACATAAAAGCGATACCGAAAAGGAAATCACCCAACGTCTCATGCTTCTTTTTATATATAAGAAACATAGCCAGCACAAAAGCCGGCCACACAAGGTCGGTGATATTGAACGAGAAACCGGCCGACATAATCCAGGCCGTCAGCGTCGTCCCGATGTTGGCCCCCATGATGACACTGATGGCCTGCGCCAGCGTGAGCAATCCGGCATTGACGAAAGACACCGTCATCACCGTCGTGGCCGTGGAAGACTGCACGGCTGCCGTCACCGCCACTCCCGTGAGCATCCCCGTAAACCGGTTTGTGGTCATGCGACCCAGAATGTGTCGCAACTGCGGCCCTGCCATCTTCTGCAGTGCCTCGCTCATACGTTTCATTCCGAATATCAGCAGGGCCAGCGAGCCCAACAGACGGAATGCGATAAAGAATGTGTTTTCCATAACACCCACAAAGGTACAAAATTCTTTGTATCTGCTCAATTTTTATGACGATTTTCCATGTTACGATTTCATTACAACCCGCTCTTACGCAGCAGCCGGCGTGTGACCCGTGAAGGTCACACGCCGGCTTTTTTTATTTCTCCCTCCGTCCTCCGTTTGCGGACGGGGTGTGTCTGTTTAGAGCTTGTTGTCGCTTCCGAGCACGTTCACAATCTTGTGAACATACATCTTCTTCATGTTCTCGCGGGCGGGCTTCAGATACTGACGGGGATCGAAGTGGCCGGGATTCTCGGCCAGGTGCTGACGGATGGCAGCGGTCATGGCCAGACGAGAGTCGGAGTCGATGTTAATCTTGCAAACGGCGCTCTTGGAAGCCTCGCGGAGCTGCTCTTCGGGAATACCGACAGCATCGGGCAACTTACCGCCAAACTTGTTGATGGTGTCCACTTCGTCCTGAGGAACAGAGCTGGAACCGTGGAGCACGATGGGGAAGCCGGGGATGCGCTTCTCGATTTCGTGCAGGATGTCAAATGCGAGGGGAGGAGGCACGAGCTTGCCGGTCTTCGGGTCGCGTGTGCACTGCTCGGGAGTGAACTTGTATGCACCGTGGCTGGTACCGATGGAGATGGCGAGGCTGTCGCAACCGCTGCGCTTCGAGAAGTCCTCCACCTCTTCGGGCTTGGTGTAGTGGCTCACCTCAGAGGCTACCTCATCCTCCACACCGGCCAGAACGCCGAGTTCGGCCTCAACAGTAACGTCGTGCTGATGAGCATATTCAACCACCTTCTTGGTGATGGCGATGTTCTCCTCATAGGGAAGAGACGAGCCGTCGAACATCACGCTGGAGAAACCGTTGTCGATGCACTCCTTGCAGATTTCGAAGCTGTCTCCGTGGTCGAGATGGAGAGCGATCTGGGGATTGGGGCAACCCAGTTCCTTGGCATACTCCACGGCGCCCTGTGCCATGTAGCGCAGGATGGTGCCGTTGGCATAGGCGCGTGCGCCCTTGCTGACCTGCATGATGACGGGAGAGTTGGTCTCCACGGCTGCCTGCACGATAGCCTGCATCTGCTCCATCGTGTTGAAGTTGAAAGCGGGGATTGCGTAACCGCCCTTCACTGCCTTGGCAAACATTTCACGGGTGTTCACCAGACCCAGTTCTTTGTAACTTGTCATTGTTTTAGAGTTTTTTGGTGACCCCTCTCCCGGGAAGCTCCCCTGCGGGAGGCCGGCGGCGACAGAGGTCGAATTAGTTATTAAGTTTGGTTCCGTTTATTTCATTTCCTTGATGAGGTACGTCACCGTGGGCAGGTGGTCGCTGTAGCCGTTGAGCCACACTCCGGCAGCATGGGTGCGCAGGGGCGCGCCCTTGTACTTACCCTCCTGCTGCATGAGATAGTCGCGGCGGAAGATGTGCCAGTTGTAGAGTGTCAGATGACGGTAGTCCTTACGCCCCTTCGGGTCGAGCAGGTTGCGGGAAAGGACAATCTGGTCGAAGAGGTTCCAGCCGCCCTGGTACGACAGTGTGCCCTGACCCTGCGAACGCAGCACGTCCCACCACGGATTGAAGAAATCGCCCTCTCCGACGTCCTTCATCTTGCGTCGTGCGCCGAGCATCTTGGCCATGGAGGTATTGTCGGGGTCGTCGTTCATGTCGCCCATGACGATGATACGCTGTTCGGGGTCGGCCTGCCGGATGCTGTCCGTGAGCTGCCGCACCTGTTTTCCGGCAATGTCGCGGAAGTAGCCCGTGGCAAAGCGGCTGGGCCAGTGGCACACGATGACGGTGAGCGGGTCGCCGGCCAGACGTCCCTGCACGGTCAGGAAACCGCGCGTCTTGCGCACCGTGTCGCCGTTTTCGTAGATGTACTGCGGCAGGAAAGCCTTCTCGGGCGTGAAGAACTTGGGATTGTAGAGCAGGGCGCAGTCCACGCCTCGCTTGTCCGGCCCTTCGATGTGTACGTACTTGAAACCGCGCTCCTTCATGGCGGGCTGTCCCACGAGGTCGTCGAGCGCGCGGGCATTCTCCACCTCGCTGATGCCCACGACGGCGGCCCCCACGCCCGGCAGTTTGTCGGTGCCGAGGTCGGTCAGCGCGCGCGAAAGGTTCTTCAGCTTGTTCTCATACTTCACTGCATTCCAGTGGTTACCTCCGTTCGGCAGGTACTCGTAGTCGTTTTTACCCTCGTCATGAATCGTGTCGAAGAGGTTCTCCACGTTGTAGAAAGCCACGGCGTAGAGGCCGTACTTCTTCTGTGCGCTGCCCGTGAGCGTGGCCAGCGACAGCAGGAACATTAGGAAGAGTTTCTTACACATCGTATATATATAAATAGGTATAGGTTTCGGAGGACAAAGATACGAAAAAAATCAATACCGCAAGGAAATTCACGTAAAAAAGAAAAGGGATTTCTGCGGCCCTCGGCGGGTCGGTTTTGTTCACCGCCGATAAATGTGCGTTCACCGCCGACGGACGGCCGTTCATCGACGGTGAATGTTCGTCCGCCGTCGATGAACGGAGCAAACATGAAGACGCTGCGGAAAACAGTACTGCCGTTTTTACAGTTTTTTCACAAATAATAACAAAAATACACACGCAGAGCCGTTTTTTTTCTTACTTTTGCTGCAAGTAAACAAAACTAATAAACAATCCAGTAACACCTAAACAATCTATGACAAAGAAGTTAGCACTCGCGGCATTCCTGTTCGGAGTCATGCCGCTTGGCTTCGCCCAGACTCCGGCAACGGAGAAGACAAGCGAAGAGGACGACGCCCTGAAGCAGGACAACGCGGCCTTTGTCTTCACCGAATCTCAGTTGGGCGAGGACGACGACGTCACGCAAAACGTCATTATGGTGAACTCCAACAACAACGTGTACACCAGCAATGCGGGCTACCTCTTCAGCCCGGCACGCTACAAGTTCCGCGCCTACAACTCGCGCTACAACGACATCTATTTCAACGGTGTACAGGTGAACAATCCCGAAAACGGACAGTTCAACTACAGCACGATAGGCGGCATCAACGACGCCACACGCAGCATCGACGCCAGCAGCGTGTTTGAGGCCAACACGTTCTCGATGGCCAACATCGCCGGAAGCTCCAACTACAACTTCCGCGCCGGCAACTATGCCGCCGGGCAGAAGGTGACCCTCTCCGGAGCCAACCGCAACTACACGGCACGCGCCATGTACACTTTCGGAACGGGCATCACCAAGCGCGGATGGGCCTTCTTCGGCACCATGGGCTACCGATGGTCAAACATGAACACGGCAGCCGTGGAGGGTACGTTCTACAACTCACTCTCCTACTTCATGGCCGTGCAGAAGAAGTGGGGCGACCACCATGCGCTGAATCTCGCCACGTGGGGCAACCCCACCGAGCGCGCACAGCAGGGCGCATCCACCGACGAGGCCTACTGGCTGGCCAACGACTACCTGTACAATCCCTACTGGGGCTATCAGGACGGCAAGAAGCGCAGCAGCCGCGTCGTGAACAACTACGAGCCGACGGCCATGCTCACGTGGGACTACAAAATCAACAACCGCATGAAGCTCACCACCAGTCTGTTGGGAAAGTACGTCATGTACAGCAGCACCAAGCTCAATTACAGCGGCACCAATCCGCACCCCGACTACTGGAAGAACTTCCCCTCCTACAACTTCAACGTATGGGGCGACACGGCACCCACGGAGGCTGAGTTCGACGCATGGCAGGATTCCTATGACTACTGGACGACATCGAAGCGCAACCGCCAGATTGACTTCGACCAACTCTACTGCGCCAACCAACAACTGAACGCCGCGGGACACGACGCCATCTACTACATCGAGACGAAGCACAACAATCATCTTAACTTCTCCCTCGGCTCCACCTTCGACTACACCATCGACAAGAGCACGAAGCTGCAGACCGGTCTGCAAGTAGGCACCAACAAGGGTATGCACTACCAGACCATGCACGACCTGCTGGGCGGACAGTATTTCCACAACATCAACACTTACGCGCAGGGCACCTATGCCGACGGAGCCAACGAAACCTACTACGACCTGAACAACAAGTACGGACAGGTGAAGGAGGGCGACCGCTTCCGCTACGACTATAACCTCATGCAGCAGAATGCCAAGCTGTGGGCCACGTGGACCAAGGACAAGGGCATCAGCCACAACTTCGTTTCGGCCAAAATCGGCGGTTCGCAGATGTGGCGCGACGGACGCATGAACAACGGTATCTTCGCCAACTACACCGACGGCGAGGGCAAGACCGTGAACCTCAGCTACGGCAAGAGCGAGAAAGCGCGCTTCCTCGACGGCGGATTCAAGATGGGCACCAACCTGAATCTGGGCCGCGGAAACGCTATCTCCTTCGGCGCAGGCTACGAGACACGCGCTCCGTTTGCCAACACGGCATTCGTGAGCCCCGAGATGAACAACAACTTCGTCCGCAACCTGACCAACGAGCGCATCTTCTCCTCCGAACTGGGCTACGCGCTCAACTGCAAGTGGTTGCAGATGAACATCACCGGTTACTTCACGCACACATTCGACGGCACCGAGTGGCAGCAGTTCTACAACGACAACGAGAACTCCTTCACCTACAACAGCCTCTACGGCGTGGAGAAATACTACTACGGCGCCGAACTGGGCATGAAGTTCAAGGTTACCAGCAACTTCTCCATCAACCTGCTGGGAAGCATCGCCGAATCCAAATATGCCAAGAACACCAACGCCACCTATATGCTCTCCAACGAGGGCAAGGAGAAGAACACCATCTGCTTCAACAAGGGTATGCGCGAGAGCGGCACCCCGCTGGCCGCCGTCAGTCTGGGTCTGAGATACAGCGTCAAGGGGTGGTACTTCAACCTCAACGGCAACTACTACGACCGCATCTACCTCTCCTACTCGCCCAATATGCGCTACAACAATGCCATGCTCGACCTGCTCAACTCGTCGGCCAACGCAGACGGTAGCCTCGGTTACATCACCACGGAGGCGGACGGCAGCCAGCTGGCACACCCCACCGAGGCCGCTACCACTCAGGCGAAAGGCAAGGGGGGCTTCATGCTCGACGGCTCCATCGGTCACAGTTTCCGCGTGGCCGGACACCCGCTGAACGTAAACCTCATGGTGACCAACATCACCAACAACCGCAAGTTGTGCACCGGCGGTTACGAACAGAGCCGAAGCACCAACTACACCACGGCTGAGGGCGGAGAGGTGAACCGCACCTACAACTTCCAGAAGAACCCCAAAAAGTTCTATGCGCAGGGCATCAACTTCATGCTCAACCTGAACTACCGATTCTAAAAGAAAACGCCATTTCATCATTCCTAACAATACAGAAAGTATGAAAAAGAAAAACATATTCGCAGTGTTGATGCTGGGCATGGCCATGCTCTCTTTCAACGCCTGTCAGGACGGTGACTGGGATGCGCCCGACTTTGCCAACGGCGCGCCCTACGGCAACAATGCCCTCACCGACGAGAACGTCATCACCATCGCACAGCTCAAGGCCCTGTACCCAGCTTACGATGCGCCCTACTCCAACATTCAGATTACGGCCGACAGCAAACTCCGCGTGAGGGTTTCCGGAAACGACGTTCAGGGCAATCTGTACAACTCTATTGCCGTGCAGGAGGATGCCACCGGCGACGCCGCCATCATCTGCATTGCCGGTAACGACCTTTTCGCCTTCATGCCGGTCGGGCAGGAACTGCTCATCGACCTCAAGGGTCTCTACTTCGGATGCTACGGCGGACAGCCGCAGATTGGCACGCCGTACACCAACGCTGCGGGGAACACGTTCCCCAGTCGCATGGATCACAATCTGTGGAAACAGCACGTGAAGATTCTCGGCACGGCCGATGCCTCGAAAGTGGCCGTCATCGACTTCCCCGCCTCCCCCTCAAAGGGCGATGCCGGAAAACTCATGACCATCAAAAACGTCACCATCACAGGGGCTGACGGCACCAAGACATGGGCCTCGAAAGCCGAAGCCGGAACCTACACTAGCGTGAAGCAGTATTTCAACGGCATGAGCAAGGACATCATGGTCTACACCAGTACGTATGCCGACTTCGCCAACACGCCCATTCCGACAAAGAAAATGGACATCACCGGCGTTTGGAAACTGTATCAGACTTCGGCAGACCGCTCGCCGCAGTGGGAGCTCATCATCCGCGATATCAACGACATTAAGGTAATCGACGACTAATACAATAAAAACAAAAACATACAACTATGAAGAAGTTTTGGAAATCACTTATGTTTGCAGCCCTCGGCGTATTCGCCCTATCGAGCTGCGAAGATGTTCCCGCACCCTATCCCAATCCGGGTACCATAGGCGGAACAACCGGCGAAGAACAGCCTGCCGTTGAACCCGCCGGTCAGGGCACATTGGCAGACCCTTGGAATGTGGCTGCCGCCAATCAGGCTTGCGCCTCACTGCAACAGAGTAACAGCAGTGCGACGTACCTTACGGATGAGATTTATGTAAAGGGCATCATCTCTGCCATCACGGAAATCGACAACGGCAGCTACGGTAATGCCACTTACTACATCTCCGACAACGGCACAACGGCCAATCAACTGGAAGTGTATCGCGGATATTACCTGAACGGCAACAAATTCACGGCAGCCGACCAAATCAAGGTTGGCGACGAGGTTGTCGTAGTGGGCAAATTGCAAAACTGGCTCGGTACCTACGAGTTTACGCAGGGCAGCAAGTTGGTCAGCATCAACGGAAAATCCGAACCCGGAACACCCGACATACCTGCCGGTGAGCCCAAGGGCGACGGCACGGAAGCCAATCCGTTCAATCCCGCAGGCGTAAATGCCTTTATCAAGGCCGGAGACTTTGAGGGCAAGGAAGTTTATATCACCGGTATCATCTGCGACAATCCTAACATTGACACAAGTTACGGTAACGCCACGTTCCATATCTCGGAGGACGGCACCAGTGGCAGCGAACAGTTCTACATTTTCCACACAATGGGCTTCAACGGAGAGAAGATTCCGGCCACTACCTCGCTGAGAAAAGGCAACACGGTAGTCATCCGCAGCACCGTTGTTATTTATAACGGCAGTGTTTATGAGACCGACGCAAACAAGGGTGTACTGATTTCCGTAAATGGCGAGCAGGCATATGACGAGACGGAAGTTCCCGGCGACGAAGAGGGAGTAATTAAGGCATCTGACTTTGGACTCGCCGATGCCACAGGCTGGACAAGTATAACCGTTAATGGCGTGACATTCACTCCCGATGGCGGTGGCAACAGCAATACCCCGAAATACTACAAATCTGGTACTGCAGTGCGCATGTATCCCAAGAACTCACTGACGATTTCTGCGGAGAAGACTATCTCCAAGATTACCCTTGTCTGCAACGACGGTAGCGTTGCTAACGGCAATGTCGGTGCAGAACCCGGAAGCGTAAACGTTGCCGACCCCGTCGTTACCATCAGCAATATCAATGCCAAGACAGTGAAGATAACAAACAACGATACCACTACAGGCAAGGCTTCTCAGCTCCGTATCGTTTCGTTCGCTATCGTTTACGCCGAATAAATCCAAGTCATACCCTATAATCTCCCAAACGGTGCATCGGTCACCGTTTGGGAGATTTTTATGAGTTTTTATGATTTCTCGGCTTAGAATTTGGTCAGAATAATTATTTATCGTATCTTTGCACTCCGAATAGTGGGCTTCATGCCGTGTTACCAACGCTATTCAATGACAAACAACGAAATAAGAACAAATAAAAAGATACAAAAATGAAAAAGGAACTTCATCCCGAAAACTATCGTCCCGTCGTGTTCAAAGACATGAGTAACGGCGATATGTTCCTCAGCCGCTCTACTTGCAAAACTACAGAAACCGTAGAATTTGAGGGCGAAACCTATCCCGTAGTGAAACTGGAAATCTCTAACACGTCACACCCTTTCTATACGGGTAAGTCGAAGTTGGTGGACACCGCAGGACGTGTAGACAAGTTCATGAGCCGCTACGCCAAGACGCGCAAGTAAGAGCGCACGGTTTAGGAAACCAAAAACAGCACAAACAAAAAGTGTGCAGACAAAAGGAGAGGAGTCCCTTGTCTGCACACTTTCTTTGCAACCCACTAAAAACGACCTTTCATGAAAAACCTCTCACGGCTACTGTTCCTGTTCCTCACGCTCACTGCCGCCATTGCTGCCTGCAACGATGACGACGACGAACCCGTATTCAAGGATTCCACAAACATCAACACCAATGCCTCACTGCCGAGCATCAACGGAGTGGCCGATGACAAAACTACGAATATCAGGGCGGTGGCTGCTCGTCTGGAAATGCCTCGCCTACGGAACACCGGAAACAATCTCTTTCTTGTGCACAGCATACCGGGCCGCGACATTAACTATTGCGTGGAATGGGATTGCTCGCTGAAAACACAGCGGTGGTCGGCTTACAGATGGGACAAAAGCAACTCTGACGGGTATGTCGGGCGCTCGGATGAGTTTCAGGAAGACCCGCTGATTCCCCTCCCCTACCGCACTACATTAGAGGATCACAAACGTAACGGCCATGACAGGGGACATATCGTAGCCAGTGGCGACAGACAGCGTTCTATACAGGAAAACGAACAGACGTTTTACCTGAGTAATATGCACCCACAACTAAACAAATTCAATGCACAGGGCATTTGGCTCAACTTGGAGAACCGGATCCGTAACATATACAATAAGGATTCGTTCCGCGATACACTCTACGTGGTGAAGGGCGGCACAATAGATAACGGAAACTACACTTGGGTGAAAGGGGAAGGTAACGCATTGGTATGCCCGAAATACTTCTTCATGGCTCTGCTCTGCAAGAAAAACAGCGACAGGACAAACGGCGGATATGCGGCTATCGGTTTCTGGATGGAGCACAAAGCGAATACGGACACGAACTTCAAGAAATATGCCGTCAGCATCGACCGCCTGGAAGAGCTAACGGGCATCGATTTCTTCTGCAACCTGCCTGATGCCATAGAGGAAGCCGTGGAGAGAGGTTATTCAGACTCGGTATGGAAACTCTGAAACCTGCTTCCCGGAAAGTTTACAGTTATATACAGAACAATTATCTGTTGCGGACTATCAGACTATGACTGTTCGCTTACAAAACGGCTGCCGTTCCACCGATAGCGAAGAACACGAATAAAGCGGCTGACTAATTCTTTCGCATCACGTTCCAGTTCAGCGGGCGAAAGGGTGAGTGTGAACACCGCCTCGCCGGGCATTGTTGTAACCTCTACGAAACGAAGGTCATCGATATTGCGCTGAGCAAGCCCCACTTCACGGGAAAGGGAATCGGGTACTTCTGAAAAGAAAGCCGGAGTGGCAGGCTTAGGGAACTCTATTCCGGCAAGCGGCTGCCAGTCGGCGGAATAGAAGCGCACACTGCTATCGGGAACAGGGGTGAGAACCGTTTGGATAAGGCATACCACCGGGGAATTGTCCTTTGCCTGCAGGAGTTTTATTTCCGCCATGCTTGACTTTGAAAGTGTGAGACGCAGATAGTCGTCGGTAAGCGTATCTAACTTAACATAGTCATTGAGGCGGTTGCGAACCTTTGCCTCCATGGTATTGCTCAGGAAATCCACCATATCGTGCCGGTTATGCTCCGTAAGCAAGGGCAAAATGGAATCGGGCATGGATTGAAAAACTTCGCTCATCGTCTGGGAACGAAGGGTGAAAAATGAGAACTGAAAGAACAAAAGCAAGACGGCAATACGCTTCATAAACATACACGTTACGTTAATAATCTATATCCTCCCCTATTGCGCTCCCAAATAAAGGAATATCATACCCAAAAGGACAAGCATAAGGTCGATGACCTTGCTGCGCAGGTTCTTCTCACGAAAGACAAGCGCACCCACGGAGAAACTCACCAACACACTGCCTCGCCGTACCATGCTGACGACACTTATCAACGCACCCGGCAGGCTGAGGGCATAAAAGTAGGCTAGGTCGGCCGCACTAAGGAATACGCTGATACCGGCTATCCAGAAAAGGGATTTAGAAGAGGCAAAAGAAAGAGGAGACGAGGTGAGATAGAGCATGGTGCCCATGATGGCGCACTGATAGAAGGTGAAATAACTTTGTACCGTCAGTCGGTTGAGCCCTACCCCGCCTGCTTCAGGAGCGGCCATTAGGAATTTGTCGTAGAGGCCGCTTATGGCACCGAATAGAGCGGCCAGAACCGTAAGCAGAATCCAACGGTTATGACGGAAGTCTATACCCTCTTTCTTGCCGGAACGACTGAGCATATAGAAACTGAGAATAGCTAACAAGACACCCACCCACTGATAGAGATTGAGTCGTTCGCCAAACAGCAGCAAGGCTCCCAACAGCACCATCACCGGACGTGTGGCATTGATGGGGCCGACCAGTGTCAAAGGCAGATTCTTCATGCCATAGTAGCCGCAGAGCCACGAGGACAATACGATTACGCTCTTCAACAGAATATACTTCTGCACCTCCCAGCCACCAAAGGGGACATCGGGATGCAACGCCACGGGAAGAAAAAGCAGGCTGCTAAAGAGCGTATTCATAAACAATACGGAGACTACCGCATTGCCCTGCAGGGCTTTCTTCTTGAAAACGTCGTAGAAGCCCAAGAGAGCCGCACTAAGAAAAGCAAACAGAAGCCAAACCATTCCTCTATCCATTCAAGGGTTCACATTTATCTGCTTTCACCTGCTCCGTATCATCCCCATACCTCACATCTACAAGAAAGAGAGCATGAGCGGGCACACTCTCGCCGGCTGAGCAACGGTCTTTCTTCTCGATTACCCGGCAGAACTCATCAAGCGTCATGCGCCCTCTGCCGACCTCTACAAGCGTGCCGACAATGGCACGAACCATATTCCGTAAGAAGCGGTTGGCGGTAATGGTGAACCGCCATTGGCCGGGCTCCACTTCCTCCCACACGGCATTTGTGACGTGACAGAGATTTGTCTTCGTGTCGGTATTCACCTTGCTGAAACTGGTGAAATCTTCGTAGCAAAGTAATCTGCGGGCAGCGGCATTCATGCACGAGAAGTCGAGTGGAAAAGTAACCTGCCAGCTATAACGCCGCAGGAACGGGGATTTCTGGGTATGGATAAAATAATGATAGGTGCGCGATGTGGCAGAGAAGCGGGCGTGCATATCCTCCGCAACCGGCCATATACGCTGCACGGCAATGTCTGGAGGCAGCAGTTTGTTGAGTTTATAGACCATGTTATCGCCGTCCAGCTCCGTCGGAGCATCGAAATGAGCTATCATCATACCGGCATGGACTCCGGCGTCCGTGCGGCCGGCTCCTACAACATCCGTAGGCTGACGAAGCAAAACAGACAACGCTTTCTGCAAGGTTTCCTGCACGCTCTGCCCATTGGGTTGTATCTGCCACCCGTGATAGGCCGCCCCGTCAAAACTCAACCGGATAAAGTATCTCATCTATCGGATTAGCTTTTTGCCTTTGCTTATAACCAAGCGATTCTCCGGCGTTGCCCGACGCCCCGCCACGTTATATTCCTTTCGAGAAAGAATATTCACACACGTTTTGCCTTCCGCCGCATCAGGGTCTTGAATCGCACCGATACCATCCGGGGCCTGATAACTGCTCATCTGCACATCATCCATATTCGACCGTTTGGAATTGGAAGAGCCATTGTTTACGAAGCGTAGACGTATGTCACCCGGCACATCAAGTTTATAACCATAGCGCTGCCAAGTCCCCATTTCGATGTTCTCGACTACTGCGGTCCATGTATTTCCGCCATCGGTGGAGTAATAAACGGACAACTTCACGCCGCTATCGTTCCGGTATCGACCTGCATAGAACCAAAGCGAGTCACAACCTTCCGTTTTATCAGTCTGCTGCTCAATAGAGCCTTTTCCGCGTAAGCGCACACTGCGGCCGTCATTCCGGTTGTCATCGGCAACGGGATAGGCATCGCTCATCTTCCACGTCGCAGCCGTGCAGGCTATCGTACTCTCGGCATATCCGTTCTTGCTCCCCGTCTCGAAGTCCTCAAAGAACGCCTTTGCGGCATCCACCGAGGCCGTCAGGGTGACAATCTTTTCCTCCACGCCTTTTGTACTCAATACCATTTCGCTTTCATAGTCGCCTTCCTCTTTCACGGCTCCCATGCGCACAAGAAATTTCTGTTCTTTACCTTTCAGCGTCAGTGTCTGCGTCCATTCCTCGCCATCTTCACTGACCTCAAAAGGAGCATCCAACGAAACATTAGTAATGTCTTCGGGAACTGAAAGTGCCGTAACAGTAACTTCCACTGCCCGACTGACCTTGCCGGGTTCTGCGGTGAACGCTATCGAAGAGGGAGAAACAGAGAAAACGGGAGTTATCTCCGGCATCCTCACGCTCACCTCGTTAGACGAGACCTTCAGTTCATCGTCCTCTATAATCGAAACCGTATAATAATAAGTCGTATTAGCCTGCAGACCCGTCACCTGATAACTGTTCGCCGTCGTGGTGAAAGTTTTGAAAGGCTTGTGCTCGCCATCACTGCTCTTGGTATAAACATCAAGCGTGTACACGGCTCCCGGCTGATAGTTCATCCAGTTTGCCGTAAAACGGCGAGAAGAAGGCGTACAGAGAATGTCCGTGGCATCATAAGCCGGTATGCCATCCACAAAAGACACACTCAGCGTGTCCGTCTGCAGAAAACCATCTCCGCAAATAGTAAGTATCGTTTTATACGCTCCGGCCGTCAGGGGCTTTATTCGCAAAGGAACGGCATATCCGTCCTCAAGTTGCACACTGTCTATCCGGGACGTCCCGAACTCAAAAACGGCATCGTCCACGGCAAGCGTAAGCCCGCCGGGAATATTGCGCCCACGCAGCACCAGCAGCGTGTCCAGGCCTCTGCTCAAGGCTTGCAATCCATAGTCGATGCGAACCCGCGAGGCCGGAACGAACAGTTCCCGCTCCGTAGAATGAGGATTGACGTAAAACTTATATTCCGTACTGTCGCCCCAGATGTATTCACACAATTGGGGATAATCGACAAAAGGGTTGCGGTTGCCCTGAATGCCGTAGATGACCTCATTACGCTCCTTTTCTATCTCGTCCACCGGATCGTTTTTGGCCCACTGAAGCATCAGATTATAGACCCAGGGCTGCATAGTGGGCCACAGCGAACCGTCTACCGTAAGCCAACCCTCTTTTGTCATCCAAAGATCAGCCATGTGCTGATAGCAGGTAGCCATGTAGAAGTATGTACGGGCAAAGTCACCTTTCCACTCGTCAGCCGGCTCCCAAACGGTAATAAGGGAATCGGCACGATAGGCTGTAGATTTTCCGACCTTGGTCACACCGTTATCATACACCACATCACCATCCACAAAACCAATCGGATTGTTACTTTTTCTCCCATTAGCGGAGGCATCGGACGGGTACAGATTAAATAGGTCACAATAAGCATTGTTCACGATATGTCCCCACCAACTGTTGGCCCAGATGTGCTCAATATTCATGTTCGGGACGGCCGTTTTGTTTTCGTTAAACAGCCGTCGCTCGTTACTGTAACGGTCACGGACGGAACCGTCCTCCAATCTGTCGGCCGCATAAAAGCCGGCCCACGTATAACCTTCACCCTTTCCGCCGTAGTTCAAGACCGAGGCAGGGTGAATCAGGTCGTGCAGGGCAGTCTTCAGTTCGGCCTTCCGCAGGCCCTCCACACTACGATAATACCCCGTCTGAGCATAAGCCAGACAGGGTATGAACAAAAGGTATAGGATTATGCGGCGCATAGCAACAGAATAATGAGTTGGGCTGTCAGGATGCGCAGGAACATACTAAGCGGATAAACCGTGCTATATCCTACCGCCGGGGCGTCGTTATTCGCCGTCTGCGTAGCGTAAGCCAGTGCCGGAGGGTCTGTCGTAGAACCGGCTATCAGCCCCATCAGCGTGAAGTAGTTCAACTTATAGCGCAACCGTGCGATGCAACCGACAATCAAGATAGGAATAACGGTAATGAGGAATCCACACCATACGTAAGTCAGTCCGTCACCGGAAACTACGGTATCCCAGAATGAAGCACCGGCCTTTATGCCCACACTGGCAAGGAACAGCACAAGACCGATTTCGCGCAACATGAGGTTGGCACTTGTTGTGGTGTAAGTAACCATGTGTGCCCGATAGCCGAAACGGCCCACCAGTATGGCCACAATCAGCGGCCCGCCTGCCAGACCCAGCTTGACGGGAGTGGGGATTCCGGGGATGGCAATGGGCATCATTCCGAAGATTATACCCACAAAGATACCTACAAAGATGGCGGACAGATTGGGATGCTCAAGGCTTTTCACCGAGTTACCCATCATCGAGGCAACCCGATCCACAGCATCCTCCGGCCCCACAACTACAATCTTATCACCCACCTGCATGTGCAGGTTACGATCTGCGTAAAGGTTCATGCCGTTACGACGGATGCGCGTCACGTTCACACCATATACAGAGCTGAAGTGCAGCGAACCGAATGTCTTACCGTTCATGCTGGGCTGCGTCACAAGTATGTGTTTGCTTACCAAAGGTACATCCTGTTCCTCCCATTCCACCTCACAAGGTTCGCCGATAAAGGCCGTGATGGCCTCCGCAGCATCCTGAGCGCACACGATGAACATCCGGTCACCCACATGCAACACAGTATCGCGGTTAGGTATTGAAACGTGGCCTTCGTGCAGGATGCGTGAGACCACGAAGTCGCGGCCGAGGAATTGACTTACCTGCAACAGCGTGCGGTCGCTCAACGCCGGGTTCTTCACCTCCAACGTCATCTTATGAGGCTTGGCATGCGGATTCTCGGCCCGCTCCTGCTCTATCTGCTCCTGCTCTTTTTTCAGCTTGACGCTACAAATCATGCGGATAGCAATGGTTGCGAGGATAATGCCCACCACACCGAGGGGATAAGCGCAGGCGTAACCGTTGGCAATGGGGGGAGCATCGGTGCCGAAGACGGTAGAACAGGCTTCGTTGGCGGCACCCAGACCGGGCGTATTGGTGATGGCTCCGCAAAGAACACCAACCATCATTGCCAGATTCCGGGCATTCTGACCGACAATGGGCCCGCCTTCCCAGAAAATCAGAAAGAACAGACCGATGGTGCATGCCACATTGAGCAGCACGATGCTGGCTGCCAGCAGATTCATCTTGATGCCGGCATCACGCAGGCTCTCAAAGAAACCGGGCCCCACCTGCAGACCGATACAATAGACAAACAGGATAAGACCAAAATCCTGAACGTAGGTGAGGATATTGGTTGTTCCGGTCAGTTCTAAATGTCCTGCCAGAATACCGGCAAAGAGAACAAAGGTGACACCCAACGAGATTCCTCCGATTTTGATTCGCCCCAAAGCGATACCTATCGAAATCACTAACGCATACAGCAATACGATATGCGCGATGGAATCGTTGTCTGTAAAGAGATTTATTAACCAATCCATTTGCTTTATGATTTTTTTAATTTACGGGCACAAAGATACAAATAAGCGGGTAAAGTGCCAAACACGTTCGATATTTTTCGATTGAATGGCCCGTATTGACAGGAAAACGTAAAGGAATCCCCGGGAATATCCGGGCCGCTTCGACCGGAGAACTTGTTTATTCGGTCGCGACCGGTTAATTATTCAAAGGTGAGCGAATAATTAACCGGTCGCCTCTGAATAATATAGTCCTGCGGTTGTCCGGGAACATCGCAACGGTTATAGAAAGTCCAGGAATGTAGGGATTAGCAGAAGAAATCGGGCAGTGGCTCGGTCGGGTTGTACGTGGTGCGGATGCGCCACTCCTGCGGGTAAAGATTATTAAGACGGGTGACTACACTTTTGGCCAGACCGAGGGGAAGACCGCGATAGGTGACAGCAACAAGTCCACGAGGAGCAGGAATGTGCAGAGCCTCGCGGCGCAGATAACTGATGGCCTGAGGGTAGGATAAGTCTAATCGAGCTTCCGCCATCGAAACGTCGTTCTGCGATTCGTCCCCTCGGAGATGCGGTTGGGGAAGAAGCGGAGAATCACAATCCGCCGTGTGGGCTATCACGTTCAGCGTTTTTAGAGACCTCAGGGAAACCGTCTCAGCCTCGCCGAGCTTACGCAGAGCCGCCATGTAGAGGCCTTCACCACGGTCACGTCCGGGAAAGAAATGGCGTTCTTCCAACAACTGGAACCCATATTCGGACATAAGCCAACGAACTTGGTCTTCATCCTCGTAACGGTTGAAAGTGCAAGTGCTGTAAATGAGCAGGCCGCCGGGCTTCAGCGTCGGAACGATGTTGGTGAGAATATCTCGTTGCCGTTCGACACATTGGCGAACGTTTTCCAAGCTCCATTCACGGATGGCCGTAGCATCCTTACGGAACATGCCTTCACCGGAACAGGGCACATCTGTAAGGATGAGATGGAAGGCATCGTGCAGGTGCGAAAAGTCCGAAGGATAGTTCTGCGTGACATAGCAGTTGGGATAGCCCCACTTCAAGATATTTTCGGCCAGCACACTGGCGCGCTTGCGGATGGGTTCATTGGAAACGAGCAAACTGCGTTCGGGCAGATGAGCGGCCAACAAAGTGCTCTTGCCGCCGGGTGCGGCACAAAGGTCGAGAGCAGCAATAGGCTGCTTGCCATCATCGCCTAAATACTTCCGCAACATCTCGGCCAAGTACATCGACGAGGCATCCTGAACATAATAAACTCCGGCATGAAAGAGGGGGTCGAAAGTGAAAGCCTTACGCTCTGAAAGATAATAAGCGTCGGGACACCAAGGTACAGGGTCGCCCAACGGTTCGCGATTCAACGTCAGTTGGGCTGCCTTGCGCGGATTGAAACGCACGGCGATTGTGGGCGGCTGCAGAAGTCCGTCCAACAAAGCATCTGCATCCGCCTCATTCAAATGCGAACGCATCAAGGTTATGAAATCCTGAGGTAACATCACCCGCTCTGCCGAATCCCGGGAAGCAAAGGACGCATCCGGAGTTTGCTGTTCTTTCGCCATTCTGTGCTTAATCAAACCGACACTTCGCCTTTAATAGCCGGCCAAGGGTCATAATCCTCTATGCAGAAGTCTTCATACTGAAAGTCGAAGATGCTTTTCACCTCGGGATTTATCACCATGCGGGGTAAGGGACGCGGCTGTCGCATCAACTGAAAGCGCACCTGTTCCAGATGGTTCGTATAGATGTGAGTGTCACCCGTAGTATGGATGAAATCGCCGGGGCGCAGTCCACATACCTGAGCCATCATCATACACAACAAGGCATAGGAGGCTATATTGAAAGGAACGCCAAGGAAACAGTCCGCACTACGCTGGTAGAGCTGCAACGATAGACGCCCGTCGGCGACATAGAACTGAAAGAACGCATGACAAGGAGGCAGGCTCATATTATCAATATCTGCCACATTCCAGGCAGATACAATAATGCGGCGGGAGTTGGGGTTATTCTTGATGGCATCTACAGCCTGCTGTATCTGATCGATAAAGCCCCCGTTATAGTCCGGCCACGAACGCCACTGATAACCATATATGTGCCCCAAATCACCCGTTTCGGGGTCGGCCCATTCGTTCCAAATGCGTACACCATGTTCCTGCAGATAGTGTACATTCGTGTCACCTTTCAGAAACCACAACAGTTCATAGATGATGCTCTTGAGATGCACTTTCTTGGTGGTCAGCAGAGGAAAGCCTTTTTCCAAATCAAAGCGCATCTGATGGCCAAATACGCTGATTGTTCCCGTACCCGTGCGGTCACCCTTTTCCACTCCTTCGTCAAGAATACGCTGCAAAAGATCGAGATACTGCTTCATGGCCGGATATAATCTACAAAACGAAAACGATAAGCGTGACGCTCATCCACATCATGTTGTTCCTCCCAGACTTCTTTCCATCCGGTATAGTCCGGAAAGAATGCATCAGCCTCTTTGGGGAGGTCATCCACTTCTGTAAGGCAAAGCCTGTCGGCTACAGACACAGACTGAGCATAAACGTTGGCCCCACCGATAATAAAAACGTCCTCACTCGCAGGACAAGTGGCAAGAGCCACCTCCAACGAAGAAAAGACTTCCGCATTATCTATTGTGATATTACTTTGGGACAGAACAATATTCCTCCGGTTAGGCAACGCACCTTTAGGCAACGACTCGAATGTACGCCGCCCCATAATAATGGTATGCCCCGTTGTCAAGGTCTTGAAACGGCGGAGATCATCAGGCAACCAATAAAGTAATTTGTTCTGAAAACCAATGGCACGGTTGCGTGCTACGGCGGCTATAACGTTAATCATCTTTGCAAGAAATGGGCATCTGACGGTTTATGGGTTCGTGGAAAGACACCATCGTCTCACTACGTTGAATACCTATGCGTTGCAGCTTATCATGAATAATACTCAGCAGGTGGGCATTATCATGGGCATAGAGTTTTATAAACAGATCATAGTTACCCGTCGTATAATGGCATTCCACCACTTCCGGAATATTACGCAGTTCAGAAACCACACGAACCGAATCGGAAGGGTCTTTCAGTAATATTCCCACAAAAGCGCACGTACCGTTTCCTACTTTCTTCGGGTCAAAGAGATACTGAGAGCCTTTGATTACCCCCATTTGCTGAAGTTTCTGTATGCGCTGATGTATCGCAGCACCCGAAACGTTACACTTTCGTGCAACCTCCAAGAAGGGAATGCGAGCATCGTTTGCTATCATTCGAAGGATTTTTTCATCCAGTTCATCTAAATCAATCATGATTTTCTTTTTTGCAATATTATGATGCAAAGATACTAATTTATAGCGAAAACTAAGCCAAAGACAACAAATAATTTAGTATTGACTCCTACAACCCATATAGAGTGTAACGTCTAAATGGCAATACGATAATAAAGCAATTATATAGAGTCGAAGATGTAAGCATAACTATATTTCTGATTGACAAAATCCTCCAAGCAAGAGCACATAAAATAAAAGAAAGAGTCTTGTATCATAAACAAGACTCTTTCTTTTATTTTATGTGCTTTTATAAAGCAAGTTTCTTAATTCCGTCGGGTTGAAGAATAATTAACCTTCAAGGCCCACGACTTTCTCAGAACCTCTTTTATATCCGTAATGTAACCCATCTGAGTACGCTGGTCTGCCTTGATAGACACCACCTGAGCAGTCTGATCTGACATAGATTGGCGCTCCTGATAGATAAAGTCCATCACCTCACTGGGCTCTGCATAACGATCGTTCAACTGAATGCGGGTAGAACTACCAAACTGAGCACGAAGCTGATCCGTTGGAGGACCAACATAGATAAACGATACAGCACTCTTTTTCTCCAATTTCTCAAGTTCTGTACCTGCAGGCACTACAAACTTCACCTTCAGTGTAACCTCACGCATGGTGGTTACAATCATGAAGAAGAACAGAATGGTGAAAATCAAGTCTGGAAGAGATGAAGTGTTCATCTCCGGCATTTCGCGACTACCTTTTTTCTTTCCCATGTTTAGTTTCCTCCATATACTTTAGGTTCAGCCTCGGAAATCTTCTGAGGATAATAAGTGCGGACAGCAACTTTCTGCTCGTCGCTCAATGCTGCATAAACACGTCCGAACTTCTGCTTGGCCAATTCGTCACGCAATTCATTATAGGCAGCCACCAACTCATTTTGCACCTGGAAATAGGTATTATAGGGGGTGGCACGGTCGGTCTGTACAGAAATAACGTGCTTGTCTGTCAGTGCGCATACACCTAACAAATCAATATTGATAGGATGCTTCTCCGGCAAAACGCTCAGATTATTCTCATTCTGAATAAACTGCTTTGCACGAGCACGTAAATCGCGGATATCAACGTAACTGGAAGCTGTTCCGTCCTTCACCCAAAGGTAGCCCTCTGAGTTGATACGGACTTCCATCACATTACGCTCCTTAATCTTCAGTTCCTGTTTTATCTCCTCGTCTTCGGGCGGCTGGGGCAGGCGACGTGCCAATCCCATATCCGTATCCATAGAGGTTGTTATCAAGAAGAAGATCAGCAGAATGAAAGAGATGTCCGCAGTAGAACTGGCGTTCAGACCAGGTACTTTCCTTTTCTTCTTTGCCATATCTCGCTTGAGTTAAACGTTTTTACTTCTTCTTACTTGCAGTTTTGGTCATAACACCTGTGCTAGCAACAACCACTGCAATAACAGAAACGATAGCCAAGCAATAGATTGCAACCATAAAGGCATCAACCAATGTTACCATCGTACCTGAAGTGGTTACACCACTGGAAGTAGTGAAAGCCTCTTCACCCATGTTGAACACAAAACCGGCAACAAAAGCCAACACTGTAACAACAGCCGTTCCAATAACAATCTTGGAGCCTGCAATACCCGTGGCTTCTTTCTCGTCACTTCCGGCTGCGCTACGAGCACTCTTCACGAGGCTCCAAACCATCAGACAGAACGTAACAAGGCCTAAAACATACATCAATCCCAATAGCAAGTTTGTAAGTGTCGGGGCTACATTGCCGGACTCATCATAGTTGTCATAGCCAACGCCGAAGAACAAGGCAAACACCAACACGATAACACCACATACCGCATATAGTGAGTAGTTTGATATTTTCTCTAATTTCCACATAAATACTCTCTTTATTGAGTTAAAGAATGAGTGAACAAATTGCTATCTAATTACTTCTGGCACTTAGATGACTTAACGCACATTGTCAGCAGTTCCTGAGCAGACTCTTCCATGTTTGCAGTCAAACCTTCGATGCTGCCAAGGATAAAGTTGTAGAACAACTGCAGAATCAGGGCTACAACGATACCGAAGATAGTTGTGATAAGGGCCACTTTCATACCACCGGCAACAACGGTCGGAGAAATATCACCGGCTTTCTCAATCGTATCGAAGGCCATAACCATACCGATCACAGTACCAAGGAATCCGAGAGAAGGAGCAGATGCAATGAAGAAAGTAATCCAAGAGCAGTGCTGCTCGAGGTAAGAACCCTGAATTTCAGCTTCTGTGTTAATTGCACGCTCGATAGAAGCGATATCGTTCTGGTCTTTGCTGTTCAAACAAATCAAAGCCTTACGAGAAACCTGTGATACGGGGCCACGTGTATTTTTGCACAACTGGATAGCCTCTTCAATCTTATCTTTAGCAACGAGTTCAGCCAGATCCGTCATAAAGCCACGAGTATTCACCTGAGCAAGAGTCAGATAGATAACGCGCTCGATGCAGAATGCCAAACCCAGAACCAATGCGAGGGCAACCAAAGACATAAAGCCGGCGTCACCTTCTATAAATTTTGTCTTCAACACTTTGTGAAGGCTTTCACTTTCTTCCTCTACGATAACATCGACTTCTTCTACAACTTCTACTGCAGCAGTATCAACAGCAGCCGTATCCACCGAAGCGCTGTCAATCTGTTCTACTACAGCTTCATCGGTCTCTTCCTGAGCCATTACGTTAGAAGTTGCGGCAAAAGAGCAAGCTGCAACGAATGCAACAATTGCAAATAACTTTTTCATTGTTTTTTTGATTTTAAAGTTAATTATTTAGTAATTTATATTTCTTATCGCTTTTATCGGAAAGGAAACGAGATTCGATTAAGCTCATTCATCCTTTTTCTGTGCGGAGAGACGGGGATTCGAACCCCGGAACCGCTTTGGACGGTTACACGCTTTCCAGGCGTGCCTCTTCAGCCACTCGAGCATCTCTCCATAGACCGTTTATAGAGTATAAATATACCCTCGCAGTGTTAATCGGCGTGCAAGTTACAAAAAAAAAGTGAACTGAGAATGATTTCTGACATAAAAAAATACGTTTTTCCTTTATTTCGTATAAATTCAGCCCCTCAAGAGAGCCTAAAAATTCGTTTTGCCGTCTTTGTAGTGACTTCATCCACTCTTTCCGGAGCACATCCATAAACCTCCGCCAAACAACGTGCCGTATGGACAAGAAAAGAGCTCTCGTTACGCTTCCCGCGACAAGGAACCGGAGCCAAATAAGGAGCATCCGTCTCTATAACGATGCGTTCGAGCGGAACCGTTTTCAGTACCTCCGGCAATATCGACTTTTTATAGGTAAGCACCCCTCCTATTCCTAATGCAAAACCATCAAAGTTCAACAACTCCTGCGCTTCCTCCTCTGTTCCGCCAAAGCAATGAAATACGCCCGTCAGCCCCTCTGCACGGTGCCGCGTCATCACCTCCACCAATTCACGATGCGCATTCCGAGAATGAATAACAACAGGTAAATGAAACTCACATGCCCACTGCAACTGGCACTCAAAAGCCTCAAGCTGTTGTTCCCGATAAGTATCATCCCAATAGAAATCGAGTCCGATTTCTCCTACACCTATATAAGGATGTGCGCCCAAAAGATTCTGTTTCATTATTGAAAGAACTTCCGCGTAATCCTCTTTCACGTCTTCAGGATGCAATCCCAACATAGGATAACAATATCCGGGATATTGCCTGCAAAGTTCGAGCATGGGCTGCATAGAAGCAACATTTATATTAGGCAACAAAATGGCCTCTACACCGATTTCCTTGGCGCGAGCTACGACCAAATCGCGGTCCTCATCGAACTCCGCCCCATAAATATGGCTATGAGTATCTATCATCAGTTCGTACGGTTCAGCATTTCTTGCGCATACTGCCAAAGCTGCTGTTTACAACTCTGAGGCAAATTCACCTTGGCCAAACTTTGCTCCGCCAACATATAATAGGATTCTATCTTCTGCCGGGCCATCTGCGGGATGCCGATTTCGTCATACACCCTTGTCACGGCCTTGATTTTCTCAGCTTCATCGTATTCAGTGGCCTTAATCCAGCGTTCAAGTTCGGTTCGTTGCGTCTCATCTGCCTGCAACAAGGCATTGATAAGCATATACGTCTTTTTATTACAAAGGATGTCACCTCCTATTCGTTTTCCAAAGACCTCAAAATCTCCATACACATCGAGATAATCATCCTGCAACTGGAAAGCCAATCCAATCTGTTCTCCAAAGCGATATAACAGTTGAGCATCCTGCTCCGGAGCACCTGCCAGCATCGCCCCCATCTTCAGGGCACAAGCCAACAAAACGGATGTCTTCAGACGAATCATCTCTATATATTCACCCTCCGTCACGTCATTCCGCGTCTCGAAGTCTATATCGTACTGTTGCCCCTCACCTATTTCCAAAGCGGTATTTGTAAAAAGTTCCAATACTGCGGGCAATTTATCAGGGTCGCATTGTGCTACTCGCTGATAGGCCAGCACCAACATTGAGTCACCGCTCAATACAGCCGTATTCTCATTCCACTTCTTATGCACCGTAGGATGTCCGCGCCGCACATCCGCCTTGTCCATCAAGTCATCATGGAGCAATGTATAATTATGATATGTCTCTATCCCGATAGCAGGCATTATGACGCGTTCCACATCCTCACGATAAAAATTATATGCCATCAACATCAACACCGGACGTATGCGTTTGCCTCCCAATGAGAGCACGTACTTCACCGGCTCATACAAACCAACCGGTTCACGATCATAGGCGAGATTAGCCAACGCATCATTTACTTTCCCTAATAACTGCGTACTTGTATACATTTATTTACGAATAAGAGAAGCTAACTTTATTACAAAACCTAAAAACATATAAGAAGGCCGTCGGCCAAAGCCGACAGCCTTGCATATTTGAGATCATCTTTGAACTCTTTAGCTCAGGCGGAACATAACGGGAAGCACATAGCGCATACGCACGGGCTTATTACCCTGACGGGCGGGCTTCCACTTCGGCATGGACTTCACAACACGCTCTGCTTCATCGGACAAATGTGAATCCGGTGAGCGAAGCACTTTCACATCCACGATAGAACCGTCTCTGTTGATGACGAACTGTACACTTACACGTCCCTGGATTCCCTGTTCCTGACAGATAGGAGGATACTTAATGTTCTTGCTCAACCAAGCATATACATCGCCGGGGAACTCCGCACTTTCTTCAGGTACATCCAAAATGCGGTCATCATCCACATCTTCCACAACCGGAGCAGGAGGGCCTGCAACCACGGCAGTCGGAGCACCTGTACCTACAACAGACGTAATACTCTGATTTACTTCTTCGGTGGTCTGGATTTCTTCTTCCGGAATATCGGTATTATCTTCTACCACATCAAGGATTTCAGGAGACATAGGGGCAGCCTGTGGAGGAGGAGCCTGCATCGGCTGTTCCTGCTTCGTGATGGGAATCATGTCTTCTTCTATCGCCATATCATAAATAGGCTCATCACTCTCCTCGATTTTAATCTCGCGCTGTGTCCACTCGAAAGCCACAAATATGGTCGCTAAGACCAATACATAGCCAATGAGCATACTCGTCCACGATTGTTCTGCGAGTTCGTCATTGACGTTTTTTTTCTCTACGTTTTCCATATAGATTTCTGTTAATTCTTCATACTTCGGGAACAAATGTAACACATTTTTTTTATTTACGTCCGCTATTCAACGTTTTTTTTTCGCATTTTCCATATTTTTATGGCTTACGCACAACTTTTGAAAGACTTTTAACGTTAAGTAGACAATTATATCTTGAAAAAGATGTACCTTTGGAGACTAAATAGCAAATAACCATGATACGCCGCCTGAGCCTTTCCTATTTATTCCTCTTTACCCTGCTTCTATCTGCACGGGGACAGGAATCCGGCAGCGTGTTCAATTTCCTCAAACTTCCCACATCCGCCCATTGCATAGCACTCGGCGGACAGAACATTTCCCTCATCGAGGACGATGCCTCCCTAATCTTTCAGAATCCCTCTTTGTTATCGAGCGTCAGCGACAACTCCATAAACCTGAATTTCATGACCTACATGAAAGGTTCCAAAACGGGCAGTGCCTCCTTTGTCCGGATTGCAGGCGAGAGAGGAACATGGGGAGCCGGCATACAATTCGCAGGCTATGGGGCAATGAAAGAGACACTGGCAACCGGCGAGATTATAGGTGATTTTCATTCCCGCGATATTGCTTTCAACGGGATGTACAGCTACAACCTCAGCGACCGCTGGGCCGGAGGAGCCACCGGCAAAATCATCTACTCGAAATATGCCGAATACACCTCATGCGCCTTAGCTGTAGATTTAGGTCTGAATTATTATAATGAGGAACAGGAGTTTTCCTTTTCCGCCGTGGCCGTTAATTTAGGCGGACAAGTCAAGGCTTTCGGGAACACGCACGAGCGACTTCCCTTTGACCTGCAACTGGGACTATCCAAAAGCATGGCCCACGCTCCTATCCGCTTCAGCGTGACGATGGTAGACCTGACACGCTGGAACAACAAATATTATTACAGTACAGGCAAGGCACCCAAAGGCGGCCGAATCTTCATGAATCACTTTAATCTGGGCATCGACATCATCCCCACCAGCCAGTTCTACCTTGCCGCCGGATTCAATTTCCGCCGGGCTTACGAGATGAAAGCTGCCGGTTCCAGTCATGCCGCAGGTCTCTCTTTCGGTGCCGGCATAAATATAAAGAAGATAAAATTCGGGTTGGCCTATGCCAAGTACCACGTTAGTGCGCCTACTTTGGCTTTCAGTGCCAGCTACAACCTATAAGTACCATCCAAATTCTCAGCATCATGAAAAAGATTACCATAGCCATTGACGGATATTCCTCTTGCGGAAAAAGCACCATGGCCAAAGACTTAGCCCGCGAAATCGGCTACGTATATGTGGACAGCGGTGCCATGTATCGCGCCGTAACGCTCTATGCATTAAGCAACAGCCTCATCCACGACGGAAAAATCGACGAAGCCCGGCTGCGCGACGAGATGAAGAACATCCACATCACGTTTCGGTTCAATCCGGAGCACGGCCGACCGGATACCTACCTCAACAATGAGTATGTGGAAGACCGCATCCGCACGTTGGAGATAAGCGAACATGTGAGTCCCATCGCCGCCCTGGGATTTGTGCGCGAGGAAATGGTACGTCAGCAGCAACAGATGGGCCAAGAGGGCGGCATCATCATGGACGGCCGCGACATCGGCACCACCGTCTTCCCAGAGGCCGAACTGAAAATATTTGTCACAGCAAGCAGCGAAATCCGCGCCCAGCGCCGCTACGCCGAACTGTCGGCCAAAGGCGAAGTCTGCGACATGGCCGACATTCTCCACAACGTGGAGGAACGCGATTACATCGACACCCATCGCGAAATCAGCCCTCTGCGTCAGGCTGCGGATGCTCTTGTTTTAGACAACAGCCACATGACCATTGCCGAGCAAAAGCAGTGGCTCTTACAGGCTTATAAGCACGCAGCGGAGGACTGACATTGAAAATAGAACTCGACACGGGAAGCGGGTTTTGCTTTGGCGTCACGCGCGCCATCGGCAAGGCCGAGGAGATACTCACGAGCAGCAGCCGACCGCTGTACTGCTTAGGTGACATCGTACACAACTCCATGGAATGCAGCCGCCTGCAACGCATGGGACTGATTACCATCGGACACAAGGAATACGACAATCTCCATGACGCCACCGTTTTGCTACGTGCCCACGGCGAACCGCCAAGCACCTATCAGAAGGCTGTAGCCAACCACATCGAGATTATAGATGCCACCTGTCCCGTCGTGCTCCATCTGCAGGAACGCATCAAACGCGAGTACGATTCCGACCCGCTCCATCGCAAACAGATTGTCATCTTCGGAAAGAACGGCCATGCCGAGGTGCTGGGACTGGTGGGGCAGACGCACGGCACAGCCATTGTTATAGAGCATCCCGAGGACGTCAGCAAACTGGACTTCAATCGCGACATCAGTCTTTACAGCCAGACCACAAAACCCTTGGACGATTTCCGCCGAATTGTGGAATACATCGAACAACACATCAGTCCGGACGCCACGTTCAAGTATTACGACACCATTTGTCGCCAGGTGGCCAACCGCATGCCGCACATCCGCGAGTTCGCCTCGCGTCACGACGTCATTCTCTTTGTATGCGGTAAGAAAAGTAGCAACGGGCGAGTGCTCTTCAACGAGTGCCAACACATTAACCCTCAAAGTTACATGATAGACTCTGCCGATGCGATTGACGTCCGCTGGCTGACCAACTGCAACTCCGTAGGAATATGCGGAGCCACCAGCACCCCCACATGGCTAATGGAGGAGTGCAAAATACGTATCGAGCAGTTGCTTGGCTGCCACGAATGACGTTTTCTCCCCTCCCAACACACTGGTTTCCGAGGCTTTCAGCAGGTCGGCCATCGTAGGATTCTGATAGAAACTGTTACGCAGATACTCGTTTATGGTTTCGTACATCCAGTACTTTGCCTGCTCGTTGCGGCGATGCTCAAAGTAGCCGTTCTCCTTGACGAAACCAATGTATTCGTATATCATATCCCACACTTCCTTGATACCCAATCCGTAGAAGCCGGAGTAGCAAAGCACCTTCGGCATCCATCCGCTCTCCGTGGCCGGGAACAGATGCAGGGCGTTGCGGAAGTGTGTGGCCGCCAACTGGCATTTCTCCACGTTGTTTCCGTCGCATTTGTTAATGACAATACCGTCCGCCATCTCCATGATACCGCGTTTTATACCTTGCAGCTCATCGCCGGTGCCGGCCAACTGGATGAGCAGGAAGAAATCCACCATCGAGTGGCAGGCGGTCTCGCTCTGCCCCACCCCGACGGTCTCTACGAAGATTTTATCATAACCTGCCGCCTCGCACAAGACGATGGTCTCGCGCGTCTTCCGGGCCACACCGCCCAGACTGCCTGCCGAGGGACTGGGGCGGATGAAGGAATCGGGATGAACGGAGAGTTTCTCCATACGCGTCTTGTCTCCCAATATGCTACCCTTGGTTCGCTCCGAACTGGGGTCTATGGCCAGCACGGCCAGTTTGCCACCGTAGGTATTCAGCACGTGAATGCCAAATTCGTCGATACTGGTACTTTTTCCGGCCCCCGGCACACCGCTGATGCCGATACGCACAGAGTTTCCGCTGTACGGCAGACATTTCTCGATGACTTCCTGAGCCACCGTCTGATGGTCGGGATTCGTGCTCTCCACCAATGTCACGGCCTGTCCGAGTATGGCGGAGTCGCCCCGCAGAATGCCTTCTACATAATCGCCAACCGTCAGTTTGCGTCGCGCGAAGCGGCCGCGTTTCAGATACGGATTGACTATCGTTACCGGGCCGACGCCTTTATTCACCGTCAGGCCTGCGTAATCTTCACTATTCTCGGGATGTTCCATAACACATTCAGTTTATTAAGTATTGAGCCTCCGTCCGGAGTTCCTTATTCCACGTTGATATACAGTTCTGTCTTGGCGTGCCTCGGGTCGTTGCAGATGAGCAGCAGGCGCGGGCCGTTCTTTGCCTTTGCCAATTCCTTCGCATCCAGCGTTATCTTGAGTTTCGCCGTGGCGTGCGGTTTGATATTCCGCTCTCCCAAACTTACCGACATCGCCCTGTTGAACACCTGCACGCCGCTGACGGTAAGCGTTTCCTCGCCGATGTTCGTCACGTGGAGCACCTTGGTCACTTTTTTCTTGCCGCCCATCACGAAGGTTGTCTCGCCCTCAATCATCTTATCGCCATCCATCAGCACGATGCGCGGGGCGCGGTTCATTTCCTCCGCCGTCAGGTTGCGGAAAGCCGGCAACAGAACGGCCGACACCACGATTTCGTTTTGGTCGCCGATTTTGTCCCCCATATAGCGGGACAGGTAGAGGGAGGTCTGGTTCAGTCCGTTCATGAAAAGGCGGTCGCTGTCTAACGTCAGACGAATCTTGCCCACACGACCGGGCTGCACCTCGGCGGGCAGATACTCCACGGAAAGATAATTCGGCAGGTGCATCAACTGAGGCGTGTAGGGCGTATGCTCCAGATTCACGATTTGCAGTTCCGTCACAGGCTTGTCGCCTTTGTTCACATCATTGAACTCTATATAGTTCTTGCTCAGTCTGACGTTTCCGAGGTCTATGGGAAAATCGCCTTCGTAGTCGAGCGGGGTCTCCACCACCCGCCCTTGGAACGACAAGTAGATGGGGAGCGGCTGCGCATTGGTGTAGACGGCCAGTTCACGATAGAACGTGCCCAGCATTCCCGCATCATACGTGGCCGTTATCATTCCGCTCTGTCCGGCCGGGACGGGGGCTTCCGGATAGGTCACGCTGATACATCCGCACGAGGGATGCACTTCCGTTATCTGCAGGGGCTCCGTTCCTCGGTTCGAGAACGTGAAAAGGACGGTCTTGGGATTCTGCCATACAATATCTCCGGTCTTCACCACAGGGGCATCCGGAACGAACCGGGGCTGCGCCAACAGGGAGGCAGCCATCACGAGTAACAAACTGACTGTAAAGATTCTCTTTTCCACGTTGCAAATATACAAATTTTCTTACGAATTACAAATTCTATCCACAGGTTGAAGCAAGTTTCCTTTATTTAATTCAAAACGGCAGACACAAATACGGGGGCTTGCCGCCTCGAAAACTCTTCACCGTCCGGGTATCGGCCGCCCCATGCTGCGGGGAGGTCGGGTTTATTCGGTCGTGAGCGGTTAATTATTCAAAGGCGACCGAATAATTAACCGCTCACCTTTGAATAATAAAGTCCACGGCGGGACGGCCGTGCATTGTCGTAACAGGGAAACAAAAAACAGGGGCTGATTCCGGTAAATGGAATCAGCCCCTATGGACTGTCGTCCCCGAAGAGTCAGCGGACGGTAAAAGGATTATTTTTTAGTATGGGGCTTCAGGGTGCGCAGACCGGCCTCAACCGAGCGCAGAAGGTCGCGTTTGGAACTATTGGGCGAGAAGACAAAGCCTTCCGTCACCACCACCTGCCGGGCCGCAGTGTCTACACGAACCAGCGAAACGAACGGGCCGCCCATGAATCCGTTACGCATTTCCCACAATCCGCGCACCTCATACTGTGCCTGACCGTCAATTTTCCTGAGCATCGGCCACAACACGGGAATACCCTGCTCGCCACGCGTCGTCGTCATGTACTGGTCGGGGCGGCTACCGGGAACATTCGCTTTCATCACCGAATCGCGCTTCTGCACGAAAAGGGCCGTATCGGCCACGTTGCCGCCATCCCACGGATAGGTGTAGAAGACAAAATTGATGTCTTTCTCCCCGCCCCGATTCGAAGAGGCCCAAAGGAAGTCCTTACCGGATTTCGTCGAAGCAATGTCCGACGGCACACGAACGTCGTAACCCAGCTTCTGCAGGGCCTTGCTCGTGTTCTTGCTGTACTTTTTCCGGAGAAAACCGGCATAACGGTCGAGCTGAAAATCGAGAAAAGTACGCTGGATGCGCTCCCGGTTGACACTCAGGAAGTCACGCATTTCCTCCTCGGAGGCGGCCGTCACCATCACCTGAATCTGCGGGCGGGCGTGCACATCATAGGCCACGCCCATCGACGGTTCCTTCTGGGCGGGGTCTATTTTAAGGTGCAGTTGGCTGTGCATCAGCTTATACACTTTGTCATATCCCTTTTCGCCGATAATCATCGTCCGGAAAATGCGTTCCGAGGCTCCCAGGCCCGGTGCGTCGGCATCTACAACGGAGTTCAACGTGTCGAGGTTCTCACCCTGCAACATCCGAGGAGGAGCCACCACAAGAAGCTCTGCCGGCTGTCCCTTGGACTCCGCCAGGCGGGTGGGTTCGTTCTTTTCACAACTAAAGAGAACGAGGAGCATCCCTCCGAGCATCAAAGAAAAAATCTTTTTCATACCTTATTATATTAAAAGAATATTATTGAGCGACTTGCACAACACTATCATCGCTGTGTCCCCGGAACTCGTCGGCATATTCGCAACGGATGACGGCAATGCCCGAATGATAACGACCACCCCGCTCCACGTAGAGGGTTTCTTCGATGACGTACTCGCCACGCGGGATGTGATGGAAGCTAAATTCCGTGGTCGCATCGTGCACCTGACGGTAATAGCCCAATCCGGTTCCCCGTCCATACACCGTACCGCTCCATTCGTAGCCGGAACGCTGATTCACGGGTTCCGTAAAGGCCGGGCGCGGAGCCACGAGCGTAACGTATTCGTAATCGCGATCGGCCGAGATACGGTAGCGCACGGTATAGCGGCTGCCTGTCTTGACTTCCTTCGGGTATTCCTGGACGACACTCAATCCCGTCGAATGGGCCTTTACCTGACTGAACGGCTGCTCATACTCGGCAAACACGCCTCCCCAGCTTTCGCCGTCCGAGAATTTATGCAGGCGCAAGCGGACGGGGAGTTTACCCTCCTGAACAAGCAGCGAATCCCGGAGATAGCCCAACGTGTCATCGTCGGCCGTGAAGTTTACAGGCGTACTGCGCTGGCGCGTCAGGGTCAGCAAGTCCTTGGCCGGCGAGGCCGGACGGGTGGCAGGAGAAGTCGTCAGCAGGGCAAAGACAGCGTTGGCGGAATTTACGGGCGTCGTCCACTCCTGCGTCCGCTTTTGCTGAAGCAGGTAGCGGCACATATTCCGCAACAGGCGGGTGCTGTCGGGCATCACGCGCTGCAGAGCCTCCATCATCTGCACGTGGATGTGCAGTTTGCGGTCGATGCTCACAAAGCTGCCTTTGGGAAATTCGATATAGGAACCTCGGTTGGGACTCGACACTAAACGTTTCCTGAACAGCTCCACACACTTCCGGGCCTTGCGCGGTTCGCCTTCTTTCTGCCAGACTAAAGCCAGCAAGGCTTGTCCTTCATAGCCCATATCTTCCGGCTCGGTCTTCTTGGCCTGACGAAGCAGGAAGTCCACTTTCTTCTTTTCCTCTTTCGACAGCTCGGTGTCGCTATATAGGGCGACATAGAGGGTACGCAGGTTAGCGGCACTGAAGACAACACTGTCCACACGCTGCGAAAGCAGGTAGTGTATCGCTTTCTCGTTCACCTCCCGTGCCGGTTGCTCTCCGGTGAGCATGTGCAGACGGGTCAGCAGGTACGAGACTTCGGAGGTCAGGTAAACATTGGCCGGCATCTGAGGGTACCACGAGAAACCGCCTTCGACATTCTGCAATTCACGCATCTTGCGGTAATAGACCTCCGTACTGTCGGGCATATTCACGTTCAGGCTCTTACCCAAAACACCCGCATAATAGGCCGAAGCCAATGACAATACGTCCTCCCGTCCGGCCTTAGCCATCACGGGCAAGGCCTGCAGGGCATACTGCTCGGGCCGGGTGGTGTATTCGACAGTCAGCCGGCGGTTGGTGACCTCGGCGGGGAAGAGGGACGAGAGGTCGATGTTTGTCACGCCCGGTTCGTAAGCCGTGATAGCCACGGTATTTGTCAGCGTTTCCGTGGGCGACAGGACGGGCAGGAGACGCTGCTCGCCGTCGCTGCACGTCGTTCCCTCCACTGCCCAGCGCACGATGAGGTCGGCCGCTGCAGCCAACGGATTGTCGGTCACCGCGTAGGGGAAATGAAGCACGGTATCTTGTTTGCTTTCCAGAGCGATGTCGGCCTTCCACGACTTCAGCACCTTCTCCGTCCCGGCATCCAGTACCTGCAGGACGCCCTTGCCCTGTTGCACGGTGTCGCTGACATTGCGGACTGTCGCCACGAGGACAGCCTCATCACTGGGTCGCAGGAAGCGGGGCAGGAAGAGCTGCGCCATCAGGTCTTTGCGGGCCTCTATCTGTTCACCTATACGGGCAGACATCATGTCCTGCGTGTGCGCTATACCGATGAGGTTCCAGCGCGTGAGGCTTTCGGGCAATGTGAAAGCAATCGTCACTTGCCCGTTCTTGTCCGTCCGCAACTGAGGATAGAAGAAAGCCGTCTCGTTGAAATTCTCACGCATCGGCACACGGATGGCGGCCTCTCCCGATTCTTCTTCCGCCATCTCCGCAGCATCTTCCTCAATGCTGTCATACTGAGCTCCCGTTATCGTGACCGTTTCATAAAGCTCCATGCCACGGGCATTCACGCCGGGCGCAGCTCCGGCCAAACGCATCTGAGTAGCAGATGCTACTTTGGCCTCCATCAAACGGCGTGCTCCTCCACCAGAATAAAGATGAGAAGAATAAACCTTCACATTATAGAGCAACGTATTGATGGCACTCAGCCGTATGCCCGGTTCTTTCTTTAGCTTCTGATTATACCAGACTCTTGCTTTGTAATTCGGATATTCCCGCCATACCGGGTGGTAAGAAACGGAATAAGTGCGATAGGAACGATACGCGCCGAAGTTCCACGCATGATGGGTAAAATAGTCGAGCGAGGCATCGTAAAGGGCCACCATTAGGTTGGCATCGGCGGGCGTTCCGTCGGGACGGCGCAGCGTCAGGTGCCACTCCTCGCGCTGTCCGGGCTGCAACAGGTTGCGGAACGTGTCCCAATGCGGCCGCAGATGATTGTCGGGCTGAGCCAAAAGAAGCACTTTCGTATCGTTGTACACTCGTCCGCCCTTCACAAAACAGAACGAAACGGTAGCACTTTGGTCATACTTCTCCTCATAAGGAATATCAAGGACATACGTTTCGTGCCCGAGGCAGACCATGCTATCCGTCCACACCTCGCCTGCGGCAGAAAGCGTATAATGGAGATAAACATCGGAGAGGTTGGTCGTAACCGCTATGCGTCCGGGCTTTCCGGGAGCAAAGATGTCGTTTTCGCAACGAACGATAAACGCGGAATCGACGCGCTCCTGATCGGGAAGGAACGATGGTTCGTTCGTGCGCCAATACCAGTTGTCCGCATGGTGCGTCTCGCCCTGCTGACTGAGCACATCCACCGTAACTGACAGCGTACTGCGCAAAGGCATGACATCACCCTGCTCACGTTCTATTTTCAGTTTATAGGCAAACTGTCCGCGGTCATCGGTCTCAAGAGTGTCCAACCGCTGCACCTCACCTTGTGGACGGACTTTATTGTAAAAATAGAATCGGGAGGGCTGCCAGCGGTAAGTACCTGTCACGCGGGCGGCACGCAGAGGCGTACCGTCGTAATGCAATGCCCGGCCACGCACCACACAACTGTCTCCCTCCACATAAAGGCTGTCGTCAAGGACGATCTCAAACGTAGGACGCTTGTATTCCTCCACTCTGAAGGACACACGGCTGCCGCCGGCCGCTATCGAGAAAGTACCGTTCCGCAGTCCTGTCGGGAGCACGAAATCGGCAGCAAAAACGCCCATTTCATCGGAAGATACGGCTTTTTCCTCTACTTTCTTATAGGTGGCATCATAAAGCATCAGCGTATAGTCCTCGCCGGCCGCCACCTGCGCCGACCAGTCCAACTGACGGTAGGCAATTCCGCTCACGTGAACGGTCTGTCCGGGACGATAGATGGCACGGTCGGTAAAGAGCGTCAGTCTCCGTGTGGAGTCCTTCGGAGCTCCTTGCCATCCCTCATTATGAACGTAGACCGTCGTAACGGGCAGATGCTCTTCTCCCGGACGACTCATCCGGAAATGCAGTCTGTTATCCAATCTGCCATTACTCTTGTTCTTCACGCGAGGCACATAAACCCGGCCCGTCCGGTCGGTAAGCCCCGTGAAATAGACCACCGAATCGTTCTTCTCCAGTTCGTAGGCCGTAATCGTCACGCCCTCCTGAGGCGCACCCGTCTCCGAGTCCAGCACCAGCAGGCACACCCGGTTATCGGACATCATCCGGGAGACGGCCTGAAGGGCCGAAACGCGGATTGTCTGTTTCAGCGGCTTTATCTTGTCGGTCAGCCGGGACGCAACCGCCGTCCGTGGCACAAACACGATTTCGCAGTCTCCCGATGCCGGTGCCGTCCATTCCATAGAATCCGTGAACACCTCGATGGGGTCGTGTTCCCCGAAGTCATGCACCTTCCCGTCGATGCTCACGGAACGGATGTTGCGCGCATTAAACGTCCACCGGTACGTCTTACCGGGATAGACATCGGTGCTGCCATCCCAACGGAAGAAAGGATCGGACAGACGGGTCAAGGCATTCCGCAATGCGGCAATATGCCGGTAACGGGGATAGTTGTTGATGCCCTGCCGCAACCACTCGCGCTGCCGCTCCGCAGGCACATCGCCGCGTGCGGCAAGACGCAGATAAACCTCGGCGCACAGCGGCAAATCGGCATACTCGTCCCGCACACGGAGCAAGGCCTCCTCGGACAGGTCTCCGGAGGTCTCGCTCAGTGAATCGAGCGTAAGAAGCAACGCCGCCTCGCGCTGTCCGTTCCGACGGTAGAAGTCTATCATCTCGCCCGTCTTGGGCAGGAACGAAAGCGTGTCGCGTTCAAAGCGGGGAACGGCATCGGTCATGCTTCGCCAAACCACATTCAGCATGTCGCCGCCGAAGTAATCTTCATCCTTACCTACCGTCACGAAAGGTTTCCACTTCCGGGCCTTGGTGCGTGCCAGCAGAGCCTTGTCGGCCAGAGCCTTGCCATACCAGTGTGTCATAGAGTCGCGCCACTGCTCGTAACGTGCCGACACCCACAGACGCTCGGCATAGTAACGTCCGATGGCGGCCGCATACACGGCCCGTTCTGCCGGGTCGGCCGACTGCATACGACGCAGTTTCAGCCGCTCGATGTTGTGCTCCAGACTATCGGGATGAACGTCCTCCACCTTCATGCAGGAGAACAGTAGGTCGGAGAGTGCTTTGCTCTGCTTCTTGCCGGCAGACGACGACAGGGTCGCTGCCAGCAAGAGGATAAGGATAAAGATTTTGCGCATGAGACTATCTTACAGGGTTATCGAACATTATTCCTTTTCGGGTATCTCCTCCAGCAGTTTGGTAAGGAACACCCAGAACTTCTCCACGCTGGGGATATAGCAACGCTCGTCGGGCGTGTGGGGCGAACGGAGCGTGGGCCCGAAGCTGACGAGATCCATGCGGGGATATACGCCTCCGATGATGCTGCACTCCAGACCGGCATGCACCACCTCCACGCGGGCGGGTTCGTCGGGGAAGAGACGGTTGTGCACCTCCACCATGCGGGCGGCAAGCTGACTGTCGAAGTTGGGCTGCCAGGCTCCGTAGTGGCCGTCGTAAGTTACTTTCATGCCGACTAACGAGAAGCACGCTTCCTGCATTTCCTGTATGTATTCCATCATCGTCTCGCTACTGCTGCGGGCCAGAATGAGGATGCTCACCTCGCCGTTGCCGATGCGCACGATGCCCAGATTCGAACTTGTCTCCACCACGGAGGGGATGCCGGGAATGTTGCGCAGCACGCCGTCGTGGCAGGCCACGATGGCATTGACCACATTGTCCTGAATCTCGCGGGGCATTTCGCCTTCGGGAAGGGGAATTTCCTCGATGGAAAGGGAAATTTCCGTCTCCACGCCTCGGTACTCCTCTGCAAAGGTATCGCGGCAGTAGTCCACCAGTTCGCGCAGGTCGTCGAGGTTCTCACGGGGGATGGTCAGCACCACTTCGGCCGTGCGCGGAATGGCGTTGCGCATGTTTCCGCCCTGCCACGAAGCCAGACAGGCATCGTCGTCGATGATGGCCTGACGCACCAGACGGGCCATCAGTTTGTTGGCATTGGCCCGGCCGGCGTTAATCTCCAGTCCCGAATGTCCGCCGCGCAGATTCTTCAACGTGATGCGGACAGCCGCGTCATCGGCTTCGGGCTTCACTTCCTTGTAGCCCAGCGTGGCATTGATGTTCACGCCGCCGGCACTGCCGATAACAAACTCACCGAGGGTCTCATGGTCGATGTTCAGCAACAGTTCGCCCTGCAACGTGTCGGCGGACAGATGGTTCACACCGTACATGCAGGTTTCCTCGTCGGCCGTAATCAGTGCCTCCAGGGGGCCGTGTTTCAAGTCTTTGCTCTCGAAGACACCCATGATGGCTGCCACTCCCATGCCGTCGTCGCTGCCCAGTGTGGTGCCGCGGGCCTTCACCCAGTCACCGTCGATGTAGGTCTCGATGGGGTCGGTCTCGAAGTTATGGCGGCTCTCGTCCGTCTTCTGCGGCACCATGTCCATGTGGGCCTGCATCGTCGCCGTCTTACGGTTCTCCATGCCCGGCGTGGCCGGTTTGCGCATGACGATGTTCTCGGCATCGTCCTTCCAGGCCTCTATGCCGCGCTCCCGTGCCCAGTCGAGCAGGAATTGCTGTATCTTCTCTAAATGTCCGCTGGGACGGGGAACTTGGGTAAGCAGATGGAAGTTTTGCCAGACGGCCTTGGGGTTCAGTTCTTTGATTGTCATAGTTGTATTTGTTTTTAAGGTTGTACTGTTTATCACTCACCGGGACAAAATTATACATTTTTCCCGCTTCGCGCAATTTATCCGTGTTAAACAATCCTAATCCTCACGACCGAAATGGCCGGGGGCCGGACGATAAACCGTCTGCGCCCGCTCGCCCTCGCGCAGCAGACGGCCCTCTGCCGTCAGACGCTGGAGCAGACTCGTGACACGGTGGGGCGACAGGGCGGCCCCGAAAGCCTGAAAGACGTTCTTGTGCGTGATGCTGTCGTGCTGCCGGAAGAGTTCGGTCAGCCGTTCCTCCACGTCGGCCTCATCCGCCCGCAGCAGGAGACCGTAAGGCTGCTGCTCCACGGGCAGCTTCTGCACCTGCTCCGCCAGTTCGCGATCGGGCTGGAACTGGAGACTGTCCACATGCACATCCTCGCCGTGGTACTGACCGTCGCGCACGGCGACGCTACCTTTCAGGTTCAGACGGAAAGTGCCGATGCCGGGCAGCGTCACGGCATTCCCCTCCTTCAGTTCGTGGAGCATGATGCGCTGCAGCTCACCCAAGGCAAACTGCAAATTGGCCGCCGACATCGCCGAGGGCCAGGGCGCACGTTTCTGGAAGTCCACCACGTCCACCGTACGGTGCGACTTCAGGCGCGGATACAGGTTCCGCCGCTCATTCTCTTCGCCGGGCAACTGCCCGCGCTCTGCAATCGTAAATTGTATAGCCATAATATATATGTATTTATCCGACGATAAAGTTACGACAAAAAAGCGATATACGGAAACACATAATCGGAAATTTGGAAGGCAATTTTTCAAAGCACCCCGCACTGCCCGACCCTACGGCAACTTCCACGGCACACGCGGACGGAAACCGACGGCCAAAGGCTGCACGGGGAAAGACCTTATAGAGGACTACATTATTCAGAGGCGACCGGTTAATTATTCGCTCACCTTTGAATAATTAACCGGTCGCCTCTGAATAATCCCATCCTCCTAAGGAAGCAAGGCAGGCGCAAGGGAAGAACTCCCCCGTCACTTTATGATAAACAGATTATTGTCCGGGACTTTCTACTTAACAGAGTTCTTGTATCGGGCCGGGAAACCAAATACCGTAACACGAAGTATCTGCTTGCCCTTCTTCAAGTGCGAGAATTTGGGAGAGATAATGCGGGCACAGTTGTTCTTGATAGCCGCTTCTTCCAAAGCTAATTTTTTGGCCTCGGCTAAGGACAGACCGTTAAGTTTCATCAAACCCTCCGATGTGGAAATGTCGATGGTGTAGGTAATGCTCTGCGGGTCTACCTCCAAATCCATACGGTTGTAGCTCTCATTGACGGTATAGATTTCCGTACCGGTTATGCCGTCACCGCCGCTGCGCATCGAAGAACAAGAAGAAAATACTGCCATTAGGCATAAAAGTAATAATAAAGATGTAGATTTCATAATTTTATCTTGTTAGAAGTTGTAACGTAGGCCCATGCCGACGGTCTGATGCTTCATTGTATTATCATTGAGCATATCCACACCAACCATTAGACGTTCATTCTTTCCTACATTAAATTCTTGCTGGAAAACGGGAGATGACTCAACTGAAAGCATTACTTTCTTCTCGATATTTTTCGCACGGAAATAACAACCTGCCCAAACAGCAATTCCGGCAGGGATCATCGGTATCCCTGTCCCTAAAAGCGCATTATAACATTCATGATCATAGGTATAGCCAGTCTTGTCCGATTTTGCCTTACAGCAGGCGGCTATAACGGCACCTCCCACCACAAGTGTGCCTCCTACTATCCAACTTGCTTTCTTGAGTCTTTCCGCACGCTTCAGCATCTTGGGTTGCAGACTGAGACGGTACATCTGCATCAGCCTTTGGTCATTCGAGAACTTCGTAGCCGTTTCTCTCGTCACAATATCATCGGATGCTCCGGCAGCAAACGTCTCGGTCTGTCCATTCTGATAGTTAATGCGCAGCAGACTGCTGATGCTGATAACGCGCGTAGGGCCGTCAGGATTGTCATGATTCTTGTACTCCACTTCGGTCTCCGTGATGCGCAGAATCTTGGCGAGAATGGTACCTCCGTCCTTCTTGACGAGAACGTCCTGGGCAAAACAAATGCTCGTTAGAGCAAGTGCCACGAGAGAAAATAATAATCTTTTCATCTTTAATAGAATAAATAAAAGAAAGGGGCGTGACCCTGTCCGATTACTTATTCTTACCCGGGGCGTCGTCAAAAGCCTGATAGTCAAATAAGTTGGACGAAAGGTCACGCCCCTATCAGGGACGTGAGCCTATCGCAAACCTATTCTCGACTATCCTAATTTGACGACTTTCGGGTAAGAGAACAAGAGCGATAACTCAAGTTTTATGGTATATCGAACGGGTGAATCGCTTCCTTCTGAGTTAATAAATTAGTGCCCTTTAGTCAGCCTTTGTGACAGAGCCGGACACGGTACTCACCGGGGAAGTGACGGGAATCCTCCGGAGTCCTCATTCACCGTTCATCTTTTCGTTACTGTCTGCTTCGTGGAACCGTCCTTTCTTCTTTAAGCGTTATACATTATCTTTGTCTGTTTCAGGGCCTATCCTGACGGACGACCTCTGACGGCAAAGGTACAATATTATTTGGGAATACGCACAAAAAGAGGGCAGAAAATCAATAAATAATCGGAAAACACGTCACACAAGCCTTATCCCGTCCTTTATCCCCCACGGAACCGGCCCGGAAGTTCCCTGCCTTTCTGCCGGGCCTTATGGAGGACTACATTATTCAGAGGTGAGCGGTTAATTATTCGCTCACCTCTGAATAATTAACCGCTCACGACCGAATAAACAAGTCGTCGGCACGCCCGGCGGGCGGGGACTGCAAATAGCGGGGGAAAGATAAGGGGAATCCGAAATATTATTCGTACCTTTGGCCTCGGGAAACGTTATACCTATTACAGTCATGAAAAAGAATCTCGACACCATCTGCATTCACGGCGGATGGAAACCTTCAAAGGGCGAGGCACAGCAACTGCCCATCTACCAGAGTACGACCTTCAGATACGAGACCAGCGAACAGATGGCCCGGCTGTTCGACCTCGAAGACAACGGTTACTTCTATTCCCGACTGGCCAATCCCACGGTGGATGCCGTGGCGAAGAAAATCGCCGCCCTCGAAGGGGGCGTCGGCTGCGTGCTGACGTCGTCGGGCCAGGCCGCCAGTTTCTATGCCGTATTCAACATCTGTCAGGCGGGCGACCACTTCATCACCTCCAACAACATCTACGGAGGTACGTACAATCTCTTTGGCGTGACGATGAAGAAACTGGGCATAGAATGCACCTTCGTAGACCCCGACTGGGATGACGAGCGCATCGAACAGGCGTTCCGCCCCAACACGAAGTGCTTCTTCGGCGAGACCATATCCAACCCGGGCGGCAACGTCTTCGACATCGAACGCTTCGCCGCTCTGGCACACCGTCACGGGGTGCCCCTCATCATCGACAACACGTTTGCCACGCCCATCAACTGCCGCCCCTTCGAGTGGGGAGCGGACATCGTGACACACGCCACCACCAAGTACATGGACGGACACGCCACGCAGGTGGGCGGTACCGTCGTGGACAGCGGAAATTTCGACTGGGAGGCACATGCCGACAAGTTCCCCGGACTTTGCGAGCCGGACGAGAGCTACCACGGACTGACCTACACCAAGGCATTCGGCAAGGGAGCGTACACGACCAAACTGGTGGCACAGCTCATGCGCGACCTCGGTTCCACCGCTTCGCCGCAGAATGCGTTTCTGCTGAACATCGGTCTGGAGACGTTGCACCTGCGTATGCCGCGCCACTGCGAGAATGCGCAGAAGGTGGCCGAGTGGCTGGAGAAGCATCCGAAAGTGGCGTGGGTGAACTATGCCGGACTGCCGGGTAACAAGTATTACCCCTTGGCACAGAAGTACATGCCACAGGGCACGTGCGGCGTCATCGCTTTCGGGCTGAAAGGCACGCGCGAGGATGCTATCCGCTTTATGGACAACCTCGATTTCATCTCCATCGTCACGCACGTGGCCGATGCCCGCACCTGCGTCCTGCACCCCGCCAGTCACACACACCGGCAACTTTCCGACAAGCAGTTGCAGGAGGCCGGCATCGCTCCCGACCTCATCCGCCTGTCCATCGGCATTGAGTCGGCCGACGACATCATCGACGACCTCCAGCAGGCCATGGAGAAAATGGGATAAGCCCGAAAAGGAAACGGAACGAAGAAAACGTAACAGGCCTTATACGAAAAAAGCTCCCCGACGACCGCGTGGTCATCGGGGAGCTCTGTTTTGTATCATGTCCCTCCGCCGGGGAGGGAGGGGAGGTATTACATCATACCACCCATGCCGCCCATGCCGGGGTTGCCCATCGGCATTTCGGGCTTGTCTTCCTTAGCGTCGCAGATGACACACTCGGTGGTGAGGAACATGCCGGCGATGGAAGCCGCATTCTCCAGAGCGACACGTGCCACTTTGGCAGGGTCGATGATACCCGAAGCCTTCATGTTCTCGTACTTGTCGGCACGGGCATTGTAACCGTAGTCGCCCTCGCCGTTGCGTACCTCATTGACTACAACGCTGCCCTCAAGGCCGGCGTTCTCGACAATCTGGCGCAGAGGCTCTTCGATGGCGCGGCGGATAATCTGCACACCCGTCTGCTCGTCGGCGTTCTCGGCCTTCAGCGTATCCAGCACCTTCTGGGCGCGGATGTAGGCCACACCGCCGCCGGGGATGATGCCTTCCTCGATGGCTGCACGGGTTGCGCACAATGCGTCGTCCACGCGATCTTTCTTTTCCTTCATCTCCACTTCACTGGGAGCACCTACGTAGAGCACAGCCACGCCACCTGCCAATTTGGCAAGACGCTCCTGCAGTTTCTCCTTGTCGTAGTCGCTCGTCGTGTTGGCTATCTCGTTCTTAATCTGATTGATGCGATCTTTGATGAGTTCGCTCTGACCATGGCCGTTCACGATGGTTGTGTTGTCCTTCGAAATGGTCACTTTGTCAGAAGAGCCGAGCATATCGAGGGTAGCCTGCTCCAGTTTCAGACCCGTGTCCTCGCTGATAACCAAACCGCCCGTCAGTGTGGCGATGTCCTGCAACATGGCCTTGCGGCGGTCGCCGAAACCGGGAGCCTTGACGGCACAAATCTTCAGTTGCGTGCGCAGACGATTCACTACCAGCGTAGTCAGAGCCTCGCTCTCCACATCCTCGGCAATCACCAGCAGGGGACGGCCGGTCTGTACGGCGGGTTCGAGGATGGGCAGGAAGTCCTTGAGGTTGGAAATCTTCTTGTCATAGATGAGTATGTAGGGATTCTCCATCACGCACTCCATCTTCTCCGTATCGGTTACGAAGTAGGGAGAGAGGTAACCGCGGTCGAACTGCATACCCTCCACAACACCGATTGTCGTGTCGCGGCTCTTGGCCTCCTCGATGGTGATGACACCGTCCTTGGAAACCTTGCTCATGGCCTCGGCCAGCAGTTTGCCGATTTCGGGGTCGTTGTTGGCACTGACGGTAGCCACCTGCTCTATCTTTTGATAGTCGCTGCCCACCTGCTCCGACATGTCGTGAATCTCGCTGACTACGGCTGCAACGGCCTTGTCGATACCGCGTTTCAGGTCCATGGGATTGGCACCGGCTGCCACGTTGCGCAGGCCCTCGCGGACGATGGCCTGAGCCAGAACGGTTGCGGTGGTCGTACCGTCACCGGCGTCGTCACCCGTCTTGGAGGCTACGCTCTTCACGAGCTGTGCACCGGCGTTCTGGAACGGATCGGCCAGTTCCACTTCCTTTGCCACGCTCACGCCGTCTTTCGTAATCTGGGGAGCACCGAACTTCTTCTCGATAATCACGTTGCGTCCCTTCGGGCCGAGCGTTACTTTCACGGCATTTGCCAACTGGTCCACGCCCTGCTTCATCAGGTCGCGGGCCTCAAGATTGAATTTAATATCTTTTGCCATAACTTTAATGCTTTGAGGTTATTTTGTTTGTTTCCTTTATCGACTTATGGATTATCCCAGGATGGCCACCACATCGCTCTGGCGCATGATGAGGTATTTCTTGCCTTCCAGTTCCAGTTCCGTGCCGGCATACTTGCCATAGAGAACCTGATCCCCTACTTTCAGCACCATTTCTTCGTCTTTGGTGCCCTGGCCTACGGCTACGATTTCGCCTTTCAGGGGCTTTTCCTTTGCGGTATCGGGGATAATGATACCGCCCACAGTCTTTGTCTCTGCAGGTGCGGGCTCAATGAGCACACGGTCTGCCAATGGTTTAATGTTCATCATTCTTTGTAGATTTTATGAATTGTGTGTATTGTAAGTTTACGCTTTCGAGCGTTACAAAGTACATGCCAAACTATGAAGAACGGGTAAAGAATTTACGGTATCATGGACTTTGTTATCGGATTTCTTCAAATATATTTGGGAGATAACCTACTTAATCGTATCTTTGTAGAGTGCATACGGAAACCATGAAAAACAACCTCCCCTGGGCACGGAAGAAGAAACACTTCGGGACACGGGTGGCGGCCTACACAATTATATTCTTCGGAGTATGGGTAGGACTGCTTGTCTTTCCCGCATCCGGAGAGGGCTATATGTGGGATCGATGGCCGGCGGAAGTCGAGGGCGTCATCAACTTCCTCACCTCGCTGTTCTTCACGCTTTTCGTCTATCTGACGGCCCGGCTGGCACGCACCGACTATTCCCTGACGGGCATTCTCGCCACGGCGGCATTCATCATATTCTTCTGTCCCGGAGAGGAAGTCTTCTTCGACCGCAACGAGGCGGCGCTGACGGAACTGCTGTCGCAGTGCATCGTGCCGTTTTTCATTGCACAGTACAACCGGGTCAGTCAGAAGGATTTCCACCGGCTGTATCTGCTGATGCTCCTGATGGGCATTTTCTGTAGCTACACGCACAACGGCATCACCATCCCGCTCTGCTGCACTTTCGTGTGGCTGGCCTTTCAGCGGCACGAACGATTTTTCAGGCAGGCCTGCTGGCCGATGGTCATCGGCGTCATCATTGGAACCGGCCTGAGCATCATAAAGAAATGGGACGACAGCCTGAACATGGCCACCGATCTGGAGGTCATTTCCTCGGTCACGAGCATTGCCATAAAGACACTGTGGGAGACCAAGGTCTTTGTCATCTCGCTGATGCTGACCGGTTATCTGCTGAGCACAAGAAACGGGCGCAAAGACATTCTCTACATTTTCCGCCGCCACTACGTGCTCTCGCTCTGCTGCGTGTTCTCCCTGCTCACCCTGCCCTTCGCCCCGCTGGGCATTCAGAATGCAGTCACCGGAGTATGCTTTTTCAGCATGTTCTGGTTGCTGTTCTTATGTCAGTACTTATTTGTCAAATACATAAAACACAAAATCTAATACAACTTACTTATGAAACCGTTTGAGAAAATCGAAGGCCTCATCGACGCCCCGTTTACACCGTTCAAAGAGAATGGTGACGTGAATCTGGAACCCATCCCCGCATACGCCCGGATGTTAGCTGAAAACGGACTGAAAGGAGTCTTCATCAACGGTTCCAGCGGCGAGGGCTACATGCTCACGAGCGAGGAACGTATGCAGATTGCCGAGGCATGGATGAAAGCCGCACCGGCAGGATTCAAAGTGATAGTGCACGTAGGCAGTTGCTGTGTACGCGAAAGCCGGCGGCTGGCGGAACACGCGCAGGCCATCGGAGCATGGGGCATCGGTGCCATGGCTCCCCCATTCCCCAAAATCGGACGTATCGAGGAACTCGTGAAATACTGTGAGGAGATTGCCTGCGGTGCACCGGAACTGCCTTTCTACTTCTATCACATTCCCGCCTTCAACGGAGCATTCCTCCCCATGACGGAGCTGCTGAAAGCGGTGGACGGTCGCATTCCCAACTTCGCCGGCATCAAGTACACCTTTGAGAGCATCTACGAATACAACCAGTGCCGGCTGTATGCCGACGGAAAGTTCGACATGCTGCACGGGCAGGACGAGACCATACTGCCCTCCCTGGCCATGGGCGGTGCACGCGGCGGCATAGGTGGCACGACGAACTACAACGGCCGTTGTCTGGTGGGCATCATAGACGCATGGAAGCAGGGCGACATCGAGAAGGCCCGCGCGTTGCAGAACTATGCGCAGGAAGTCATCAACGTAATCTGCCACTTCCGGGGCAACATTGTCGGCGGCAAGCGCATCATGAAACTCATGGGACTTGACCTCGGCCCCAACCGCACGCCTTTCCGGAACATCACCGAGGAGGAGGAGAAGCAACTGAAAGCCGAACTGGACGCCATCGACTTCTGGAATCATTGCAACCGATTGTAGCCTTCTCCAGCGGACAGACCCGGTAGAACAAAACCTTTCTGATTACCTGCTTTACTTACAACAATACACATGAAGAATACGAAATCCATCATCATCGGGCTGCTGCTCTGCTTTCCCATGATGCTGACGGCGGCACAGAACAAGCTCTCGATAGAGACCCTGCCGCCGCACAACGTAGTTGGCGGACAGGGAGTGGCCGCAGCCTTCGCGGGCCGGACGGACGGTATGCTGACCGTGGCCGGAGGCTGCAACTTCCCCGGCACACCGGCGGCCGAGGGCGGACACAAGAAGTTCTACGACAACGTATGGTATCTGGACAACCGGGGATGGTTTACACGCCGCTTCACCCTGCCGAAACCGGTAGCCTACGGCGCAAGCGCAACGGTTCCGGGCACGGGGATGATATGTATCGGCGGCACAGACGGCACAAAGAGTCTCATCGATGTCTATCGGCTCACCAAGGACGGTGTAAAAGCGTGGAAATCACTGCCCGTCGGCATAGACAACGGTGCGGCCGTCTACGGCAACGAGGCCATCTACCTCGTGGGCGGACAGACCGACGGCGTCCCTCAGACGGCAGTCTACCGGCTGCAAACGAAAGGTAACTCCCCAGCAACGGCCGAATGGGAAAAGATAGCCGATATGCCTGGACAGGCCCGGCTGCAACCCACGGCCGTGGTACAGACCAACGGACTCGACGTATCACTGTACATCTTCGGCGGTTACGACCCCGAAACGGGTAAGATTGCCGACAACCTGCTGGAGCTGAACCTCAAGTCGATGCAATGGAAATCGCATCCGCAGAGCCGCGCCACAGTGGGCATGACGGCTACACCGTCCGGCTACAGCCACGTGCTCTTCTTCGGTGGCGTGAACAAGATGGTCTTCGAGAAAGCGGTATGCGGCGAGTACGGCAGCGACTACCTCTCGCATCCCGCGCCGTGGTACCAGTTCAATCCCGACATACTGGTCTATCACACCATCACGAACTCATGGTATTCCATTCCGGGCAACTCGCTGCTGGCGCGCGCCGGTGCCGGCCTCATCACCACGGACGACGGTTACGTGCTCGTGGACGGAGAGAGCAAACCCGGCGTGCGTTCGACGCAGGTCATGAAGGTACAGTTCAGCCACGAAGTCAGCTTCGGCTGGCTCAACTGGGTTGTGCTGGCCATCTATCTCATAGCCATGCTCGGTCTGGGCTTCCTCTTCATGCGCAGCGAGGGCGGCAGCGACGACTTCTTCCGTGGCGGCGGCCGCGTACCTTGGTGGGCGGCGGGTATCTCCATCTACGCCACCATGCTGTCCGCCATCACCTACATGGCCATTCCCGCCAAGGCCTACGCCACGAACTGGACTTACTACCCCATGCTCGTCACCATCCTGCTGGTGAGCTGGCCCGTGGTGCGCTACTATCTGCCCTACTTCCGCAAGCTGAACATCACCTCGGCCTATGAGTATCTGGAAATCCGCTTCAACGCCGTCACCCGCCTGATGGCCTCCGGCCTCTTCATCGTCTTTATGGTGGCCCGCATGGCACTCGTGCTCTATCTGCCGTCGCTGGCCCTGACTGCCGTAACAGGCATAGACATTTACATCTGTATCGTGCTGATGGGCATCGTCACCATCATCTACTGCACCATGGGCGGCGTGGAGGCCGTCATTTGGGGCGATGTCATTCAGGGCATCATTCTGGTGGGCGGAGCCATATTCGCCGCCGTCTATCTGCTGGCCAACACGGAGGGAGGATTCTCCGGCGCATGGCAACTGGCCGTGGAGAACGACAAACTGCGGCTCTTTGAATGGAGCTGGGACTACCGTTCGGTAACTTTCTGGGTGGCCATCCTCGGCGGTGCAGCCAACAACCTCATTTCGTACACCTCCGACCAGACCGTCATTCAACGCTATCTGACCACAAAGGACGTGGACAGCGCAAAGCAGAGCATCTGGATGAACGGCGTCATGTGCGTCTTCATCTCCATTGCGTTCTATGTCATCGGCACAGGTCTCTACACGTTCTTCAAGACGCACCCGGAACAGCTCGACTTCACCATGTCGAAGGGTGACACCATTTTCCCCTTCTTCATGATGAGCCAGATGCCACAAGGCATTGCCGGACTGCTGATTGCAGCGATTTTCGCAGCCACGATGTCCACCATATCCTCGAACATCAATTCCGTATCTACGGCCTTCTCCATCGACTTCTGGCGGAGATTCCGTCCCCACGTGTCGGACAAGGAGATGTTGCGTGTGGCCCGCTGGACGTGTGTCATAAGCGGTATCGTGGGCGTAATCCTCGCCCTGCTGATGGCTACATGGAACATCATGTCACTGCTCGACTACTTCAACACGATTCTCGGCCTCCTGTCTTCGGGTCTCGGCGGTCTGTTTTTTATGGGACTTTTCCTGCCGCGCATCAACGGCCGTGCGGCCCTCACCGGCTTTGTAGTGGGCGAAACAGTAGTCTTGCTCCTGAACTTCACCACCGACACCTCGTTTATGCTCTTCGGCCTCATCGGTATGGTCGTCAGCATCTTCGTCGGATGGCTCTGCTCGCTGGGTAGCAAACGTCCCGCGAAAGCATAACTGACATTCAAAGAAAAGCCGCCGGATTGCTACTGATGAGCAATCCGGCGGCTTCTTTTTTATTTATCGTTGTAAACACATCCCGGCGACGACCGGAAAGAGACGTCCCGACGACGGGCCTCGGTCCCGCTATGGACGAGGCTCAATCCTGCTATGGATGAGCGCCCGTCCTGCCGGAGGCCTTATTTTCCCTTTGCCGCAGCTATCCGCTCCAGCGACTGGTAAACCTGCATCAGACCGCGGGGCACATGGAAACATCCTTTCCACTTACCGCCTTTCAGCGTCAGCAGCACTTCGCCGCGACGGTTCAGGTAGCCGAACCACTCCGGATAGTCGGCATCGCGGAAATGGCTCCACGCGTAATCATGGACACGACGGAACCACGAAAGGCACTCTTCCGAACCCGTCAGTTCATAGCCCTTAATCATCGTTATCAACGTCTCGATGTGTACCCACCAGAGTTTTTGGTCCCACTCCAACTGCTGCAAGGGGCGGCCCAGACGGTCCATGAAGTAGAAGATGCCGCCGAACTGCTTGTCCCAACCGTACTCCACCTCGCGCAGGGCAATGTGGACGGCCTTTTCGATAAGGTCTTTCCGGCCGAGACGCTGTCCCAAGTCCATGATGAACCACATGGCCTCGATGGCGTGACCGGGATTCTGCAGACGGCCCTCGTGGCAGTCCACCAGTTCACCGTCTTTCGAGACGCATTCCACTATCATGTCCAGTTCCGGGCGGTAGAATACGTCCAATACCTCATGCAGGCAGATGTCGATGGTCTCGCGCAGGAAAGCGGGGTCGAGCAGGTCTTCAATCTCCAGAGCCACGTTGCAGAGTATCATCGGCAGGTCGAACGTCTTCAGCGCACGCGCCCCGGCTGCGGCCTTGCTCCACCGGCCCTTGGGGTTGTGGCGCTTCTGCAGGACGATGTCGAATGTCCGCTTGGCAATATCGGCATATTCGGGATTGCCCGTAGCCTTATACAACTGACCGAAAGCAATCACGGCAAACGTATAGGAGAAGATGTTATAGGGTTCGACGAGCGGTTTGCCGTCGCGCGTCAGTGAGAAATACCAGTTGAGGTTGCCATCGTGCCCGTACTTCTTCAGGAACTCCGCGCCCTGTATGGCGGCTTCGAGCCACTCGGGACGCTTCTCCACCTTGTTGTACAATGTGGCGAGCATCCACACTTCGCGCCCTTGCAACCAGATAAACTTATCGGTATCGTAAACCTCACCGTCGCGCTCGATGCACGTAAAGTAGCCTCCATACTCGTGGTCTATGCTGCGTTCCATCCAGAAAGGCATGACTCTGTCCAACAACTCACTCTTGTACTGCGCTGCCAGCGCCTTGAAATCAATTTCCATAATGCTTGCCATATTGAGATTATGCTAACAAAGATACGAATAATTTTTAATTTCTTATTTTAAATTCCTAATTTTGTCGCATGATTTACATCGACGACCGGATAAACGAATATCCGGAATCCGACATCACCCGCTGGACGGCCGAACTGCCCCGGCAACGCAGGGAACGGGTGAAGGCCATCCGCCACGATGCGGGACGCCGTCAGTCGCTGCTCTCCTACCGTCTGCTGTGCCGTGCGTTACGTGAAGAGTATGGCATCACGGAACCGCCCACGTTCACCTACAACGAACACGGAAAGCCTTTCCTTGCGGAAACTGACGGCCGCCATCTTCACTTCTCCCTCAGTCACTGCCGCGAGGCGGTATGCTGCGTCGTCAGCGAACAACCGTGCGGCATCGACATCGAATGCCCGAGAAGGATTCCCGACAGCGTCATCCGCTACGCCATGAATGAAGAGGAGCAGACCCTCATCGACCGGGCCGGACGTGACGGGGAAGAAAAGGAGCGCATGCAGCTCTTTCTGCGCTTGTGGACCCAGAAAGAGGCGGTGCTGAAACTGGAAGGAACGGGCATCCGCGACACCATGAAAGACGTGCTTGTCGGTTGCCCCTACGACATCGAGACCCGGGAGAGCGACCGTTGGACGATGAGCATAGCCCTCTCGAAACCGGAATAATTTCCCATACGAAGAAGTCACCATCCGACAGAAACAAAAAAAGTCCGCAAGGCACGAATGCCTTGCGGACTTTTTTGTTTGTCGTTACAACAGGAGTTTAGAACTCGCAGTTCTTGGGTGTGCGGGGGAAAGGAATGACGTCGCGGATGTTCTGCATGCCCGTAACGAAGAGAATCAGACGCTCGAAACCCAGACCGAAGCCGGCGTGAGGACAAGAACCCCAACGGCGTGTATCGAGATACCATTCCAGTTTCTCGGTCTCCATGCCGCGGCGGTTGATTTCGTTCATCAGTTTTCCGTAGTTCTCCTCACGAACCGAACCGCCGATGATTTCACCAATCTGCGGGAACAGCACATCCGTGCCCTGCATGGTGCGGCCGTCCTCGTTCAGTTTCATGTAGAAAGCCTTGATTTCCTTCGGATAGTCCGTCATGATGACAGGCTTCTTGAAGTATTCCTCCACGAGATAACGCTCATGCTCACTGGCGAGGTCGTCGCCCCATTCGCAGGGGAACTCAAACTTACGCCCTTTCGCAACGGCCTCTTTCAGAATCTCGATACCCTGCGTATAGGGCAGGCGGACGAAGGCTTCCTGCAACACGCCTTCCAAGCGTTCGATGAGCGTTTTATCCACCATCTTGTTGAGGAACTCCAAATCGTCGCGGCAGTTGTCAAGCGCCCAACGCACGCAATACTTGATGAAGTCCTCCTCCAAATCCATCAGGTCTTCCTTGTCGTAGAAAGCCATCTCCGGCTCTATCATCCAAAACTCGGCCAAATGACGCGGAGTGTTACTGTTCTCGGCACGGAACGTCGGGCCGAACGTATAAATCTGTCCCAAAGCCGTTGCACCGAGTTCGCCCTCCAACTGCCCGCTCACCGTCAGCGAAGCCTGCTGACCGAAGAAATCGTCATCGTAGATAATCTTTCCCTCCTCGTCCTTCCTCAGGTCATAGAGATTCTTGGTCGTCACCTGGAACATGTTACCGGCCCCCTCGCAATCCGAGGCCGTGATGAGCGGGGTATGGAAGTAGTAGAAACCGTGCTCGTAGAAATACGTGTGGATGGCCATCGCCATATTGTGGCGGATACGCAGAATGGCACCAAAGGTATTGGTTCGGGGACGCATGTGGGCCACTGTCCGGAGATACTCCCATGAGGCACCTTTCTTTTGCAGGGGATAGGTGTTGTCGCACGGGCCCAGCACTTCGATTTCGCCGGCCTGTATCTCGCTGGCCTGACCGGCGGCGGGACTCTCCACAAGCGTACCCACTACACGAAGGCACGCACCCGTGGTAATCTGCTTCACCGTCTCTTCATCGAAATTCTGATCCTCACCTACAATCTGTACATTCTTGATGGTGGAGCCGTCGTTAAGGGCAATAAAGAAAATGCCCTTCGAGCCGCGCTTGGAGCGCACCCAGCCCATCACCGTTATTTCGCTGCCGAAGTCTGTCCGCTTCAGCGCATCAATGACTTTCGTTCGTTTCATTATTTTATAGTTTATGTGTCAGTCTGCCTAAAGGGCACCCTTTATTCAAACATTCCCGTGTACAACATGCTCACCTCTGCCTCCGTGAGGAAGCGCCAGTCGCCGCGACGCAGGTTCTTCTTGGTGAGGCCCGCAAAATAGACGCGGTCGAGTTTCACCACTTTATAGCCCAGATGTTCGAAGATGCGACGCACGATGCGGTTGCGGCCCGAATGAATCTCAATGCCCACCTGCTTCTTGTCTTTCTCGTCGGCATACTCCACCTCGTCGGCCTTGATGAATCCGTCTTCCAGTTCCACGCCTTCGGCTATCTGACGCATGTCCGCAGCCGTCACGCCCTTGTCAAGGTGTACGTGATAGATTTTCTTTTTCAGGAACTTCGGATGAGTCAGCCGGGTGGCCAGTTCACCATCGTTGGTGAGCAGGAGCACACCGGTCGTATTGCGGTCAAGGCGTCCCACGGGATAAATGCGCTCGCGGCAGCAATCCTTCACCAGTTCCATCACCGTCTTGCGGTTCTGCGGGTCGTCGCTTGTCGTCACGGTATCCTTGGGTTTGTTCAGAAGAACATATACTTTCTTCTCCGGCGTAATCAGTTGGTCGTGGAAGAGCACCGCATCAGTGCGCAACACCTTTGTTCCCAGTTCGGTCACTACCTGTCCATTGACGCGAACCACACCGGCCTGAATAAAGTCGTCCGCCTCACGCCGGCTGCATACGCCGCTGTTGGCAAGAAACTTATTGAGACGGATAGGCTCATTGGGATCGTAATGTCTCGACTTGTATTCTATCTGCTTCTTATGACTGTATTTAGCGTGCGGATTATAGTCGGATGTACGCTGACGGTAGGGGCGTTGCGAACCGTACCCGCCGTCCTCGCGACGCTGATAGCCGCTTTCCCGACGCTGATAACCACCCTCGCGATAGGGCCGTTCCGGACGGGACGAATACCCGCTTTCGCGACGAGGACGGAAAGCCCCCTCACGCTGACGGTAGCCATTTCCTTGGGAGCCGCCCTCACGGCGCTGGAAACCTCCTTCGCGCTGATAACCGCCCTCACGGCGATAACCGTAGCCGCCATTCCGTTGTCCCTCGTTCTCTACGCGGGGACGCTGAATGCGGGGGCGCTGTCCCATGCGCCCGCCCGACGAGGCACGTTCGCCGTCAGGCCTGAATGAATTGAAATTCTCATTTCTCTTGTAAGGACGATAGCCCTCGCGGCTCCCCTCCTCACGGTCGGAAAACTGTTCTTTCCAACGCTCGTCTTCTGTAATCATAGTTACGTTCTTCTTTTATTTTTCTTTTGTTAGATGCCCGTGTACGTGTGGGGGGATAGCTGTCGCAGCTCTTCCCGAACACTGTCACTGACATTCAGCGTCTCTATAAACTCCTTTATCGTAGCCTCGCTGATGGCCTCGCCGGTACGGGTCAGTGCTTTCAGCGTCTCGTAGGGCTTGGGATAGCCCTCGCGGCGCAGGATGGTCTGTATAGCTTCGGCACACACGGCCCAGCAGTTGTCGAGGTCGCGGTTGATGGCATCCCGGTTCAGCACCAATTTCCGCAGTCCCTTCAGCGTGCTCTGTATGGAGATAAGCATGTGTCCCATGGGCACGCCGATGTTGCGCAGCACGGTGGAATCCGTCAGGTCGCGCTGCAGACGGCTGATGGGCAACTTTCCGCTGAGGTGCGCCAGCAGGGCGTTGGCCACGCCGAGATTGCCCTCGGAGTTCTCGAAGTCGATGGGGTTCACCTTGTGGGGCATGGCACTGCTGCCCACCTCACCGGCCTTGATGCGCTGACGGAAGTATTCCATCGAAATATACTGCCACATGTCGCGGTCGAGGTCGATAATAACGGTATTTATGCGCCGCATGGCATCCAGCACGGCCGCCAGACAATCGTAGTTGCTGATTTGCGTGGTGTACTCCTCGCGCTCCAGTCCCAGATTCTCGGCTACGAAGCGATTGCCGAACTGACGCCAGTCCATCCCGGGATAAGCCACATGATGGGCATTGAAGTTACCCGTGGCACCGCCGAACTTTGCCGTCAGCGGGCAGGCGCGGAGTATGTCGAACTGCCGGCGCAGGCGATAGCTAAAGACACGGATTTCCTTGCCCAGTCGCGTCGGACTGGCCGGCTGACCGTGTGTCTTGGCCAGCATGGGGATGTCGGCCCACTCGTCGGCATACGCCTCCAACTGGGAGATAAGTTCCTCCAGACGGGGGTAATAGGCTTCCTCCAGGGCCTCCCGCAGCGAGAGGGGCACACTGGTGTTGTTGATGTCCTGCGAGGTGAGACCGAAGTGGATGAACTCCTTGTAAGGCTCCAGTCCGCCGATTTGGTCGAATTGCTCCTTGATGAAGTACTCCACCGCCTTCACGTCATGATTGGTCACGGACTCGATGTCCTTCACACGGCGGGCATCCTCTTCCGAAAAGTTGCGGTAGATGTCGCGCAGACGTTCATAGTCCGCCGGCATTCCTTCCAACTGCGGAAGCGGCAACTCACACAACGCGATGAAATACTCTATCTCCACACGTATGCGATAACGTATCAGTGCATACTCCGAAAAATAGGCAGCCAACGGGGCCGTCTTTTCTCTGTAACGCCCGTCAATGGGCGAAATTGCTGTCAGCAGGTCGAGTTCCATAAAAGCTAATCCTTGTTCTAAACTGAAATAGGCCCCGCTACGAATCGCGAAGCCTATCTTTTCGTTGTGTGGGCGCTGAGGGATTCGAACCCCCGACCCTCTGCTTGTAAGGCAGACGCTCTGAACCAGCTGAGCTAAGCGCCCGTCGGAACCTTTGTTCCCATTTGCGACGGCAAAGGTACAACAAAAATTCAAACCGGGAAAGAAATTACGGAAAAATTTTATCTTTTTCCGCAAAATAATGCCTAACCCTATGAGAATCGCTGTGCCTGCTCTCCTATGAAAGCCTTGTCCTCGAAATAATCTATGCGCATGGCGCGGCGCACCTCGGCCAGTGTCTGACTGCCGCGCTCGCGGGCGGCCTCGGTGCCACGACGCAGAATGTCGTAGACCTCGGGGATGCGCTTTTCCCACATCTGGCGACGCTCACGGATGGGCTCGAAGCGCGAGTTGAGCACGTTCAGCAGGAACTTCTTGCACGTCCCGTCGCCCAGTCCGCCACGGGTGTAGTGGGCCTTCAGTTCATCAAGGTTCCGGTATTCGGGCAGGAACTGCTCGAAATCGGCATCCTCGCAGAACGCGTCGAGATACGTAAACACGGTATTGCCCTCCAGATGGCCCGGAGAGTCGATGGTCAGATGCTGCGGGTCGGTAAACATGGAGTTCACCTTCTTCTTCAGCTCCTTGGCCGTGTCGGAAAGGTAGATGCAGTTGCCCAGCGACTTCGACATTTTGGCCTTGCCGTCGGTGCCCGGCAGACGCATGCAGGCCTGATTTTCGGGCAGCAGTATCTGCGGTTCGATGAGCACGTCGCCGTAGATGTGATTGAAGCGGCGGACTATCTCGTTCGTCAGCTCCAGCATGGGTCTCTGGTCTTCGCCGACAGGCACCGTCGTGGCCTTGAACAGCGTGATGTCGGCTGCCTGCGAGATGGGATAGCAGAAGAAGCCGGTGGGCGTTCCGCCCTCGAACTTGCGCATCTCCAGTTCCGTCTTCACCGTCGGATTGCGTTGTAGGCGCTGCACGCTCACGAGGTTCATGTAGTAGAACGAAAGTTCCGTCAGTTCGGGCACGGCCGACTGCACAAAGATGTGCGTCCGCTCCGGATCGATGCCCACGGAGAGATAGTCCAGTGCTACCTCGATGATGTTCTGGCGCACCTTTTCCGGATTGTCGAAGTTGTCGGTCAGCGCCTGGGCATCGGCTATCATGATGAATATCTTGTCGTACTCTCCCGAGTTCTGCAACTGCACGCGGCGGCGCAACGAACCGACGTAGTGTCCGATGTGCAGACGGCCCGTCGGGCGGTCGCCGGTCAGTATCACTTTTTCTTTTGCTTCCATAGATGAGTTGTCGTTTTACGGCGCAAAGGTACGAAGAAACAAATACAAACGCAAATTTATGCCCGCCAAACTTATATCCCTTGTCCGTCGCGGCATGTTCCCTGTCGGACTGCGGTATCTTTTTATCGGAACCGCCCAAAGGACTACATTATTCAGAGGCGACCGGTTAATTATTCGGTCGCCTCTGAATAATTAACCGCTCACGACCGAATAAACAAGTCGTCGGAAGGAGTCAGAGGGAAGAAAGGGCCGAAATGAGCTGTTCTTCGGTGAAATGCTCCACAAGGACGGCCGAGATGAGGGGAACGCCAAGACTGTCCCCACCGACCGATGCGGAACGGCCCGGCCGGGTGACGTAGACGCGGGGAATCACACTGTTGGCAAACAGATTGTAGACGGCCCGGTCGCTCTGCGGGGAATAAGGGAGGGTGAGTCCCGCCGTCTGCCAAAACGAGGCGATGGTGGCCTCGCCCTCGGCACGGGCTATGCAGACGAAGCGAATGCCTTGCGAAGTGCAACATTCCCGGTCGGCAACGGTCTGAATGATGGGGAGGGCGGCCTGGCAGTCGGGACACGAGGTGTCAAAAAACACGATGACGCAGGGGTGCTGCTGCACGACGGAATAGTCGAAAAGGCTGCCGTCGCTGAGCGTTACCGAGAAACGGGGCACGGCGTCGCCCACACCGAGCGACACCACAGGTTCGTCGTCCTCTTTCACACATCCGGACACCGCAGCCAGCAGGCAGAGCATCACCGAAAGTCTTCGTATCAACCGCCGCAACGACGCGGAACGGCAACTGCTAAAACGTGATTTCACGGAAGCAAAGTTACGGAAAATCTCCGGAATAACCGCACAAAACAAGAGATATGACGCTAAACGGTCTTGCATCGGCCCGACACGGAATGCCAAACAACGAAAGAATACGAGGCCTACCCCACTGCAAGTTTTCCTACGTGACGGATTTGTGTAATCCCTAATAATTAAGGAATCGCGCCTGCGCCTACGCGCACACGTGCATAGGAGGACGGGCCTCCGTCCATAGCGGGACGGAGGCGAAACCATAGCGGGACGGAAGCCCGTCGTCGGGCGCCCCCAAAAACGAGCTTTAACAAGACATCCCCAATCAAACGACTAAATCCCGCATTTTCTCTTACAGACTGTCCGCTAAAATGCTACCGCCGGCAGAAAAAGAAAGTTTATCGGCAGAGCCAATGCCAATGGGATAAAAAAATGCCGCATTGCCCGTTTGGGCAATGCGGCATTTGCATATAGAGTTTAGTATATCTCTGCGATTTACTTCAAGGTAACAATAGCACGACGGTTGTAAGAGATGGGCTTCAAGTCAGCTACACCACCCAAACCAACAGTCTCAATGTTGTCGGCACTCATACCCATGCTTACGATAGCCTTCTTGACAGCCTGAGCACGACGCTCGGACAGAGTCTTGTTGTAAGCTGCGGTACCGGTCTTGCTGTCAGCGTAACCCGTTACGACAATCTTTCTGTTGTTCTTCTTGGCATACTCTACCATTTCCTTCACGTTCACCAAATCCTTCTTAGAAGCAATCACGCTCTTGTTGATGTTGAAGAATACGGAAGCACCGATGCCATCGAACTTACCAACTTCCTTGATAACTTCCTTCTCAATAACTTTGGGCTTCTCGGCCAGCTTCTTCTTCAGCGCATTGTTCTCGGCTTCCAAACCTGCGATAGAGGCATTCAAGGCATTGAGCTGTGACTTGTGGTTAGCAAGAATGGCGTCCATGTCGGGAGCCTTCTGCCATCCCACCTTACCGAGGTTCACGCCGACACCGGCAGAAACACCGAGCTGGAGGTCACGAGTCTTAATAATACGGGGAGTTCTCGTGATGGGGCTTTTAACACCGTCTGCATCTTCCTGAAGCATGTTTCCATACACATCCAAATTGATGTGGAAGCGCTTGGTGATGTTGAACGTATTGAACAAACCAGCGGTGTACATCATAGAAGCATTATTATCACCATCGTCCATCTTCATCATCATACCGAAACCACCATACAGGCTGATATTCCATACGCGGGGTTTGTAACCGCAGAACAGATTGTTGAGGTTCAACATCGGCTGAATAGACAGTTGGAACTCCTTGAAAGTAGGATTGTCACCGGCAGTGTAGCCATTATTCCAGGAAGACTTATTTACCTGAGTGGCCCAGGCAGCCTGTCCCTTAACGCGGAGTCCGAAAGCGGGAGTAGCCCACTTACCGACGCTGATCTCACCGCCCCAGTTGCGACGACCCGGCCAGAACGGATTCTTGTTTGCATTGGGCTGGCCATGCTCTTGATCGGAATAGGACGAGAGGTGAGTAACGCCCAAGTCAATAAACCAATTGTCCCAGAAACGGTTGGTAACAACCTGATGCTTTTTCGTGGGATAGCTTTCCGTTTCCTGTGCTACAGCGAATGAAGCCAAGCCACAAAAAGCCAACAACATCATTAACTTTTTCATAATTTGTTCTATTAAATATTATTATAATCTTCTTGTTTTTAGTCTCTTCACGTAGTTAGAAGCACGTTTACTTCACACTTTCGTGGCAAAGGTATAAAATAATAATCAAATACAACCTAACATTTTATATATTTTTTACATTTAGGGCACTTTTTCTTTCCATTCAGGCCTTACTGAAACATCTTTTCCACATTTTCGTGGGAGAATATGGCGATTATCTGTTTACCGTCCGGGGTGTAGTTGGGTTCACTCAGTCGAAGCAGCTCTTCCACCATCTGCTCCATCTCCGACTGCGACAGCACCTGCCCTGCGGGAATCGCCGAACTGCGGGCCAGAACAAGTGCCATGCGGTGATGCCAATCTGCTTTCACACCCTGCCCCTTGTCCTTCAGCGTTTCTATGATGTCCGCCAGCAACTGCCCCGGGTCGGCCCCTTCAAAGCCTGCGGGAACGCCTTGCACGGAGTAACTGCCACCGCCAAGCGAGGAAATATCGAAGCCCAGGGCGTGAAGGTCGTCTTGAATGCCGTCAAACAGGGGGATATCGGACATCGGATATTTCACAATTTCCGGAAACAGCAGTCCCTGAGAAGCACCGGAACGACCGGCCATCTGCTCCATATACTTATTATATAATATGCGTGTGTGGGCGCGATGCTGGTCGATGAACATCAAGCCCGAACGAATTTCGGTAACGATGAATTGTCCGCGATATTGGTAATGCTGCACACTTCGTTCGATGGCAGGCATGTTCAGTTCTTCTTCCAATGACGTTTGGGCTTGTTGGGTAGAAAGGGTTTGTTCCGGAAAGTCATCCGCCTTTCTTCTACCCTCGCCATACAACATTTCCCATTCCTCCGGAACATGATTTCCGGACTTCCGGCTGTCCTTGAAAGGGTTAAAGTTTGTATCTACATTTATCCGTGGGGCAGCTACTGCAGCACGTCCTTCCTGAAAAGGATTGTAGACGGGCATTTCATCGGGACGGCCCTCGGTATCGAACTCGATTGTCGGAACGGCATTGAAGCGGCCAAGTGCCTCCTTGACTGCCGCCAGGAGTATCTGCCAGATGGGAACCTCGTTCTCAAACTTTATCTCGGTCTTCGTCGGGTGAATATTTACATCTATCGTCGATGGATCGACATTCAGATACAAGATGTAAGGCACTTGTTCCGTGGGCTGAACGATTCCCTCAAAAGCCGTTTGCACGGCACGATGAAAGAAGGGGTGCCTCATGTAGCGACCGTTGATGAAGAAATACTGACGCGCTCCTTTCTTCCGGGCCGAATCGGGCCGACCGACGAAGCCCTGAATCCGGCACAGCGTTGTTTCCACATCAATATCAAGTAATTGCTCGCTTAGTTTTTTCCCGAAAAGCGAAGCGATGCGTTGCTTCGGCGATTCGGGTTGGAGAGCATTTAACAGACTGCCGTCATGGGAAAACGTGAAATGAATGTCGGGGTTCACCAACGCCACACGCTCAAACTCCTGAATGATATTGGAAAGTTCCGTCTGATTGCTTTTCAGGAACTTACGGCGGGCCGGAATGTTATAAAAGAGATTTTGCACCAAGAAATTGGCTCCGACGGGACAGTTGTCCACTTCCTGAGATACGACTCTGCCGCCTTCTATCGTGAGACAAGTCCCGAGTTCGCTGTCCGCCGTCTTTGTACGGAGAGTGATTTGGGCAACGGCGGCAATGCTCGGCAGAGCTTCACCCCGGAAGCCCATCGTCGTCAGAGAAAATAGGTCGGCAGCCTGAGTAATCTTACTGGTGGCATGCCGCTCAAAAGACAAACGGGCATCGGTCTCCGACATCCCCTTTCCGTCGTCAATGACCTGAATGGAAGTCCGGCCGGCATCCACCACCAGTACGTCTATCCGATGCGCACCGGCATCCAGTGCGTTCTCCAAAAGTTCCTTGATGACAGAAGACGGACGCTGAATGACCTCACCGGCCGCAATCTGATTTGCCACTGAATCCGGCAAAAGATGTATGATGTCGGCCATATCAGAGTATTCCCATCAGAATGTATCGCCAGAGTATAAGGAGCACAAGGATCAGAATCAGGGCCAAAGGCCATGTCAGACGATGTGCGCGTTCGCTCGCACGCTGGGCGCGAGGAGTAAATTGCGAAAACTTTCCCTTGAAATGATCCGATTCGATGTCACCGGACGGAAGTTCGCCCATCTCACGCTTCACATCCCGAACCAGTTTGTCGAGTTTGTCCTTACGCTCGTCGGTGTACATGCTGATAGGCCTATACTTACGAGGCTTTCGTGTCTGAAACATTCCCATAGTTACTTTCCTTTCACTTCATTTCTTATTCCGCTCCCCTTACATTCGCTTTCTGTCCCGTTGGTACTGCGTTTTCGTTTGCCTTAACCTCGGAGAGTTTCTGTTTCGGAGCTGTATGACGTATGCTTTCTTTCAACTCTGTACCCGCTTTCTTGGGTCGCCAATTAAAGATGTCGTCTTTGTCAAGCGGGCGAATATAGTCGAACCAGGCAAAGTTCTCCAGATAGAGTTCTTCCGGCGGAACAAGGAAGAGGGGATACATCACCCCAGAAGCCTCGGGCATCCATATCTTATCCACCTTGTTGTCCTTCAGATAAATCTTCATCTGGCTCGTCTCCGTATGGTTCATTCCTATCATCAGGGAATCATCATCGAAAGGGTAATAATTGACATACACATTCATGTCCGCAACATTCAAATAGGGGTTCTTCCCTTCAAAATAGGTGTGCATTTCCTTGGCGGCCACTTGATTGTAATGCACAGAGTCTATCCGCTCGACCGAAAGAGCCTGATTGATAACATAAACACTGTCTATCGTCGAATCGTTGCGCCAGGCCTTAATCATTTCGCCCAACAACTGCTGTTTTTCCTGCCACAGGATTGGATCCTTGTACATTGTCGTACAAGAGTCCCGACCATCGTAAACCATAGAATCACAGACCATCTGAATGTCTACCCGGTAAGCCCGGACATGATGGTAGGCGTGAAGCATACGATACACGGAGTCCGTATTGATATGATGGGTATAAAGGAAAAAGGAATCGGCATGCGCATAGAACGTGTCCCGCTGAGAATAATCTATCAGTACCGCACTATCGGCAGCCTCGGCATAACCATGCTTCTCATCGTACAACGCATAGTTGCCCGTAAACTTATTCTTATTAAGCGTATCCGTGTAAACGACATGACCAAAGGCCTTGCCGACAGAATCCTTGGCATTCCAGCAGACACTGTCTCCGACAAGCACTTTTGTTCCATTCTGAAGTATGGAACGATTGAGCAGATACGATTCATCCGTATTAGAATCATAATAACCGTTCTCCGAATAGATATGACTGTTCCCGTTGTCAATGTTGCTTGGTCCCAGCACATGAGCAATGCCCGTCTGGGTATTGTAATGCAGCGTGTCGCTGATGAGAACCGATTTCGCTTTCTTGGGGGGCCGAGGATTTACAAGACGGACATTATAATTGAATACGGCCTCACGGGTCGTAGGGCTATATTCTCCCCAGTCGCTCGTCAGTTCATTCTCCTTATCCACCAAGCGACCACCTTCAAAGAAATAGCCTAAGTCGTAGAGGCGGTCGTAATCGAGGGAGTCCGAATACAACGTCGAATTCCGATGCCTGAGCACTACATTTTCCCGTGCCCGCGCCATTTGGTCGAGGCCATCGTAATAGAGAATGTTACTCGTCAGCGACAGCGTATCTCCTTGGAGCATACGCACACTGCCGAACGCATCAAACGAGTTCGTCGCCTCATAGAACAACGCACTGTCACAATACATGAGCGTCCCCTCGTGGTCGAACTGCACATCACCCACAAGGAACTGCGCCGTAGGATGCAGCCGCTGATTAAAATAAAGTCTATCGGCATGAAGCAGGTAAACCCTCGAATCGGAGGGTTTCCTATCATCTTTTTTCTTTGCCGGCCCCACGGTCATGGACAGAACCAGCAACGCATATATGCACAAAAACAGACTTCTAAACCGCTTCAAAATCTTTCTATCTTCAGTTTCCGCTCAATTCTCGATTTACTTCACCCATCCCGGATACTCGAACTCACAATCGCACCAGTCCTCATTGATGCGAATATAAGTAGACTGCTGCTTCTCCCGTATCCATTCGTTGATGCGTTCTTCTTTTTTCTTATTCAACACGATTCCGCGCAATACCTGGAAGTCTTCCGAGATACCCGCACGATGCGTCTTTATGCGATTCTTCAACTTCACAATGGCACAAACCGTCTTTCCACGGGAGTCCGTCATGATGAAAGGTTTTGAAATCTCTCCTATCTCCAACCCATCGACCACACGGGCCAACTCTGAAGACGTATTGGCCAGTTCGCTCATTTCAAACCGTGAAGTCTGTATCCGTTCACCCTCCGGAGTCTGTTTCCGGTTTGTCATCAAACCACGATTGTTTTTAGTGTCTTTATCGTCACTTATCAGCATTGCCCCTTTCTCAAAAGTAAACTTCTCCTTGCGAATATCGTCCGCAATGGAATCAAGGCGTGCCAAGGCAGCATCAATGTCTTTCTGCGCCACAACCGGTTTCCGAAGAATGTGACGAACCTTCACCTTATCCCCCCGCTTATCTATCAACTGGATAATATGGAAACCGAACTCCGATTCCACAACCTTTGACACCTTATTGGGGTCCGTAAGGCTAAAAGCCACATTGGCAAAAGCCTGGTCAAGCTCGCCCTTTCCCATATAGGGCAGTTCTCCGCCCTGCAACTTCGAGCCCTTGTCTTCACTGTTGAGGATGGCCAACGTAGAAAAAGACATACTCCCGGTGGTAATGCGTTCCGCATAGCTGCGCAGTTCTTCTTTCACCCGGGCAATCTCCTCTTCCGGAATACGTGGATGCTGCACCAGAATCTCCACCTCCACCTGAGTCGGGATAAGCGGCAGAGAGTCTTCGGACATATCTTTGAAATAGCGTCTCACCTCCGCAGGAGTCACTTTCACGTCTTCCGTAAGTTTCTCGCGCATCTTGTTCACCGTCATTTCATCCTTGTAACGGTTATTCAGTTCTTCCCGAATCTGACTGATGGGCATGGACATGTATTCCTCAAGTTTTTCTTTACTGCCGGCCGTCATCACCCAGTCGTTGATACGCTCCTCTACATAAGCATTTATCTGCGAGTCCGTAACTTCTATACTATCAATAGCAGCCTGATGTAAAAAAAGTTTCTGTATGGCCAGACGTTCCGGAATGACACAATAGGGATTTCCTTTGATTTGCGACCATGAGGGGTCGCGACGCATTCCTTCCACATCGCTTTTCAGTATCGCTTCATCTCCCACAACCCAGATGACTTCATCCACGACATTGCTACCCTTCTGCGCCAAAAGCGAGACGGAGAAGAAGAAAGAAAGAAAAACAGATATCAGTGCTATTCGCTTCATACTTATGCTCAATGTTTATTAACCGTAGCTATAACCTCGGGATAAATCTTTACCTTATACCGGTTACGCAACTCCTCCACAAACTTCCGGTCGCACGCTGCCTGATAGTCCGCAACCACTTCGTTGGCGACATCCGTCCAACGCTGCGGGCCTTTTTTCAACCGACGGCCGACAACAGCAGAATAAGGGAAACTCTTCCGTGGCCGGGTTTTGCCTTCCTTTACGTTGAATACCAATGAATCCACCATGGCATTCTCCCCTTTCTTGAAAAGCCTGGGCTGCTCCATGCGTACCATCACGCTGTCCTTATTATAAGCATCCCGCACGGTTACAGTCCACTTTGCCTCATCCACTTTCTTCAAAAGTTTCTTTACGCCCTTCACCGCATTCTTCTCACGGGTATAATAAGGCATACCGTAGAAATGAGGTTCCTTCCACGCATATTTCTTGCTATTTGCCTTGAAGTAGTTTTCCAGAGCCACCGTATCTGTTGCGGCAGGATCCCAAATCTGCGTCTTACTGATTTCGTACAGCAAGAGACCGTCATGGTATTCCTGAATCAGATACTTCAACTCATCGTCCTGCGCACAAAGACGCTCGCTCTCGGCATCCAGTAACTGAGCTACCGACAAACCGCGTTGCCGGGCCAAACTGTCTGCAACCTGACGTTCTAGACGCTCGGCGAGGCCACGAGACTCTAAGAAAGAAAGTATTTTAGAACGCAATGTATCGTAGGGCTCCAGTTGCTTCACATCAATAAGGCGCATGATATGATACCCCACGGGAGACAGGAACGGAGCCGACGTTTCGCCTTTCTGCAGCTCATACATCACTTTCTCAAACTCCGGAACCAAGCTCCCCGGGCCAAACCAAGTCAGCGTTCCTCCATTCATCGCCGACTGCGTGTCTTCCGAATACTGCTTTGCCAACTCCTCGAACTCGCTTCCGGCCAGCAATGCTTGATAGATGCTGTCGATACGGGTTTTCTTTGCCGCCTGCTCTTCCGAAGAACCTTTCTGCGCCACGCGCAAGAAAATGTGAGCCGGCAGACGCAAATCATGTCCGTTCAACTGTTTCAGCATGCCATCGTAGTACGCCCTGACTTCCGCTTCCTCCACACCTTCCGGCACAAGAAGCGGACGTATCTGCTGGTCGCGGTAAGTACGGAACTCCGCCTTGAAACTCTGCAACGTATCAAGTTTAGCATCTTCGGCAGCCTTCACCTTCAGTTTGTAATTGACGAACAAGTCCACATATTCTTCCAGGTCTTTCCGGTCAATCACGTTCTCCGTGTTGTTCTTGTTATAGTTATATTCAAACTCGCTTCGGGTAACGGGCACCCCTGCGATTTTCATCACCACGGGGTCTTCCTCTGCAAGCGCAGGCAAACAGAGTGTGAAGTGTAAAACAAATAAAGCTATGCGTTTCATGCTGTCAGAATACTAAAAACGGTAAATATTACTGCGGTCTGCTGTAATTCGGAGCCTCACTGGTTATCGTTACATCGTGAGGATGGCTCTCCAGCACACCGGCATTCGTAATACGGACAAACTTTGCGTGATGCAAGTCCTCGATACGAGCCGCGCCGCAATAGCCCATACCGCTGCGCAGTCCGCCTATCAACTGATAGATAACCTCCTGCACCGTGCCCTTGTAAGGCACACGTCCGGCGATACCTTCCGGCACGAGTTTCTTTGCGTCTTTCACATTTCCTTGGAAATAACGGTCTTTCGAACCGCACTCCATAGCTTCCAGAGAACCCATACCCCGATAAGACTTGAATTTACGTCCGTTGTATATGATGGTGTCGCCCGGAGACTCTTCCGTTCCGGCAATCAGCGAACCAATCATCACGCTGTATCCGCCGGCGGCCAAAGCCTTCACCACATCACCCGAATAACGCAGTCCGCCGTCTGCAATCAGAGGCACACCCGTTCCGGCCAATGCACTGGCAACATCGTAAACGGCCGAAAGCTGGGGCACGCCCACACCGGCCACGACGCGTGTCGTGCAGATACTGCCCGGGCCAATTCCGACTTTCACTCCGTCGGCACCGGCTTCCACCAGTGCGAGTGCAGCCTCGCCCGTGGCCACATTACCGACCACAATATCCACGTTCTTGAATGCAGCCTTAGCCTCACGCAGTTTCTCGATGACAAACTTCGAGTGACCATGCGCGGTATCAATCACAATCGCGTCGGCACCGGCCTCCACCAATGCACTCATGCGCTCCATCGTGTCCGCTGTCACACCCACACCGGCAGCCACGCGCAAGCGTCCCTTGGCGTCCTTGCAAGCCATGGGTTTGTCCTTGGCCTTGGTTATATCCTTATAGGTAATCAGACCGATAAGATGGTTTTCGGCATCCACCACCGGCAACTTCTCAATTTTGTTCTCCTGCAATATCTGTGCGGCCGCAAAGAGGTCTGTCTCCGTATGCGTTGTCACGATATTCTCACTCGTCATCACCTCCTCTATCGGCCGGTTCTGATTCTGCTCGAAACGCAGGTCACGGTTCGTAACGATACCCACCAGACGGTTGTCATCATCCACAACGGGAATACCGCCGATATGGTACTCGGCCATAATCCAGAGAGCGTCAGCCACCGTCTTTCCGCGGTTGATAGTCACCGGATCATAAATCATGCCGTTCTCCGCACGCTTTACGATGGCCACCTGACGGGCCTGCTCTTCTATGGACATATTCTTGTGAATGACACCGATACCGCCTTCGCGAGCGATGGCAATAGCCATTGCAGCCTCGGTAACGGTATCCATGGCTGCCGAGATAAACGGGATTTTCAACTCAATGTTGCGTGAGAACTTCGTCGTCAGATCAACGGTTCGGGGCAGTACCTCGCTATAAGCCGGTACCAACAAAACATCGTCATAGGTCAAGCCGTCCATGACGATTCTGTCTGTGAGAAATGATGCCATAAAATGTCAGTTTTACGATATTTGGGTACAAAGATACGACAAATCCTTCGGAAGACAAAATAAACCCGTTTATTTCATCCTCCCCAAAACCTTAAGAAATGCTAAAAACCTACGGTCAGTTTGCCATCTCGCTGTAGAACTTAATGCGCACGAGACGCACTTCCTCTTCCGTATAATCCGGGCCAAGCTCGTCCAAAGCCTCGTCTAAATCATCGGTTTCCGCCTCTTCGAAATACTCATAAATATCAAGCATATGGTCTTCGTCCATCACCTCGTTTATGTAGTAGTCGATATTCAGTTTCAGCCCGCTATACACGATAGCCTCCACCTCGGTGAGCAAGTCCTCAAATTCCAAATTGCAGGCATCGGCAATGTCCTCAAGGCTCACCTTCAAGTCGATTTTCTGAATAATCATCACCTTCTGCTTCGGTTTGTTATCCTTAGCGAGTGAGCGCACCCGAAGATTTTCCGGCCGCTCGATGTCGTTTTCCTCACAATGCCGTGCAATCAGTTCGCAAAACTCTTTTCCGAAACGCTTTGCCTTACCCTCACTCACTCCCTGGATATTCTGCAACTCCTCCATCGTGACAGGGTACATCGTGGCCATATCCTCCAGAGCCGAATCCTGGAAGATGAGATAAGGAGCCTTATCCGTCCGGTTCGCAATGCTGCGCCGCAAATCCTTGAGCATGGCCAGCAGAGGCTCGTCCAGGGCCGCCGTGGAAGCCAGTTCGTAGTCCGCATCGGTAAACTCGTGGTCTTCGATGACGCTGAAAGGCTGAGGCGTCCGCATAAACATCCATCCTGCGTTGGTGAGCTTTATAAGCCCGTAGTTCTCCACCTCCTTGCGCAGATACCCGGCCAGCATACCCTGCCTGATGACCGCATTCCAAAAGCGGGGAGGAGTATCACCGCCTATACCAAAGGAAGTCAGTTGATTATGCTTATGAGCCAGCACCTCTTCGGTACTTCTCCCCACCAGTACATCTATGATATGCGGTATCTTAAAGTTCTCCTTCACGTCGCGCACCACCTTCAGCACCTTCATCAACTGTTCACCGGCCTCGACACTTTCGTGCGGATGCAAGCAGTTGTCGCAGTTTCCGCAGTTCTCCGTGGGATAAGTTTCGCCGAAATAATGCAGGAGCATCTTCCGCCGGCACACCGAACTTTCGGCATAGGCCGCCGTTTCCATGAGCAACTGCCGGCCGATATCCTGTTCGCTCAGCGGTTTGCCTTCCATGAACTTCTCTAATTTTTGCAGGTCTTTCCGGGCATAGTATGTGATACACAGTCCTTCTCCGCCGTCGCGTCCGGCCCGGCCCGTCTCCTGATAGTAGCCTTCCAGACTCTTCGGAATGTCGTAGTGAATGACAAAACGCACATCCGGTTTGTCGATACCCATACCGAAAGCTATCGTCGCCACAATCACGTCGATACGCTCCATTATGAAATCGTCCTGCGTCTCGCTGCGCTGCTGAGCGTCCATGCCCGCATGATAGGGCTTGGCATTTATCTTGTTCACCCGAAGAAATTCGGCCAATTCCTCCACCTTCTTGCGGCTCAGGCAATAAATGATGCCGCTTTTTCCCGTATGCTGCCGGATGAAACGGACAATATCCTTGTCCACCTCATTGGTTTTGGCCCGAATACCATAATAAAGATTGGGCCGGTTGAATGAGCTACGAAACTCCCTCGCATCCGTCATGCCAAGGTTTTTCATAATGTCGCCACGCACCTTGTCGGTGGCCGTAGCTGTCAGTGCGATGATGGGAGCCACGCCGATATTCTGCACAATGGGGCGTATCTTGCGGTATTCGGGACGGAAGTCATGCCCCCATTCCGAGATACAATGTGCCTCGTCCACCGCATAGAACGATATTTTCACGCTGCGCAGAAATTCGATGTTCTCCTCCTTCGTCAGGCTTTCCGGGGCCACATAGAGCAACTTGGTGCATCCCGAACGGATGTCTTCCTTCGCCCGGTCTATCTCGGACTTCGTCAGCGAAGAGTTGATAAAGTGGGCTATGCCGTCGTCCTCACTCAGCATGCGGATGGCATCCACCTGATTCTTCATCAGCGCAATCAGCGGCGAAATGACAATGGCCGTGCCTTCCATAATCAGAGCGGGGAGCTGATAACAGAGACTCTTTCCGCCGCCCGTAGGCATCAGCACAAAGGTATCACGCCCCGCAAGCACATTGCGGATAATAGCTTCCTGATCGCCCTTGAACGAATCAAAGCCAAAGTGTTTTTTCAGTTTGTCACTAAGATTTACGTCTGCCACAATCCCTACTTTTTGCTATTATCATTTCACAAAGTTATAAAAAAAAGTCCCAAAGGCGCAAACCTTGGGACTTTTATTTTATGTTAATCTTTGTTAAATCCTTATTCTATCAGGCTTCGGCCGCCTCCTGCAAAAAGGAACTTTCGAGCTGCTCCCGGGCATACTCCTTAGTAATAACTATCTTTTCGCCGCGTTTCCGCGTGGTGGGGGCTTCGTACTGCAATTTTATCATCAGTGTCTCCATGATGGAACGCAGACCGCGGGCACCGAGCTTGAACTCCATCGCCTTGTCCACGATATAGTCGAGCGTCTCGGGGGCGAACTCCAGCGTGATGCCGTCCATGGCGAAAAGTTTCACCTGCTGCTTCAGCAAAGAGTTCTTGGGTTCCACCAAAATGCGGCGCAGGGCTTCACGATCCAGCGGATTAAGGTAGGTCAGCACCGGCAGACGACCGATGATTTCGGGAATCAGACCGAAAGACTTCAAGTCCTGGGGCTGAATGTATTTCATCAGGTTCTGCTTGTCAATCTGCCGGGTGTGCTGTACCGAATTGAAACCCACGACGTGGGTATTGAGGCGTTGGGCAATCTTTTTCTCGATGCCGTCGAACGCACCTCCGCAGATGAACAATATATTGTGCGTGTCCACGTGCAGGTAGTCCTGGTCGGGATGCTTGCGGCCACCCTTGGGGGGAACGTTCACGATGCTGCCCTCCAACAGTTTCAGCAATCCCTGCTGCACGCCCTCGCCACTGACATCCCGCGTAATGCTCGGATTGTCCATCTTGCGTGCGATTTTGTCGATTTCATCGATGAAAACGATACCTCTCTCGGCCATCGCCACATCGCCGTCGGCCACCTGTACAAGGCGGCTCAGGATGCTTTCCACGTCCTCCCCGACATAGCCGGCCTCGGTGAGCACCGTGGCATCGACTATCGTAAAAGGCACTTTCAGCAACCGGGCCACGGTGCGCGCCAGCAAGGTCTTTCCCGTACCCGTCGGGCCGACCATGAGGATGTTCGATTTTTCAATCTCCACATCATCGTCGCCTCCCTGCTGCAACCGCTTGTAGTGGTTGTAAACGCTAACGGCAAGGTAACGCTTGGCATCGTCTTGTCCGATGACATAACGATCCATGAACTCCTTGATTTCCGAAGGCTTCGGCAGTTCTTCCATCGAGAAGTCAAAATCTTTCCCCTTTGCCCCGGCCGGACTTTTCAGGTTCTCCTCCACAATCTGGTAGGCAGCCTCGGCACAGTCGTTGCAGATAAAGCCCGTAAGCCCCGTTATGAGCAGGGGCACCTCTTTCTCCGAACGGCCGCAAAACGAACAAACTTTCTTTGCCACTCTTCTCCTGTCTTATCTTATCGTAATCCGAAAATCATCGGTTTTTATTCGCCAACTTTTGGCTCTTCAATCGGTTCCTTCTTCACCAGCACTTGGTCTATCATGCCGTATTCCTTGGCCTCTGCGGCGGTCATCCAGTAGTCGCGGTCGCTGTCGGCCCACACTTTGTCGTAGGGGCGGTGACTGTGGTCGGCGATGATGGTATAGAGTTCCTGCTTCAGTTTCTGTATTTCCCGAGCCGTAATCTCTATGTCACTGGCCTGTCCCTGCGCTCCGCCCATCGGCTGATGAATCATCACACGACTGTGCGTGAGCGCACTGCGCTTGCCCTCCTTGCCTGCCACGAGCAGAACGGCGGCCATGGAGGCGGCCATACCCGTGCAGATGGTGGCTACATCGCTCTTGACGAACTGCATCGTGTCGTAGATGCCCAGTCCGGCATACACGCTGCCGCCGGGGGAGTTGATGTAGATGTTGATGTCTTTTCCCGGGTCGGCCTGGTCGAGGAAGAGGAGTTGCGCCTGCAGCGTATTGGCCGTATAGTCGTCGATCTGCGTGCCGAGAAAGATGATGCGGTCCATCATCAGACGCGAGAAGACGTCCATTTGGGTCACGTTCAACTGGCGTTCCTCCAGAATGTAGGGATTGAGATAGTTGTTCTGCATGCTGATGACATCGTCAAGCACCATGCTGTTCATCCCCAGATGTTTGGTCGCGTATTTCCTAAACTCGTTCATATCACATACTCTTTACGAATGCGAAACTCCTTGCGGCCGGCAGCAGGCCCCACGGGGCCACTGCCGGACCGGTATTCGGGTTTCGGAGACTTAGTCCTTAAACATATTGTTGAACTCGTCGAGCGTCACGGTCTTCTCGTTCAGCTTCACCGTGCTCTTGGCGGCGGCGGCAATCTTCTGCTCGATGGCGCGGGTCACGAGATTTTCCGTCTGATCCTTCTTCTTCAGCATTTCCTGGGCATAGTTGTTCAGCACCTCTTCGGGCACTTCCATCATGCCGTACTGGGCAAACTGCATCTTGGCCACCGTCTTGGCAGCAGTCAGCACGTCGTCCTGCGTCAGCTTAATCTCGAACTGCTTGGTCAGTTGTTCCTTGATGAGCTGCCACGTCAGTTCCTCCAGACTGCGCTCGAAGTTGTCGTCCACGAACTTCTCGTCCTTGTCGGGGTTGTTCAGGCGCATGATGCGCTTGAGCATCGTTTCGGGATATTCCACCTTGCCCACACGCTCCATGAGGTGCTTGCGCAGGTCGAGCATGAACTTAAACTCGCTGTCGTTGAGGAACTGTGCCTCCATCTGTGCCTTGATGCGGGCGCGGAACTCTTCCTCGCTCTTCACATTGCCTTCTCCGAAGACGCGGTCGAAAAGGGTCTGGTCTACGGCTGCGGGCTGGTAGCGGGTGATTTCCTCCACCTGGAAGCTGAAGTTGCCCTTCATGTCGGCCACTTCCTCCTTCTTCAGGCGCAGCAGCGAAGCCAGCTCCGTGGCGTTGTCGTTGTAAGCCTTCGCGGGATTGAAGACGAGCACATCGTTCACCTTGGCATCGGCAAACTTGGCCTTCTCCTCGTCGTTCTTCATGTAGTCGGGCAGCATGACGGCACCTTCCACCTGCACGCCGCCTTCCTTCGGATTGCCCTCGGCATCCAGTTCGGCCAGCAAGCCCTTCACCATGTCGCGGGGCTCGTAGCTGTCCACTTTCACGTGCTGACCGTTGCGGCCGGCGTAAGACTCCACCTGCTTCGACACCATGTCGTCGTCCACCGCGATGGTGTAGAAGTCCAGGGCGTCCTTGTCCGTCAGCGTAGCGTCGAACTCGGGAGCGAGGGCCACGTCGAAGACGAACGTGAAGTCATCCTGTGCGGCGAAGTCCACCTGCGGCGTCTTCTCCTCGTTGGGGAGAGGCTCGCCCAGTACGTTCAGTTTCTCGTCGCGGATGTAGCCGTAGAGCTTCTCGCGAATCAGCTTATCCACGGCCTCAGCCTTCACCTCGGTACCGAAGCGTTTGCGAATCAGACCGATGGGCACCTGACCTACACGGAAGCCGGGCATATTGGCCTTCTTGCGGAAGTTCTTCAACTCTTTTTCTACGTTCTCGGCATAGTCTGCCTTTTCAATCTGCATGGTGATAAGGCCATTCAGCGCATCGACTTTCTCAAATGATGTGTTCATTGTTTTTCTATCTTTATATATACTATCTACAAATTCTTAAAACGTTTCTTCGCCTCAGCGCGGGGCATTCACCCGTTTCCGGCTCTGTCCCACGATGTAAAACTTACAAGAACGAGGCCAAAGAGACGGCAAAGATAGTAAAAGTTATTGAGAAATTCAAACTTTCCCCGCACTATTCCGATTTTAGTTCCCGAGAGGGCGAAAAAACAAGACGGGCGTCTTTCACGCGAAAAACGCCCGTCTTGCAGATGTAAGACGCCCGTCTTATGAACGAAAGACGGGCGTCTTGTTTTTCAGGCCTTGTGACGGAGGGCGAGCAGGGTGTAGTAAATTTTCTTTCCGGCCACAAGCAACGTCACGGCAATCAGTATGAGGACAACGCCGAGGCAGAGGCGCAGCGTCAGCCGTTCGCCAAACACCAGCGTACCGACGAGCAGGGCCGTGATGGGCTCCAGGGCACCCAAGACGGCGGCCGACGTGCTGCCGATGTTGCGGATGCTGACGGTCATGGCCACGAGGGAGATTATCGTCGGGAACAGGGCGAGGCAAAAGGCGCACACCCAGCCGAGCGGCGAGACGGGAAACTGCAAAGTTGTCAGTCCGTCGAGCCGGACGATGTAGATGAGGATGCCGAAGCAGAGGGCATAGAACGTCAGCTTCGGGGACGGCATGCGGGCTATGGAGGAGCGATTGACACCCACAATATAGATGGCATAGGAGAGTGAGGACAGGAGCACGAAGATTACGCCGAGCACCGAGACGGTGGAACCGCCGCCGGGCTTCGTCAGCAGCGAGACGCCGAACACGGCCAGCACGATGCACACCCGCGTGAGCCACGAAATGCGTTCTCCGAAAAACAGGGCCATGATGAGGGCCACCATGACGGGGTAGACGAAGAGGATGGTGGAGGCGATGCCGGCGTCCATGTAGTTGTAACTCAAGAACAAAAACAGGCTGCTGGCGGAGAACAACAGGCCGTAGAGGGCCAGCAGGGGCCACTCGCGGCGGCGCACACGCATGTCCATCCGCCGGATGCGCAGCAGCACGGCCATCATGCCGATGGCAAAAGCGTAACGAAAGAAAAGGACTGAATCCACCCCCATCCCTTCCCGATAGAGGGGAAGGGCGAAGAGTGGATTCAGTCCGTAGGAGGCAGCGGCAATGCTGCCCATGGTAAATCCTTTGACTTTAGGTGTCACTTCCGGATAACTGACTTAGGAAACCTTTCGGATTTTCTTCATCTGCGACATCAGGAACAGGAAGCTGAGGATGCAGATGCCGGCCAACAGGCCCCATATCTGAACGAGTTCGATTTTGCCCCAAAGCAAACCGGGGATGAAAACAAGTTTATTTCCCAGCGCGGTGGCCACAAACCAACCGCCCATCATCAGGCCCTTGAACTTGGGAGGAGCTACTTTCGATACGAAAGAGATACCCATGGGGGAGAGCAACAGCTCGGCGAAGGTCAGGACGAGATAGGTGCTAATCAGCAAGTTGGGGCTAAAGTCGGCCATATGAAGGGTCTGTCCGGTAGCCTCATCGAAAGCCGGCATCGGAGCTTCCACGGAACCGGCTATCATAATGAAGTAGGCTGCTGCGGCAACCAACATACCCAACGCAATCTTCATGGGTGCCGAAGGTTCTTTGCCACGCTTGGCCAAAGCACCGAAGATGGCCAGACTGACAGGCGTAAGGGCAACCACAAAGCAGGGATTGAACTGTTGGAAGATGGGGGCATCGACTTTCACGCTCTCGGGCAGGTTGGTGTACTGATAGCCCAAATAAGCCAAAACGGCAACGATGACGGCTGCAGAAATCCCGCGCTCCTTTGTCGTTTTGCTCTGAAAGACACCAAACAGGGCATAGACGAAGAAAATGACGGCCACGAGGTTGCGCACATCAAACATCATACTCTCAAGCCCCGTGCTGGAGGTTGCGGTGTAGTCTTTGGCAAACTGGGTCAGCGTGGCACCGTTCTGATGGAAGGCCATCCAAAAGAAGATAACCACGGCGAATACCAAACACAGGGCTACAATGCGCGAGCGCGTTTCTTCTTTCGTCAGTTCCTGAGCGGGAGCGGCCTCGGCGACTTGAACGGCAGCCTTAACTTTACCCCCCTCAGCCGAGCGAAATGTGGAACGGAAGCCGTAGTAGATGGCTATGCTGACAATCAGTGACAGGCAGGCTACGCCAAAGGCGAAATGATAGGAGTCTGCCTCGGAAAATCCGATGGATTGGGCATATTCCATCGCCTTGATAGCGGCCGTGGGGGCGAACATGGCACCGATGTTGATGGCCATATAGAAGATGGAGAAAGCGGCGTCGCGCTTACCGGCGTATTCGGGAGCGTCGTACATATTACCCACCATCACCTGTAGGTTTCCCTTGAATAAGGCGGTTCCGACACAAACCAAAGCTAAGGCACCGTACATGAACGCATAGGCCGTAGCACCGGCTCCGGCAGGTATGGCAAGCAGGATGTAACCCAGCAGCATGATGAAGATGCCGATGGTGACCATCTTGCCGTAGCCCCATCTGTCGGCTGCCATACCGCCGAAGAGCGGAAGGAAGTAGACGAACATGAGAAAATTGGAATAAATACCAATCGAATCAGTAGGCGTGAGACCGAAGTTGGCCTGCAGAAACAGCGTAAACACAGCAAGCATCGTGTAGTAGCCAAAACGTTCTCCCGTGTTGGCGAGGGCCAGTGCATAAAGCCCCTTGGGTTGTCCTTCAAACATAGTTTTTAGTATTTAATTATTGATTTTAGTCAAAATATGCGACAAAGATAAGAAATAATTGCGAATAAAGAGGACAAATAATTACGAATTATACGTACCTTTGCGGCAAAATTGACAAAGATATGGAACTAAAACTGAGACCGAGACTGCTGGATTGCCTGAAAGAGTACAACCGCGAGACGTTCATGAAAGACCTGATGGCGGGCATCATCGTGGGCATCGTGGCACTGCCGCTGGCTATCGCATTCGGCATCGCCTCCGGAGTAACACCCGAAAAAGGCATAGTGACGGCCATCGTGGCCGGATTTCTTATTTCGCTCCTCGGCGGAACGAAAGTACAAATCGGAGGGCCGACGGGTGCCTTCATTGTCATCATCTACGGCATCGTCAATAATCCTCAGTACGGACTGCACGGACTGCTGATTGCCACCATGCTGGCAGGCGTCATTTTGGTGGCGTTGGGCATATTCCGGTTGGGGGCCGTCATCAAGTTTATTCCCTACCCCATCATCATCGGATTCACAGCGGGCATTGCCGTCACCATCTTCACCACGCAGATGGGCGACGTATTGGGACTGACACAGGAGGCCGTGACGGAAGCCGGCGAAGTGGTTCGGGTGCCCCTGAAGACACCGGGCGACTTCATCGGAAAATGGGTATGTTACGCAAAGAATATCGGTTCCTTCAATCTCTGGAACTTTATCGTGGCCGCAGTGGGCATACTGATTATCATACTGTCCCCACGCGCATTCCGTTCGATACCGGTTCTGAACAAGATTCCGGGCTCGCTCTGGTGCATCATCGTGGGTACGGTGGGGGTGCTCATCCTGAAACAGTACGGCATTACGGGCATCGACACCATCGGCGACCGCTTCCACATCCGGTCGCAACTGCCGCCGATGCAGGTGCCGACCATCACGTTTGAAATGGTGCAGACGCTTATGCCGGTGGCGTTCACCATCGCCATACTAGGGGCCATCGAGAGTCTGCTCTCGGCAACCGTAGCAGACGGTGCCATCAGCGACCGTCACGACTCGAACATGGAACTTATCGCACAGGGCGTGGCGAACATGGTAACGCCCATATTCGGCGGAATACCGGCCACGGGAGCCATAGCACGCACCATGACAAATATCAACAACGGCGGACGCACGCCCATAGCGGGCCTCATCCATGCCGTGGTGCTGTTGCTCATTCTGCTGTTGCTCATGCCGTATGCCAAGTACATTCCCATGGCTTCGCTGGCGGCCGTTTTGGTCATCGTCAGTTACAACATGAGCGGATGGCGTTCTTTCCGGGGTCTGCTCCGCAACCCAAAGAGTGACGTTACGGTACTTATCGTTACGTTCCTGCTGACGGTTATTTTCGACCTTACCATTGCCATCGAGATGGGACTGGTCATCGCTTGTGCCTTGTTTATCAAGCGTGTCATGGAAACAACGGAGATTTCGGTTATCAGGGACGAAATCGACCCTGCCGAGGAGGCCGATATGCAGCTCAATGACGAACATCTTATCATACCGGAGGGGTGTGCGGTGTATGAAATCAACGGGCCGTATTTCTTCGGTATCGCCAATAAGTTTGACGACCTGATGGGCACGCTGGACCACGGACAAAAAACAAAGGTTCAGATCATACGAATGCGCCGCGTGCCTTTCATCGACAGTACGGGCATCCATAATTTACTGAACCTTATTCAAATGAATCATGAGGACGGTGTTCACGTCATACTTTCCGGTGTTACCCCGAAAGTGCATACACAACTGGAGAAGGCCGGATTCTACTCGACCATAAATCCCGACCACATCTGCCCGCACATCGACGTGGCATTGGAACGGGCACGGGTTATTTTGAAAAATTAAAGATTAGGGCATAAAAAAATAGGGATTAGAGAACCGGGAAATAATGGATAATTCCCGAATCTCTAATCCCTATTCTCTACTCCTTACAAACAAGATAGCATGCGTTTCAAAACTACCGAGCAGGAGATTTCGCGGTTGGCAGCTTCCGGAATGACGATGGAGTTGGGGCCTTCGATGACGTCGTCGGTCACGATAAGTCCACGACGGACAGGGAGGCAGTGCATGAACTTTCCGTTGTTTGTCCGCGCCATGTGCGCTGCATCAATAGTCCATGACATATCTTCGCAGGTTATCTTTCCGTAATCGGCCGGATTTGTAACACCCGGATTGCTCCAGTTCTTGGCATACACAAAGTCGGCGCCTTCCAGAGCCTTCAACTGGTCGTACTCCACACGGGCGTCGCCCACAAACTGCGGGTCGAGCTCGTAGCCCCGAGGGTGGGTGACAACAAGGTCTACATCCGGCGCGGCCTGCATCCACTGGGCAAACGAGTTGGGCACCGCCTGCGGCAGGGCACGGCAATGGGGTGCCCACGTGAGAACGACTTTGGCTTTCTTTGTCGGACAGTATTCCTTAACGGTAATCAGGTCGGCAAAGGCTTGCAAGGGGTGCACGGTAGCCGTCTCCATGGCGAAGACGGGTTTTCCGCTGTACCGGATAAATTGTTGGAGCACGGTTTCGGCGTAATCGTATTCCCGGTCTTTCAGTCCGGCAAAAGAGCGTACCCCGATGATGTCGCAGTAACAGCCCATCACGGGAATGGCTTCCAACAGGTGCTCGCTCTTGTCGCTGTTCATAATGACGCCACGTTCCGTCTCTAATTTCCACGCTCCGGCATTCACGTCCAGAACGATGACATTCATGCCTAAATTCATGGCTGCCTTCTGCGTCGAAAGGCGTGTGCGCAGCGAATTGTTAAAGAATATCATCAGCAGGGTCTTGTTGCGGCCCAGATGTTGATACTTGTAACGGTCTTGTTTTATTTCCAAAGCCTCAGCCAAAGCCTTGTCTAACGGGCCGAGGTCTTCAACGTTGATAAATGATTTCATGTGTTTCGGGATTACGAGGTTAAAGCATCCTTTTACAGACTTGCCAATACACTCCGGAACTTACTCAGGAACTCATCGGCGTGTTCTTTCTTCAGGCACAGGGGCGGAAGCAAGCGCAGAAGATTCGTTCCGGAACAACCGGTAAAAATATGTTCGTCGTAGATGAGAGGCTCGCGAACGGTCTTATGGGGCACGTCAAGCTCGATGCCTATCATGAGGCCACGGCCACGTACATCGACGATGTGGGAGTTCTCCTGTTGCAGTTTCCGCAATTCGGCCAACAGATAACGTCCCATTTCATCGGCATTTTCTACAAGTTTTTCGTCCTCCATAACATCCAGGACGGCAAGGGCGGCCGCACAGGCCAGATGGTTACCGCCAAACGTTGTGCCTAATTGTCCATAGACGGGTTCGAAGCGGGGAGAGATGAGCACGGCACCCATGGGGAAGCCGTTGGCAATGCCTTTGGCCATCGTGATGATGTCGGGACGAATGCCTAACCACTGATGGGCAAAGAATTTTCCGCTGCGGCCATAACCGCATTGAATTTCGTCGCAGATGAGCACCGCCCCATGCTTTTGACAGGCAGCAGACAGCCCTTGAGCAAATTCGGGAGTGACCATGCGGATGCCTCCCACGCCTTGGATGCACTCTAAGATAACGGCAGCGACATCACCTTGAGCCAATTCCGCCTCCCATGCCGGAAGGTCGTTCAGGGGCAAATAGGTGACATGTCCGTTGGCATTCACCGGAGCTATGATTTTCGGATTGTCCGTTGCCTCCACGGCCAGCGATGTACGGCCGTGGAATGCCTTTTGGACGGCCAATATGCGTGTACGTCCGGTATGGAAAGAGGCCAGTTTCAGGGCATTCTCGTTGGCCTCAGCTCCACTGTTGATGAGGAATAACTGGTAGTCCTCATAACCGCATACCTTACCCAGACGGGCAGCAAGCTGCTGCTGCAGGGGATTGATGACAGAATTGGAGTAGAAGCCCAACGTGCCGACCTGACGGCTCACAGCCTCCACGTAATGAGGATGGGCATGCCCTATGGAAATAACGGCATGACCGCCGTAGAGGTCGAGATACTGCTGTCCGTTCTCGTCCCAAACGTTACAGCCGAGACCGCGGGTTATGGCTATATTGAAAAGAGGATATACATCGAAAAGTTTCATCGGTTCTATAATTTGATAATGCTACGATTAAGAATGAGGTTATTTCAGAAAGCCGAAGCCTTGAGGCGAAGCCCCGCACATTCGTCAAGTCCGAACATAAGATTCATATTCTGCACAGCCTGACCGACAGCACCTTTCAGCAGATTGTCGATGCAGGAGGTAATGAGCAGTTTGTCGTCAAAGACATCCACGTGTACGAGGCACTTGTTGGTATTCACCACCTGCTTCAGGTTAATAGACCAATCGCAATAATGCGTGAAAGCGGCACTCCGGTAGAACTCTTTATAGCCTGACACAAAATCATGGGTACTATTGGCTGTAGCACACCGGACAACGGCCGTACAGAAAATGCCACGGGCAAAGCCCCCGCGATAGGGTATGAAGTCGATGGGGGGCAGTGCATTGTCAGTCTCCAAAGAGGGAATTACTTGAGTGAGCGACTGACGTATTTCGGCCAGATGTTGATGAGTAAACGGCTTATAGATACTGAGATTACCCGTGCGCCACGAGAAATGCGTGGTAGCAGAAGGCTTCTGACCGGCTCCCGTACTGCCCGTGATGGCATTCACCGAGACGGGCTCCGTCAGCAGTCCCATCTGAGCGGCGGGCAACAAGGCCAACTGTATGGCCGTGGCAAAACAACCGGGATTGGCCACATGGCGGGCGTTGCGGATGAGTTCTGCATTCAGTTCGGGCAAACCATAAACGTAATCATGATTGCCCCGAATGCGGAAGTCCTGAGCCAAGTCGATAATTTTCACATGCTCCGGAATTGTATGTTCTTTCAGGAATTGTTCGCTCTTTCCGTGCCCGAAGCAAAAGAACACAACATCCACCTCCGAGAAAGGCATCTCACTGGAGAATACCATATCGGTGTCGCCCAACAGGCCGCCGTGAACACTCGCAACGGGATTTCCGGCATTGCTCTCCGAATGGGCAAACACAATTTCTGCTTCAGGATGTCCCAGCAGTACACAGATAAGTTCGCCTCCGGTGTAACCTGCCGCTCCCAATATTCCAACCTTTACCATCGTCTTATCTCTTTTCGTCGGGATGAGCCAAATAGTAAGCACGCAGAGGAGTGGAAGAGACTTTGATGAAGCCCTTAGCTTCTTCACTAGTCCATCCTTTGGCTCCCTCGCCGTATTCGCCTAACTTATTCTTCACCAAATCATCAGGAGTGTCACAACCCACGGTCTGGAATGAATAGGGTCGCAGTTCGAGAGTCACCTCGCCATTGACATGACGCTGACTGCTCGTGAGCATGGCCTCAATGTCAGGCATTACGGGCTCCAGATACTGGCTCTCGTGAAGGAACATTCCATACCAGTTGGCCACCTGCTCTTTCCAGTATTGCTGCCACTTTGAAAGGGTGTATTTCTCTAAGAAACGGTGCGCACCAATGATGAGCATGGGAGCGGCGGCTTCGAAGCCCACACGTCCCTTGATGCCGACAATGGTGTCGCCCACATGACAATCGCGACCGATGGCATAAGAGGCTCCTATTTCCTCCACTGCTTGTATGGCCTTAATCTTATCGTCGTAATGCACGCCATTTACTGAACAAAGCTCGCCTTTCTCAAAACCGAGGCGAAGTAACTCGCTGCCCTCCTTGGTGGGATGCTTCAGGTAAGCGGATTCGGGCAGTCCCTGCTTGGAGTCGAGAATCTCGCCACCGCAGATGCTTGTGCCCCATATTCCAACGTTATAACTGTATTTCAGTTTGGTAAAATCGGCAGTGAAACCATGCTGGTTCAGATAGTCCACCTCTTCCTGCCGACTCAGATTCTTGTCGCGGGTGAGCGTGATAATCTCCACCCCGGGAGCCATGACGAGGAAAGTCATATCGAAACGAATCTGGTCGTTGCCGGCTCCGGTAGAACCATGAGCAATAGCAGACGCCCCGATTTCATTGGCATAACGCGCAATGGCCAGTGCTTGGAAGATACGCTCCGAGGAGACAGAGATAGGATAACAGTTGTTACGAAGCACGTTACCGAAAATCATATACTTCAAAGACTTTTCGTAATACTCCTGCGTCACGTCCAGGGTCACGTACTTCGTAGCTCCCAGCTTATACGCATTCTCTTCGTTCTGCTGCAACTGCTCGGCACTGAAACCGCCCGTATTGGCACAAGCCGCATATACCTCATATCCCATTTCGCGCGCCAGATACATCACCGTGTAACTGGTGTCCAGTCCGCCACTAAAGGCGACTACCACTTTCTTCTTCTGTTCCATATCTTGATTCTGTCATTTAGCAATCCGACAATTTCTTTATTTTCTCTATCACCTCATCGGGCAGTTGCACGGGCAACGGGTCATTTTCGTGCTCTGCAGGGTCGTAGAGCATTCCCGTGCAGACGCAATATTTGCGACCGGAACGCTCCAGAACATCGAAATTGACGCAACAAGGATGCCCCGGTGTACCGCATCCGCACCAGAAAGCATCGTCGTTAGTCAGTTCGGAGAAGGCCACCGGACGATAGCCCAAAGCATGATTGATGCGCATGACGGCGGTCTGACTGGTCAGTCCGAAAAGTTTAGCCTTCGGCCAGCGCAAGCGGCTCAGGGTGAAAGCCAACTGTTTGATGCGCGTAGCCAAATGATGCTTGCGGAACTTCTCCACGACGATAAGTCCCGAATTGGCCACGTAGTGCGTGTGTTCCCAACTCTCAATGTAGCAGAACCCGGCAAACTCCTTTTCGGGGCCGGCCAGGGCAATGACCGCCTTGCAGTCGCGCATCTTCTGAGCCAGATACTCATGCGTGCGATTCACGATTCCACTGCCGCGCTTGGCTGCACTGTCAGCAATCGTCTGCAAGATGATATCCACATACTTCTCGTGACTGGCATCGGCCACCATCACCTCTATCCCATCATTGTATTCGTTATTCATATTCTTTATTTTATCAAAAATCGAGCGCACCGAAGCGGCTCATTACACTTAATCCTTTGCAAACGGCAAAACTTGTGAAAGCGCATTCAGCACCTCTGTCCGTTCCACACCTTCCTCCAACACAAGCATAACCGTATCATCACCGGCCACTGTACCCACAACGCAGTCAAGACCGGCATGGTCTATATCATACGCCACATGCGACGCGTGCCCCGGCAGGGTCTTGATAACCGCCATGTTACCCGAGAACTTCACCGTCAGCACCCCCAGACGGTTCATAGCCGTTACCGTCATGTGCGTATCGCTCACACTGCGGTAGGCACGGTCGGCAGGCATCACATACACGTAGCGTCCCTCCGCGTTCTGCGCCTTTATTATCCGCAGTTTCTTCAAATCGCGGCTCAACGTGGCCTGCGCCGTAGGGTAGCCCGCTTTCTCCAACTCCGTCATCAGTTCATCCTGTTTCGAGAGTTCCTGACTTGAGATAAGCATCTTAATCACCTCCAAGCGGCTTTCCTTTTTGCCCATATATTCAGGTTTTATTCATTTTACATGGGCAAAATTACTCTTTTTTCTGCATATATGCAAGCGATATGAATATAGATGTGCAATAAAGCTAAAGGGAATCATCCTTTCCCGAATGCTTACATCCAAGAAAAAAAGTTGTCAGTTCCTGCATAAGAAGAACTGACAACTTGATTATTATCCCATCCTGCGATTCAGGGAACCTTATTCGGACTTCCCAAATGTGCCTTGCTCCACCAGATATTCCGCTATCTGTACGGCATTCAGAGCGGCACCTTTCTTGATTTGGTCACCCACAAGCCAGAAAGTGAGTCCGTTGGGGTTCGCCAGGTCCTTACGGATGCGACCGACATAAATATCGTCCTTACCCGCCAAGAAGAGGGGCATGGGATAAACCTTGTTGGCGGGATCATCCATAAGCTGCACGCCCTGACCGTCACGAATGGCCTGTGCGAATGCCTCCGGAGTAACGGGGCTTTCGGTCTCCACCCATACGGCCTCGCTGTGGCTGCGCAAACTGGGAACACGGACGCACATGGCAGAGCAACTGGCATCGGTGTGCATGATTTTGCGGGTTTCGTTAAACATCTTCATCTCCTCTTTCGTATAGCCGTTATCAGTGAATACGTCTATCTGAGGAATGACATTGTAGGCCAACTGATAGGCAAACTTATCCACCGTGGCGGACTTCCCGTCCAGCACCTCGCGATACTGCTGTTCGAGTTCAGCCATGGCGGCTGCACCGGCACCGCTGGCAGCCTGATAAGAGGCAACATGAATGCGGCGGATGTGGCTCAGACGTTCCAAACACTGGAGAACAACAACCATCATAATGGTCGTGCAGTTGGGATTGGCGATGATGTTGCGGGGGCGACAGAGGGCATCCTCAGCATTGCACTCGGGCACCACGAGGGGCACATCAGCATCCATACGGAAAGCCGACGAATTGTCAATCATCACGGTACCGTATTTGGTAATGGTGTCGGCAAACTCCTTGGAGGTACCACCGCCGGCACTCGTAAAAGCGATGTCCACACCGCGAAAGTCGTCATTGTGCTGCAGAAGTTTCACTTCCACTTCCTTGCCGCGAAACGTGTATTTCTGTCCGGCACTGCGCTGACTGCCAAACAACAGAAGTTCGTCAATGGGAAACTGGCGCTCCTCAAGCACCCGCAGGAATTCCTGCCCTACTGCGCCACTGGCGCCTACAATAGCTACTCGCATAAGTGTAATTACATTTTAGATAGTTACCTTTTAGCATCGCAAAGTTACAAACTTTTTCCTTTTTATCCTGTAATACGTATGAGTTTTTTATCTATACGCCCGTTCCTGACCGGAATAGGAAGTCCGGCAAGCACTATAAAGCCTGCGCTGTTCATCCTTATAATTGTATGATTACAGCAGTTTGTCAAGTTCGCCGGCCGTCAAATAAGGTAAGTTCTGCCGAATCCGTTCCTCAGGCCAGTCCCACCACTTCAGTGCCTGCAGCCGCTCAATGGTGGCAGCATCGAAACGTTTACGTATTTCACGGGCCGGGACACCGCCCACTATCGAATAAGGCGGAACATCTTTCGTGACAACTGCCCGTGCGCCGATAATTGCTCCGTCGCCGATATGTACGCCCGCCATAATTACGGCCTCAAAGCCTATCCACACATCGTTACCAATGACGATGTTGCCACGATTGTCCCACGCAGTAGCCACATCGGATTTGTTCAGCCCCCATTCCTCATAAAACAGCGGAAAGGTGTAGGAGGACAGGGATTTGAGCGAATGATTGGCGCAGTTGAAAAGGAACTTCGCCCCACAAGCAATGGAACAGAACCGCCCGATTACCAATCGTTCGTGGTTAATCGGATAATGATACAGCACATTGTTCTTTTCAAAGAGCCGCGGGTCGGAGACAAAATCATTGTAAATCGTGTAGTCGCCAATCTCGATAGACGGGTCTTGCACTACGGCATTCAGATACACGGTTTGCGTATCGCCGGTGCGGGGATATATCTTTCTATTCATAAAAAATCTAATCTATATCGCAAAACGGTCTTACTTTTTGCACCACGTCCGCAGCCACTCTTCGTAAGAACGTTTCCAACGATTGTGTGTCCAAAGCCAAAGTTCGGGACACTCCCGGATTTGCTCCTCCAGCAGAGCGGCGTAGCGATTGGTTGCTTCAAAATCGCCCATTTCATCGGGATTAAGAGCAATTTCCAGCAACTCGGCACGATAGTAGCCGCGACGGGGACGAGTGACACGGACGTAATAGAGTGCGGCATTCACCTGACGAGCTATTTTCTCGGTTCCGATGAAGAAAGAGGTCTTGTGATGGAGAAAATCCGTCCAGTGGTGCATAGCCTCCCACTTGGGACTCTGGTCGGCGATAAAACCGATGATTTCGTTTTTTCCCTCCTTACGTGCGGTGAGAATCTGCCGCAACGTCTGTTTCATGGGGATGCAGATTCCGCCGAACTGCTCGCGCAAACGGATGAAGAACTTATCTGCCGCCTGATTGTAGAGCGGATGATAGATTTGCGCTCCCTGCCAACGGCTGTCGAGCCACATCGGGAAAGAAGCCATCCACTCCCAATTTCCGTAGTGACCGAGATAGAAGAAACCGAACTGTTTTCCCGCTTTCGAGAGTCTCTCCTGCATCTCCGGCATACCGACGAACTCCACACGACGCTTTACTTCCTCATGCGGCATAGTCGCCAGTTTCAGTGTCTCCACGATGTAGTCGCAGAAGTAATGGTAGAAGCGTCGTTCTATGTCCTTCCGTTCCTTCTCACTCTTTTCCGGAAAACATGTTGCCAGTTGCTGCCGGACGAGGGTGCGGCGATAGCGTACCACGTAGTAGATTAGCGGATAGAGCAGCCAATCGGAGAAGAAGTAGTGGACGCGCAACGGCAGACGGGAGAGGAGATTGAGCAAAGGGGTTAGGGATTAGGGATTAGGGAATAAGAGCAGCGCAGGATGGAGAGTGCTTTCTCCAACCGGGCCGAGTCGGCGACCTCGCCTACGGGTATGCCCTTTCGGGCGGTGAGGTCGTAAAGCGTCTCACCCGTTTCGTCCTTAAAAAACAGCCCGGCAGGATAGTTGCAATAGACGAAAGGCTTATAGTCGGGACTAAGCACGTTGCGGCTCCACGGGTAGTCGTCATGCGACAAACGCATCTGCGCCAACAGCGTGGCGGCAATGTCGCTCTGATTCATCAGCACCGACATGCGTCGCGGCTCCCGGATGGCCCCTCCCAGCCAAAGCATAGGAGCATGGAAGAAGTCGCCGGTATCGTAGGTCTGTTCGTAAAGATAGCCGTGGTCGGGAATGATGATGACCAGCAGATTGTCCCACGCAGGCAGGGTACGCAGGCTGTCGATGAGCTCTCCCACACAGTGGTCGGCATAAGCAAAGGCGTTCAGACGCTCGTCCTCAAGCCGGCTGTAAGGCACGTTCCAGGGCTCATGACTCGAAATCGTCATCCACGTCATAAACCAATGCGCGGCAGTATCTATGGGCTCGATGGTGCGAAACATCTTCATGCCCGCCACCTCATCATGCGCTCCCCAACTGCAATTCAGTTCCTCCGGCGTGAAGTACGTGTCGTCCATCAGTGCCTCGAAGCCCATGTCGGCGATATACTGATACTTGCCCATGTTGGTCATGGGCCCGCCATACATGTAGCCCGTTTGGTAGCCCGCACGGTTGAAACTTCGGGCCAGCGATGACAGACCGCCGTGCATTTCCCGCCGTTTCATCGGGCTTATGGTGGGATAACTGATCCACCCGGACAGCGCGCTTACGGTACCGCGGTCGGTACGGAACGAATTGTTGTAATACTGTTCCCAGAAGATACCTTCGGGAATGAGTCGCGAGAGATTGGGAGCAACGTCGGGGACGCCTCCCAGTTCCTCCACAAACTTGCCACCAAAACTCTCCATCATGATGAGGAGCACATTGGGACGGTCGGTACGCAGCAGCGTGTCGGTCACTTCATTTCCGGTACGGTATGCGGCCTCCACATCAGCGCAATAAGGCGAGGGACAGCGATACGCCCGTTCGTCAAGGAACGACGTGGCAAATCGGAATACCGGATTCGTCGCCGCATGGCTCCGGAACAGCGTGCCACGGTGGTAGCACTGCCCGACACGAATGGGGAGCAGGGCCAGTGCCACGATGAGAACGGGCGCGACAATACTCCTCTTCTCCTCAAACCGCTTGGGCGTCAGCCACACGACCGGAATGAGAATGAGCAGAACGAATGAAAGCAGGAGAAGCAACCGAGCGAGGATGAATCCCATGCTCACGCTATTGGTAGTTCCTTCGGGCGAGGCGGCGTAACTGAGCACGACGGAACTGATTTTGAACTCCCAGAACTCGTACATAATCATGTCACCCACGGTGACTATCCCGGCAGCCAGTGCCAGCAGGCAGAAGTAGGCAATCAGCAGGGGGCGAACGCCTCTCTTCACGAACGTCACCAACAACGCCGGCACAACCAACATGATGGCCGCAGTACGTAGGTCGAGCAGCGCGCCATGCCACCAGATACGGAACATATCCCCCGGGCTTACGGCCTCCACTTCGCGATTGTAGACGGCGAAAGCAACCTTGCCCACAAGGAACACACCCATCAGCAACAGGGTGAGCGATAACAGGTATTTTGTCTTTCTTGTCATTTTCATTTGCGTCCGAAGTCTGCGGGTATCTCACCCCAGTTGTCGGTATCCCATTTGAGAATGGGCACATCCACGCCGTGCGTCCGCAACCACTGTTCGGCTCTTGCCAGCAAGTCCAAAGCCTGTTCGGTCTCTTTGGTACGCTTGAGCGTTGTCTTTGCCTTCTTGTTGCGCACCCACGTCTGCGCCGTGCGGCTGTCGCTGTAGATGGGCATTTTCAGGCCTTTCTGTTTCAGCAGTGCCAGCCCGTGTACGATGGCGAGGAACTCGCCGATGTTGTTCGTGCCGGGAATGGGGCCGAAGTGGAACACCTGGCGTCCGGACGGCAGGTGTATGCCACGATACTCCATCGGGCCGGGATTGCCCGAGCAGGCGGCATCGACACAAAGGGCGGAAGTGATGGAGTCCATTACATTCTCTCCGGCACTTCGATACCCAGCAGTCCCAGTCCGTTGCGGACAACCTTGCTCACGGCTTCCGACAGGGCCAGACGGACAATCTGCTTCTGTGCGTCTTCCTCACGCAGTACGCTGAAGTCATGGTAGAACTGGTTATACTCTTTCACCAGTTCGTAGCAGTAGTTGGCGATGCACGAGGGATTGTAGTCTCCGGCGGCCTGACGCACGACCTGAGCAAAATCGTTGAGGTGCTGTATGAGGCTTATCTCCTTGTCGCTCAGTTCGGCCGTGAGGGGCAGTTCGTCGGGCAGCGAGATGCCTTTTTCCTTAGCCTTGCGCAGTATGGAACGGATGCGGGCGTAGGTGTACTGAATGAAGGGACCCGTGTTGCCGTTGAAGTCGATGGACTCCTCGGGATTGAACAGCATGTTCTTCCGGGCATCCACCTTCAGAATGAAGTATTTCAGGGCACCCATACCCACGATGCGGGCAATTTCCTGCGCCTCCTCCGGTGTAATGTCCTCGAGGCGGAGCACCTTGTCGGCACTCATCTGGGCGGCATCCTGTATCATCGTCTGAATGAGGTCGTCGGCATCCACCACGGTGCCCTCGCGACTTTTCATCTTACCGTTGGGCAGCTCCACCATGCCGTAGGAGAAGTGTACCAAGTCCTTACCCCACTTGAAGCCTAATTTGTCGAGCAGGATGCTGAGCACCTGGAAGTGGTAGTTCTGTTCGTTGCCCACCACGTATATCATCTTGTCGATGGGATAGTCCTGGAAGCGCAGTTTGGCCGTACCGATGTCCTGCGTCATGTACACGGAGGTACCGTCGGAGCGCAACAACAGTTTCTCGTCCAGTCCCTCCTTGGTGAGGTCGGCCCACACGCTGCCGTCCTCGCGGCGGTAGAAGAAACCTTTGGCCAATCCTTCCTCCACCTTTTCCTTACCTTCCAGATAGGTGTCGCTTTCGTAGTATATCTTGTCGAAGCCCACGCCCAAAGCCTTGTACGTCTCGTCGAAGCCGGCATAGACCCATTCGTTCATCTTCTTCCACAGCGCGCGCACCTCGGGGTCGCCCTGCTCCCACTTCACCAGCATCTCGTGGGCCTCCTTTATCAAGGGGGCCTCCTGCTTGGCCTGTTCCTCGTCCATGCCCTTCGCCACGAGTTCTTTCACCTCCTCGCGGTAGTGCTTGTCGAAAGCCACATAGTAGTCACCGATGAGGTGGTCGCCTTTTTTGCCGCTCGATTCGGGCGTCTCGCCATTCCCCCAGCGCAACCACGCCAGCATCGACTTGCAGATGTGGATGCCACGGTCGTTCACGATGTTGGTCTTCACAACCCGGTTGCCGTTGGCCTCCATAACGTTGGCCAGGGCCCATCCCAGCAGGTTGTTGCGCACGTGTCCCAAGTGCAGGGGTTTGTTCGTGTTGGGGCTGCTGTACTCAATCATCACCAACGGGCTTTCGTCCGTCACGGGCCGGAAGCCGAACCGCTCCTGACCGTTGATTTCCTGCAACAGCTTTATCCACTGAGCCGGAGCGATAACGAGGTTGAGGAAGCCTTTCACGACATTGAAACGGGCCACCACGTCGGGCACCTCCGCCGTGAGGTACTCACCAATCTCCCGCGCCGTCTCCTCGGCAGGTTTCCGACTTGCGCGGAGGAAGGGGAAGACGACCAGCGTCATGTTGCCCTCAAACTCGGGGCGGGTCTCCTGCAACTGTATCTTCGACGTCTCGCAATCTGCCCCGTACAGGGTCTTGATGCCACAGGCCACGGCCCGGACTATCTGTTGGGTTATTTCCATAAGCGACTCTTTATACTTTATTATTATAGGATATAGAAAATTGCTTGCAAAGGTACGAATAAGTGTGTGAAACGCCAAATTTATCACACAATTTCGCACACGCCAGCGGGAATACCACGGCGGATAAAACGCCTCCGAGCGGAGGGCGCGAAAAGGCCCCGGGCAGGACGGGCCTGAGTCCATAGCAGGATGGAGGCTCGACAATAGCGGGACGAGGGGCCGTCCTGCCCGGGTCGGAAAATCGGCCTCCCGACAAGGTACAAAAAAGGAGGCGCAACCTGCGCCTCCTTTCCCTATATGAAGGGGTCTGCAATTACTTCACGACAGCAGCCAGTTCGGTACCCACCTTCACTTTCACCACCTTCTTTGCGGGGATGACGATGGTCTGCTGAGTGGCGGGGTTGATACCCTTGCGCTCGGCACGTTCCTCAACGGAAAGCGTCAGCACACCGGGAATCTGTACTTTGTCACCGGCAGCCAAAGCGGCCTTGATAGCGTCAATAGCTACGTCCATGGCCTTCTTTGCGTCTACCTTGCTCAGGCCGGCGCCCTCTGCAATCTGTGCAATCAAATCAGTCTTGTTCATAAGAATCTAAGTTTAATATAGTTAATAAATAAGAGTTTCGCCAAATCTACAGCGACAAATTTAGGTAAACTTCGGAGATACGCAAAAGATTTCATTAAAAAAATGCAAAAAAACGTGAAAAAAGGCATCATAACCGCATAAATATGCCCTAATTACACGGGAAATGCGTACTTTTGTCATCGAAAAATTAAGTTAAAAGCTATGCGCGAACAAATGCCACCCATAACTAAGAATCTGCTTATCATCAATGTACTGATGTTCATGGCCACCTTTGTACTGTCCCGCTACGGCATCAATATGACCAGCCTGCTGGGCCTGCACTTCTTCATGGCCTCGGACTTCCGGCCTCATCAGTTCTTCACCTACCTCTTCATGCACGGCAGCTTCGAGCACCTCTTCTTCAACATGTTCGCTCTGTGGATGTTCGGACGCATCATGGAGCAGGTGTTCGGCCCGAAGCGTTTCCTCACCTACTATATGGTGTGCGGCATCGGGGCCGGTCTGGTGCAGGAGCTGGCCCAGTACATCCACCTGTTGATTGCGCTGCCCGGGTACGCTTTGCACCCTCAGGAACAACTCAGCGAGGCTCTCAACCTATGGACTACCGTCGGGGCATCGGGCGCCGTCTACGGCATCCTGCTCGCTTTCGGCATGACCTTTCCCGAGGAGCGGATGTTCATCATCCCCTTCCCGTTCCCCATCAAGGCCAAATATTTTGTGGTCGGGTACGCTGTGATAGAACTGCTGTCGGCCATGTTGCGGAGTGGCGACGGCGTGGCCCACATGGCTCATCTGGGCGGTATGCTTTTCGGTCTGTTGCTCATTCTCCAGTGGCGGACACCGGGCGGAATACAGCGCAACTTCAGGAACTGGTGGAATAAACACAGCCGCCCGAAAAGCAGCAAGTTTCACTATCGCAGGAATACGAAATTCTCCGATGAAATGGACTATAATAAGCGTCAGCAGGACTGGCAGACGGAGATAGACCGCATTCTGGAGAAGGTGAAGACACACGGCTACGGCTCGCTCACCGACGAAGAAAAACGCAAACTCTTTGACGCAAGTGGGCGGAAATAAGAAGAAAAAAGATTCGTCCTCGTGGATATCCCGCTTTCTGGTGAGTCTGCTGCTGGGGGCCAACCTCGTGACACTCGTGTTGCTGTGGGGATGCTGCGCCACGACGTGGGTAGACCCCGTCCACCATCCGCGGATGGCAGTCTTGGGGCTGGCCTTTCCGGCCTTCCTGCTGGCCAACCTCGTATTCATCCCCCTGTGGGTGGTCTGCAAGCCGCGTATGCTGGTGGTTCCCGTGGTCGGTATGCTCCTCTGCGGCGGCTACATACTGGACTATTTTCCCCTTCATTTCGGTAGCACGACGGCGGACAGCGCACGGCCGGAGGGCACACTGCGAATCATTTCCTGGAATGTTCATAATCCTGCGGTGGACAACCCCGAGGGTCTGCCGGAATTTGCGGATTATCTGCTGACGTGCGACGCCGATGTTATTTGCCTGCAGGAGTTTGCCTCCACCGACAGCCGCTACCGGGAACTATTAGACGGCATGACGGCCAAAGGCTACCATCAGAAAAGCGACGGACACACTCGTTACGTCTTTTCGCGTTATCCCATCTTGGATGCGACACCCGTTACAGGAACCTCCAAAGAGGCCGCCACGAACGGTTACGCCATATTCAGCCTGCAGGCGGACAATGACACGCTGACACTGGTAAACTGCCACCTTCAGAGCATCGGCATGTCGCCCGAGGACAAGGGGAAATATGCCGAGGCCCTGCACTCGCTCGACCGCTCGGAAATGAAAGCGGAAATGAAGTTTTTGTCCGAGAAGCTCGCTTCACCGGTCGTCTCCCGTGCCCGGCAGATACAGGCAATCACGGCCCACCTCGACAGCCTGCCCCCTACCCGCTCCGTATGGCTCTGCGGCGACTTCAACGATACACCCATATCCTATGCCTACCAGCAGATAAGCCGACGACTCTGCAACGCCCATCGCAAAGCCGGACGAGGCGTCGGGATTTCGTACAACGAAGAGAACTTCCCCGTCCGCATCGACCACATCTTCTTTTCCCACGACTGGGAGTGTTCCAATGCCTGCATCGACAATCAGATACACGTGTCGGACCACTTCCCCGCCATAGCCCACCTGAGGAAAAAACAGAAATAACCCGCCGCTTCGCAGGAACTCTCATCGAAAATACCCAAATAGTTTGGTATTTTACGTGCTTATTTGTATCTTTGTACGCAATTTGCGTATACGGATAACAAGTAAAAACAATTAAATAACTAAAAAAATGCAAAACAAAGGATTTGTAACACTGATTGCAGTTCTGCTGACGCTGATTTGCCTCTTTTACATGAGCTTCAGTTGGGTTGCCGGTTATTATGACAACAAGGCTGAAGCCATTGCAGCCGCAGAGGGCCCGGAAGCCGGACAGAACTATCTGGACACCATCCAGAACAAGAAAGTCTATGCGAACGTGTGGACATTGAAGCAGTGCCGTGAAATGGGTCTCGGTCTCGGCCTCGACCTGAAAGGCGGTATGAATGTCATTCTGGAAGTCAGCGTATCTGACGTGGTGAAAGCCCTGTCCGACCACAAGGAACTGACAAACACCAATTTCGCTCAGGCCGTGGAGGCAGCACAGAAGGCTGCGACCAAGGGCGAGGGAGACTTCATTTCTCTCTTCATCAACGAATACAAGCAGCTTGCTCCCGACAGCCCGCTTGCCGAACTGTTTGCCACTCAGCAACTGCGCGACAAGGTGAACTCCAAGAGCACCGACGCACAGGTGGAGAAAGTGCTGCGTCAGGAAGTGAAGGCTGCCATTGCCAACTCTTACAACGTGTTGCGTACACGTATCGACCGTTTCGGTGTCGTTCAGCCCAACATTCAGGCACTGGAAGGCCAGGAAGGCCGCATCATGGTGGAAATGCCCGGTGTGAAAGAGCCCGAGCGTGTCCGCAAACTTCTCCAGGGAAGTGCCAACCTTGAGTTCTGGGAGACCTACAATGCCGAAGAAATCGTTCCCGCTCTGTATGACCTCGACGCCCGTCTGGCCGCCGCCAATGTAGGTGCCGAAAAAGACACGGCTACCGTTGCCGTGGCAGAGGAGCAGACCGAAGAAGTGGCCGATTCCACCAAGACCGAGGCTAACGCCAACCTTGCCGCCGTCATCGGTAACGACAAGACAACAGAGGCCGACGGTGCCGATCGCGAAAAGGTGCTTCGCGAGCATCCCCTGCTGGCCCGCCTGCAGCCGCAGGCCGCACAGGGTTGCGTGGTAGGTATCGCCCACAAGCGTGACCTCGACGCCATTTCTGCCCTCTTCGAGACTCCCGAAGCAAAAGCCACCCTGCCCGGCGACCTGCGTCTGAAGTGGGGTGTCAAGGGTATCAATGACGATGCGGCAGCCGACCTGTACTACCTCTACGCCATCCGCGTGACAGAGCGTGACGGACGTGCTCCCATGGAAGGTGACGTCATCACCGATGCTTCGGATGAGTTCGACCAGAACGGCCGTCCCTGCGTAAGCATGAAGATGAATATCGACGGTGCCCGCCGCTGGGCTCAGCTCACGAAACTGAACGTAAACCGCTGCATTGCCATCGTGCTCGATGACAACGTGTACAGTGCCCCCAACGTAATGAACGAAATCACGGGCGGAAACTCGCAGATTACCGGTAACTTCACCCCCGAAGATACCAAAGACCTCGCCAACGTGCTGCAGTCCGGTAAGATGCCTGCCCCCGCACACATCGTGAGCGAGGAAATCGTCGGTCCGACACTGGGTGCCGAATCCATCCAGATGGGTATCGCAAGTGCCATCCTGGCCTTCATCATCCTTATGTTCTACATGATTGCCATGTACGGTTTCATCCCCGGTATGGTAGCCAACTGCGCCCTGCTGTTCAACCTGTTCTTCACCGTTGGTATTCTCACCAGTTTCCAGGCCGCCCTCACGATGAGCGGTATTGCCGGTATGGTGCTCACCCTCGGTATGGCAGTAGACGCCAACGTGCTTATCTACGAGCGCACGAAAGAAGAAATGAAAGCCGGCAAGCGCATTCGCGAAGCCCTGAACGCCGGTTACAGCAACGCTTTCAGTGCCATCTTCGACTCTAACCTCACGACCATCATCACGGGTATCATCCTTTACTACTTCGGTACAGGCCCCATCCGCGGTTTCGCTACGACGCTCATCATCGGCGTACTCGTCAGCTTCTTCACCGCCGTATTCCTTACCCGTGCGTTCTACACCACGGCCATGGAGCATGAGTGGAAGTGGCTGAACAAGCAGACGTTCAAGACCCGCATGGGTAACTTCCTCTCTTTCAAAGACCCGAAATTCAAGTTCATGTCGAACTACAAGAAGAGCTTCGCCATCTTCGGCACACTGGCCGTTATCTCTATCGCTGCGGTATTCTTCGGTTCGTCCATCCACAACAAGCTGGGCTTCGACCAGAGCATCGACTTCACGGGCGGTCGCAACTTCGTTGTCACCTTCGACAAGCAGGTGCAGCCCGAGGAAGTGCGCGGTCTGCTGACGAATGCGTTCCCCGAGAGCAACACGACGGCCATCGCCATCGGTACGGACGGCCAGACCATCCGTATCTCCACCAACTACCGCATCGACGAGGAAGGCATTGAAGTGGACAGCGAAATCGAACAGACGCTCTTCCGCACCTTACAGGAGGCCGGTCTGCTGGCCGGTGACCTCGAACTGGAGACCTTCATCAACCGCGACGTGCGTGACGGCGGCTCCATCATCAGCAGCCAGAAAGTGGGCCCCTCGGTGGCTGAGGACATCACCAACGGTGCCATCAAGGCCGTATGTCTCGCCTTCGTGGCCATCTTCCTCTACATCCTGCTGCGCTTCCGCAACTGGGCATTCTCCGTGGGTGCCATCGTAGCCCTGATGAGCGACATCATCGTCATCCTCGGTGCCTACGCCATCCTCCCCGCTTTCGACCTGCCGTTCTCTCTGGAAATCGACCAGACGTTCATCGGTGCCATTCTGACGGCCATCGGTTACTCTGTCAATGACAAGGTGGTGGTATTCGACCGTATTCGTGAGAACTTGGGTCTCTATCCCAAGCGCGACCGTCTGCGTCTGTTCAACGATTCACTGAACACGACCCTGAACCGTACCGTAAATACCTCCGTCAGCACGTTCATCGTTCTGATTGTCATCTTCGGCATCGGTCTGGCCTTCAAGGGTGCAGGTAGCATCATCAGCTTCTCCTTCGCCATGATTCTGGGCGTTGTCTTCGGTACATTCTCCTCGATGTTCGTGGCCGCTCCCGTTGCCTATCTCGTGATGACGGGCCGCAAGATTAACGAAGAAGAAGAGAACAAGCAGTAAGCAGGAAGGTTCCCTGACAGAACCTTTCAGACCATAGAAAACGAGGCATGCTTCCGGGTCATCCGGGAGCATGCCTTATTTTTGTCCCTCACCGTCCGACAGCGGCCGGGAACCACACTCCACATACTAATAAGGAACGCGCATACGCGTGCACGGGCGCGCACGTTGGGCAGGACGGGGCGCAGTCCATAGCGGGACGGAGGCGAATCCATACTATTGTCGGGCCTCCATCCTGCTATGGACTCAGACCCGTCCTCGGCGGCCCCGAACGGGAGAGCCTCAACGGGAGGAGTCGTTTTTTCCATGTTTTTACCGTCCGAAGATAGCTTTTTATCCGCAATAGGCGGAAATATCTTGCAAGGGCGATTAAACTAAACGCGCGGAAAGACGTCTTATAAATCGTGTGTAAGCAAAGAAGTACAGAAAATGAATAAACGTGTATTAGTAAGTTTCTCACTGCTGCTCCTCTCTCTGGCGGTCATGGCCCAGAAAGCGACAGTGACGGGAACCGTCATGGACGGAGGAATGAAAGAACCCTTGCCGGGAGCGGCCGTGGTGTTGCTCAACCCCAAGGACAGTACGCAGGTGACCGGCGTCGTGTCGGACGTGAACGGACGGGTGAGCCTGCCCGTGCAAAAGTATGGCAGCTACCTGCTGCGTGTCTCCTACATGGGATACATCACGCAGTGGAAAAGCGTCACGCTGAGCAAAAGTCAGAAAACCATCGACATCGGAACCGTCGTACTCGCCGAGGACGCAAAGATGATGAAAGAGGCGCAGGTGACGGCCCAACTGGCTCAAGTGGAAATGAAGGAAGACACTTTCGTCTACAACGCCGGGGCCTACCGTCTGCCCGAAGGCTCTGCCCTGGAGGAGCTCGTGCGGAAACTGCCGGGAGCGGAGGTGGACGAGGACGGCACCATCAAGATAAACGGCAAGACGGTGAGCAAAATCATGGTGGGCGGAAAGGAGTTCTTCAACAACGACACCAAGATGGCCATGAAGAACATACCGACGAAGATGGTGGAGAAACTGAAGGCCTACGACAGGAAAAGTGATTACAGCCGCATTACGGGCATCGACGACGGCGAAGAGGAGACGGTGCTTGACCTGACGGTGAAGAAAGGCATGAAGGAGGGTTGGCTCATCAATGCCGACCTCGGCTACGGCACGGAAGACCGGTACACGGGTAAACTGAACATCAGCCGCTTCACGGATCACATGCAATTTGCGTTCATCGGAAGCCGCAACAACGTGAACGACAATTCCTTCCCCGGCGGCGGAGGCCGATGGAGAGGAAACGGCAATCAGGGCATCACGACAAGCGACATGTACGGCATCAACTTTGCCTGGGACAACGGATTGCCCGACTACACGAAGGGCCTGCTGAAAGTCGGAGGAAACGTCCGTTACAGTGGCAAAAACAGCGACTCACAAACGCAGACGAACAGTCAGACGTTCCTCAACAGCACCATGTCTACGTTCCAGAACTCCGTGAACCAGTCCATCAACAAGAATCAGAACGTGAATGCCAACTTCCGTCTGGAGTGGTTGCCCGACTCCATGACCAACCTGATGTTCCGCCCCAACTTCTCCCGTTCGTGGTCGAACGGCCACGGGGACAGAACCAGTGTCACGTTCAACGAAGACCCCTACACGTACTTCACAGACCCGCTTTCGCAGTACAATCTGGAGGAGAACACCACCGTGCGCGAGCAGATAACGGTGAACGACAACATCAGAGGGTCGAAGAGCGAAGGCAACTCCACCAATGTGGACGGCGATATGCAAATCAACCGCCGCTTGAACAAGCCGGGACGCAACATCACGCTGAACGCCGGAGCGCGCTACTCTAATTCGGAAAACACCTCGTGGAGCCTCTCCCGAATCAATTACTATCAGCAAAACCGGAACGACTTCACCAATCAGTACAACCTCTCCCCCTCTGTCAGCTACAATGCCCAGGGACGCCTCTCGTACACAGAGCCTATCACGAAAAATCTGAACCTGCAAGCCAGCTATCAGATGCAGTACCGATACTCCGACAGCGACCGGTCGATGTACAGCATCGACTCGCTCCTCAGCAAATATCCCGAATACTATACGCCGGAGCAACTCTATCTGGGCTACATTCCGGGACTTGACAGTCTCGACTACATCCGGAACTTGGAGAACTCGCAGTATGCCACCTACCGGGAGTATAACCACGAGGCAACTCTGATGGCACGCTTCAACCGGAAGTTCGAGAACGAGCAGGAGTTGCGTTTGAACGCGGGTCTCAACCTACAGCCGCAGACCACGCACATGGACTATCTGAAGAACCACCTCGACACCACCGTCGTGCGTCATACCTTCAACTGGGCACCGCGTGTGGACTTGCGCTGGAAAATCTCAAAGACCAGTCAGTTGCGCTTACGCTACAACGCCCGCATGTCGCAACCCTCCATGACGAACCTGCTGGAGGTGGTGGACTCCAGCGACCCGCTCAACATATCCACGGGTAACGCCGGCCTGCGCTCTTCCTGGGCCAACCGCTTCTTTGCGTTCTACAACGGCTACAACGTAGACAAACAAAGGGGATGGGGCATCAATGCAAACTACACCAACACGAAAAACAGCATCTCCACGGCCACCATCTACGACACGCAGTCGGGTTCACGCTACACCCGGCCGATGAACATCAGCGGCAACTGGAACGCAGGCGCAGCCGTCATGTTCAACACGGCACTCGACACGGACAAACGGTTCAACCTGATGAACTTCGCCAACGTCAATTACGAAACCCACGTAGGGTATCTGAGTAGCAACTCGGACGGCTCCGCATGGGGAGACATCTACAAGGATGCGGACAAACGAATCATAGACATGGACAAAGTGTTCCGCAACGTGGACTTGCAGAAAACGACAACCCGCAACACGACGATACATGACAACATGCGTCTGAACTACCGCCGTGACTTCCTCACCGACGGCACCTTCGAGGTCGGAGTGAACAGCGGATTCAGCTATCAGCATGCCCGCAACAAGTTGCAGACCTCGGCCAACATCGACAGTTGGACATTCAACTACGGCGGAAACCTCAACATCACCTTCCCCTGGCAAATGTCGCTGGCCACCGACATCGGACAGCAAAGCCGCAGAGGCTACGAGGACAAGGCGATGAATACCGATGAACTCATCTGGAACGCGCAACTGAGCCAAAACCTGAAGAAATGGCTCAAGGGACAGGAACTGACCGTCAGTGTACAGTGGTACGACATTCTCCGTGAGCGTTCCAACATCAGCCGTGCCATATCGGCCACGATGCGCAGCGACACATGGACAAACGCCATCAACAGCTACGTGATGGTGCACGTCATCTACACGCTGAATCTGTTAGGCAATAAAGAGGCACGCGGACAGATGGGCCCGAACGCACCACGTCCCGGCGAAGGGCCGCGCGACAGAGGTGACGGCCCCCACGGTGACAGACCGCGTGGCGGCGGGCCCGGTGGCCGACCGTTCTGAAAGGCGCGGTTGCCTTTTACTGAAAAAATGAGAAATTCACACTGCCGTACTGGCGGTGTTCTACGAAACGGGGATGATTCTGGAAGTCATCCCTTTTTCCATGCTCCAAGACAAAAACACCGCCGGGCAACAACAGGTCGTGTTCGAGCACAATGTCGGGAATGTCGGGGATATTGGGCAGGATGTAGGGAGGATCGGCAAAGATGAAATCGAACTTCTCTCGTGCCTTGCTCAGGAAACGGAAAGCGTCGGCCCGTATGGGCAGTGCATTCTTGTCGCCTAAGCGATAAAGAAATTCCTCGATGACACGATAGTGGAAAGCATCCCTCTCCACACATATCACACGACTGCAACCGCGCGAAAGCAGTTCCAGCGTGATGCTTCCCGTGCCGGCAAACAGGTCAAGTGCGCGGGCTCCGTCGAAGTCGATATACCCGTTCAGCACGTTAAACAGATTCTCTTTGGCAAAGTCCGTCGTGGGACGTGCCTTGAAAGAACGGGGCACCTCGAAGTGCCGTCCCTTGTATTTTCCGGTGATTATACGCATTTGACGTTACTTATGTAGCGTTTCAGTTCCTTTTCCAGTTCGTGATTCTTGCCAATTATCATGCACGTGTCCTTGGTCTGTTTCATCCCCAACTGCTTCCACACGTAGAGCAGATAATAGAGCTGATTGTTCGTATCTCCGGCTTCGAAAGAGTTGGCAAACTGCAACTTCCCGTCCCTGTACGTAAAGAGAAACAACTGGCGTCCGTTCGAGTGTGCATAGAGTCGCTGCTGCTCGTCCGGATTGCGCTTGTCATAAACCAGCATCTTGTTCATCAACTGGCCGAAGTAGCTGTGAATGGACGCGTGCGGATAATGATGCTGAATGAGTTTCTCCAGTTCGACATCCAGCACAAACACCTCTATCACTTCCAGTTCGGGCAACATCTCGTAGTGCATATTCATGCCCTGCAGACTGTCCTCGCCAAACGTAAGCCGGTACAAGGCCTGCGCCTCCTCGCTGCGGAACTCGTCAAGCGGGATGCGTGTGGAGGGATAATCGGCATAGACGTTCACTTCGTCGTAGTTCGGCTGCAACAGCGCATTCGTCTTGAATGCAGTTTCCAGGGCCTGCTTCAGCGATTCCCCCTCCTTGGCCGTCACTTCCTTCCGGCTCTGCGGAGTGTAAAAAGAAAATCCATCCGAAAAGATCCGGATGGATAATTCTTGTGTGGTCAGTCGTTTATTCCCAGTTCCCAGCATTGTTGTTCCAGTTCAGACCGGCTTCACCAATCTTCAGACCGGCATAGTTACCCATCTCCTCTGCCTTCTGTCTCAGGCTACTGGCCTCACGGCTCCATTGTTTATTATCGCCTACAAGGAACGTTTCAAACTCGGCACCACACTCCATTACAGGAATGATGGCGTCAGACTTCGTCTTAATCCATACGGCAATCAGGTCGAACTTCTTTTTCTCACCGTCCTTGGCGTCAGAATGAGGAATGTAGCAAAGTTCGTCCGGATTGAAGTTCTCACCGAAGAGGGAATCGATGAGCGAAACCCACGTCGTGTCACGACGGAAGCCCTGCAGACCGTTGGCAGCGATTTCGGCAGCGTTACCGCGTGCGACAATGGCAGCAGCCTTGCTCTCTGTCAGGCCCTTTTCCATCTGTGCCTCGGTAAGAACGCCCTGCTTGACAACGGTGGGCAGTTTAGCCTCTTTCACCCACAGAATCAGGCTGTCCCAATCACCGCAGAAGCCCACGTCGGGATGCTGTTCCTTGTAAGCGTTTTCTGCATTACGAATCTCAATCAGACGTGCTTTCACGTCCGTCTCGCGCTGTTTAACTTCTGCGTCAAAGTTCTGTTTATCGGCTATAGTAGCATAACAAATGTACAACATTGCCAATGCAGCGATACCCAAAACCACATTAATTAGCTTTCTCATGATGTTTATTTAGAATTTTATTTGTAATTTCGTCTTGCAAAAATAACAAGAATAAATGGAATAACCCACAAAAACTTTCCTTTTTTCTACGGAAAGGGGTATTTTTAGTTCTAATTATATTCGGATGTCTGTAAAAAGCGATTTAACCGGCCTGATACTCGATCAATTTGCCCACACGCCAACGCCGGAGCAACAGCAGGCGGTGGAAGCGTGGTGCGACTTCCTGCTTTCGACGAACCGCGACGAGATTTTCCTCTTCAAGGGCTATGCCGGAACGGGCAAAACCACTCTTCTCGGTGCCCTCGTGCGTGCATTGGCACGCCTCCGGCGGCCGGTGGTGCTACTGGCCCCTACGGGACGCGCCGCCAAAGTCTTTTCCTCTCACTCCGGCCATCCGGCCTACACGATTCACAAGAAAATATACCGGCAGAAAACGTTTTCGGCAGAGATGGTCGATTTTCAGTCGGACGTCAATCCCCACCGCCACACGCTCTTCATCGTCGATGAAGCCTCGATGATTAGCAACGAGGGCATTTCCGGCCGCGTGTTCGGGAGCGGTCGGCTGCTCGACGACCTGATTCACTACGTCTATGCCGGCGAGGGCTGCCGGCTGATGCTGGTGGGCGATGCGGCCCAGTTGCCTCCGGTCGGCGAGACGCTGAGTCCGGCCCTCAGCCCCGACGACCTCTCAGGCTACGGACTGGAGGTCAGGGAAGCCACGCTTACGGATGTTCTGCGTCAGGTCTCGGACTCCGGCATCCTGTGGAACGCAACGATGCTCCGGAGGCTGATAAATTCCGATGAAATGGACTGTTTTCCCCGATTCCGGGTTCAGGGATTCCCGGACGTAAACGTGCTGCCCGGTGGCGAACTGGCCGAGCAACTGGAGGACAGCTACAGCCGCTACGGCATCGACCAGACCATCGTCATCACGCGCAGCAACAAGCATGCCAACCTGTTCAACAACGGCATCCGCGGGCGCATCCTGCAATACGAGGAGGAACTCACCTCCGGAGACCGGCTCATCGTGGTGAGGAACAACTACTTCTGGCTCTGCCAAGGAGACGAGGAGGAGGACGACAGGAAGCAGGAGCACACGGACTTCATAGCCAACGGCGATGTCTGCGTGGTGCGGCGGTTCCGCAACGAGCGCACGCTCTACGGATTCCGCTTTGCCGATGCCACGCTCCGCTTCCCCGATTTCGACGATATGGAACAGGACGTCACCATCCTGCTCGACACCTTGCAAAGCGAGGCCCCGGCCCTGACTTCGGAACAGCAGCGGCTGCTCTTTGAGCGTGTCTGCGCGGACTACCCCGAAATCAGGAACCGGCGCGACCTGATAAAGAAAATCAAACAAGACCCTTATTTCAATGCCCTGCAAGTGAAATACGCCTATGCCGTCACCTGCCACAAGGCCCAGGGCGGACAGTGGGAACGTGTCTTCGTCGATCAGGGCTACGTCACCCGCGACATGCTCACGCCCGACTACTTCCGCTGGCTCTATACGGCCCTGACCCGCGCCACGGACACGGTCTACCTCATTAACTGGCCGAAGGAGCAACTGGAGCCGTAGAAGATTTGTTTATTCAGAGGTGAGCGGTTAATTATTCAAAGGCGACCGAATAATTAACCGCTCACCTCTGAATAATATAGTCCTCCTATGGGCGGCCCGGCCTTGTCACGCAGGCAAACACACTTTCCGCCCGGCTTCCCGCCGAGGAAAGACGGCCTTATCCCGGTATCGCTCAAAAAAAAATCAACGGACAGCAATAAAATTTAATTCAAGCCACGGGTTAATAGGCGCATTTTTTATACCTTTGCAACGTATAATCAATATTAACGAATAAGCTATGATGAATTTATTGCAGGCAGTACCTGCGGACAGTGTACCCGTGGAGAAGACCGTGAAGGTCACCAAAGAAGTAGTGGAAGGGCTTGCCCATGGTGATGTCAGCTATTTTGCCCAGTTCCTGCAGCAATGTCTGACGTTCTGCATCGAGGCCGGGAAGACCCTGTTGGTGGCGGCCATCATTTACGTTGTGGGACGCTTTGCGGTCTCGCTCATCAACAATGTCGTGAGCAAGGCCCTCGACCGCCGCAACCTCGACCCCTCCGTAAAGACGTTCCTGAAGTCGTTTGTCAATATCCTGCTCACCGTGCTCCTGATTATTGCCGTGGTGAGCGCACTCGGCGTCAATACCACGTCGTTTGCCGCCCTGCTGGCCTCCTTCGGTGTGGCTGCCGGTATGGCACTGAGCGGCAATCTGTCGAACTTTGCCGGCGGACTGGTTATCCTGTTGCTGAAACCCTTTAAGGTGGGCGACTACATCACGGCTCAGGGCTTCTCGGGCACGGTGGCCGAAATACAGATTTTCCACACTCTGCTGAAGACGACGGACAACAAGGTCATCTACCTGCCCAACGGCTCGCTGTCCAGCGGTTCGGTGACGAATTTCAGTCAGCAGCCCCTGCGCCGGGTAGATCTCACGGTGAGCGTGGAATACGGCCAGGACGTGGACGAGGCCCGGAATGTGCTTCTCGAACTCTTCAAGCAGGACGAGCGCATCCTGAACGAGCCGGCCGCGCCTTTCGTGGCTCTCTCGGAGATGGCGGCCAGCAGCATAGACCTCACCGTCCGTCTGTGGGTGAACGCTCCCGACTACTGGGACGTGTTCTTCCAGACACAGGAACGCATATACGCGGAGTTCAACAAACGAGGAATCGGATTCCCCTATCCTCATCTTACAATCAATCAAGCATAATCTATCATGGAGAAGAATTTCAAACGGACAACCGTCACCTCGGCTCTCCCCTACGCCAACGGCCCTGTCCATATCGGTCATCTGGCGGGCGTGTACGTGCCGGCAGACATTTATGTGCGCTACCTCAGACTGAAAGGGCGCGACGTGCTGTTCATCGGTGGCTCGGACGAGCACGGCGTACCTGTCACCATCCGTGCCCGCAAGGAGGGAATCACCGTGCAGCAGGTGGTGGACCGCTATCATAATCTGATTAAAGACTCCTTCGAGCGGTTCGGCATTTCGTTCGACGTCTACAGCCGCACCACGTCGGAGACGCATCACAAACTGGCCTCCGACTTCTTCCGCAAGCTCTATGACGAGGGCAAGTTTGTGGAGAAAGTGACCGAGCAGTTCTACGACGAACAGACGGGCCACTTCCTCACCGACCGCAACATCCGCGGCGAGTGTCCGCGCTGCCACGCCCAGGACGCTTACGGCGACCAGTGCGAACATTGCGGTGCCACGCTGTCGCCCGAAGAGCTTATCAATCCCTACAATGCCGAGACGGGCAATCCGCTGGTGAAGCGCGAGACGCGGCACTGGTACCTGCCTTTGGACAAAGACCAGCCTTGGCTGGAGAAGTGGATACTGGAGGAGCACAAGGAGTGGCGTCCCAACGTGTACGGACAGTGCAAGTCGTGGCTCGACGGCGGACTGCATCCCCGTGCCGTCACCCGCGACCTCGACTGGGGCATTCCCGTTCCCGTGGAAGGGGCTGACGGCAAAGTGCTCTACGTGTGGTTCGACGCTCCCATCGGTTACATATCCAACACGAAGGAACTTTGCGATGCCCGGCCCGAACTGGGGTCGTGGGAGACGTGGTGGAAAGACCCGGAGACCCGCCTCGTGCACTTCATCGGCAAGGACAACATCGTGTTCCACTGCATCGTGTTCCCCGCCATGCTGAAAGCGCACGGCGACTACATTCTCCCCGACAACGTACCCTCCAACGAGTTCCTGAACCTCGAAGGTAACAAGATATCCACATCCAAGAATTATGCCGTATGGCTGAACGAGTACCTCGACGAACTGCCGAACCGGCAGGACGAACTGCGCTACGTGCTGACGGCCAACGCGCCGGAAACGAAGGACAATGACTTCACGTGGGCCGACTTTCAGGCACGCTGCAACAACGAGTTGGTGGCCGTCTACGGCAATTTCGTGAACCGTGCGTTGCAGCTCACCCAGAAGTATTACGAAGGCCGCGTGCCCGAATGCGGCGAACTGACCGAGTACGACCGCGAGACGCTGGCCGAGTTCCAGGGTGTGAAGGAGAAGTTGGAACAGTTGCTTGAGAACTTCAAGTTCCGCGATGCACAGAAGGAAGCCATGAATCTGGCCCGCATCGGCAACAAGTATATCGCCGACTGCGAACCGTGGAAAGTCATCAAAACCGACCCCGAACGGGTGAAGACCATCATCTACGTAAGTCTTCAGCTCACGGCCAACCTCGCCATCGCGTTCGAGCCGTTCCTCCCGTTCAGCAGCAAGCGGCTCCGCGAAATGATTAGTATGGACACGTTCCGTTGGGACTGGCTCGGCCGCACCGACCTCCTGCCCGCCAACAAACAGCTCGGCAAACCGTCTTTGCTCTTCAGCAAGATAGAGGACGACGTGATTGCGTTCCAGCAGCAGAAACTGGCCGACACCATCAAGCGCAACGAGGCGGACAACTACAAGGCGGAACCTGTCAAGGAGACCATTTCGTTCGAGGATTTCCGCAAACTGGACATCCGCGTGGGCACCGTACTGGAGTGCGAGCGCGTGCCTAAGATGAAGAAGCTGCTCAAATTCCGCATTGCCGACGGTCTGCAAAACCGCACCATCATCAGCGGCATCAGTCAGTGGTACGAACCCGAACAGCTCATTGGCCGTCAGGTGCTCTTCGTGGCCAATCTGGCTCCTCGCGAGTTCAAGAACGGCCTCGTCAGCGAGGGTATGATACTCTCCGCCGAGGATCACGACGGCAACATTTCCGTCACCACCACCGAACGCGAGGTATGGCCCGGCAGTCAGATTAGTTAAATTTCAGAATAATGAAGAACTTTTTTCTACTGATTGCGGCGGTGACAGGCACACTGGTCTGCACCTCATGTGAGCAGGAGGAGGACTATGGCTACCCGTCCAAGATAACCCTTTCAGGAAAGGGAGAGACGACGAGACTGTCCGGAGACGAGGGTTTCCCTCCTCGCCTCATGGGCATCGACTTGCTCGATTACAACGGTAACGGAAACCATAGCAGTCAGTCTGCCGAAGGGGATTCCCTTATCGTCACCACCAAGTGGCTGACGGTGAAGTCTCCGGCTTCGGAAAACAAACTCATCCTCATGGCAGAGCCGAACGACTCTCACAAGAAAAGGAAACTGTATCTCTATCTGTACTATGGTGGTACGCGTCAGGAGGTTACGGTTGTGCAGTCCAAATAGCAGGTTCTTCTCTCTGAAACCATAAACGAGTAATGCCCGACTTCTTCCGAAGCCGGGCATTTTCTATTGAGTGGGCTACGTCCGTCAGACGTTAAGCGACCAACTATAACCGTCTTTCGTGTCCTTGACCTCGAAGCCCAGAGCGGCAAGGTCGTCACGTATTTTGTCCGAAAGGGCCCAGTTCTTTTCGGCCTTGGCCTGACTGCGCTGCTCCAGCATCATGTCCACCACCTTGCCGAAAGCCTCCTCACGGGCTTTGTTGCTGACGCCCGAATCCTCCGTCAGGCCCAGAATGTCGAAAGCAAAGGTGCGGAACACCTCGCGCAGCGCCTCGGCAACCTCGGCGGTGATACTGGCCTTGTGGTCGTTTACGGTATTGATAACCCGACAAGCCTCGAACAGTGCGCTGATAACCATCGGAGAATTGAGGTCATCGTTCATGGCGTCGTAGCACTGCTGCGACAGCGTAGTAACAAATTCGGCCTCAACCTGCGGAGCACCTTTCGTCTTCTGTCCGTCCTGCAAACGTTGCAGAAGTTTCCATCCCTCCATCAGTCGGGCCAGCCCCTTTTCGGCGGCCTGCAGGGCCTCGTTACCGAAGTCCACCGTAGAACGATAATGAGCCTGAAGGATGAAGAAGCGGATGGTCATAGGCGTATAAGCCTGTGTGAGCAATTCATGGGAACCGTCGAAAAATTCAGGAAGGTTGATAAAGTTATTGTATGCCTTACCCATTTTCTTTCCGTTGATGGTAATCATGTTATTGTGCATCCAGTAGCGCACCATCTGATAGCCCTGACTGGCCACCGCCTGAGCAATCTCGCACTCGTGGTGGGGGAACACCAAGTCCATGCCGCCGCCGTGGATGTCAAATTCCTCGCCCAGATACTTCCGGCCCATGGCCGTGCATTCGCAGTGCCAACCGGGGAAACCGTCGCTCCAGGGCGAAGGCCAGCGCATGATATGTTCCGGCTGCGCCCGCTTCCAGAGAGCAAAGTCCGCCTGATTGCGCTTTTCCCCTACGCCGGCCAGCTCACGACTGGCGTCCTTGATGTTCTCCAACGAGCGACCGGAGAGAATGCCATAGCGGTGCACCTTGTCGTACTTCTCCACATCAAAGTACACCGAGCCGTTTGACTCATACGCAAATCCGTTGTCCAGAATCTGCTGCACTAATTGCTGTTGCTCGATAATGTGTCCCGTGGCATGGGGTTCGATACTGGGCGGCAGGCAGTTGAGAGCCGTCATGGCATCATGGAAGCGGTTGGTGTAATACTGCGCCACCTCCATGGGTTCCAGTTCCTCCAGACGGGCCTTCTTGGCAATCTTGTCCTCGCCCTCGTCGGCATCGTGCTCCAGATGGCCGACATCGGTGATGTTGCGCACGTAGCGCACCTTATACCCCTGATGGCGGAGATAGCGATACAAAAGGTCGAACGTTATGGCAGGACGCGCATGTCCCAGATGGGCATCGCCATAGACGGTGGGGCCGCAGACATACATGCCCACACGTCCCTCATGGAGAGGACGGAACAATTCTTTCTGTCGGGAAAGAGTGTTGTAAATCAGTAACGGTTGGTTATTCATAACTTAAATTAAGACTTTATTTAAGGATGAGCAGGCTCGTGAATCTTACGGAGGGTTCACAAGTCGCGGTTTATTATCTCCAGCAATTTATCGACGGCCTGCTCTTCGGGAATGTTCATCTCGATACATTGTTTGCCTTTGTAGAGCGAAACCTTTCCACGGGCGGCACCGACATAGCCGTAATCGGCATCGGCCATTTCGCCGGGGCCGTTCACGATGCAACCCATGACGGCAATCTTCAGCCCCGTAAGGTGCGCGGTGGCCGCCTTCACCCGGGCGATGGTGCCCTGAAGGTCGAAAAGCGTGCGTCCGCAGCCCGGACAGGAGATATACTCCGTCTTGGTGAACCGGAGGCGGGCCGCCTGCAAAAGCGTATAGGCCACGGGAATTTCATTCTCCGGAGCCTCGGAAAGCGAGACACGGATGGTGTCGCCGATGCCGTCGATGAGCAGGGCACCGATGCCCACGGCACTCTTGATGCGACCGTCTTCCCCCTCGCCGGCCTCGGTGACGCCAAGATGCAGGGGGAACGTCATCCCCTCAGCCTCCATCGTTTTCACCAACAGGCGCACGCTCTCCACCATCACCACGGTATTGGAGGCCTTGATGCTCACCACGACATCCATAAAACCGTGCTTCACGCAGATGCGCAGAAACTCCATACACGACTCCACGATGCCTTCGGGTGTGTCGCCGTAACGACTCATGATGCGGTCGCTGAGACTGCCGTGATTCACTCCGATGCGGACGGCCGTATGATGTTCCTTACAGATGTCGAGGAAGGGCAGCAGGCGGTCTTCTATCCGTTTCAGCTCGGCCCGGTACTCCTCGTCGGTGTACTCCAGATGCGCAAACTTCCGGGCAGCATCCACGTAGTTGCCGGGATTGATGCGCACCTTCTCGCAATACTGCGCGGCCACTTCGGCCACACGGGGATTGAAGTGTACATCGGCCACCAGAGGCACCTCGCATCCGGCCTCACGCACCCGCCGGCGTATCTCTTTCAGATTCTCGGCCTCGCGCACTCCTTGAGTGGTCAGGCGCACCAGTTCGCCGCCGGCAGCGGCTATCGCCAGTATCTGACGCACGCAGCCCTCGGTGTCCATCGTCGAGGTGGTGCACATCGACTGCACGCGGACGGGATTGTCCCCGCCGATGCCGATGTTTCCGACACGCACCTCGTGAGTTTTTCTTCGTTGCATGGTGATGACAGTAACAGGAAAAGGTTAATTTACCTTGTGCGTATAATGCACCTCCGCCAGTTCGGCATTCGCCTTGATTATCTTTTCTTTCAGGCCTTCTTTGTAGGCTTTCAGTTTTCCGGCCAGAGCCTCGTCGCCGAGGGCCAGCATTTCCAGGGCCAGCAGTGCGGCATTCTGCGCGGCATTCACGCCCACCGTGGCTACGGGAATGCCCGGCGGCATCTGCACGATGCTGAGCAAGGCATCCAGTCCGTCGAGCATACCCTTGATGGGTACCCCGATGACGGGCAGCGTGGTGTTGGCGGCTATCACGCCGGGAAGAGCGGCCGCCATTCCGGCAGCGGCGATAATCACACGCACGCCACGGCTCTCCGCCTGACGGGCAAACTCCTCGGCCTCTGCCGGCGTGCGGTGGGCCGAAAGGGCGTTCATTTCAAAGAAAACACCCATTTCATCGAGCGTTTTCGCTGCTTTCTCCATGACGGGCAGGTCACTGGTGCTGCCCATAATAATGCTGACTTGCGGTTTCATATCTCTATATTTCAATTATTTGTTTTTCGTTTACACAAAGAAGCCGACGAGGCCGCAGACGAATCCCACCAACGTACCGCCGAGCACCTGTCCCAGCGTGTGCTGACGCAGCAGCATACGACTGCAGTTTACCAGTCCGCTGACCAGTATGGCCAGACAGAGCCACCAGAGCGGATTGAAGTGGAAGATGGCGGAATAGGCCACAAGGGCCCCGATGATGGCCCCCACACCGGCCGAGTGCATGCTGATTTTCCACCAGATGGTGATGAGCGTACACACACATTGCAGCAGCAGACTGATGATGATTAGCCCCTTCATAAAAGAGGGGGCACTGACGCTGTACAGGATGTGGAGCAGGAAGCCGTAGCAGATGATGTGGAGCAGGTAGGGCATGATGCGATTGCGGTGCAGGGTCAGTTCCTGCAGCGAAAGGCGCGCGGCCCTCCGGTGGAGATAGACCCCTATGCCCGGCAGGAACAGCGTCCAGAAATACACCAGTGCCAGCACGCCCAGTTTCCACTGCCACGGGAGCAGGGACAGGTACGTGAACAGGAGCAGGATGACGATACCCACCAGCGGGTAGTACGACGGGCGGAAGACGTCCGACAACGCCTTCGCCAATACAATAAGGGTGCTTCGTTCTCTCTTCATCAGTTCTTTCTCAGTCTGCTTTCCGCTATGCCCAGTTGGGTGCGGTATTTGGCTACGGTACGCCGGGCCACGTCGAATCCCCGCTCGCGCAGGAGTGCCACCAGACGTTCGTCGCTCAGGGGATGGCTGCGGTCTTCGGCATCCACAATCTCGCGCAGGGCCTGCAAAATCCGCCGCACCGTGACTTCGTCACCGTTGAGCGTGGTGCCCGTGGTGAAAAACCAGCGCAGGGGATAGACGCCGTGGTTGGTCTGCACATACTTGCTATTCGAGACGCGGCTCACCGTGCTGATGTCCTGCCCGGTCTGCCGGGCCACGTCCTCCAATTTCATGGGGCGGAGCAACGTTTCGTCGCCCTCAAGGAAGAAAGGCCGCTGCAGGCGTATGATGGCCCACATCGTGCGGAGCATCGTCTCGCGCCGCTGTGCGATGGCCTCGATGAACATACGTGCCGAAGCCACCTGCCGGCGCAGGTAACTCATGGCCTCGCGCTCGCCCTTGCTCACGGCCGGCATCTGCAATTCCCGGTCGGCATCCTCGCTGACGGTCAGCCGGGGCATGTCGCCCTCGTTGAGCAGGAGTTGTATCTCTCCGTTTTCGTCGGTTTCAACGATAAAATCGGGAGTTATCTGGTGATTGTCGCTATGGTCGCCTCCGATGCTTCCGCCGGGGCGGGGTGTCAGCCGCCGGACGCGCTGGCGGAGCTGTTCGAGGCCGAGACTGTCGAGTCGCAGGTTATGCTGAATGCGTTGCCAGCGCAGATGGGCGAAGTCGTCCCAGTAGCGTTGAAAGAGGGTGACAAGCTGTTTGCGGGCCTCGCCCCGGTAGTTGCGCTGCGCCTGCAGGGTCAGGCACTCGCGCAGATTGCGACCGCCCACGCCCGTCGGCTCCATCTGCTGGAGGACGTCCGTAAGCAGATGTTCCAACTCACGGACTGACGTCTGCACGTTCTGATAAATGTCCATTTCATCGACAATTTGCTGCAGCGGAGTGCGCAGCAATCCGTCGTCGCCGAGCGAACCGATAAGGTATTTCATCACCTCGCGTTCGTGTTCCGAGAGGTCGTACTCGCCCAACTGGGCCACCAGATAGTCAAAGAAAGTCTCCGACGTATCGCCCTGCTCCCGCATGCGGCGGTCGGCGTTGGCGTTGGGGTCGAAAGGCACGCCGTAGTCCACATCATCGTAGGCATCGCCGTAGTCTGCGGCTTCCGCCATCTGCTGCCTGTCCGGCGCATCCGGGGCTTCCGGATGTTCGCGACTGTCGCTGTTCGAGGCGTAATCCTCGCCGCCCATGCCCTCCGTCGGCTCGCCCTGCAGCCAGGGGTTGTCGGCCAGTTCCTTGTCCACACGCTCGCGCAGGTCATTGACGGGCAGTTCGGTCAGCCTCACCAACAACACCTGCTGCGGCGTAAGTTGCTGAGTCTGCGTCTGTACCTGATAAGTGCCCTGACCTTGTGCGTTGCGTGGCATAGGATTCATTTTATTGCAAAGATACAGAAATATTCCGAGATACGGAGGCAAATAGCGGTTTTTCTTTGCCCTTCTTGCAGGCGTCCCGAAGCATTCTTTATTCATCGACCGATGAACGCACATTCACCGTCGGCGGACGGCCGTTCATCGTCGATGAATCTCCGTCCGCCGACGGTGAATATAGAATACCATAAAGGAGTCACACATTTATGACCTGAAAAACAGAGTTTATCCATAAGTTTTTACCTTATATATTTGGAAATGTTCGCGTTTCTTCGTATTTTTGCACATAATGCAAATAATGTACTCTTATGAGAAGTTTCGATAAAGTCCTAAATTGGTATTTCAAGCGTAACGCACTACCCTATTGGATTATCCTGATAGGCGACTGCGTCATCATTTTCCTCTCGGCCGTGTTCGTCTACTGGATGCTGCACCGCAGTATGTACACGCTGACGCACCACATCGGCCTCATCAACACCCTGCTCGTCTTCCTTGGGCTGTGTCTGATACCCTTCAGACTGCTCAACACCTACACGGGCATCATGCGCTTCTCCTCGTTCGTAGACCTGCAGCGCGTGGCAACGGCCAACCTCATTGCCGCCACACTCTGCTGGCTGGCACACTACCCCATGAGAGACTTCCCCGAGACGACATTCGCCCAGTTCAGTAGCAGCCAGATATTGCTGATTTTCATTCTGGCCACCGCGCTCATGTGGGCCATGCGCGTGCTGGCCAAGACGCTGTATGAGGCAACCGCCACGTCGGCCAAGTCCCGTCGCGCACTCATCTACGGAGTCGGCAACGGAGCCATAGCCCTCGCCAAGAGCATCCGCAGTGCCAATCCGCGGAAATTCTCCCTGCGCGGGTTCATCTCGCCCGACAAGTGCTACAACAGCAAGACCATGCTCATGGGAATGCACGTATTGTGCGACATCAGCAAACTGCCGCAGCTAATCGAAGAACAGAACATCGAGGCCGTGCTGGTATCGCCCCTGCGGAAGAAAGAGTTCCGCGACAACCGGGAGTTGCAGGACATCATCATCAACGCCAACGTGAAGATATTCATGGCCGAAGTGCAGGTGAGAGAAGACGGAGAGGAGAATGAAGAGGGCAACAACGGAACAACCCTAAGAGAAGTGAGCGTGGAGGACTTGCTCCCGCGCGATGAAATAAATGTAGACCTCGACGCCGTAGGCCACGAACTGACCGGAAAGCACATCCTCATCACGGGAGCCGCCGGCAGCATCGGTTCCGAAATCGTGCGACAGGTGGCAGGCTTCCGGCCCGCCGGCATGATGCTCATCGACCAGGCCGAGACCCCGGAACACGACATCCGCCTGATGATGGCCAAGCAGTTTCCGGACATCGAAGCGGAGACCATCGTCACGAGCATCTGCAACGCCACCCGCATGGAGCGCATCTTCAACGACTTCCGCCCCGACTACGTATTCCACGCGGCAGCCTACAAGCACGTGCCCATGATGGAGAACAACCCCAGCGAGGCCGTGCGCAACAACATTCAGGGCACGCGCATCCTGGCCGACCTGAGCGTGAAGTACGGCGTCAGGAAGTTCGTCATGGTCAGCACCGACAAGGCCGTGAACCCGACGAATGTCATGGGATGCTCGAAGCGCATCTGCGAAATTTACGTCCAGAGCCTCGACCGGTCGCTGAAGAATAATCCCGATGGGAACGGCAAAAACAACAAAGAGACGACCCAATTCGTGACGACGCGATTCGGAAACGTACTGGGGTCTAACGGCAGCGTCATCCCTCTTTTCAGGGAACAAATCAAGAACGGTGGCCCGGTCACCGTCACCGACCCCAACATCATACGCTACTTCATGCTCATCCCCGAGGCCTGCAAACTGGTGCTGGAGGCCGGAACCAAGGGCAACGGCGGAGAAATCTTCGTCTTCGACATGGGTAAACCCGTGCGCATCGTCGATTTGGCAAGACGCATGATTCAACTGAGCGGTTGCAAGAACGTACAGATTAAGTTCACGGGCCTGCGTGCCGGCGAGAAGCTCTACGAGGAGATGCTCAACGAGGCCGAAAGCACGAAGTCTACCACCATCCACGAGAAAATACGCATCGCCACGGTGCGCGAATACGACTACAACGACGTTTGCAGCCAGATAGACAAACTTATCGAAGTGGCCCAGCAGTACGACGACATGGAGACCGTGCGTCAGATGAAGGCCATCGTGCCGGAGTTCAAGTCGAACAACTCGAAATACGAAGTATTGGACGAGGCGAATGGGGGGGGTAAAAATCCCCATCACATCGCCAACGTGGCAGAAATCCCCACTTCCGGATATTCCTCGTAGCCCGACAAGCCCTGCGACTGAGGCATCGCCCCAGAGCAGGGCTATAAAAGAAATAGGAATGACGCCCTGAAAGCCGAAAAGACTTTCAGGGCGTCATTCCTTATTATATAATGTATGTGCTGTTTACGATTGCAGTCCGGTAAAACTGCTGTCAGCTATCAGCGTTTTACCGGACTGCATTTTACGGGTCAGGCAGGAGGCGGACAAATCCGCCCCGCGCTCTACTTGTCGTTCTCCAGAAGCTGGCGCGTACCCATACGGGCCTCAACCACATTCACGACATAGTCTCCCAGTTTCTCGCACTCGTTGATGATGTCCATGTAAATGGTGCCCACCGCATAGGTGTACTCATGATTATTGACATCACTGATGTTCTGCGACTTCAACTGGTTGCGGTAGCGGTTGATTTCGTTCTCCAGATTGCGGGTACGGTTCGCATCAAAGACTTCCTTACGGCCGCCCATCAGTTGATTCATCTGCGTCAGGGCCTGGTCGGTAAGTTCCATCATCTGATGGATATGCTCATACTGCGCCTCCGTGAAGTGATCTTGATTGGCCTGCACCTTACGGTTGATGGTGCGGGCCATGTTGTAACAGGAGTCACCGATGCTCTCCACCTCGGAAATCTCGCGCAACATGGCGCGTATCTTCGCTTTCGTCTCGTCCGACAGATGCGCATCCGACACGTGATCCAGATAGTTGGCAATCTCTATCTCCATATTATCGGAAATGCCCTCGTACTTCTCGATGCGGGCGAAGAGTTTCGCAAACTGCTGGCTGTCCTTCTCCGTCAGTAGCTCACGCACCATGCCGAACATCTTCTGAATACGCTCGCAGAAAGAAACAATCTCTTTCTGAGCCTCCAGCACACTGAGCTCGGGGGTCTTCATGATGCCCGCCGTAATGAAGTGCAACCGGAAGTCCTCATCCTCGTCCGTGCATCTGGGTTTGATGGCCCAACTGACAAAGCGTGCTATCTGAGGTACAAACCAGATAAGCAGAAGCGTATTGGAGATATTGAAAGCGGAATGGAACGTGGCCAGCACCATCGCAGCCTTGAGGGCAAAATCGGGAGCCGTGGACGGCATTGCAGGGTCGAAGCCCACAAGCATACAGATGCCGTCATAGAACCAAGGCAGGACGGCAAGCACCCATAGTACGCCCAACACGTTGATGGACATGTGGGCAAAGGCGGCCCGGCGGGCCTGCACGTTGGCCGACAGGGCCACAATGTTGGAGGTTATGGTCGTACCGATATTTTCGCCCAATACCAGCATGATACCCTGATCGATGTGGAGCACGCCCGTGGAGCAGAGCATCATCGTGATGGCCATGATGGCGGCCGAGGACTGCACACACAGCGTAAGCACCGTACCCATCAGCAGGAACAGGAGCTTGTTCCAGATCATCGGTTCGTTGAAGTGCCGGAAGAAACTGCTGATGGCTTCATTGGCCACAGGGTCATTTACGAGGTCGGTGCCCGTATTCTTCAGCGTGCCTAATCCGAGAAACAGGAAGGCCACACCGAAGAGGAAGTCACCCATGATGCGGCGTTTCTTCATATATATCAATATGATACCTACGAAGAAAGCGGGATAGACAAAGTCGGAAATATCAAACGAGAAGCCCAACGACATAATCCAGGCCGTCACCGTGGTACCGATGTGGGCACCCATGATGACCGAGATAGCCTGAACCAGCGTAAGCAGACCTGCATTGACGAACGAGACGGTCATCAGCGTCAAAGCCGTGGACGACTGAATGGCGGCGGTTACGAACATACCCGTCAGGGCACCGGTGAAACGGTTGGTGGTCATTGCGCCCAGAACGTGACGCAACTGCGGCCCCGCCATCTTCTGCAAGGCTTCGCTCATGGCTTTCATACCGAACATCAGCAGAGCCAATGAACCGAGGAGCTTAAAAAGTACTAAATAGGACATAAAGAATAAGTGTTATTTTCTGCAGGCGCGAAGATAAGAAAATCGGCTGACTTACGGAAGCGTAACGCCGGAAATCTTTATCCGCGACCTCAGATTCATTGTAAATTTACCGTACAAGAGGCCCGACAGACCACGAAACGTCACCAAGCAGGCAGTTCGCTCAACAGTTTGTCTATCACGGCAGGGAAGTGCGCCATCTCCAGTTCGTGCTCCTTTTCCGCAATCGTGTCCACGGAATCCTCGGGAGACAGAGCCACGGCGAACTGAGCGATGATGTCGCCTCCGTCGCAGACGGGGCTTACATAGTGGACGGTCATACCCGTCTCGCTCTCCCCGGCAGCCTTCACCGCCTCGTGCACATGGTGCCCCCACATGCCCTTGCCACCGAATTTGGGCAGAAGAGCCGGATGGAGATTGACGATGCGGCGGGGATAAGCCTCAATCAGGTATTCGGGAATGAGGGGAAGAAAGCCGGCCAGAACAATCATGTCGATGGCATACCCGCGAAGCAGGGGCAACACGTGGTCGGGCTCGCTCAACTGAGCCTTCGTCACGACCGTTGTTTCCACACCCAGACGCTCGGCACGCACCAGCGCGAACGCATCCGCCCGGTTGCTCACCACCAACGGAATTTCCACGTCAGGACGGTTGCTGAAATACTTGATAAGGTTCTCGCAATTCGTTCCGCCGCCCGATACGAAGACGGCCATTCTCTTTTTCTCCATAAATAAAGACGTATTATTATGTGTGTGTAAAGTTACACAATAAATCTTAAAGAAAGAGGGAAACGGAGGAGTTTTTACTGCAAAAAATGAACTTCCACTCTTTTCACTCCCCCAACAGGCAGACAAAAAGGGATCTGCTCCGCCCCGGCGAACGCCCGCAGTAGCGATGACACATCCGCTCCGTTTCACGCTCAACCGACCGGCACGCTCGGGAGGTTGAGTTTATTCGGTCGTGACCGGTTAATTATTCAAAGGCGACCGAATAATTAACCGCTCACCTCTGAATAATAAAGTCCTCCTAAGGGCAGTTAGCAGACAATAACCGGTTTCCCACCCGGTAACGGACGAGGAAGGCGGCATCTTCATATCGGCCTTTTTGCACTTTTTGATAGATTTATGAAATAAAAAACGCCAATGTCTTTCAACTTTCAACTTTTTGTTGTACCTTTGCACCGCTTTTCGATAGAGTTCGTCTCTTGAGGGAAAGTTCGGAGAGATGGTAGAGTGGTCGATTACACCGGTCTTGAAAACCGGCGTGCTGAGAGGCACCGGGGGTTCGAATCCCTCTCTCTCCGCCAAGAAGGCTTGATAGGCAAGCCGTTCAACAAGCACTCTTTCTTACAATCATTTCGGAAACAAAGTTGGCTATAACGTCCGTGAAATCTATTGCTTTCCCCCGCTCGGCTTCAACTATGTATCGTTTCCTTGTCGTGTGTCTGCTGCTCTTGTCCGCAGTCTGCGGTATCGCGGAAAATGGGGTCAGCAGGTATGATTTGCTCTCCCGGAAGTCTTCGGAAGAACTGATGGACGAGGGCAGGAAATACTTCGAGCTGCGGCAGCCCGGCAAAGCCTTGTCATGCTTCCAGCTTGTAAGCGAAAGATACAAAGACAACGATAATCCCGAGGAGGCGATTTACAGCGTCAGGGCACTGAACAACTGCGGGTGCGTATATAAGTACTTCTATTACGACTACATCAGGGCCTACGAATACTTCACGAAAGCCTACGACCTCTGCGAGAGTATCGGCGACTCCCGGTTTCTGCCCGTAATACTCGTTAATTTCGGAGACCTGCTCAACGATTACAGCACGGCCTACGGCTCCGAAAGCATCAGACAGCAGGCGGACAGCATCCTGAACGAGTGCATGACGAAGGCGGTCGAGGAGAAGAACTGGGAACTGATGACTACGGCCTTCTTCAACCTGTCCAACAATAACTACGACATTGACCTGCGGAGGTACGACGCCATCTTCTCGAAAGAGATTCCCGACAGCACGCCCGACCTGCAATACGTGCGCCTGCTGTATAAGGGCATGGAAAAGATGCAGCAAAAGCGGTATCCCGAGGCGCGGAAATGTTTTGAGCGTCAGTTTGCCGCCGTCAATACCCGCTGGCAGGCTCATCGCGACACGTTGGCCACGTTCATAAATATCGCCGAAACCTACAAACGGGAGCAGAATTATTCCCAAGCGGCGGAAAGCCTCGAACAGACGCTGCACATTACCTCCCACGACGACATCAGAGACCTTGCGGCAAGTATCTACATGCAGCTCAGCGACTGTTACAGACAGCTCGGCGACTCGGCCAAGGCCCAACGATACCACATCCTCTATCTGGAAAAGAAAGAGGAAATGCACAACACCCGGCTGAGCAACATTGCAGAACTCAAGTACATAAGCGAGCTGAACAAGGAAGCGGCCAAGGCCAGAGAGCTTGCCGTGCACCACAAGATACAGAAGATTGTCATCTTAGCGATTACTTTCATTCTGTTTATCGTCCTCCTGTTTGCGGTATTTATCTGGCGGCAGAACAGAATACTCCATGCGCGGGAGAAGAGTCTTTTCGAGAAATACAGACAGACACTCGCCAACGAGGAATCGGAATCTCAGAAAGCGAAATATAGTCATCGCAACCTCAACGACCTGCAGCGCGAGGCCCTCGTAACGCGAATTAAAGAGGTGCTCGCCGACCCCGACATTATATGTCAGCAGGGATTCTCGTCCAACCAACTGGCAAGTCTGGTGGATTCCAACACGGCCTACGTGTCGCAAGTCATCAATGAAACCTACGGCATATCGTTCAGCATACTACTGGGAAATTGCAGAGTGCGGGAGGCATGCCGACGAATAAACAACAGCGACCGATGCAACAACCTCACCATCGAGGGCATCGCCAACAGCGTAGGATTCAAGTCGCGCACGGCACTGCTCAATGCGTTCAAACGTGAGGTAGGTATCACTCCATCGGAATACATCCGCATGGCGACCGAAGAAAAAAGGAAACAAGTTGCGGACGGCGCAGCCTAAGCGTATCATCTGATTTATAGCGATGAAATGCCCATATTTACAAATATGGGCGAATGAGAATGGGCTTTATTTGGCCATTCCTGCTTTTTTTGCGAATTTTGTGCCCGCATCTATCAAGAGTAAAAAAATAATCGCTATACATCATGTTCAAAAAATTACTCAACCTTTCGCTGCTGGCAGCCCTCATGGCTGCACCCGCAGGAGCAGACAACATCAAGATTAAAGGAGTGCTTAACAACAACCGGTACGACGACGGCGACCAACTGAAAACGGAATACGTAGGTTGGAACGCAGAACTCGGCAAGGCCATCTTCATTGTGGACTTCGGCATTTATGCCATGACGTGGGACGGTGCCACGCTCTCTACTCCCGTGAAAGAGCCGGCCGTAAGCAAAAACGACATCAAGGACGACAATGACAAACAGGTATGGGCAACCAACTTTAACCTGATGTACGGCAATTCCGGCGCAGTGCATGTCGGCGACAAGATTGTGACCGTGACCTCACGCGACTATCAGTCTACCGAAGACAAGGAATTGTTCGCCGTGCGCAAATGGGATGCCGTAACCGGCAATCTGCTCAACAACGCCGACGAATACATGGATGTGTCGGCAAACATCGAGTCCGCCGGCATGAGTTACAATCCCGTAGACGGCAAGGTGTACGGCTTCTTCCACATTACCGACGCTAAACTGCTGGATGAGATTACCTCAGACGAGGGTTATTTCACCGACCAGGACGATGCTGATTGGGGACGCGAAGACCTCGACGACGGTTACTGCCTGGGTACCATCGACCTCAATACGATGAAAATTACGCCCATCACTCCGGGATTGTACTACGGCAATTTCATTGCATTTGCCATCAACAGCGAGGGCCGCGCATTTACGCTCACCAGCGGCGGCACCACCGGTTTCATGGGAGAGGACGGCAAAATCTACAACATCAACAATGAACTGACCGGTGCCCGCCTTATTGAAATCGACACAAAAACCGGACTGATGGTTCGGGACAGCAAAGAGGTTATCGACTCCGAAACGGGCGAAACGTACATAGAATATTCATACCCCATCCCCGCCACGGGCTATTGCTCGCAGGTTCATCGGCAGGCGGCCTGCTTCTCCAAGAGCAACCCCAATAAGTTCTACTGGATGGGCTTCTACAACAGTGGAAAGGGCGTGAACAGCAACGGTTCGTGGACGACACTCGACAACCGGGAATGGAGAACCAACGGTCTCTTCGATACCGCCCTCTACGAAATAAACCTCAGCACCGGCGTATGCACCCGTTTGGCCAAGGTGCCCAACCGCGTTTCTTTCTCCTGCATCTGGCTTGACGGCGACGATCCCAGTGAAGGAGCTGACATCAACGTGGACGGCATTGACGGAATTGGCATAAGCGGAAGCGCAGAAACGAAGACTTACGACCTCAATGGTCGTGAGGTCAAGTCGATGGAGAGAGGTCTTTACATTGTAAAAGAGGGCGGTAAAGTCCGTAAAGTAATGATACCCTGATTGAAACCATGAAGACTTCCATCTGTAATTCTGCGATACGTATCTTACTGCTCGTCGTCCTGCTTGCCACGGGTGACAGGATGTGGGCGGAGACGGTGACAGCCGATTTCAACAACGGTTTACCCGAGGGCTGGACAATGGTCGGCAACCTGTACAACGATTCTGACCGCGCCCGCTCGGGTAAAGGCATCTACACCTACTCCAAACAGGATAAGACCAATTACATCCTTACCACGGAAATGGAGGGTGACATCGAGTTCTACGGACGTTCTTATAACACAAAGGGATACGGCTACATCACGTTCTACACCGTGAACGACGATAACACGCTCGGCGATAAGCTCCACGAGTTCCGGACCGATAATGTGAGTTCGGGTAAGGTGAGTTTCCAAAAGTTCACCTATACACTCGACATGCCCCGCCGCATAGCTATCGACCTCTACTGGTCGTGCATCGACGATTTCACCTACACTCCGGCTCAGACAGCAGCCGAGGCTTCCCTTTCCGTCACCGATTTCATTTCCGGAAGCAGTTACGACTTCGGAGGGGTGCCCGTAAGTGCAGGAACTACCCACGCATTCACTCTCGTCAATAAGGGAGCCGGCGACCTAACCATCTCATCCATTGACGTAACCGGCGGATTTACTCTGACCGAAGGGAACGACCTCACCGGCCTCGCACCGAAAAGTTCGGCAACCCTGACTGTTGCAACTCCTGCGGCCGATGCCGAAGGGGTGCTTACCATAACGTCCAACGACCCAGACAGTCCATACACTATCCATCTCAGCAGCACCTACAAAGTACCCATGCCGGTGATGAGCCTCAGCACCACGTCTGTTGATTTCGGTAAAGTCACGGAGATTGCCACACGTGAAGTAAGCGTCAGCAACACCGGCGATGCGGAACTTATCGTGGAAATTAGTTCTGACAATACCGTTTTCTCTGTAAATCCGGCGATGCTTTCGGTTGCTTCGGGTGAGACCGAAACCTTTACCGTAACCTACAACTACGACGCAAACGTGTTCGGTACCCACACGGGCACACTGACCGTTACGCCCAATGCAGGCGAGGCAGCCTCGATTGCGTTGTCCGCCAAGGTTCGGAATCCGCAGGGTTGGTTCGAGGACTTCAGTTCAAACACGCTACCGGAGGGCTGGGAAGCGGGTAACCGCTGGACTTTTGCCGATGGCGTGGCCAAAGCCTCCTACAACTACAGCGACAAGGATTCCCGCCTGACCACTCCCCCGCTCACAGTCGTTGCCGATGACGAACTTTCGTTCTCCTATAAGGCTACCGCTTCCTTTGTCACCATCAAGATTCTGGCTTCACGGGACGGGGGCGAATACTTCACGCTCGCCTCTATCGGGGCAGACTGGGCCATGGCCGACTTCGACACCTATACGATTTCCGGACTGCAGCCCGGTTCCTATCGGTTCAGTTTTGTCAATGACGATTACGAACTCGATGATTTCGAAGGCTTCATGCTCGACATGAACGCACCTAAGATGGAAGTCTATCCGGTGCAGGACGCCCTGTTCGGCAAAGTGACAGAGCGACCGGAGGTCATAACCTACACGGTGGCGAACAACGGTACCGGCAAGATGACCGTAGCGATTGCCTCTGACAGTGAATACTTCACGGTTACGCCCTCCACACTTACCGATATCGAAAAAGGCGAACCAAAAACCTTCACCGTGAACTTTGAATATAACATCGAAGACCTCGGCGAAAAGAACGGTACGATAACCATCATGCCCACATACAACGAGGAAGCCAAAGTTACGTTCTCTGCTCAGGCCATTGCCAAGAATCCCGACATCTGGGAAGAAGACTTCGAGAACGGCATAATCCCCGCCGACTGGGAAAACGAAGGAGAATGGAACGTCAGCACCCCGTTCGTGTCCGGCAGCAACGGCACACAGATGGCCGTAATCCGCTCCCTCGAACCGAAAGCCCTCACCACTCCCCGCCTCAAGGCTAACGAAGGTGCGGAACTCGCATTCTACATCGGGATGCAGTTTGACGACGAACCACTTCGGATTGAATACTCTGCCGACAAAACGACCTGGAAAGCTATTGATTCGGAGACAGACGGTTATACGGAATCGGGTAAAATCGTCTTCAAGGCACCGGCCGACGGTTACTACTACATCCGCTTCACCGGAACTTATGCCATGCTTGACGACTTCGAGGGCTTCAAGTATGCGCCAAAAGTTCATGACCTCGTTTCCGAAACACTGGAGATTCCCGATAACGGCCATCAATTTATACCTTACACCGCATCCGTCACCGTTCGCGAGACCTACGGCCAAACCGAGGAGGCCTCAGCACGCCTGCTTGTGAACGGAGAAGAGGTTGCATCTGCCGAAGCACAGGAGATTGCCCCCAACGGTACTGCGACCTTCACGATGTCTTTCCTCCCCACCGAGGCCATGGAGAATGCCGAGGTACGGATAGAAATCGTGTATGCCGAGGAATTGCTCACGACGGATGTAGTCATGCTCACGGTTGCCCCGGCGCCCGTAATCGACGAGAACGAAAGTTCAACGTTCGAAGAAGGAATCTTTCCTGCGGCTATCGTCAGGTACAACGCCATCAACGGATGGAACACCATTGCAATGCCTTTCGCGCTCACCGACGAACTGCTTGCACGCCTGTTCGGCGAGAACTATGAGATATTCGAGTTCGACCGCTTTGCAGACAACATGATTGAGTTCCGGACTCCAACAGACTTTGTCGCAGGTCGCCCCTATGTGGTCTACACACAGACCGCTGCGAAGCATGACAACCTCATTCTTTATGACGTACACATCAAGGCCGCCGAGGCACTCTCCGACGGGGATGAGGAAGTGATGTTCTCGGCTTACTATGCCCCGGAAACTCCCGAAGACATGGAGAATGTCTACTTTCTTGACCCAGTCTCGGAGTCTCCGGAGTTGTGCAAGGCCACGGGCGATGACTTCGGCAAAGGCCTCCGTGGATATCTGCGAATCAATCATACAGACCCGCTGCCGATTCTCAAATTAGGCGAATATCTCGCAATCCGTCCTGTCTGCAACGGCCACAACGACCGAACTGCGGTTTACGACCTCAACGGCATACGGTTATCCGTCCCCGCACAGCGCGGCATCTGTATTATCAATGGAAAGAAAGTATTTCTGAAATGAAATAGTAGTAGAGCGGCCAACACCGCTCTGCGCAATTAAGTTGTTTGTTTCAATAGGGGTACGTTTTCGTGCCCCTATTTGTTTTTGTCCGCTGCGAATCTCCGCGACGACAAACGACATATCGGAAATAATTTGTACCTTTGCAGCAACACCTATTAACGATATATCATATATTATAAGAAATGAATCTAACAACGTATTTGCCCAATAATGGGCTTTCAGAACAAAACAGCCAACTGCTTGAAGCCGCTCTCACAATGGCCGAGAATGCCGGGCGCATACACATGAAATATTTTCGGACGGCCGGTCTCGAACAGACGACAAAGCTCAATGACAGCGATGTAGTGACTATCGCCGACAAGGAAGCTGAAGCATTCATACTCACTTACATTCGGGAACATTTCCCGTCTCACGGCATCATTTCCGAAGAATCGGGCAAGAGCCACGACGAAAGAGAATGGCGATGGGTCATCGACCCGCTTGACGGAACTACGAACTTCTCTGCGGGTCTGCCAACGTTCAGTGTTTCTATTGCGCTGGAGCATCACGGCGAAGCCGTTTTGGGCGTCGTATTCGCTCCTTATCTCGGGGAGTGTTTCTATGCAGTCAGAGGCTGCGGTGCGTGGCTCAACGGCAAGGCCATTCATTGTTCCTGCAAGACCGAATTGTCCAAATCCGTAGTTGCCACGGGAATGCCGTATGACAGAAACGACAACCCGGACAATAACCTTGCGGAGATATGCCGGATGGCATTATGCGTGCGCGGAATACGCAGGATGGGCTCTGCAGCGATAGATTTGTGCTACACGGCCGCCGGATTTCTGGATGCCTACTGGGAGCTGAATCTGAACCGCTGGGACGTAGCTGCAGGACAACTCGTAGCCCGGGAGGCCGGCGTTATCGTAGAATCCATCCGTTCCGACAGAAACCATTCCATACTCGCTTCCAATCCCACTTTACACGCTGCCATGCGCAACGTACTGTTCGACAATCCGACATAACTTGAGAAAAGTAACCGACAACTGAAACTTTCGGACACAAATCTGCATCTAATGGGGTAAACACAATGAAACATGACAAGCTCACCCATGAACGAAAAAGAGTTTACCCGACTCATCCGGCAACACTCCGGAATAATAAACAAGGTAAGTTATTTCTACGCCACCGAACAAACGCCGTTTGACGACCTCCGGCAGGAAATATACATCAATATATGGCAGGGACTGTCTCAATACAGAGGTGACAGCAAGATTTCAACATGGATTTACAGAGTCGCCGTCAATTCGGCACTCATGGCCATCCGCTCTTCCCGACCAAGGATAGAAACAGTTACCTTTGACTTTGCCCTGCCGGACATCTCCTCTGAACTCGATGATGCACAGAGAGAAAACCTACAGACACTCTACACGCTAATCAATCGTCTGGAGGACATAGAGAAAGCAATAATTCTGCTTTGGCTTGATGAACTTCCCTACGAAGAGATTGCCAAGACGCTCGACCTCAAACGCAACACGGTAGCCACCAAGATACACCGGATAAAAGAAAAACTCTCTAATTCATTATAGTATGCAACTCGACGAACTCAAAAGAAACATGTCTGTCCTCGAACAAGTGCTCGCAAAGACATCTGCGGACATCGAAATTAACCTCTCGGCCTCGGAATCCGCACAAAAAAAGATACTCCGGAAGTATCGCCAGTCCTTCACCAACAGCCTCATTCTGGCCGCCGTATTCAGTTGTCTGCTGATGGGGAACGTAAGTCCGGAGAAGTTGCCCAACTTCTATAAAATCTTCATCGTCATCCTATCGCTACTGGCTGCCGGATGGTATATCTTTCTCTTCATGAGGCTAAAAAAAATCAACATCGCCCGCCTCTCCCCCACAAAACTGTTCTCGGAAATGACAACGATAAAGATTCTTACCCTGTCGGGAGAAGTATTTTTCGGTCTTGTTCTCACGGTTTTCTTCACGCTCCTGCTGTCCTATATGCTTGACAACAATCTGCTTGCCTTCCGGCTTACAATCGGATTCCTCATACTTGTACTTGCCGGCAGTGTTCTTTACGCGTGGCCGCGATATATTAAACTGTTCAGAGACCTAACCACCATCAAGGAATAGTCTCCGTACCATCGCCCGCAGGACACGCCCCAGACAATAGCAGGACCGAGCCTCGACAATAGTATGGACGGAGGGGAGTCCACCGGGGGGCAGTGCCGGAATCCCCGGACGACGACTGCCGAAGTTCAGAAATAAGCACAAAAAAATCCCTGCCTTTGCTGATTTCTCAGCAAAGGCAGGGACTATGATTTGATAGGCAGAGAGGCGCGTTTACTCTTTCGACTTATAGGTTTTGTCCATGAGCGGCAGCACCATAGCCGGATTCTTTCTGAAATCCTTAGCTTTCAGTTCACCTTTATCGACCATTTCCATGACAGCGGGAAACTCACGGAAGTAGAACTTCATCACCTTCTTCACAGCGGGAATAATATCATTCGTACCGTTCCAATAGGCTACCGCCACATCCGAATCCTTCGTCAAATAGAAGTACCTCCACGTATAGTTCATTACATTCATGCTAGGAGTCAGTGTCTGGTCGAGATACGGCATGACATAACCCTTGATGTTCTCACCCTCGTAAATCAGACGGAGAAATATCGGAGTGTCGTACGGCTTGGGATCTTTGTTCCACTTATGTCCCAGCATAGATTGAGCATTGACCGCCTCGAAGATTACAGGCACAGAGTCACCCGTAAGGTTTACAAATTCAACGCGCTTAACTTCCTCACCGGTGTATTTCGTGGGTTCTCCCTTATACTCTGCACTAATGGAAACGGTCTTCACCTTGGGACGAAAGTAATTGGTAAACCGTGTGTTATTGTAACCGACGAAGACGGTGCCGTCCGTCTTCGTCACGAGAACGCGGTAGTCATCCGGATCATCTTCTGCAAAGAGCTGAAAGGTCGTTAGAAGTACCAGCAATAAAGCCAATATCTTATTCATAATGTAGGAAGATTAGTTCTCGCAAAGATATAATAATTACACCGAACCGACAAGTGATTGAGCCACAAATCCATCAGGATTCGGAGGAATCCGGCAAAATAAACCGCTGGTGAGCATCGAGTATGACTTCCTCCTGCCTGCACATGCTTCTCACAACCGCAATAAAGTGGTCGCGACGGAAGCCCGTGAAGTCTACATCGCGGGGGGAAAGGGGCCCCTTCCGTACCTGGCGCAGAAAGGCGTCCCGGATGGCTTCCCGCTCGTCACGCTCCGGGTTTTCGTCCCGACAGATGTCGCAATACCCGCAATTCCGGGTCTCAGTCTCCCCAAAATAGGTAAGAAGAAAACGGCTGTGGCAGCGGTCTTTGTCCGTCACATACTGAATCATCGAGAGGATGCGCCTCTCGTATTGTTTCCTGCGGTCTGCATAAACCTCGGGGGAGAAAAAAATCTCCTCCTTCTCTATACGGCGACAGAGGAAGGTGATGTAGTTCGTGCGCTTGCGGGGAATGTAACGAAGAATCTGAGCATGCGCAAGGTCTTTGAGCGTGACATAAACCGTATTATAGTCTATCCCCGTTTCCTTGGCAATGAGATATTCGTCGATGTAGACAAACTCACTGAATATCCCGCTGTATCGGCGCAGCAGAGCGTGTATGATGCGTTCCTCCGGTTCCGTCCGTTCGTGCAGCCGGTAAAGCTCATCACGTCCGAGCGTGAACATGACGCGGCTCGTTATCTCTTCATCTTCCGTATAGCGTATGATACCGGTTTTCGCGATCAGCAACAAGGCATTATGCGCCAGAATCGGGAAATGCTTAAACTGGTAACAGAACTCCTGCAGGTTAAACTCCCTCGTTACCCCGGTGCCGTCTCCCATCGCCAGTTGCAGGTAACAACAGACGTCTTCGTAGACCTGCCTCATATACTCCGGTTCGGGGTAGCTTTCCCGCACACGGCCCAACAGTTTCTTGCAGTCCTTCACATCGTAGAGCAGGACGGCGTAAGCCCGCATGCCGTCGCGCCCGGCCCGACCCGCTTCCTGAAAGTAGGCCTCCGGAGAGTCGGGAATTTCAAAGTGGAGCACAACCCGCACATCGGGTTTATCTATGCCCATTCCGAAGGCATTCGTCGCCACCATGATGCGGTACGTGCCTTTTTTCCAACCCTCCTGTCTTTCGTCTTTCCTCACCTGCGGCAGTCCCGCATGATAGTTCGTAGCCGAAAAACCCTCGTTTATCAGAAACTCCGCCAGTTCCTGCGTCTGCTGCCGGTTACGGGTGTAGACAATGGCTGAACCGGGGATGCTCCGCAGAACATGCAACATCGACGAGAACTTATCTTCGCTCTTCTGAACCATATATATCAGGTTCCTGCGTTCAAAGCTCATCCGGAAGACTTTCCCGTTTCGGAATTGCAGTTGCTTCTGTATGTCCTCCACTACCTCGGGCGTGGCAGAAGCTGTCAGGGCCAGTATCGGAGCGTCAGGAACAATTTTCCGAATTTCCGCTATCTGCAGGTAGCTGGGCCGGAAGTCATATCCCCACTGTGAGATACAGTGCGCCTCGTCTACCGTGATGAACGATACCTGCATGTGCCGAAGTTTCGCCTGAAAAAGTTCGGTGCCGATACGCTCCGGAGAAATATAAAGGAACTTATATCCGCCGAGGATGCAGTTCTCCAGCACCGTCACGATGGCACCATGCGACATGCCGGAATAGACGGCGGCAGCTTTGATACCCCTGCCGCGCAGGTTTGCCACCTGGTCTTTCATTAAGGCGATGAGCGGTGTGATGATGATGCAGATACCTTCCTTTGCCAGAGCCGGCACCTGAAACGTGAGGCTCTTACCACCTCCGGTGGGCATGAGTCCGAGTGTATCCGTCCCTTGCCCGATGCTTTCGATGATGTCCTTCTGAATCCCCCGGAAATCCTCGTAGCCCCAGTATTGCTTCAGGATGTCCCTATACCGTGTGCTCATGCGTCTTTGCCCGTTGGCAGGATGTCCTCTATCTGTAATTGCACCTCGCCCCTCTTATGGGTATTCTCCTCAATGGCGTAGACGATGTCAAACGATTGCTTCGACTTAATATACCGGGCTTGCGAACTCTGTCCGAAAGCAATACCGTTCATGACATTGTTGCTTTTGTTGTCCACAAGCTCCAGCTTGATGTGCTCCTGGTCCCGGCCTACCACCTTGCTTGTCCCATAGTCATAGACCTGTCGGGTGCAGAAAGTGGGACGCGGGTTCTTTGGCCCGAAAGGATTGAAACGCTTCAAATCGACAAAGAACTTATGCGTGATATCCTTGAAGTCGATGACGGCCTCGATGTCTATCTGTGGCAACGTCTGCGCAGGGTCGATATTTTCCTCGACATATTGTTCGAACCGTTGCTTGAAGGCCTCCACATGTTCCACTCGCATAGTCAGTCCGGCCGCATACGTATGCCCACCAAAATTCTCCAACAAGTCGCGGCAGCTTTCTACGGCCTTATACACATCAAAGCCACCCACCGACCGGGCGGAACCGGTGGCCATCTCCTCGCTGCGAGTAAGCACCACCGACGGACGGCAATATACCTCCGTCAGACGCGAGGCCACGATACCGATAATGCCTTTGTGCCAGTCGGGATTGTAGATGACGATGGATTTCTTCTCATGCTCATGGTCCAGATTCTCCACAATACTGTTGGCCTCCTCCGTCATGCTCTTGTCCAGGCCTTTCCTCTGGTCGTTATACTGATTGATTTGGTTAGCCTGCATACGGGCCACTTTCTCGTCTTGCTCCACCAGCAGCGTAACGGCCTCTTTTCCGTTCTGCATACGTCCGGAGGCATTGATGCGCGGGCCTATCTTAAAGATGATGTCACCCATCGTTATCTCCTTCCCCGCCAGTCCGCAAATGTCCATGATGGCTTTCAGCCCCACACTGGGATTTGAATTCAACTGCCGCAGGCCGTGATAAGCCAATATACGGTTCTCACCCATGATGGGCACAATATCCGAGGCGATGCTCACGGCACAGAGGTCAAGCAGGGGAATAAGTCGCGAAAACTCTATACCGTTGCTCTGCGCAAAGGCTTGCATAAGTTTGAATCCCACGCCACAGCCCGACAAGTCGGAATAAGGATACATGGCATCCCGCCGCTTGGCATTCAGTATGGCCACGGCCGGCGGAAGTTCATCGCCGGGTACGTGATGGTCGCAGATGATAAATTCTATACCCCGACTTTTGGCATAGGCTATCTCATCAATCGCCTTTATCCCGCAGTCGAGCACGATTATCAACTTAACACCCGTATCATACGCATAGTCCACACCCTGAATGGAGACGCCATAGCCCTCTTCATTGCGATCCGGGATGTAATAATCAATATTGGAGTAATATTGTCCGAGGAACTTATATACCAACGCAACTGCCGTGCAACCGTCCACATCATAGTCTCCATAGACCATAATACGCTCTTTCTGAGCCAATGCCCTATTCAGACGCTCCACGGCTTTGTCCATGTCCCGAAAGAGGAAAGGGTCTATCAGCTCACTTAGCTGCGGACAAAAGAAACGCCGGGCCTCAAGGACATCCGTGATGCCCCGATTCACCAGAAGTTGTCCCAGAACGGGGCTTATTTTCAGCCCCTCCGCCAGCTTCCTGGCCGTATCCTGCTGTTCCGTCGTTGTGGCAACAAAGTTCCACTTGTAATTCATGGCTACAAAGATAACACAAAGAGAATGAAAAAGCAAATATAGGCCGTCCAAAAAGTACGTCACCGCAGACCAATTCACACAAACCGTGGAGGACGGGGCACAATCCTCCTATGGACAGAGGCCCGACAATACTATTGTCTCGCGCCCGTCCCGCTATGGACGGACGCGAGACCTCCTATACACGTGCGTACATGCGCGCCTGCATGTATCCTTATATAGTACGAAAAGCCACCGAAAAAGTATAACAAAAGAGGGCGAAATATTTTCCCTGCCTTTCCGGCAATTAAGTATTTTTTCGTACCTTTGTCCGCAACTGGCAATAGTGCCCACAACCCATTAAATACGTAACCGAAGAAACAGACAGAAACTGACGTTTAAGAGGGAATCCGTTGCGCAGCATGCAACGCTCCCGCAGGGATAAAACAAATTCAATCAACCCGATACAAAGACGAATTTGTGCGCATCCCGTTCGCAGTCTTTTATGAATAGCTGAGCTTTTAGCTCTTGTTCTCAGAATTCTGAATACCGCCAATATTCGCACACGAGGACAAGCAGTTCGAAAAGTTCATGCCTATGAGGCGTGAACTATTTTTGCTTGTTTGTGTGCATGGTCACTTGGCGGTAACCAAGAATTCTGGATAAGCAACGAATGGTTTCGCCTTTTTTGTATCCTAAACTTTATTAACAAATTAAAACTAAAAGTGTATGAAAAGACTTTCTTTCGCATTTTTCTTATTGCTGACCACAATAAACTGTTGGGCACAACAAACGACAACCAATACCAACAAAAAACGAGTGACTTATTCAGATGGTTCGTATGAAGATATAACTTACAATACAGATGGCTCTACTACAACAGTGAGATATAGCGTATGTAATATCTGCCACGGTCTTAAAGCATGTAGTTTATGCGGGGGCGCAGGAGGCTATTGGAGCGGATACGGAAATTACAGTACCTATCATCTATGTAGAAGTTGTGGAGGAGATGGCAGATGTAAATACTGCTTTGGAACTGGAATGAATGTTTTTACTTCAACATATTATCCCAATTCCAATACAACAATAGGAAAAGATTTATGGAATGGGAATATTGTCACCTCAAAGGATCCACATGAGAACAAGCGTTCATCCTCTCAGAGTTCGAAGCAATCAAGTAATACAACGAAATCTAAGTGTAGCACATGTGGAGGAACCGGCCTTGATCCAATGCCGACCTCCTCATCTGGTGTAGGAGGATGGATAGGAATATTTCACGATGGTAAATCTTTGTGCAAATATTGTAAAAAATACGAGTCCCATTGGCATGACAAGTGCCCAAGTTGTAATGTCCCTAAATATTAACCTTTAAAGCTAGAGAGAAAGATTGTAATCGACTTTCTAAACATATTCTAGTACTCTGATAATCTAGTATCGTAAACAAGAGCAACGCGATAACCGGTAGTTCTGCCGATTATCGCGTTGCTTCATTATTCTCTACCACTTATCCTCTCGCCCCCTCTCCCTAGTATGATGTAACCACACACGAGCAGGGAGAGAGATAAGACGTAACTTATTCCCTACACTCTCGTAACCAGATAAGAGCTAACGATTATACACAAACCTACATACAAAAAAATAGCCGGCAATCTATAAGGTATATACAAAAAGAAGAAAGTCCCCGATATCCTCTACAGACATCAGGGACCTCTCAACAAAAACGGCG
>CAMWQU010000003.1 GCA_947176535.1 uncultured Prevotellaceae bacterium
ATATAATAATTAGGGTGTTCAGTTTGATGTTTCAACTTTTATGCTATATCTATATTTATAATATCTTGTTAACCAGTATAATGCATTCAAAAATCCATCTAATCATTGAATCAAATTTTATGATGTTTCTCAATATTGCTATACGGTATGGAGTCAATAATGTGTATCAGTAACTTATGAGTTAGCATCTACGATTTTTGATAAAAAACGAGAACATCAAACTGAAGACCCTATATATTAATCTAAGTATAAAACTACGTTCTTGTTTATTTAACGCTACAAAATAAAAAATCATACAGGTCCAACATAAAGCAATAAATGACACAATAATAAAAGAATAGATATCAATAGTTAGCAAACTATTAAGCAAAAGCATCGGTATATAAGCTATGAAAAAAGGTAATATGCATTTAAACAACAACATTGCCGCGTATTTGCGTAAGGGAAATTCTGTTAGTTTGTGTATAAAATACATTCGAGAGCAAACAAAAAAAACAGAGACACAAATAGTTGTGTAAAACACAATAAGCGGTTCTTTGAATATCTTCAATAAAACATAAGAAATTGGCAGATTTAACAGTGAGACAACATTTGTGACAATCTGATATTTTTTTATATTCCCTGTCGCTTGAATACCTGTATATAATGGTTCCGATGTCATACGTATCAGTTCCGCGATTAATACCAGAATGACAAACACAGACGAATTCTCTGGAGGAGTTTTAAGCCATAGTGATAATATGTATTCAGCATTAATCATGATGGGAATCATCAATATACTAAGAACTATGAAAGCAAATTTGCCACCACGAATCATCAAACCATAAAAGCCTTTAATATTACCTGATGCATAACCCTTGGTAATTTGTGGGAATAGAGCTATCAAGAAATTCGATGCAAAACCATGCACGGCATTACTAACCTGAAACGCAACGGCTCGTGCAGCATTTACGATTGATCCAAAAAATAAATTCAACAGAATATTTAAACCTTGTCCATTTAATACATTAGAAAGAGACTCCATGAGATTCCATACGGTAAAACTCAACATCTTCTTAATCTGCGCAAAATTTCGAGACAATTGAAATCTGCATTCTTCAAAATGCTTTCTACAAAAATAAACATAGAAAAGAGTTACGCTAAACCCCATAATAAATATTATAAAACTATAGGCTATTAGTTTGTCAAAAAAGCAATATGGCAACAATGAAATAAGCAATAGTCTTAATAAAGGTTCTCCAACCCCAATATATCCATATACATCCATTTTCTCATGAGCAAGTATTACGGATACATAAGTGGATTGAATGAATGACAATAACATTTGGAAAATTGTTATTTGATAGATAATGTTTACAGCAAACATTCTATCCTCCGGAACAACAAGTTTATTATTGACAAACCATAAGCCTAATGTCTCCCCTAAGAGAAAAATTATGCAATATATTATTAAATAAATTGCAAGTGATGAAGTAAATATCTCTTTTAGTCGCGAGATGGGTGCATTTTGCCCCATTTCGTAGTTAAGAAATCTTTGCGTACCAGAAGAGACAAGAACAGTAAGAACGGATAAGATAGAAATTACTCCACCTACAACATTATAAAGTCCATAATCAGATGCTCCCAATGCATTCAGTACTACACGAGCTGTGTAGAGGGACACCACCATTGAAAGCAGCATCCTGAAATATAGAAACATCGTATTCTTGGCTATTTGCTTGTTATTTGATGACGTGTCTGGCATGTGATTTATTTCTATAAATCCAAACAGGAAATATAATGATAGTTAGTGGGACACAGCTACCTGCTTGACTATTTCAAGGAGAACTTTAATATGTCTTCTTGACACAATGGCTCATACGCTCCATCTTTGCACTCAAGAACTACACTTCCTTCTTCAAGGGATTCCAATGCGTGCCATTGTCCAACAGGTACACGAATAGCAACCTGTGTAGTATTAGGTGAAAGTTCATAAGAAGCGGTCTTGCTACCATTATCATCATAATAATGTTGTACGACCTTGCCACGAAAAACAACAATGGTTTCTGTAGAATCTCTATGGCGATGGATGGGAAGAACCGTTCCTGGTTCTACCGCATTGAGAATACGCTGAGAACCATTCTCTGGAGTAGTACGCAAGTCGTAGGCTTGCCGCAATCTTAGATTCGCTTTCGCCTGAGCAGAAAGCTCATCGAAGAATTTTTGTTCTATTATCATTTTCTCGTGATTTGTTTAATGAAACGTGCGAAAGAATCGAACTATATCCCTCGACGTGCTCAAAAACTGCGCCCACATGTGCGCACGCAAACCATTATATGTAAGTCCGTCAAAACTTCCTCCACACCATTTTATTCACGACGGTGACGTACGACTGTAGGATCTTGACTACGATATTGGATACATTCTCGCCCACATATACATCAACGGGGATACCGTCGTCGTGGCTCTGGTTCATTGAGGTGGCAGTCTCGACTGCCTGAAGCAGGCTCTTATCGTCAATGCCGGCAAGGATGAAGCCGGCATGCTCAAGGCTCTCCGGACGCTCCGTCGAAGTACGGATACAGACTGCGGGGAAGGGATGGCCTACACTCGTGAAGAAACTGCTCTCCTCGGGTAGTGTGCCTGAGTCGGAAATGACTGCGGCAGCATTCATCTGGAGGCAGTTGTAGTCATGGAAGCCAAGTGGCTCGTGACGTATGACTCTCCTGTCAAGTTCGAAGCCTGACTGCTCGAGACGCTTGCGGCTTCTCGGATGGCAACTGTAGAGGATGGGCATGTCGTACTTCTCGGCAATGGCATTGATGGCATTGAACAGGCTCAGGAAGTTCTTCTCCGTGTCGATGTTCTCTTCTCTGTGGGCACTCAGAAGGATGTACCTGCCTTTCTCGAGACCGAGTCGCTGGTGTATGTTGCTTGCCTCTATGTCCTTGAGGTTTGCATGGAGCACTTCTGCCATAGGCGAGCCACAAACGTAGGTGCGTTGAGGAGCAACGCCCGAGGCATTGAGATACCGGCGTGCATGCTCCGAATAGCAAATATTAACATCTGAAATGATGTCTACAATTCGGCGATTGGTTTCTTCAGGTAAACATTCATCAAAGCAACGGTTACCAGCTTCCATGTGGAAGATGGGGATATGCAGACGCTTGGCTGCAATGGCAGAAAGGCATGAGTTGGTATCACCGAGGATGAGCAGAGCATCGGGCTTGATGTCAGCCATCAGTTTGTAGGAGCAGTTGATGATATTACCTACGGTTGCCCCAAGGTCGTCGCCCACGGCATCCATATACACTTCGGGATCTGCTAACCTGAGGTCCTTGAAAAATACACCGTTGAGGTTGTAGTCGTAGTTCTGTCCCGTGTGAGCTAGGATTACGTCGAAGTACCTGCGACACTTGTTGATTGTTGCCGCAAGTCGAATAATCTCAGGGCGAGTGCCTACGATGATAAGCAGTTTGAGTTTGCCGTTGTCTACAAACTTTATGTCCGTATAATCTGTTTTCATTTCTTTTCTACTGGATCAAAATATGTGTCGGGATGGTTAGAGTCAAATATCTCGTTGCAGTACATGACCGTCACGAGGTCTTCGGTATCGGAGAGATTGACGATGTTGTGGGTATAACCCGGAAGCATGATGACAGACTGTATTCTGTCTCCGCTTACTTCGTAGCTCAGCACTTCGTCCGTGCCTTCCTTTCGCATCTGTATCAGCCCGTGGCCTTTCACTACTATAAACTGCTCCCACTTCGTGTGGTGCCAGTGCTGGCCTTTGGTGATTCCGGGCTTGGAGATGTTGATGCTCACCTGTCCGCACTTGGGAGTATGTACAAGTTCGGTGAAGCTCCCGCGGTCGTCGCAGTTCATCTTCAGGTCGAAGACTGCCTTTTCCTTCGGCAGATAGGACAGGTAGGTCGAGAACAGACGTTTTGCAAAACTGTCTGTCGGTATCTCGGGAATCATCAGTGTCTTCGGCATCTCAGCAAACTGATGCAGGAGGTTGACAATCTCACCCAGCGTCATGTGGAATATCGTAGGCACCGCACAATAGCGGCCGCCGTCCATCAGTACGGTTTCTACGCCGTCAAAATCGCAATGGTGTTCCCTGCCTTGCAATGCAAGAATCATTTCCTCCACAAGATCGTCGATATAGAGCAGTTCTAGTTCGACTGTTGGGTCATTGACCTGAATAGACAGGTCGTGGGCAATGTTGTGGCAGAAAGTGGCTACGGCACTGTTGTAGTTGGGTCGGCACCACTTGCCGAACAGGTTGGGAAAACGATATACAAGGACTTTTGCCCCTGTCTCTTTGGCGTAATCGAAGAACAGTTCTTCACCGGCTTTCTTACTCTCACCGTAGGGATGGCCGGCATAACGGCCTATGAGGCTTGCCTGAATGGAACTTGATAGCATCACGGGACATCTGTTGCCGTATGTCTTGAGCGTGTCAAGCAGTGTAGAGGCAAAACCGAAGTTTCCTTTCTTGAAGTCCTCGGGATTCTCGGGGCGATTGACACCGGCAAGGTTGAAAACGAAATCGGTTTCTTTGCAGTAACGGTCAAGTTCCTCGGATGTTGAGTCTATGTCATACTCGAACACCTCGTCTATCCGGACGGGGCAGTTCCTTGCCTTGCCTTCCCTTATGTTGTTGAGCTGGGCACACAAATTCCTGCCCACGAACCCCTTTGCTCCTGTTACAAGTATTTTCATTTCTGTTACTGAACGAAGTTGCCTTCCCCGCTAACTTCTTTCTGTATGTATTCGAGCGCGGCTATTTTCTCCTTGGTCTCCTCCACATTGAGCTGACGGGTATTGTTGGAATTGAACTCAGTGAGGATGTTACGGGTCTCGTCTCCTTCTTTGAAGAACTTGTCATAGTTCAAACCTCGATTGTCGGCAGGTACGCGATAGAAGTCGCCCATATCTTCTGCCTTGGCACACTCTTCGTTGGTCAGTAAGGTCTCATACATTTTCTCTCCATGACGGATGCCGATGACCTTGATATCTTCTTTCTTACCACCGAACAGTTCACACACGGCCTCTGCCTGAGTACCGATAGTGCAGGCTGGAGCCTTCTGAACCAAAATGTCACCGTTTTGGCCATGTTCGAATGCGAAGAGTACCAAATCAACAGCTTCTTCGAGAGACATGATGAAACGTGTCATCTTAGGCTCAGTGATAGTGATAGGATTAGCATTACGGATCTGATCAATCCACAAAGGAATTACTGAGCCACGGCTACACATTACATTACCGTAACGGGTACAGCATATCTTGGTATTGCCAGAGTAGCGAGACTTAGCAACTGCAATCTTCTCCTCAATAGCCTTGGTGATACCCATGGCGTTGATGGGGTAAGCAGCCTTATCGGTAGAAAGGCAGATTACTGCACCCACACCCGCTTCGATTGCAGCTGTGAGGACATTATCCGTACCTATGACATTGGTCTTAACAGCCTCCATAGGGAAGAACTCACAGCTTGGGACCTGCTTGAGGGCTGCGGCATGGAAGATATAATCCACACCGGACATCGCGTTACGGCAACTCTGAAGACTGCGCACGTCACCGATATAGAACTTTATCTTGTAGACTATTTCAGGGTAACGCACCTGGTACTCGTGACGCATATCGTCCTGCTTCTTTTCGTCACGGCTGAAGATGCGTATCTCCTTAATATCTGTGTTAAGAAACCTACGCAATACCGCATTGCCGAACGAACCGGTACCACCGGTAATCATGAGGGTTTTGTCTTTGAAAATTGACATAATAATATTTGAAGGATAAAATTAACTATCAAGATAAAATATGTTTCATGATGTAGAGGTCATAATCTGGCTTTACATCGAAGATAGTGAACTACGTTAGAATGTTAATTTTTATTTTGAACGGGAAGGAAACATCGAACTGCATACATGCCGTACATCCTGTACTTCTTGTTTCTACTGATGTACTTACCCTACAATGGCCTCTCTGATACATTCAACAATGTAGCGTACATCATCATCGCTTACACACGGACCTGCCGGCAAGCAGAAGCCTACTTTGAAGATAGACTCTGACACGCCATTCACGTATGCAATCATTTTGGAACCCTCAAGCACCTTAAACTCCTTAAACTCTCGAACCTCTGCGCCCTCGCAATATACGGGTTGCTTGTGCATTGGCTTCCAAACAGGACGGCACTCTACCTTCTTGGAGAGCATGAAGACACGCAATGCCTCTACGTTCTCATTAGGCTGACAATCGGTCACGGCACAATCAACGGCCTTGATAACTCCGGCTGCACCACCCACTGCAGTCCTGATGACCTCTTTGTAGGCATCCTCCTGACCTTGAATCCTCACATCGGCATCCAAAGTGGCCGCACAAAGCCAGAAGTTGGCATCGTAACGAGAATCGTTTGGCTGCTCGTGGAGATGCACTCCAGAAACATCCTTCAACAACTCCTTATACAGTTCCTGCACGTGCTTATGGTGCTCAATATGCTGATCAAGTACAGTCATCTGACCACGGCCTATGCCAGCACATACATTACTCATGCGATAGTTGTAGCCAATAGCCGTATGCTCATAATATGGATATGCATCACGCGCCTGAGTGGCGTACCACATGATGGTATTGGCATCCTCGGCATTGCGACAGATGAGGGCTCCACCGCCTGAGGTAGTGATCATCTTATTGCCATTGAACGAAAGCACTCCCAATTTACCAAAGGTACCCAGTACCTGTCCATTAAATCTTGACCCCAGACCTTCTGCCGCATCTTCCACAACAGGAATGCCGTACTTGTCGGCAACAGTCATTATCTTGTCAATCTGATAAGGCATGCCATAGAGGGCCACAGGCACAATAGCCTTCGGGTACTTACCAGTCTTTTCCTTACGGTCAAGGATTGCTTTCTCCAGCAGTATTGGATCCATGTTCCATGTCTCTTTCTCCGAGTCAATAAAGACAGGAGTAGCGCCAAGGTATGTGATGGGATGGGAGGATGCACAAAAGGTGAACGACTGCACACACACTTCATCTCCGGCCTTCACACCACATGCAATGAGAGCCAAGTGGACAGCAGCTGTACCAGCCGAAAGGCAAACTACCTTGCGATCAAGCTTCGTGCCATCCGAATTACTGTTAGCGAAATCTGCCAAATCTTGCTCAAAGGCATTTACGTTTGGTCCCATTGGCACTACCCAATTGGTGTCAAAAGCTTCCTTAACGTACTTCTGCTCATAACCCTCCTCTGACATGTGCGCCAAACAGAGGTAAATAGTCTTTCTTTCTTCAGGCATAGTAAGTGTCATAAGTGTCCTAGAATTGAAGCACTAAACAATTGCTACCTGCTAATCAGGTGACAATTGTTTAGTGACTTTTTCAGGGGATATATTAAATATTAATGGTTATTAGTTTTTGCTTCAGGAAAATTATGCCTTACGGCTCTGCCACTTTTTGTCGCTCGTATCTACCTACTTATCATTCAGTCAAGATACCCACATCACTTCTTCATCCAAAAACAGACATCTACTTCGCAACAGTATCATAGGTGTCACAGCTAACATATAGAATTAACCTTTAAGCTCCTGAGCAACGAAAAGTTGCCAAACATTGTGGCATGCGGAGTCGAATCGGTATCAAGAGGGAAATTAGTATGTTTTATGCACGCCCGCTTACTTTTGATAAAGAGACTGTTACTTGATCGTCAAGGAAACTTGGGCCGAGAGAATAAGACAGGCATAAAAAAGGTATATCCTTTTCAAGGAACTCCGTAAAGTTCATCTACGAACATTATGAACGGCATCAGCCAGAACCTTGTGGTTTAAGGGTTCCTCCTTCGACAGGCTCAGGAACCGCATTGTGATTACTTCACAATGCCTTTCTCTAAATACTCTGCCAAATTGGTTCTAACTTCACCTGCCACCTTGTCAGCCTTAACCTTGGCCATATCATGGGTTACCATAATGCGGACAAGGTCTTCGAAAGAGGTTGACTGTGGGTTCCAGCCAAGTTCTGCCTTGGCTTTGGTTGGGTCACCCCAAAGATTTACAACGTCTGTTGGACGATAGAAGTCTTCGGATACGCGAACGAGTGTCTTGCCGATGAGTTCGGCAGATCCATCAACGCATACGCCTGTCTCATGGAGACCTTCGCCCTTGAACTCGAGTTTGATACCGGCATAGCGGAAAGCGAGATCGGTAAATTCGCGTACCGAGTGCTGTACGCCTGTCGCGATGACGAAGTCCTCTGGTGTTTCGTGCTGAAGAATGAGCCACATGCACTCAACATAGTCCTTGGCATAACCCCAGTCGCGGAGAGAGTCGAGGTTGCCGAGGTAGAGGCAGTCCTGAAGACCTGCGGCAATACGTGCGGCTGCAAGAGTGATCTTACGGGTAACAAAGGTTTCGCCTCTGCGCTCTGACTCGTGGTTGAAGAGGATGCCGGAGCAACAGAACATGTCGTATGCCTCACGATACTCCTTAATGATCCAGAAGCCATAGAGTTTGGCAACGGCATAAGGGCTGTAAGGGTGGAAAGGTGTCTTCTCGTTCTGAGGAACCTCTTCTACCTTGCCGTAGAGCTCGGAAGTGGATGCCTGATAGATGCGGCAGGTCTTCTCGAGGTGGTTGGTGCGGACAGCTTCGAGAACACGGAGTACGCCAGTTGCATCAACATCGGCTGTGAACTCTGGTGCATCGAATGATACCTGTACATGACTCTGAGCTGCAAGGTTGTAGATTTCGGTGGGTTGCACCTTACCCACGAGCTTGACGAGCGACATGGAGTCGGTCATGTCTGCATAGTGGAGGTGGAAGTTGGGTTGACCTTCGAGATGAGCGATACGCTCGCGATAGTCAACGGAACTTCTGCGGATGATGCCATGGACTTCGTAGCCTTTAGCAAGGAGGAACTCTGAGAGGTAGCTACCATCTTGTCCGGTAACACCTGTGATGAGAGCGATGTTTTTATTCATATTTGTATGATCTTGTTTTTATTGTTTGAATGAGATAAAAAAGCTTTTATGAGGTCTTCTTCTTTGGAGAGAGGATAAAAACCCAACTCGAAAAAACCGTTGCTGCAAAATAAAAGGCAAAAAGAATCAAAAATCTACTTTTCTGAGTTTACGCTCCTTGATTTATTCTTTGTAATGCTAAGATTTTTTTATCCTTCAAAGAAAGCTTTTTTATCTATATTAAATTGCTCTGGGAGTCTTATCTCTCTGCTCGCATCGGGTTGTTGAGGAAGTCTTCGTAAGAGAGGCGGATGCCGTCTTCGAGTTCGGTCTTGTATTCCCAACCGAGGGCTTTGGCTTTGGAGACATCGAGGAGCTTGCGTGGGGTGCCATTGGGACGGGTGGTGTCCCACTTGATCTGACCTTCGTAACCGATGACTTTGGCTACCAGTTCGGTGAGGGCCTTGATGGTGAGTTCCTTGCCCGTACCGGCATTGACGGTCTCGTCACCCGAGTAGTTGTTCATGAGGAAGACGCAGAGGTTGGCAAGGTCGTCAACATAGAGGAACTCGCGAAGGGGTGAACCATCGCCCCAGCAGGTTACCTCGGGGAGTCCAGCCTCCTTGGCCTCATGGAACCTGCGGATGAGGGCAGGAAGGACATGGGAGTGCTCGGGATGGTAGTTGTCGTTGGGACCATAGAGGTTGGTAGGCATGAGGGAGATATAGTCGGTTCCGTACTGTTTGTTGAGATACTCGCAATACTTGAGTCCGGAAATCTTGGCGAGCGCATAGGCTTCGTTGGTCTTCTCAAGCTCTGATGTCAGCAAGCACGACTCTAGCATGGGCTGTGGAGCCATACGGGGGTAGATGCATGAAGAGCCGAGGAATTCGAGTTTCTTGCAGCCGTTCTTCCATGCGGAATGGATGACATTCATCTCGAGGATCATGTTGTCGTACATGAAGTCGGCAAGGGCACTCTGGTTGGCGATGATGCCACCTACCTTGGCAGCAGCAAGGAAGACGTATTCGGGACGCTCCAGGGCGAAGAAGGCTTCTACCAGATCCTGACGGGTGAGGTCGAGTTCCTTGTGGGTGCGTGTGATTATGTTGGTGTAGCCCTGGCGCTGGAGTTCACGCACGATGGCGGAACCTACCATTCCACGATGGCCTGCTACATAGATTTTACTATTTAATTCCATATCTTGTATTTTCTATTTTCAATTCATGTGGAAGAAGTCGGATATCATGCGAGTGATGGACTTTTTATTATTGATGAAGACTTCGAGAAGCTTGGAAGACCCTCTCCCGTCCTCTCCCTTAGATGGCGAGGGGATATGGATGATGTCGTAATCGGCAATGGCGGCTGGTATGAGGCAGGAGGTGTCCTTGGGGAGGGTGATCTCATCGCCTGTGGCTCGCGTGCGGATTCGGCAGTCGGTGGTACCGAGGTTCATGAGGATGACAAAGGAGTCGTACTTGATCATGTTGCGATGGAACTGATCGGTTGTCTCAATGACCTTTATTGAGAAATAAGGTGTGTTGAGCAACTCGTTGGCTTCGTCTTGATTCTCGGTATGTTCGGTTTTGTACTCGGGATATACCTGAAAATCGATGGCTTGGGCGGCAAGGTCGGTATGGAGCTCGCGAGGACGGCCATCGAGTCCGGGGCGGTTGTAGTCGAAGATGCGATAGGTGACATCGGATGACTGCTGGACTTCGGCAAGACGGATGCCTCCACAAATGGCATGTACCCTGCCTGCAGGCAGATAGAATACATCGCCCTTGTGGACTTCGTGCTTTGCGAGAACCTGAGTAATGGTACCGTTGGCTACCCGAAACTTGTACTCCTCGGGGGTGATGTGCTGACGGAAGCCGGCATAGAGATAGGCTCCGGGGGCAGCATCGAGGATGTACCACATCTCGGATTTGCCGAGTTTGTTGTGCTCGCGACGAGCCATGGCATCATCGGGGTGCACCTGTATGGAGAGATCCTGATGGGCATCAATGATCTTGGTGAGGAGGGGTAGTTGGTTGCCAAAGCGGAGAACTGTCTGTCGGCCAAGGATCTCTTGTGGGCGACGGGCAATGACCTCGGAGAGGTTGTAGCGTGCCCAGGTACCGTTCTCTACTTCGGACTCGGAATTGGGTACGGAGGAGACGGTCCAGTCTTCGGTGCCCCAGACGAGGGTCTTGCGATTGGGCTTGAAGAGCATGGGGTAGAGCTTGTTGCGGGAGGCCTCGATGACGCATCCGATGGTCATGATGCGGGTGGAGGTGAGGGCTCGGAGCTCGTGGGAGGTGCATTTGTCGACATAGACGAAGGAGTCTTTTCGGCAAACGGTATGCTCGTCATTGAGCACGATTTCGAGTTCGCCATCAAGGACATAGAATGCCTCTTGCATATCGGGATGGATATGGGCGGTGGCGATTTCGCCTGCACGGAGTTGGGTGACTGCTATCTGGGTGAGGGAGCAGCCGGACTCGTTGGAGGAAAGCAAGACGCGCTTGCTTCCCACTCCGTGGGAGGTGGTGACGGGTTGTATGTCTTCGAGTTGGCGGATCATGGAATCTCTATAATGAGGTACTTTTAATCGCGACGGAAAATGTCGCATGTATATACATTCTCTTCTACATCTGCAAGGCATTCGTCAAAACGATTGGCAATGATAGCCTTTGATTCTGCCTTGAACTTTGCGAGATCGTTGACTACAAACCAACCGAAAAAGGTTTCGCCATCAGCAAGGGTTGGTTCATAAATAATGATATTGGTACCTTTGGCCTTGATGCGCTTCATGATGCCTTGAATGGCACTCTGACGGAAGTTGTCTGAATTGGACTTCATTGTTAGGCGGTAGACGCCTATAGTAGGAATTTCAGCTCTCAATGAAGCCGGTAACATTCAGTAGCGACCGACAATCTGTAATTGAGCAAAAAGGATAGATTTTACTTCAGCGGTTCAATATCGGAAATATTGATTTCGCATCGGGCGCAGCCCAGGATTCCTAAAAAGATGCTAAGTTCCCCTTTCCCGTTCGGGGTAGTCACGACCTGCCCTTCAGCTCCACATAGGGCACCACGGATAACCCTGACCTTGTCGCCCTTGTCGTAATTCGCGGCAGAGACCTCAACCGGCGTGTCAGCATGTTCCAGAATGAAACGAAGTCTCCGAATCTGTTCGTCGGGGATAACCGCCACCGGCCGACCGAAGTCATGGGCGGCAGCCCTGTCCACGAGGAAGCGAAAGATGAAAGACAGTGCAACGATTTTTCTTCTTTCCTGTTCGGTACAACGAACAAATACCATAGACCCGATTACCACGCGGTACACGGTCTTTCGCTTCCCGTTGCGCCACCTCCGCACTGTTTTTTGCGTAGCAACGTAACTTTCGATACCGAGTTGAGTGAGTTTCTCAGCCGAAGCCACCTCCGCATTATGGTTCACAATGGCTACGTACCAACGCTTTTTACCTACGCCTACGGCACCGTCAGCGTCCTGAAACACTGGCGTAACGCTTGAATTTTCGGCTTTTTCAGGTGTACTCACGTTACTCAAGAAACCTGACATTAAGTTGTTAGAATATACCTCTTTATTTATAAAATAAGAGCGTATAAACCTGACTGCAAAGTTACGTATTTTGCAAAAGATAAAAAAATAATTTGCAAGAAATCAAGGCGATTACATCAAAAATAACTTAAAAGTTGCCGGATGAAGTGCAAAACCGACCGCTCGTCGCGCTTGTTTCCGTGCCAAACGCTCGCACTCGTCACGGGCTCCTTTTGCTTTCGCCCCTACATGGACTACATTATTCAGAGGCGACCGGTTAATTATTCGCTCACCTTTGAATAATTAACCGGTCGCCTCTGAATAAACAAGTCGTGCGGACGCTTCGAAAAGAACTACCAGTTCCGCAGGTTCCAGTTCGCGGTTTACTTGTCGATATGCTGAAGGAGGTCGCACTCCACGATTCGCAGTTCATGGCGCACCTTGTCCCCGTCTTTCACCTTAAACAGATCCAGTTCGTTGGCAACCGGGGCGGTCAGTTCGGTGATGCTGCCGAAAGAATCCGAATCAGACGCTTCGCCGCGCAGCCGTATGGTTATTGTCCGGGCCGGGGCAGCAGGGGCAAGGGGCAAATGGACGTAGCCCAGTGACACGGGCGTCTTGCCCTCCCATACCAGTGTGTTGTCCGCAAATATCTGGAGCGGGTATTCCCGCTTCCGCCATCCCGTCAGTTTCATCACCACTTCGTCCACCCGCGTCGGCGATTCCAGTTCGTAGCGAATCCATGCCGTCTCTAATCGGCCGTCGTTCTTCCATTCCGTGTCCTCGCTGTCGTCGATAGAACGGAGGGCCTCCTCCTGATTGCATCCGGCCACCACCCGACGGCAAGCGACCGTGCGCTTCAAGTCCCTGTATGACGGGGCGGCGGGCGTTTCTCCACGCACAAACTGCAGCGGACTGTCCTCCGCATCCGCCCTCGCCGGCAGACAGATAGAAGTGGGGGCAAGTCCATCGGCCGACACAGTGACTACTACATCTCCCTCCTCACCGGTGCTACGGACGAGTACTCTGTTCACGCCACATTCCAGCGGCAGGTCAAGCGAGCGGATGCAGTTCGTGCCGAGACTGTCCCGACCGATGCCGCCTATCCACTCTGCGGGGCCTTCGATGGTGAAGTACAGCATGTTGCGGGCTATCGGATTTCGCTGCCCCTTGCTGTCCACGGCCTCAATTTCCAGCAGAGCCATGTCCGCCCCGTCGGCCTTCAGCCGGTGGTCTTTCACGTTGGTCATGCGCAGCGCTACCGCCTCGCCGGCCGTCATGAGGCTATGCTCCGACAGCACCTCGCCGTTCTCTCCATACGATACGGCTTTCAGGCATCCGGCCTCAAAGGGCACATTCTCGAAGACGTGGAGGAAGTGATACGCCACGGAGTCTCTGCCGGTCTCCCGACCATTGATAAAGAGTTTTACCAGAGGGGCATCGCTCACCACATAGACCGGCTTCACCACCGGCTGCCGGCGGGCGTCCGCATAGTTCCAGTGGCCAACGATGTGCGTCATCGACGTGTCCGGAGTGACCCACCCGTTCCACATCACCTGATGGGCAAAGAACGCATCCTTGGGCAGGCGCATGGCATCCACTACGCCGGACGTGCGGTAGTTCGATTCTCCACGACAGTGCGTGTTGGTATCGGAGAAGATAATCTTAGTTCCTCCGTTGGAGACACGCTTTCCCGTGCCGGGCCGCTCCATCCAGTAATCATACCATCGGCGCACCATCTCGACGGCAAACTCATCGTTGTTCTGGTTGTAGGCCGATGCGTCCGCGTTCCGGTACAACGGGCCGTCTCCGTGTTTGTGGAACGGCGGCGACCAGTTGTCCCAATAACGCCTGAGTGCCTCATCGCGGCAGTATTCCATGGCCCACACCGGTTTACCTGCGGACTTGTTGATGTACAGCATTTCGCCGCCATATTCGGCGTACGTGGCCTTGTTTAGCATCTCTCGGCATCCGATGGCCCGCCCGCCGTAGGGGTCGTAGGTGTCCCGCAGCACTTTCATCTCTTTCATGTGTTCCTCGCTAATACCCTTGTTACCGCATTCGTAGAAAAGTATCGAGGGATTATTGCGGTTGTAGATGATGGCATCCCGCATGAGCTCTACTCTCTGTTCCCAGTGCCGACCGGTTGCGTCCCTTTCCGCATCTCCCGCCGGCATGGCTTGTATCAGTCCCACTCTGTCGCACGACTCGATGTCCTGTTTCCACGGACACACGTGCATCCAACGCACGAGATTGCCGCCCGAACGCACCATCAGTTCGTTGCTGTAATCGCTGAGCCATGCGGGAACGGACATGCCCACGCCGGGCCATTCGTTGGAGGTGCGTTGGGCATATCCGTGCATCATCAGCACACGGTCGTTGAGGTACGTCATGCCGTCGCGGAACGCCGTTTTGCGGAATCCCGTCACCGTGGTCTGCCGGTCATGACTCTTTCCTTTGTAACGCAGATAAGTATGGATGTCATACAGATAGCCGTAACCCCACGACCAGAAGTGCAAACCGCCGACCGTCTTTTCCGCACTCACCGTCCGCGTGTCTCCCGCTTCGATGCTGAAAGGCCCGGACGTGAAGGAAGCGACGGGCGTGCCGTCCCGGTCGATGATGTCCACGCAGTAAGTGAAAGTCTGACGCTTGCCGGTCTCGTTCTTTATCTCCGATTCGGCGTGCACCGTTGCTGTCCGCCCCTCCACGTCGATGTCTTTCGCATAGATGTATGTACCCGTTGTGCCTAGCGCGGAGTAGAGGGGAAGGGTCTGATAGAGCAGGTCTGTCACGTGCAGGCGGACATTCTTCGGCAGTCCCCCGTAGTTGGCATTGAAGTTCTTGTTGTTCCATTGAAAGGAGGCCGGCGTAAGGGTGTTGTTGGGCAGACCGTTGCCGTCGGTAAGCACTTCTCCGTCTGTCGGTGTACCTTTCTCCTTGTAAGACCACGAATTGTCAGTCCTTACCTCAAGCACATTGCTTTTGCCGATACGCAGAAAGGGCGTGAGATCGAAGCCGAAAGCCATTACCCCGTTCTCGTGCAGACCGATGCGGCTGCCGTTGAGGAAAACCTCCGCGGCCTGTCGTGCCCCCTCGAACTCGATGAAAACCTTTTTCCCTTTCCAAGTCTTCAGGGCGACAAACTCTTTCCGGTACGTCACGGTATCTGCCGGCAACTTCTCGATAGGAACTCTGAAAGCGTCCGTCTCATTCCATGCCCTCGGCAGCGTTACCTTCTTGCCGTTCATCATCCAGTCGGCATTGAAGTTTATCGCCCGTTGGGCGGTCGCCGTCGCGGCACACGCAACGGCGAACAGTATTGCAACTACCTTTTTCATCTTGTAATCACTACTTTCTTTTTATTCCATATATAGATGCCCGGCACCGTAACCCGGTCTATCCGGTTTCCTTTCAAATCATATATTTCCTTGCCCTCCACGTCGTTGATAGTCAATGCGTCGATGGCCGTGGGGTCTTTCACGACCCTGATGATGCCGTTGCTCTCCAGTTCGCTGCAGTCCCATGCCAGTCCGGGCGCAGGCTGTGTCGGCACGATAGTAATGTCTCCGGTTACGGAAATGCTTCCCTCGACTTTCAGCACTTTCAGTTCGGCATTCTCCGCACACGTGTAGCTGCTGCTGAGCTCGGAGAATACGAACTTCGGGGACGCGAGCGTCACTTTGCCCTTGACGTTCAGCGCGTCACACGTTGTCCTTGTGGATGTGGAGCGCGTGCGCACTCTGAGGGTTGCCCCCGAGTTCATCGTCAGGTTGCCGTTCAGCGTGAGCGTGCTCACTGCGGTCGATGCAGCCTTTCCGGCACCGAGGGTACCGCCATTCTGCACGACAACACTGCTCACCATGCCGGTACCATCCAGCAGACCGCCGGAACGCACCGTGATAAGTCCCGTCGTAACGGCGGCACTGCTGTTCTTCGCTTCCACCTCGCCCTCGTAGATATTGAGGGGGCCCGCACTCTCGCCGGTCAGCGTCAGAATGCCGGAACCGTATTTGTTGAGGGTGGCACCGGCATTGAACGTGCCGGCATACGTATCGTTATTGCCGGCATATCCGACATTCCACACACCTGTCGAGATCTGAGCATCGGTAGCCGTTGAGGCCAGTCCGCCGAGCTGATGCGTGAACGAACCCTCGTTTTTGTCCGAGGAGAAGCCGGCGGCATACACACCGCCCCCCAGTTTCAGGGTGCCTTTTTTCAGGTTCAGGGCCTGACGCAGGCGGAACTGTCCCGACGCCACCTCCAGTGTACCCCCGAAGTCCGCGCAGTTCGTATAGAAGTCACCCCGGACGTAGGGGAAGCTAATCCTGAAGGTACCTTCGCCGGAAAGCGTTCCCTGCACCTTACAACGGCTGCCGGCATTGAACGTCAGCGTCTTGCCCTTGTCTATGGTGACGGTATTATCGAAAGACGGCACGGCCGACGTACTGTTGTTGTCAAACATGGCTATCGTAGCATTGCCGATGACGTGTATCGGCGATTTCGACTTTCCAAACGTCGTGTTCCACGCTCCCATGGCCAGCGTGCCGGCATGGAGCACGGTACCGTTCCACGTGTTTGCCCCTGCATAAGTGATGTTGAGCTGTCCGTTGCCTACTTTCTTCATCGTTCCGTTACCGGAAATAAGCCCCTTGAGCGACACCGTGCCCGAAGGAACGGAAATACTGGCCGTGTCGCCGGTGAGCACCACCGTTCTGTCCGTAGACGTATTGGTATTGTCGATGACCAGCGTGGCCCGGCCTACCTGCAGATTACCATTCTCTCCGGTTCCGATGCTCGACGGCGTACCTTTGTCGGCAATCTCTTTCACCCGCACTATTCCGCTTTCGAGCACGGTACTGCCCGTGTAGTCGCTCTTCGTCGCATAGAGCGAGAGCGTTCCCTGGCCCTTCTTGTACAGGTCTCCGTTACCGGACAGTCCGCCTTTTCCGCTCAAGGCGTATGCCTTTGTCCCGTCGAACGTAACTTTGCCCACGGGCATCAACTCACTGACGGAGACAGTGGTGGATGCGGCACGGTCATCAAACCACACGCCGTCGCCCGCCACGAACTTCAGTCCTTCGCCCTGTTCGTCGGCCCAGTTGGCAGTCTGGTAGTCCCATGCTCCCGACTCGCTGCCCGTCCAGTAGATGCGGTCGTAAGGCTGTCTCTGACTGTCGATGGTTAGTTCGATGCGGCCGCCTTTCCCGTCGGTCACATTATTTACCGTGTACGAAAGTCCCGTCAGTCCGGCGAACGACACCGTCGAGAGGCTGCCGGTGAATGTTCCCGTATAGTTCATCAGTGTGTAGCACCCCGGCGCATAATTGCCGGACGTGATGTTGAAGACGAGCGGTGCCGTGAGATTCACATCTCCCTCCACGTTCACCGTACTGCCGTTGTCGATAGCTATCTCGATGTATGTCTTACGGTCTATGTTGAGCGTGCTGCCGACGGTCAGCGAGGGCTGAGGCTTCAAACGGCATCCCTCACTGTTGAGTGCGCCCTCGAAGACGAGGCTCCCCACCTTGCCACTGCCGGCCAATGTGCCGCGCGCCCGGAGGTCTATCTGTCCTTTCACGGTAGCGTTTTTCAGCATTATCGTGCCCTCGGAAATGACAACTTTTGCCGTATGCTCCACGTTGCAAGCCACCTCGGCGACGCCCTGCTGGCTCTTCCAGATAATCGTGTTTGCCTGAAGACCGGCGGCATTGGCAAGCGTCAGCGTCTGCCCTTTCACCGGCATCAGATACAGATTCTCCAACCCTTCCCGGGGAGTGACCGTCGCATTACCCAAAGCAATGCCGCAGACCATATTTTTCCCGTCCTCCCTCATGCACGGCGGCAGTTGGGGACGCGGCATGTCGTAGCCGAGATAGAATCCCGGGTCGGGACTCTGATAATAGCCCCTTGTCGTGCAGTCCGCCCGGTAATGCGGGTCTTCCTGCAGGCAATAGATATGGTTCACATTGGTGGTGTAGTCGGTAGTGAATCCCACGATACCCGTGTTCACTCCGTCCACCTCGCGGTTCAGGATGAGTTCCTCGCGCCAGTCGCCGATGATGTCGCCCCAGAACTTCCCTCTTTTTCCGTTGCTCGACTTCAGGGTGTAGCCCGATTCCTTGGCCATTTCTATCAGTCGGCCATTCCGGAAGTCGCGTATGTCGGCATTGTACCCGCTACCGTCGGGCGAGTCCACCCGTTCCCGGTCCAGTTCGCCGTCCCACCAGATACCCTCCGTAGGGAAATATCCGGTCAGTCCCTCTATCTTTTCTCCTCTCGCGTCAAATACCTGATAACCATCCATCGTGGAGAACATTTCCCAGCCCAGATGGTCTTTGTCAAGGTCGAGACATTCGCCACGCCCCACGTCGCCCACGGCCGGCAGGTACCACTTCTTGATGGGCTCTCCCGTGGCGGCATCGAACAATATCTGCGCCAGCATGTCGGGAGCATTCTGCTGTATGGAGAACGTCTCCAGTCCGGGACGCAGCGGGTCGATGTCGGCCGTCCGGTGGCGGTCGCCGTGGCTGATGCCGGTGTTGTAGAGCGTGTTGCCGTCGTGATTCATGCAGTAGGCACCGCTCGACATTTCATCCCGTCCGTCCCCGTCGGCATCGAAAATTCGTATCTGATGGAACGTGGCCCCTCCCGTCGGACGCATGAACAACTGGTGCCAGTTGCCGGCCCTGCCCTCGCTGTCGAAATCGAAGGCGAACGCGGAATTGCGGTACATGTGGCCGCCCGACGACGTGCGCGTGTGCCACTCCATGACGACGGCGGGGTGGATGCCGTCGTGATAGAAGATACCCACGTGTCCCACGTGCTTGTTGTATTCGTCGCCCATCAGCGAAGCCTTGTTCGTTCGGTTGTAAGCCTCATCGTAGGCCTGCTCCACGGAGGCTTTCTCCGCTCCCGTCAGACCGTCCACGACGGTGAAGTAGCGCGGGGCGTTCCGGTGCGTCTCGCCGTTGTAGTCGATGATGCCGTCGTTGTCCGTGTCGCCGGTGGCCGAACCGTTCACGTACAGTCCCCACGTATTGTTCGCCTTGTCCCAGAAACGGGTGCCGTCCGAGGTCTGCACGATGACTTCGCCCAATCCGTCGCAGTCGATGTCGTAGGCGCATATCTGGTCATCCTGTCCCGTGGAGCTCCATTCGTTCGGGCCGAGGTCGATGGTCCAAAGGTAAGTGCCGTCGGCCAGATAGGCTTCCAAGTAATGCCGGTCTGAATTGACCGAGTTTCTGTCCACCACATAGTCGTATTCGCCGTTGCCGTTGAGATCGACCGGCCACACGAACTTCGTGCTGACATCCGCATTCCGGAGCGGACTGCCGTTGAAGGCTATCTCCATGAATATGTTCCTCAGCGTCTGCTTCTTCAGCGTGAAAGGCAGGCTCATCTCCCCCGTCCGCTCTTCCCCGCCATACGCATACACCATCTGCACGGCCACTTCCGTTCCCACGGGCACAAGGCTCGTGGTGGTCTTCATGTTCGTGTTGTCCAGCGGCTGGGTATTGAGCAACTGGAAGTCGCCGCTTCCGCCCTTCCTCAGGTAGACATTCCACCGGGCATTTTCCGGGTCCTGAGCCAATCGGCGCCACGTAATGGTCACATTGTTTCCGCTCTGCACGGCCACCACACCTCTGCCGAGGGGCTGTTGCAGGCGTTGTGCACAGGCGTGCCGGAGGGGCAGCAGCAAGCATAGGGTTATCGCAAGAAGCAATAAGTTCGAGTGTTTATTCATCGCAGTAAAGTAATAGTTAGTTTCCCACAAAGATATAAAATAGATACCAGACTGCCAACTTTCCTTTAGAGTTTCTCTATATTCCGCCTCCTGCGTCGCCCGAACTTCCGCCCCGCCGTCCTATTCTTTCGCATCTGTCCCGCCGTGGACTTTATTATTCAAAGGCGAGCGGTTAATTATTCGCTCACCTTTGAATAATTAACCGGTCACGACCGAATAAACTCATCGTGCAGGCATACGGAGAACGTTTGCCAGTTGCAGGGCCCGCATCCCCACCATTTTAAGGCCGATTATTTGCTTTTCTCCCGAAGAAAGAGTACCTTTGTGCGCATTTACAATAAAACCGATAAAACATATCCCTATGCAGAAACATTTCCGTATGCTCATAATGGCGATGGCTTTCGGACTGGCCGCCACGGCACAGGCCCAGACCGTCATCAAGGGCAAACTGGTGGATGCCGAGAACGGCGAACCCCTGATAGGAGCGCAAATCCGCGTTCTGGGCGAGAAAGAGGCCACCGTGAGTGATGCCGACGGCAACTTCACGTTAAAGAATCCCCGCCGCCATCGCGAAATCACAGTATCGTATCTGGGTTTCAAGACCGAAAACTTCAAAGTGACGACGTCCGGCGAGATGGGTACGTTGCAGATTCAGCCCAACGAGGTGACGCTGGAGGGCGTGACCGTGACGGGTACGATGGCCTTCGACCGCAAGACGCCCGTGGCCCTGTCCAACATCACGGCCGAGGAGATAGAAGAGAAGCTGGGCGGGCAGGAGTTCACCGAGGTGCTGAAGAGCACGCCCGGCGTACACGCCAACAAGCAGGGCGGAGGCTACGGCGACTCGGAAATATGGATGCGCGGCTTCGACAATACCAACGTGGCTACGATGGTGAACGGCGTGCCCATGAACGACATGGAGAACGGTACCGTCTACTGGAGCAACTGGGCCGGCATCAGCGAGGTGGCGAAAATCGTGCAGACGCAGCGCGGACTGGGAGCCACCAAGGTGAGTGCACCGAGCGTGGGCGGCACCATCAACATCATCACCAAAACCCTCGAACAGAAACGGGGCGGAAGCCTGTCCTACACGATGGGCAACAACGGAATGAACAAACTGAGTTTCAGCGTATCGACCGGTCTGTCCAAGAAGGGCTGGGGCATGACGCTGCTGGGCACGCGCCACTGGGGCGACGGCTATGTGCAGGGCACCGACTTCACGGGCTACACGTGGTTTGCCAGCATCGGCAAGAAGTTCAACGACCGGCACGCCCTCTCGTTCACGGGTTTCGGCACGCTGCAGGACCACGGGCAACGCGTCAGCAGCCAGAAGTACGGCCCCCTCACCGTGGCCGAATGGGCACGCGTGCGGCAGACCTACGGCGACAAGCATTATCAGTATAACCCCACATTCGGCTACCTGCACGGCGAGGCATACAACGCCATGCGCAACCGTTACCACAAACCGCAACTGTCGCTCAACCACGATTGGACCATCGACAAGCGCAGCAGCCTGTCCACGGCTCTGTACATGAGCATCGGACGCGGCAGCGGCACCACGGGCGAAGGCTTCGGAAGCGGTGCATACACTGACATCCGCGGCGTGAGCAACGGACACGTGCTCAATACGTTCCGCAATGCCGACGGCACGTTTGACTACGATGCGCTCTACGACCGCAATGCCGAGAGCAACACGGGTTCGCTGTTCGCACTGGCCAACAGCGTGAACAACCACCTGTGGACGGGTCTCCTGAGCACCTACACGAACCAGATTAACGAACACTGGAACCTGTCCGGCGGTGTGGACTTCCGCTACTACAACGGTACGCACAAGACCGTCATCCGCGACCTCATGGGCGGACAGTATTTCATCGACTACGACCAACGCAGCAAGATTGACCCCAGCAACAACGCTATCGCCGCCGACCCCAACTGGCTCTACCAGAAGATTGGCGTGGGCGACATCACGTACCGCAACTATGACGGCTACGTCGTTCAGGAGGGTGCCTTCGCGCAGGCCGAATACAACGTCGGCGGTCTCAGTGCCTACGTGAACGGCGGATTCAGCAACACCACCTACTGGCAGCGCAACCATTACTATTACGAGAAGTCGAAAGAGAAAAGCGACAACGTGAACTTCGCCGGCGGCAACATCAAGGGCGGTGCCAACTACAACATCAACGACTACCACAATGTTTTCTTCAATCTCGGCTACATCAGCCGTGCGCCCAAGTACAATGCGGCTTTCATGAAGTGCGAGACCAGCAATATGCTGAACACCGAGGCCAAGAACGAGAAGGTGCTGTCTTTCGAGGTGGGCTACGGATTCCACTGGCAGTGGATGCAACTGAAGCTCAACGGATACTACACGAAGTGGCTGGACAAGAGCATGAGCAAATACATCGACAGCTTCCAGGAACTGGCCTACATCAACATGACCGGTGTGGACGCCCGCCACATGGGTATCGAACTGGAGGGCAAACTGGAGCCCACGAAATGGCTTACCGTCAAGGGTATGCTGTCGCTGGGCGACTGGCAGTGGTGCAGCAACGCTGAGGGTTACGTCTACAACGAACGCGGGCAGGCACTCACGGCCGACGGACTGGTGACTGCCGTAGGTGCCGCCGACCATGCCAAGGCGAACATCAATCTGGACGGCATCCGCGTGGGTGGTTCCGCACAGACGACGGCCGCCCTCGGCGCGGACTTCAAACTGGGCCGCGTGCTCGGTCTGCACGACGGACAGGAACTGAAAATCGGAGGCGACTGGACATACTACGGACGCAACTACAGCTACTACTCGTTCAACGGCAGCGATCTGAGCATCGGACGCACGTTCAAGCCCACCGAGCCGTGGAAAGTGCCTGCGGCCAGTCAGGTGGATATACATGCCAACTACAAGTTCAAGGTCGGAAACCACATTACCGCTACGCTGAGCGGTGTTGTGAACAATCTGCTCGACTATCAGTACATCGGCAAAGCCTACAACCCCGCCAGCGGAAAGGCCGCAGCCGACAACGTATATGTCTTTTACCAGTTCGGCCGCACGTACACCATACGGCTGAAACTGAATTTCTAACGAAACACTATAAAGGATTAAACGTAGACAGACATGAATATCAAACATATCTTCCCCATTGCTCTCGCAGCCGTTGCCCTCGTGTCCTGCGAGGACTACACCGAGCACAACTTCGGAAAATCCGAGGAACTCTACCAGCCTCAGCAGGTGAACCTGCTTCAGGTAAAGCTGAACGAATCCATCTACGAGACTATCGCCGACAACGAGACCAACGTGACCCTTGCCGCAGAGGCCGAGGATGAGGGCGAAACACTGGCCCAGTTGCAACTGCTGAAACGTAAGAAACGCTTCTTCGGCAACATCACGCCCGAAAAGTATCTTCCGGCCGTCATGAAAGAGGTCATCGGCAACACGCAGTATTACAGCATTACCGTGGGCTCGCGCGTCACCGTCACCTTCGACCAGGAAGTGGAGACGGGCGCAACGGACAACAACGCCTACGTGCTCGCAACCGGCGAACTGACGGCGGCAGGCAAATACCTGCTGGTGGCCAAAGGCGAAAAGCAGGTGCTGACGGACAGCGACGATGCCCTTACGGACGCAGCCTCCGACAACGGGTACATCTACCCCTCCACAAACGGAAAAACGCACAGGGAGGTCACCCGACTGAGCAACGATGCCATCAAGTTGGACGAGACCTCCACGGGCTATCTCTTCAACATCGACAAGGACGGCGACAACTGGCTCATCTGCAATTTCCAGGACAACTATCTCTACCTGAAGAAAGACCAAAACACGTTCAGCTACATCGACGACCTCGGAGAACTTGAGGACGAACAGTACCCCGCCTGGAAGATTACGTACAATGCGAATGACTTCACCTACAACATCGTAAATGCCGAGACCGGACAGGTGATGCTCTACGAGACCGACGGCGGCATGGCGGGTGCTTACAGCGACAAGGGCAGCGCAAACAGCTATCAGGACGGTTATGTAGCTATCGAGCTGTACAAGGCGGGACACGCCAACGAAATAGAAACTGCGGAAATGACTTTCGAGCTTACCGACGAGGGATGGCAAGTCATAGAGGGCTATCTGGGCCAGATATTCAAGGGTACCGGAGGTTCCGACAATGCCGAGTTCATCTACAACACCTACGGATGGAGCATTGAGCACGAAGGCCCCATCGGCGACCTGAGCTACGTATGGAAAGTGGATAACATGTACGGTCTGCGCGCCAGTGCGTACAAAGGAACGGCCTATGCCGTGAAATCATGGGTCATCAGTCCCACGTTCAGCCTGGAGAAGGCCAAGAATCCCGCGCTCATCTTCAGTCAGGCCCAGAAGTTCGCAGGCTTCCCCGTGTCGCAGTATCTGCAAGTGTGGATAAGCACCAACTACGAGGGAGTGGGCAAACGGAGCGAGGCTTCGTGGAAAAACATTTCCAAACTCGTCAATAACTGGCCGGACGGCAGCAACTGGAACTTCATCCGCGACACGGTATCGCTGGCAGACTACGCCGGGGAGACAAACGTGAACGTGGCTTTCCGCTACTTGTCCACCGAGGAGCATGCCGCCACGTGGGAGGTAGACTCCATCTATGTGAAGGAACTGAAGATAAAGGACTAAGATGCTGTTCAGGGACATCGTAGGACAGGAAGAGGTCATCCGCCAACTGACCCGGCAGGTGAGCGAGGGGCGGCTGCCCCACGCGCTGATGCTGTGCGGGCCGGAGGGGAGCGGCAAGCTGCCCATCGCGTTGGTGCTGGCCCGGTACCTGCTGTGCGAAAGTCCCGAAAACGGCGAACCGTGCGGCCACTGCCATTCGTGCCATATGACTGAAAACTGGGCCCATCCCGACCTGCATTTCTCGTTCCCCCTCATCAAGGGGAAGAGCAGCGAGCAGCCCATATCGGACGACCGGCTGACGGAATGGCGCGAGCAGCTCGGTCGCACGCCCTACTTCACCCCCAACGACTGGTTGGCCGACCTGCACGCCGAAAATCAGCAGTTGCAATTCTACGTCAGCGAGAGCGACGCCCTGCAGCGCAAACTGTCGTTGAAATCCAGTCAGGGAAGCTACCGCGTGGTGCTCATCTGGCTGCCGGAGAAAATGCCGCCCGCAACGGCCAACAAACTGTTGAAGCTCATCGAGGAGCCGCCCGCCAAGACCCACTTCCTGCTGATAAGTCAGGAGCCCGACGCCGTGTTGGGCACCATCATCAGCCGCACGCAACGCATCGTGGTACCGGCCCTGAGCGAGGGAGTCATCGCACGGGCACTTACGGAACGTCACCGGCTACCCGAAACGACGGCACAGAACCTGGCTCACATCGCGCAGGGAAGCTACACCCGTGCGCTGGAACTCATCGAGGAGGACAGCAACCGGCGCGAATATTTCGACCTCTTCGTGCAGTTCATGCGCCTCTGCTACATGCGCAACATCAAGGAACTGCGGCAATGGACGGAGCAGGTGAGCGGCATGGGGCGCGAACGGCAGAAGCACATGCTCGACTACTGCCAACGACTCGTGCGCGAGAATTTCATCTACAATTTTCGATGCGAAAAGCTCAACTACATGACGGAGCAGGAGGCGCAGTTTGCCCGCAACTTCTCCCGGTTCATCAACGAACGCAACGTCATCCCCATCATGGAGGAGTTCGCGGCCTGCCGGAACGACATCGAACAGAACGTCAGCGCAAAGATGGTTTTCTTTGACCTCGCTATAAAGATTATATTACTACTGAAGAAATAACACCCGACAACGCCTCGGATCCGCATCCGGGCGGCCCGTCAGGGAACAAGGAAACTAAAGACAAAGACTATGGAACTCGACTATACCTGTGGAAACGACCTACGGGGCCTGTGCGCCAAGGGTTGCGGCCACGACCAATGCCAACTGAACGTACACGACTATCTGGCCGACCTCCCCGACAATCAGGCGGTGACCGACCTCGTGGAGGTGCAGTTCAAGAACACCCGAAAGGGCTTTTACCGCAACGACAACCACCTGCCCCTGCAGAAGGGCGACCGGGTGGCCGTGGAGGCATCGCCGGGTCACGACATCGGCATCGTCACCATGACGGGCCGGCTGGTGGCTCTGCAGATGAAGAAAGCCTACCTGAAACCCGGAGAGGAGATAAAACGCATCTACCGCGTGGCACGTCCCGTGGACATGGAGAAATACCGCGAGGCCAAAGCACGCGAGCACAACACCATGATACAGGCCCGGCAGGCGGCCAAGGATTTGGGACTGGAGATGAAAATCGGCGACGTAGAGTTTCAGGGAGACGGCAATAAGGCCATCTTCTACTACATCGCCGAAGGCCGCGTGGACTTCCGCGAACTCATCAAGGTACTGGCGGAGCTCTTCCACGTGCGCATCGAGATGCGCCAGATCGGTGTCCGTCAGGAGGCCGGACGCATCGGCGGCTTCGGCCCCTGCGGCCGTCAGTTGTGCTGCTCCACATTCATCCGTTCGTTCCAGAGCGTGGGAACGGCAGCCGCACGTTTTCAAGACATCAGCCTCAATCCGCAGAAACTGGCCGGACAGTGTGCCAAACTGAAGTGCTGCATGAACTACGAGGTAGACCAGTACATCGAGGCCGGACGGCGGCTGCCCAGTCGCGAAATCTCGTTAGAGACGATGGACGGCGAATATTATTTCTTCAAGGCCGACATCCTCTCCAACATGGTGACATACAGCACCGACCGCCGCATCGCCGCCAATCTGACGACCATCCCCGCCCGCAGAGCGTTGGACATCATAGAGATGAACCGCCGGGGCGAAAAGCCCGTCACCTTGGAGGAGGAAGGCAAGCTGGTAGAGAATGCCCCCGTGGACTTGGCCGCACAGGACGACCTGCATCGCTTCGATAAGCAGAAGAAACGCAAAAAGAAAAATAACAACCGGGAGCGCCGTCGCAACGAGGAGAAGAAACCGCGTCACAACGATGGAGCCTAATCCCGCACGCTGTCTACTGCTGCCGGTCGTGCTCCTTCTGACGGTGGCCTGCCGGCGGACTACACTCATGCACCACTACGAACACGTCAGTTCCGAAGGATGGGCGCGCACCGACACGCTTCGCTTCCGGCTGCCCGAAGTTCGCGACAGCGGCGACTACCTCCTCGATTTGGGTATGCGATATACCGCCACTTTCCCGTACCGGGGTGTATGGGTGGTAGCGGAAACCCGCCTTTGCGGCGATTCCGTCGCATGCCGCGACACCCTATACTTCGCCATGACCGACGAGACGGGCGCACCCGTCACCGAGGGTGTCAATCTGTTGCAGCACGAAAGCCGCCTCACTACCCTGCATCTCTGCGAGGGGGATTCGCCGCAGATTCACATCCGCCACATCATGAACCGGGAACTCATTCCCGGCATCCGGGAAGTGGGCCTGCGCGCCACCCTCCGGCAACGTCCATAGCAGGACGAACCTCCATCCTCCTATTGTCTCGCCTCCGTCCCCGTATTGTCGAGGCTCCGTCCCGCTATGGACTGAGGCCCGTCCTCCCTACGTGTGCGCATAGGCGCGCATACGCATACACGCGCAGGCGCGTTCCTATATTTACTCTACGGCCTATTGTACCCGACAAAAAGTTACCGGATGCAGATAGAATAAAATAAGACAATCGCGTTGCTTATTCAATATTATTGTCTATTTTTATACATTGAATGTGCAGCTACAGACCATTAAAAGATTATTACAGAATAAGTGAAAGAAGAAAACAATAAAATAATCATCTACCAAGACGATAACGAAGTCACGCGGGTATCGGTTCGCTTTTCCGATAAGGATTTGTGGCTTACACAGAATCAGTTGGCGGAAATATACGATACTACACAGCAGAATATCGCACAGCACATTGCTGGCATATATCGTGATAATGAATTGGATGAGGCAACTCACAAGAAATTCTTGTTAGTTCAAACAGAAGGCACACGTCAGGTTAAACGCAACATAGAGCACTATAACCTCGATATGATTATCGCTTTGGGATACCGTGTTCAGTCTCAGATCGCCACACGATTCCGTCGTTGGGCAACACAACGGTTTCACGAATATATTCAGAAAGGGTTTGCGATGGACGATGAGCGGCTCAAACAGGGTGGTAACCGTTACTTCCGCGAACTTTTGCAGCGCATCCGTGATATCCGAAACAGTGAACGAAATTTCTATCAACAGGTTACAGATATTTACGCGACTGCCATTGATTACGACCCACGCAGCGAAATGACCCTATTTGAAAGCGACTTCGACCGAACCATTAAGATGTTGCATCGGAAAGAGAATTAAAGCAAATTACTGTCCGCTGAACTATAAATGGCGGTCAGCGGGCACTGTTATGCACGAAGCGGTTGCGGCCGGCATCCATGCGCAGGAAGATGAACAGCAGAATGGTGAAGCCCCAGAGCGAGGAACCGCCGTAACTGAAGAAAGGCAGCGGAATGCCGATGACGGGGGTCAGTCCCAGCACCATACCGACATTGATGAAGACGTGGAACAGAAAGATGCTCAGCACGCAGTAACCGTAGATGCGCCCGAACGCATAAGGTTGTCGCTCGGCCACGTGGATAAGTCGTAGTATGAGGGCTAAAAACAGCCCAAGGACAACGGCACAACCCAAGAAGCCCTCCTCCTCACCCACGGTGCAGAAGATGAAGTCAGTGTCCTGCTCGGGTACGTATTTCAGTTTCGTCTGCGTACCGTTGAGAAAACCTTTTCCCTCTAATCCGCCCGAACCGATAGCAATTTTAGCCTGAATGACATTGTAGCCGGCTCCGCGTGGGTCGTCCTCCATGCCCAGCAAAACACGGACACGGGTCTGTTGATGCTTGGCCAAATGGTCGAGCATGATGTCGGCTGAATAATGCACTACCAATGAACCCAAAGCAAACAGGGCGATATAAGCATAGCGGGCATAGTTCTCCTTCACGGCCAGAAAGAGCAGGTAGGAAATCACGCCTAAACTCACCACCAACTGCACCCAGACGATGTTGAAAGGTATCACATACTTGCTGAAGAACAAGGCCGACAGAGTGAGTCCCGCCCCATAGAAGAAGACTTTGAGCACGGGGGCCAGGCGTTCCGTGTAGACGTACATCATGCCCGCCGTAAACAGAAGAATGAGGGTCTGCACCCAGAACTGTCCCGTACTAATGACCGGGATATCCCAAAACGGAACGTCGCTGAAGCGCACGCCGACCACAAAATAGATCACGGCCGACACGCCGGCAAAGAGTATGGAACCGGGCATCCCCTCACGGTAGAACATCAAGAAAAAGGCCATGTAGACCAACGCGCTGCCCGTTTCCTTCTGCAATACGATGAGGAGCATGGGCAGGAGTATGATCAGGCAGGAAAGGCAAAAGTTCCACCACCGAGAAAGATTGAAGTCAATGCCACTCATATACTTCGACACGCAGAGAGCCGTAGCGAACTTGGCAAACTCGGCGGGCTGGACACTGAACTTTCCTATTTTTATCCACGACAGTGACCCCTTGATGTCATTGGCAAGGAAGGGCGTGGCCAGCAAAAGCAGAAGGAAGGCAGCATATAGCGCATAAGAGAACGTGTCGAACAATCGTTCGTCGATGCTCAGTATGAGGCCGGCCAACAGAAACGACGTGCCAATCCATATAATCTGCATGCCGCTGCGCGTGCTGAAATCGAGGAAGTTCATTCCTTGGTCGAAGTCATAACTGGCACCGCAGACACTCATCCAGCCTAACCCCAGCAGGGCCATGTAGATAACAATAGTCACCCAGTCCAGCGACATGAGGATACCCCGTTCCTGTTTCTTACCGCTGTGGAAGTCCGCTTTATCTCTCCGTGCTGCCATAGAATATGCTCCTGTTTTCGAAACTCTCGGCACGTGCCTCACTCTCGGGAGACAAATGCCCGTTGATAAACTTTTCCATAATCAGTGCCCCGATAGGCACGCCGTATGTGGCTCCCCATCCCCCGTTCTCGACATACACTGCAACGGCTATCTGGGGATCATCTTTCGGGGCGAAACCCATAAAGACGCTATGGTCGTGCCCACGGTTCTGCGCCGTACCCGTCTTTCCGCAGACTTCGTACCACGCATTGTTGGCCGACGAACAGGTTCCACCCGTCACCGCGCGACGCATGCCCTCCACCACCGTCTCGTAGTTGCTGCGCGAAACCATGGTATAGTGTCGCTCGGTATATAGGGTATCGAGGGGTTCGCCCTGCACCTCCTTCACCACATGAGGAACGATGTAGTAGCCCCGGTTGGCGATGGTGGCTCCAAGATTGGCAATCTGCAGAGGGGTCAGGCCCACCTCGCCCTGCCCGATACTGATACTGATAACGCTCAATGCCCCCCACGAACGCCCCAGATGCTTATCGTAGTAGTCGGCATTCGGAATGAGGCCACGGTTCTCTCCGGGGAGGTCGATACCCAGACGGTAACCGAAGCCCATCGACACCATATAGTCTTTCCACGTGGTCATGGCTTCCTGCACGGTGGCATACTTCTTGCGATTGTTAAGCATGTAATACAGTCCCCAACAGAAATAGCCGTTGCACGAGGTACCGATAGCCGGAACCAGCGGCAAAGGCGAACCGTGACCGTGGCAGCCTACGGTAAGGCGTCCGGAATGGAAGCCGTGGGTGCAGGAATAAGCCGTCTGCGGAGTGATGATACCTTCCTCAAGGAACGTCAGCGCCTGCGAGGTCTTAAATGTGGAACCGGGAGGATATCGTCCCATGATGGAACGGTTCAGCAGCGGCTTCATCGGGTCGGCCGAAAGCACCAGATGGTTCTTTCCCCGCTGACGCCCCACCATGATGCGGGGGTCGTATGTGGGACTGCTGACCATACACAGCACCTCTCCGGTCTGCGGCTCAATGGCCACGATACTGCCCAGTTTACCTTTCATCAGACGTTCCCCCAACTGCTGCAGTTCGAGGTCGATAGAGAGCGTCAGGTTCTTTCCGGGCACGGGAGCTTGATCGAACTTTCCGTTCTGGTAGCTACCCTTGATGCGGCCGCGGGCATCGCGAAGCAGGATTTCCACCCCCTTTTCGCCACGTAACTGCCGTTCATAACTGCGTTCTATACCCAGTTTACCGATGTAGTCGCCGCTCTGGTAATAGTCGTCCGCCTCTATGTCCGCAGGATTCACCTCTCCCACGTCCCCCAGAATGTGGGCCGCATTGGGATAGGCATATTGGCGGATGCTTCGTTTTTGAATATAGAAGCCGGGGAAGCGGAATAGCTTCTCCCGAAAACTCGAAAATTCCTCGGCCGAAAGCTGACTCATAAAGAGCTGCTGGGTATAGTCGCTATACCCCGGATTGCGGTTACGGTCCTTTATCTCTACCATGCGGCGGTCGAACCAGTCGCGGTCGATGCCAAGACTTTCGCAGAGGGCAAGTGTGTCCACCGCAGTGGCTTCCGACACCACAATCATGATGTCGTATGACGGCTGATTGTAGACAAGCAGACGGCCGTTGCGGTCGCGCATGGAGCCACGCGCCGGAAACTGAATACGCTTCAGAAAAGCATTGGAGTCGGCATTGCGCTTGAAGTCATCGCTCATCAACTGCAAGGTGAACAAACGAAGCAGGTAGGTGAAAATGATGAGCACCGCCACACCGCCCAGAACGTACTTCCGATTGCTGTACCGAAGGTCGTTATTTTCCATGGCGCAACGTTTCCAAGACGAGCATCAACAAAAAGGACAGCCATACGCTGGCCCCAAAGGCAACAAGCACTTCGCGGGCATGAAAAAAAGAAAAACTCTCAAGCAGATAGAAAGCGGCATGATGCACCAATGTCAGTAGGAGGATGTAGCGGACATGATTCCACCGCCCCATGGTCTGATAAGAGGGCACCATGTCCTCCGTACTCTCTTTCGGAGCCATGAGTTGGAGCAGCGGCCACTGCACGAAAGCCGTCAGCGTCAGCGAAGCCGCAGCCTCGCCCGGCGTGTTGGAGAAGATGTCGATAAGCAGACTGAGAACGAAAGCCCATAACAAGTTGCCAACGCGACTGGCGTTGAGCGGAAGCCACACCACGAAAAGCACATAAAGCATGGGAGTGGCATAGCCAAGGAAGTGGATGTGGTTGCACACCAACACCTGTAAGGCCACAAGGCCCGCCATTTGCAACAGTCGTTTCAGGAAAACCAATATCATCGTCTCGCTTTTTATTCAGGTTCACCGCCATACTCCGGGTATTCGATAACCGCCACCTCACGGAGCCTTGCGAAATCGGTGCCCAGCCCTATCTCTAATTTGTACGACAATCCATCGTCGGAATTTTGTATCTTACGCACCTTACCCACGAAGATGCCGGCCGGAAAGACACTGCCCAGTCCGCTCGTCTCCACCGTTTCGCCTTTCTTTATCTCGGCATGCCGGGGAATGTCGTCCATGAAAGCCCGTAAGGGGCTACCACCGCTCCATTTCAAGAAACCAAAGTATTCCGTCCGCTTCAGCCGACAACTGATGCTACTATGCGAATTGAGTACGGGCAGCACGATGGCGTAATGCTCGCCGACCTGACTAACGATGCCGACAACTCCCGTTCCGCACACCACGCCCATCTCTTCCCGGATGCCCTCGGCACGCCCACAGTTGATGGTAATCAGATTGTCCTTGTCCCTGATGGAATTACCAATAACCTGCGCCGGAATGAGCCGCACACCCTCCAACTGCCGTGCCACGGCACGTTCCGTAGCCGAAGAATCATGTTCGAAAGTCATCAACCGATGACGCAATACGTCCACCTCACGCTGGAGGTCGATATTCTGCAACGTCAGTTGGCGGTTTTGTTCGCCCAGATGCAGATACGCATGTGCCTTAGCCTCCTGCTCCAGCACTTTCCCCGCCACCGCAGAGGCCTGCGTAAACCATACACTGCCCTGATAGGCGTTGAAACGAAACAGAAGCACCAGACTTGCCGCCTCCAACAGGAGAAAGACAATCCAGTGTCCCCAGGCCCGTATGCGATCTATCAGTGCATCCATTCCGTGAAAAGCCTTTTTACAGAAACAGAAAGATGCTCATGAATTATTCCCGCAGGCAGGAACAATCATGAGCACCTGCTCTATTACATGAGGAACGAGAAGTTATGAATATTCTTCAATGCCACGCCGGTGCCCTTAGCCACACTGTGCAAGGGGTCTTCGGCCACATGAAAAGGAATATTGATTTTATCGGTCAGACGCTTGTCCAGTCCGCGCAGTTTGGCACCACCGCCCGTGAGCCAGATGCCGTTGTGCACAATGTCGGCGTACAATTCAGGCGGCGTAGCCTCCAAGGCACTCAGTACCGCGGCCTCTATCTTGGCAATCGTCTTTTCCAAACAGTGCGCTATCTCCTGATAACAAACGGGAATCTCCATCGGCAGTGCCGTGATGCGGTTGGGGCCATGCACGATGTAGTCCTCGGGAGCGGCATCGCCCAAATCGGTCAGTGCTGCACCTACGTTTATCTTGATACGCTCCGCCATGCGCTCACTGATTTTCAGGTTGTGCTGACGGCTCATGTATTCCTGAATGTCGGCCGTAAGGTCGTCGCCGGCCACACGCTGGCTCTTGTTCACCACAATACCGCCCAGCGAAATAACGGCAATCTCCGTCGAACCTCCGCCGATGTCCACAACCATGTTACCCTCCGGAGCGAGCACATCCAGTCCGATTCCCACGGCAGCGGCCATAGGCTCGTAAATGAGATAGACCTCGCGGCCGCCGGCGTGTTCGGCACTGTCCCTGACAGCGCGCAGCTCCACTTCCGTGGAACCGCTGGGCACGCCGATAACCATTTTCATGGAGGGGCTGAACAGGCTATGCCCCGTATTCACCATCTTTATCAACCCGCGTATCATCTTCTCGCAGGCATCGAAGTCGGCAATCACTCCGTTGCGCAGCGGGCGCACGGTGCGAATCTCGGAATTTGTCTTTTCATACATTTCCTTGGCCCGCTCGCCGACAGCAATCATACGGTCGGAACGGCGGTCGAGGGCCACCACGCTGGGCTGATCCACCACAATCTTTCCGTTTGAAATGATGATGGTATTGGCCGTACCCAAGTCCATAGCTATTTCCTTATTCAATGAGAAGAATTTCATATCAGTATCTATGCGCTATTCACAATTAACCATTCAGCATGCACCACCTCCACGACAGCAGTGCACATTATTTCTCAAACCAGTTGCGGATGGCCGTGTCGTAGTGGCTGCTCACCCCGAAGGCGCAACCTGCCAGATGGCGACGCTGCTCCAGTGTGGTCTCCGCACCCTGCGTCTTCAGAATGTCGAGCAGTACGGAATATTCGGCCTTGGAGGGCACGATAACCACATCCTGGAAGTTCTTGGCACCGGCACGGATGAGCGAAATGCCGCCGATGTCGATTTTCTCGATAATATCCGCCTCCGAGGCTCCGCTCTTCACCGTCTCCTCGAAAGGATAGAGGTCTACGATGACGAGGTCGATTTCGGGAATCTCGTACTGCTGCATTTCGGCCTGGTCCTCAGTCAGGGCACGACGGCCCAGAATACCTCCGAAGACACGCGGATGCAGGGTCTTCACCCGTCCGCCCAGAATGCTGGGATAGCCCGTCACGTCCTCCACCTTGCGGCAGGGAATACCCAGACTCTCGATGAAAGTCTGCGTGCCTCCCGTACTCAGCAGTTCAACACCTTCCGCGTGCAGAGAACGAAGAATCTCGTCCAGCCCGTCCTTATGATATACACTCACCAATGCGCGTTTAATACGTTTCTTTTCCATGTTCTTACAATTTAGCGTGCAAAATTACTATTTTTTCCCCATAGTGTCACTATCTGTCGGGAGAAAGTTTTCCGGAATTTCAGTGCTTCACCACTTTCTGCCCGGCCCGGATGTAGAGACCACGCGACGGCGTGCCCGAAATGCGGCGGCCGGAGAGGTCGAACAAGGGAGCCTTGTCGGCTGCAACCGTCTGCTCACCACCGACATATATTCCGTCCGGAATCTCCTCCACGGGGCCGAGGTAGAACAACTGGAAGTTGTCGAAACAAGTCCACCCGCTCGTGCTGCTTGTCTTCTCCGTCTTCCTCACGCCCAGCGTCAGTACCTCCTGTTCCACTTCTGCTTCCACGGTATTCCGGTAATATCCGGCGTTGAAGAAGTACGTGGCATCGGCCATGCCGTTGGGCACATAATACCCGTCGGCATCCCGGGTCACGGAGAGGGGCGAGGTGCACTGAGGCTCATACATCGACCGCAGAGGCACGGACTGCTCCTCGCCCTCTTTCGGGGAAGCAAAGAGGGCGGCATGCAGCGTGCCGGGATTATTTTGGTCGAGGTCTCCGTCGCGATAGAATCCCTGGCAGGTGATGCGGTACAGGCCGGCAGGCAGTCCCGTCAAGGTCTGCCGCACCTCCCACGTGCTCTCATAGTTCCCGCCGGTGAACGACCGATTATAGACCTCGGCCACGGGATTTCCGTGGGACAAGTCCACCGCGCCGTCGCCAAACGAACAGGTCATCTGCCGGGCATCGTCGGTAACCGTGCATTCCCAGGCTCCGCCTTTGGCTGCGGGCTGTCCCTGAATGTCGTTCCGGTCAAAGTTGGCACCCCGAATCAGGAACGTACAGTCATAGGGATTCTCCGACGTGGCCGAAAGCATCTCCTGCCTCAGGTCTTCCGCAGTCACGATTTCCCACAGTTGTCCGTTGTCATTGGCATTCGAAGCCGCAGTCCCCACAGTGTGCGTGTTGGGGCCGTAAGCGTCATAAGCACCGGCGCACAGGGCATTTCCGTCGGTCACAATCATATAGGCATCACCATTTTCCGTCAGCGTCCACTTAAACACCGTCTGATCCATATAAGGGTCGGTACCGTTCAGGTAGCCGCCTCCGATACCCGTCTGTATGACATACTTGTCGCCCACGGGCAGAATGTCCACGGGAGTGCCGTAGAAGCCCAGTGTGGCGTGCGTGCCCCACCATCCGCCGGTCTTCAGGAAGCCGCGCGTGGCCACGTTACGCAGGTACACCTGCTTCCATCCGCCCTCGTCCGGGGTCTCGTCGTCGCCTTGGTTGGGGTCGTAATCACGATAGGTGAAGAGTACCGCACAGGGCCAGTGGTCGGCCAGCGGTTCGCCGGCATCGTCCACAAACGAAAGGTCTTGCGTATAGGTCTCGGCCTCGATGCGGATGTCGGACTCCGTATTGTTGATATAGAACAACTTGTCCACCACTTCACCCTGACGGTAACCGAAATCCGAAGCCATGATGGCACTGCTCCCGTAGGCGGGGTACAGGCCCTCGCGACCGAAGTCTATCCACGGGTCGCGACAGGTGAAACGGGGATCGTCGTTCAGGGCGTCGATGAACAGCTCTTTCAGCCGGTCGCGGGTATAGCGGCAGTTGGTGTCGCCCATGACAATGATGGGCCGTCCGTTATGGGTATTCTTGATGTAGCTCACCAACTGGTTCAACTGACTTTCGCGAGCCGCAAGGTCACCTTCCGTGATTTCGGCGTCCATGTGATGGATGTAGACGTCCACCTGCGACTTTCCGTCGGGCAAGGTCACGCAATAGTAGCGGAAACCTTTGTTTATCAGTCCGTCCGCTCCGTTATCGGTATAACCATTGTGGGCCGTCCACGATGTCCACGACTCACCCGTGACGCCGATGCCGTCCGTCCGCCAGAAGAGGTTCAGACCGTCCGTATCGAAGAGCGTCTTTTTGGCCAAATAGCTCATGTAAGTGGAGGCTGTCACCGTGATGCCTCCGCGGTGCGTGCCTGCCGAGTACACTCCGTCAATCTGCGCCCGTATCTCGTTGTCGTAGTTGAAGTCCTCGCTCACGCCGATGAAGTCGTACCCCATGCCCACCAGCTTCTGTCCGATGGCCGTGGCTCCGGCGGCTTCCTTGCCGTCGGGGTTCAGTTTCAGTTCGTAGAAACCGGCTATCTTGATGCTGCGCGGCATACCGTCCACATTCATGGCCACGGCGGTGAAGGTTTTCTGACTCAGCTTCCCGGCGTACTCCTCCTCGTCGATGAAGCGCCACAGAGCCTTATCGGCATTGAAGCCCACCGTCTGACGGCCCACGGTACAGGCCGTTCCGGCATCGAACATCAGATACGACGAAACACTGGCATACACGAAACAGCCCTCGTCCGAGGCCGACACGAAGAATTTGGTCGGCGTGCGCGAATCGCTGTTCGCATAGGGGATGCCGTCGGCGATGGAGACATAGTTGTCCGCGTCGCTCTGCCAGCCGCCGGCCTCCGCGCTGTAATGGGTGTTGATGTTGTAACCCGCCCCCGTCTTTTCGAGGGTGCACTTCAGCACACGGCTGTCGCCGAAGGGGGCCAGCGACAACTGCGTCCCTTCCGCATTTCCGTAACTCAGGAACTTGCCCTGATAGACATTGTAGAGGTAATATGCCTTTCCCTCCACCGGCTTCCCCGCACCCTTGAAGGCGGCATGCAGCGTTGTCGTTCCCAACAGGCCGGCAATCAGGATAAGAAGTCTCAGAATCTGTGTCTTTTTCATCGTTATATCGTTTTATTGTTTTCGGGCGTAAAATTACGAATTTTATCCCAATCCTCCAAAACGGGAACGGGAAAAAGAGAGGCGTTTTCTCAACGTTTTCAGCAGACATCAAGCAGATTATGCGCTCATGTGCCAGTGAGGACACTAGTCAGCAAAAGGCGGTCGGCAGGTAGCTCATCGGTTATGCCGAAAGCTGACTCCGTCTTGCTTCCGAAAAACTCAAACACGCTCACAGTGAAGTCGATGATATTACTGCAGGCACTTACGACTAAAAAAATGCAGAAATTCTCACAAGGGATACTGCGGTAAGACAGATGTTACGGTTTATCTTTTGTTAATCACCAATACCTTTTTACGGTTTAAGGCATACACTTAAACGATATATTATACTTAGTGTAGTATTTAAGAAATAGCGGTAACGAGTTGGTGACCATGCTATTTTCAGTGATTTCCGATTCTATACTTCAAATACTCTTTCTAAATGCAATCATACAAAATAGACTTGAAATTCAAGCCTATTTTGTATGATTTGTTTTAAATCGTTCTCGTAAGATTTTCAAGAATGTTGAATTTCTTGAGTCTGCATCTTCTATCATCGCTCTAAAATCAAGAATATATGCGTTTTGTATTACACTCTGCTGCTTATTTAAGTCCAAATATACGGTTTTAGAACGAAAATATATTTCTCCATTAGAAAATAAAGGAGAAAATTCATTATTCACAAGATGCATCCTATATTTGTCGTCAAAATCTACAATACCATAGAACCACATTCGTTGAATTCGGTTACCATAATATTCGGCCAAACGCTGAGTCCTTGTATCTAATTGGAACTCTACTATCGAATTTTGCTCCGCACTTATACCCAGTCGCTTAAGTTCAACTACCACGACATCAACTTTTGTATTTTCAATTTGCGGATTTTCTGAGAAAAACAATGTTATATCAGGCCTATCATCATCATTATCTTTAACTTCTCCTTGTGTAATTACAGCTATTACTTTAGACATCTCAGCTTCACTCAACACCATATAATAGCTCATAAACTTGTCGTCAAAAATCCATACATTATTATTGTACAAGTCAGTAATGACATTTTCATTCTTGAACTCGGAAAATTTTGGAGCTATTAAATTATGGATATCTGCTTCTTTATTTTTAGTATTTAATGCTTGCATCCTCTTTATGACATTTTGTCTAAAAAGGATATATTCAGCTAAGGAACGTGCGGATAAATCAAGCGATTTCTCAAATTGCTCGTCATTTAATTCTGTTGCACCCAAGATTTCTTTCTGGTCTCTAAAAAATTTGTCTTGAGCTTTCTTTAATACATCGGATTGCGAAGAGTATCCAATATCATTATTCTCAAAATAACCGTTTAAATGAGGATATGTTTCATTAAGATATTTTTCTTTACTTTTATTATTTTTCTCAATCTGAGGAAATTGTTCTTTTATAACCTCAGCAATAGCATTACGAAATATGAGTTTAACAGAACTTAAATCTGAATCAGGTATAGATAAGTTTATTCGAGCACCATCTACACTTCCTTGAAAGGATTCAGACATAAGTAAAAATATCATCTCATAACCCGATGGCAAATTTTCTCCTGCAATAATATCTATCTTATGACTCCGTTCATCTATAGCTAATGCAGTAATCACATTACTGTCTTTTGGAGCAACTTCTCTTACTTTATAATACAATTCAATTTTGTTAAAAAGGTCTGTTTGAGTGTCTAACACCTTTATTTGAAAATTCGGCAATTCTTCTGTTTTAATTGTATCTTCAACTAAAGAACCTCCAATGATAGCTTTGATGCAAACATTTACTTGTCTACCTGCAAGTTTTGCTTTATAGAACTTCATGTAAAAGTTTTCCAATAAAGCTTTCTTTATATAGTGTGGATTTATATAATCATTTTTACCAAGTCTTTCTCCTGTGAAACCGCACATTCTGAAAATTGATCCATTGAGTGTTGGTTCAATTTCAGTTATGGTACATTCTTTATCAAATGCTTCATTAAATTCAAAGACTCTTTGTTTTGAATTATCAAAAACACTTTTAACCAAAACTTTATCAAAATAGCATAAATAGACCAAACGTCCTAAACCTTTATGGCTTTGTTCCTCAACATCAAACAATTTTGAGAATTTTCTGAATCTTTCATCATTGAAACCAACACCATTATCTGAAAGTGTAACTACAAGATTTTGTAATTCACCATAATTACTCAATGATATATTAATATTAAATTCGGTAGCATTCGCATCTAAAGCATTTGCAAATGCTTCGAAATAAATCATCTCAAATGATGATTTAGAGAAAAACATCTTCAATGCTTGTTTGATATTAACTTCCATATATATTATTTTTATAGTTCATCCTCATAGTTAAACTCAATTCTACTTTGAAGTATTATCTCTTTGAGTACATTCGAAATTAGCCCCGCATCTTCTATTTCTTGAAAATGATGTAGCAATGTTGGGATATTTATAATTTCCTCTATGCATTCCATATACTTACGAACGACATCTTCTACAACATAAATTTTGGACGCATCTTTATACAACTTATCTTTCAAAATATCCACATTATCAAGCGATTTAATTACGAAAGTTATCGGATACTTTTCTATTTTCTCTATATCAAGAAAATACTTTTTGAAATCTAATGTTTCTGTGACTTGGAAGAATCTTCCTAAAGGTCTCATCACAAAATCAATACCTCCATCATTCGCATTTGTTCTCCCCGTCTTGTAAAGTTCTAAAGTTTCTTCATTCAAATTTTCCAAAGAATACCCCCATATAATAGTCTGCTCTTTATAATAATATTTGAGAATAGCATAACTGACTATCTCAAATAATCTAGCGTCAACATTTGGAGCAAGTAATCCTACTATAAATTCATGGATATTTACACTATTGTTATCTTCAATAGCTTGCAGAGCTTCACATTGTTTGATGAAACGCAGAAACGAATCTTTCTTAATTTTCACATATTCATCTATGATTGTAATAATAGCTTTAGCCACGTTGTATTGGACTCCATTGATATCAACAATCAATAAATTCTCATTTATCCAATAACGGTTGGTTGACAAATCCCTCAAAATAGGAATTATGTCTGATGTTGGGAAGAACTTTTGGAATTCCGCATTCATTCGATTATTTAATGCGTGATTTTGCAATTTACTTCCGAATGGAAGTTCGCGTTGCCTCTGAAATAAACGAGAAAATTGCGCTCCTTCATAATTTCTATATTTGGAATTTGTATCAAAATCATGTGATATATAATCCTCAATTATAACATATATCGCATAAAGATTGGCAAAGCTAGAACGAGATTTAGAACCTTTATTTGCAGATTTCGTTTTTTCATTGATGTATTGAATTAAAAGACTCTTTGCATAAATCTCTATCCCATTCTCCCCATACATACAGAATAAAATGTCTTTAATGATAGGTGTGAAGCTATGTTCCATAAATTTAAAAAAACAATGATAGTTGCTGAATATCTGTAGATACAGTTGGTTTATACACCTTTTGTAATGCTTCTAATGTCAATCCTTTGTATTCTGTCGCTAACCCCAATCGCCTAAGTCCAATTTTGATATACTCTTCTTGTAACTCAATACCAATCGATTTCCGTCCTAAAGTTTTTGCTACATAAGAAGTTGTAAATGTTCCGGAAAACGGGTCTAATACTACATCTCCAACTTTGGAACTTGCTTTTATAATTCTTTCAAGTAACGCTATTGGCTTTTGAGTCGGGTGATTCTCATATTCTTCCATTCTATACCTGACTCGTGCGAAGTCCCAAACATTGCCCGGGACTTTTTCTGTATTGTATGGCTGTGGCGGATTCTTTCTATAATCTATCAATTTGCGTTTTGCACCAGTCTTTGCTTCAACCTTTATATCATTAGCATTAAATGTATAGTTCTTTTTATCTTTCACGCAAAAAAGAATTGGCTCATACATAGAGCCAAAATAACGTTTGGCTTGTACCCCTGAACTATCATAAGACCATACAAGACGAGATAAAATTGTTAGTTTTTCACGTAGAAAAATATCAAAATATGGCATAAATTGCGTTGATGTCATTACATAAAAAGCTCCCGTTGGCTTCAATTTCTTGATACATAAATTTAGCCATTCGTAGCACCATTCCAAATAAGCATTACCAGTTTCCCATTTGTCTTTACAACCTGCGAAATTTTTCCCGATATTATAAGGCGGATCTGCAAATATTAAATCTACTGATTCATCCGCAACTTCATTATTCAAAGCTATAATAGCATCTGAATGAATTATCTTATGTTCGATATTTCCTAAAACCTCAATATCATCCATATCTTTACAATATTTTGTGCCATCTTCAATATTTGTGTAGCATTATTTTCATCCTTGATCAATTCAGCAAATTTCATCTGCAAGCCATAAGATCATAAGTCACTCTTTCTCTGTCTTTAATACCTGATAATTATTCTCTCTTGACTTTTCTTTCACCTTTCTTTATTTCGCAATGTGTAGCGGTGTCAATATCCAACGCCACAGCTAACTGTTTCTGTGGTATCTGATTTTGAATACGAAGTTTTTATGTGTTCCGGAAAACATTTATTTACTCTTTTATGCCTTGACACTATTTGGCAAATATAGTACTTTTATTTGATTTATGTCTTATGTTCGTTTATCTTTTTTATTGGATTCTTCACATCTCCTACATTTCCAGCTCGATTTTCACCCCGGTCGCGGGAAGACTAAGGCGAATCGTGCAGAGGACTATATTATTCAAAGGCGACCGGTTAATTATTCGCTCACCTTTGAATAATTAACCGCTCACGACCGAATAATCCCATCCACGGCGGGACTGTCGCCCATGAAAACAATCTCCGGGAGCGGAAGAAAGGCGCACGCCGGCCAAATAAACCGGGCTTCATGGCGGATATGTCGGGATTTTGTTGTAACTTCGCGCCGGATTTTTTATTTTTTATATAAGTATGACAGATTTCAAGGAACTGGGTCTCGGACAGGAACTGCTGCAGGCCATCGGAGAACAAGGTTACGAACATCCCATGCCCGTGCAGGAGGCGGTGATTCCGTGGTTACTGGGCAGCGAGACAAGAGACCTCGTGGCTCTGGCGCAGACGGGAACGGGCAAAACGGCGGCATACGGACTGCCGTTGCTGCAACTGCTGAGCGAAGCCCTGATGGCTGCCTCCCGCGAGGGCAAAGGCCTTTCGGGACGGCCGCAGATTCTCATCCTCAGCCCCACGCGTGAACTCTGTCTGCAAATAGCCGACGACCTGCAGGGCTTCGCCCGATACCTGCCCGCCGTGCGCACACTGGCCGTATATGGCGGAGCGAACATTGAACCGCAGATTCGCGCCCTGAAGCATGGCGTGGACATCATCGTGGCCACACCCGGACGACTGGTAGACCTGATGAAACGGAAGAAGGTGGCCGTGCTGGAGGACGTGCGCTATCTGGTGCTGGACGAGGCCGACGAAATGCTGTCGATGGGCTTTCAGGAAGACCTCGACACCATACTGGAGGGCGTGCCCGAGGAGCACCGCACGCTGCTGTTCTCGGCTACGATGAGCCGCGAAATCGAGCGCATCGCCCGGAAGTACCTCAAAGACAGTCACGAGATACAGATAGGTAGCCGCAACGAGGGTTCCGAAAACGTAAACCACGTCTACTACATGGTGCAGGCCAAGGACAAATATCCGGCCCTGAAGCGGGTAGTGGATTATTACCCGAAAATCTACGCCATCATCTTCTGCCGCACCCGCATGGAAACGCAGGAGGTGGCCGACTGGCTCATACGCGACGGCTACAACGCCGATGCCCTGCACGGCGAACTCAGCCAGCAGCAGCGCGACCTGACGATGCAGCGTTTCCGGCAGCACCGCACGCAGTTGCTCGTGGCCACGGATGTGGCGGCACGCGGACTGGACGTGAACGACCTGACGCACGTCATCAACTACGGATTGCCCGACGACGTGGAATACTACACCCACCGCAGCGGACGCACGGGACGGGCCGGAAAGAAGGGTACCTCGATAAGCATCGTGCACGTTCGCGAGAAGCATAAAATCCGACAGATAGAGCAGGTGATACAGAAGGAGTTCGTCCGTCAGTCGCTGCCCGAGCCGCGCGAAATCTGCGGAAAGCAGTTGTACCACGTCATCGACGAAATAGAACGCGTGGAGGTGGACGAGGAGCAGATTGCCTCGTTCATGGACGAAGTGCGGAAGCGTTGGGCATGGCTGGACAAGGAAGATTTGGTGAAGCGATTGGTGAGCCGCGAGTTCGGCCGCTTCCTCCGCTACTATGCCAATGCGCCGGAGATTGAGGAAGTGAGCACCGCATCCGCCAAGGGCGAGGGCCGCAAGGGGAAAGCCTCGGCACGCAAAGGCAGTGCGAAAGGAGTAGCCGAGGAGGGATATACCCGACTGTTCCTGTCGGTGAGCAAGATAGACGGTTTCTTTGCCAAGGAAATCATCAAACTGATTAACGAGAAAGTCAAGGGGCAGAAGGTGGAAATCGGCCGCATCGACCTCCTGAAAAACATTTCTTTCGTGGAGGTAGCCGAAGAAGATGCCGACCGCGTGCTGAAGGGACTGAAAGGCACCCGTGTGCGCGGCCGTGAAATCATTGTCGATAGGGCGGACAGTCCTAATCACACGGCCTCCCGGAAAGAGGAGAAACGCGACGGCAGAAAGTCCGGAAAGAAAGAAAAGAAAAAGGAGAAGTACCCCGTCAATTTCTTCGACGGGCAGGAGAAACCCAAGGAGAACAAAAAGAAACAGAAACCCAGTCGCGAGGAACGCGGATATACGGAGCCGCGCGGAAGGAAGTTTAAGAAGGAGGACTGGATGAAGTTCCTCCACCCCGAACGCAACGAGGAATAAGAAGAAACAGACGAAATCAACCTTTACAGCTATGAAGAAAATATGTTTTGCTTTGCTGCTTCTGTGCAGCGTCGTGTCCCGTGCCGACGAAGGTATGTGGATGCTTAACCGAATCGACCAACGCACGGCCGACATCATGAAGGGACTGGGATTGCAGCTCACTCCTCTGGAACTCTACAATCCCGAGGGAGAGAGCCTGAAAGACTGCGTGGTGGACTTCTGCGATTTCTGCTCCGGCGTGGTGGTGAGCCCCGAAGGACTGGTATTCACCAACCACCACTGCGGCTTCGGAGGCATACAGAAGCTCTCGACTCCCGAGGATGACATCCTGAAAAACGGTTTTGCGGCCAAGACGTATGAGGAGGAACGCCCCGTGGAAGGTTTCTTTGTCCGCTTCCTCGACCGCACCGAGGAGTGTACCGGCCGTGTGATGCGGGCCATGAATGAAATCTACCTCAAGTACCCCGAAAAAGACCCGAAACAGCTCGACGCGCAGTATCTGGACAGCGTGATGAACGCCGTGGAGAAGGAATACAGCGAGGCGAATCCCGACCGCTACTGTCTCGTGAAGTCGTACTACACCGGAAATGCCTACTACGTCTCTCTGTACAAGGTCTACAACGACATCCGCCTTGTCTTCACCCCGACCCAGACGTTGGGTAAGTTCGGCGGCGACACGGACAACTGGATGTGGCCGCGACAGACGTGCGATTTCAGCGTCTTCCGCATCTATGCCGACAAGGACGGCAACCCGGCCGAGTACAGCCGCGACAACGTGCCCCTGAAAGCGAAACGCTATGCCCGCGTGAGCCTCGACGGCTTCCGGCCCGGCGACTACTGCATGACGGTGGGTTACCCCGGCAGCACCGACCGTTACCTCTCCAGTTACGGCATCCGCGAGCGGGTGGACGGCATCAACATTTCCATGATTGATGTGCGCGGACTGAAACAGAGCGTCTGGAAGCGTTGGATGGACAGCGACCGCGCCATTGCCATAAAATATGCCTCGAAGTTCGCTTCCAGCAGCAACTACTGGAAGAACTCCATCGGCATGAACAAGGCGGTGAAGGAACTGAACGTCGTCGGTCAGAAGCAGCAGTTGGAACAGGACATCCGCAACTGGTATGCTCAGGACGAGAGTCTTACCGCACGTTTCGGCACGATGTTCGGTGAGCTGGAGCAGGCCTATAACGGTCGCTTCGACACCATGAAGGCTTACGGATTCTTCGCAGAAACGTTCCTGCGCGGCATCGAACTGGGCCGGGTAGCCGCCATACTGGACTCGAAACCCGACTCGGCGCAGATTGCCAAAACGCGCGAACAGTTGCAGACGTTCTACAAGGACTACGACGCACGGGTGGACGAGGAAACGATGGCCGTCCTGCTCGACAACTACCGTCAGAAAGTCGGCAAGGACTATCTGCCCTCGTTCTACAAGGACATCGACAGCCTCTTCAAGGGCGACACCAAGGCGTATGCCCGCGACATTTTCAGCCGCACCGCACTTACCGACATCGCTTGTCTGAACCGCATCGTGGCCGACAGCACGCTGCGCGACACCGACCCGATGTTCGGTTACTACAATAGCATGACCGACTTTTATAAGGAAATGATGAAGCACGTTCTCGACGGACGGCAGACCATCAGCTACAACGAACACATGCTGACTCAGGCCATTTTGGAGCGTGACCAAGAGACACCGCACTACAGCGACGCAAACTTCACCCTGCGCCTCTCTTACGGCTTCATTCAAGACTACACGGCCGGCGAGCAGCATTTCGACTACTACACCAATGCACAGAGCTTGCTCGACAAGGCTGCCCGTCAGCAGGAGATTGAGGATTACAAACTGGAGGAAGACATCATCAGTCTCATCCGGAAGCAGGACTTCGGACGCTACGCAGACCCGCAGACCAAAGACCTCCATCTCTGCTTCCTGTCCAACAACGACATCACGGGCGGTAACTCCGGCAGCCCCATGTTCAACGGACGCGGCGAGCTCATCGGACTGGCGTTCGATGGCAACTGGGAGGCCATGTCGGGAGACATCACTTTCAATCCCGAACTCCAGCGCTGCATCGGCGTAGACATTCGCTTCGTGCTCTACCTCATCGACAAATGGGGCCACGCAGACCGCCTGATTAAGGAGATGGGGCTGTAAGAATATGCCGAAGCGAGCTGTCGCTCTTTAACAGTCCACAGTCGTAAACCGACAACTAACATATCGCCGTGTCTGACTTATCCAGTCAGGCACGGCGATATTTTTATGGGAAAATCCGTAAACGTGCATAAACTTCCCTCCTAATAGTTGCTAATTAAACTATTATCACTATATTTACAGCGTAATAGTTCATAATACAACTCTTATGAATGACATATACGTATTGGCAGACACGATGATTCAGCAGCGCATCGGCAACAAATTGAAGGCTACCCGCCTCAAGCAGAATATAACTCAACAGAGTTTGGCCGAATCCGCAGAAGTCTCGTTGTCCACCGTGAAGAAAATCGAGAACGGCGAGATTAGTTCGTTCGGTTCCCTGCTCCGCCTCCTGCGAATACTCGGCAAACTGGATGCCCTTCAATCGTTGGTCGAGGAGGAACCGTTAAGTCCCAACGAATACTACAATCAGGTTCACGCCGCACAAAAGAAAGCGCGCAAACGCGCCGTCGGACGCATACCCCATAAAAGCAAGGAGGAGTCGGAATGGTAGACGTTGCCAAAGTCAGTATGTTCGGAAGGCCGGTCGGCACATTCCGATGGGACGCCAACCGCGATGTTGCCCTGTTTGAATACGCTCCGGAATTCATCGGCAGAGGTATTGAGCCTGCTCCACTGATGATGCCGGTACGGCCGGGTCGTGTCTATTCGTTCGGGAACATCGGCAATGAAACATTCCGAGGATTACCCGGCATGTTGGCGGATTCGCTCCCGGACACCTACGGCCGCGCCCTGTTCGACCGCTGGCTGTCGCTTACCGGCCGGACAAGCAGCAACCCGATTGAGACCTTGTGCTTTCTCGGCAAGAGGTGCATGGGAGCCCTGGAATTTGAACCGGCCATGGAAGTCCCGTACGACCCCAGTTTTCGGTTTGAGCTCGAAGCCCTTGTCGATGTGGCCAAAGAGGCATTGAACGAGAAGGAAGGCTTCGGAGTGAACCTCGACAATGACAGAAAAGCAGCCATCGCAGAGATTGTACGGCTCGGAACCTCTGCCGGCGGACAGCGTGCCAAAGCCATCATCGCGTACAACAAAACGACGGGGGAAGTCCGCTCGGGGCAGGTGGATGCACCCGAAGGGTTCGACTATTACATCATCAAACTGGACGGCGTATCGGCAACAGCGGGATTCAGAGAGACGGACAACTTCGGCCGCCTCGAATACTCTTTCTCACAATTAGTCAGAAAGTGCGGCATCGAGATGACCGACTGCCTATTGAAAGAAGAGAACGGCCGGGCGCATTTCATGACGAAACGCTTCGACAGGCCCAACGGGAGGAAGCGACACATGCAGACGCTGTGCGGAATTGCACATTACGATTACAGACTCCACCGGGCCTACTCCTACGAACAGGCTTTCGACGTGATGCGGGCTCTCCGCTTGCCTTATCCGCAGGCCAAGGAGTTGTTCCGGAGAATGGTGTTCAACGTCGTTGTCCGCAATCAGGATGACCACACAAAGAACATTTCTTTCCTGATGGACGAGGGCGGCAAATGGAGATTATCCCCGGCGTATGACATGGGGTATGCCTACAACCCCAACGGCGGTTGGACGGCAACACACCAGATGTCAATCAACGGCAAATTCGACAACATCACCCGCACGGACTTGCTGGAATGCGCCAAACGCAATAGCATCAGGGAGGCCTCCCTCATCGTGGATGAAATCTGTGAAATAGCCTCCGGCTGGCCGGCCATCGCCGCAGCATGCGAGGTACCGCAGGAGATGATACGCCAAATAGCCTCGAACATGAGGCTGTCCCTATGACGGAAACAGACGCGGAAAGCATTTTCTTATGCCTCCCTCCCCACATGGACTTTATTATTCGGAGGCGACCGGTTAATTATTCGCTCACCTTTGAATAATTAACCGGTCGCCTCCGAATAACGAAGTCTTCCGTAGGTTCCGGATTCATCTTTTGCTGAATCCGGGGTGGAGTTACTGTCTTTTCTCGGTTACATAAATATAGCCGAGGAAAAGAAGTATGAGGGATGTGTTGAGCGACAGACGGAGGGAAAGATTCCACGACGACGTGAGACACATGAGGACATAGAAGAGTACGGCGATGAACACATAGGCGGCAATGCTCTTCATGGGATAGGGAATGGGATTCTTCCTCTGCCCCACAAAGTACGAGAGCACCATGGCGGTGCCGTAACCCGCTACCCCGCCCCACGCGCAGGCCATGTAGCCGTAGGCGGGAATGAAACAGTAATTGACCAACAGCAGCACGGAACAGCCTATCAGGGAGAAACAGGCTCCGTAAATCGTCCGGTCAATCAGCTTGTACCAGAACGAGAGGTTGAAATAGATACCCATCATGATTTCGGCCACCATGACAATGGGCACCACCACGATACCCTCGCGATAGCCCTTGCCGATGATGAGTTGCAGCACGTCGATATACCCCATCACGCAGAGGAAAGCCAGCAGGGTAAAGATGATGAAATACTTCATGGCCAAGGCGTAGTACTCGTTCTTGTCACGGTCTTTGGCTTTGGCAAAAACGATGGGTTCGTAGGCGTAGCGGAAGGCCTGCGTTATCATGGCCATAATCATGGCTATCTTCGTGCAACTGCCGTAGATGCCCAACTGCACATTGGCCTCGGCCTTGTCGGGATAGACAAGCGGGAAAATGATTTTGTCGGCCACCTGATTCAGGATGCCCGCAATGCCCAGCACCAGTATGGGCCACGAGTAGGAAAGCATCCGCCGCAGAAGAGCCCGGTCGAAATTCCAGTGTATCCGAAGCAGGTCGGGGATGAAAAACAGGGAGATGAGACCGGTGCAGACCAGATTGATGGCAAAGACGTAGAAGACGCTCGTCTTGCCGAGCACAACGAAGTAAAGCAGGTTGAGCCCGATGTTGAAAGCTATAAACAGGAGTTTGAGCGAGGCAAAACGGACGGCACGCTTCTGGAACCGCAGATAGCAGAACGGCAGGGCCTGCAGGGCATCCATGGCCACAACGACCGCCATTATCCGGAGGTATTCGGGATGCTCGGCATACCCGAGGGCGGCGGATATGGGGGTAATGAAACTAAAGACGAGCAGCAGGAACAGGGCCGTGAGCGAGCCTATCAGGGCGAAACTGGTCGTGAAAACCGTTCCTTCCCATACTTTGGGATTCTCTACTCTCCGCACCGCGAGGGAGGCATCATTGGCATAGCGGAAGAACGTGGTCTCGAAGCCGAAAGTGAGCAGCACCATAATGAGCGCGGTATAGGCGTAGACGTTGGTCGATATGCCGTAATCGCCCGACTGGGTGGGCATATAGTGCGTGTAGAGGGGAACGAGCAGGTAGTTGAGAAAACGTCCCACGATGCTGCTCATACCATAGACAACAGTGTCCTTAAAGAGGCTTTTGAATTTTGCCGGAGTTTCTATTTTTATACGCATTGCTTCAGATATTATTTCGGTGGTTACTATAAGATATATAAGGATTTTACTTCTTGCTCAATAGAAAAACAAGTAGGCCACGACGATGGCCGCAACAACGCCCACAAGGTCGGTGAGCAGACCGGCGGTGACGGCATGGCGCGTGTTGTGCACACCTACCGAACCGAAATAGACGGCGAGGATGTAGAACGTGGTATCGGTGGCACCCTGAAAGATGCACGACAGGCGACCGACAAACGAGTCGGCACCATAGGTGCTCATGGCATCCACCATCATGCCGCGCGCACCGCTGCCACTCAGCGGTTTCATCAGTGCCGTGGGCAAGGCTCCCACAAAGTCGGCATTGAGGCCCGCAAGTCTGAACCCTTTCTCTATGCCGCCAATCAGCACATCCATAGCCCCCGAGGCACGGAATATGCCGATGGCCACAAGTATGGCCACCAAGTAAGGGATGATGCGCACGGCGGTCTCGAAGCCTCCCTTCGCGCCTTCGATGAAGGCTTCGTAGACGTTCACCCGCTTGCGGACTCCGGCCACGATGAAAGCCACGATAATGCCGAACAGGAGTACATTGGCCACGGTGGTGCTCCAGAGGTTCATATCCTCCCGGCTGAGCCGTGAGGCGCAGAAAGCCATGCCGCTCACCAACAGGCAGAGGGCGAGCAGGGTGCCCACGATGGCGCGGTTGAAAAGATTGATACGCTGATAGATACTGGTGATGATGATGCCGGCCATGGTGGCGATGGTTGTGGCCAGAAGGATAGGAATGAAGACGTCCGTCGGCTGTGCGGCTCCCATCTGCGCCCGGTAGACGAGAATGGAGACCGGAACAAGCGTCAGACCGCTCGTGTTCAGGACAAGGAACATAATCATGGCATTCGTGGCCCGTTCCTTGTGCGGGTTCAGTTCCTGCATGCCCTCCATGGCCTTCAGACCGAGCGGTGTGGCGGCATTGTCGAGGCCAAGCATATTGGCACCTAAATTCATGAAGATGTGCCCGAACACGGGATGCCCTTCGGGTATCTCGGGAAAGAGACGGCGAAAAAGCGGATTGAGCGCACGCGCCAGTGCATGGACAAGTCCTCCCTTTTCACCGATTTTCATGATGCCCATCCACAAGGCCAGCGTGCCTGTCAGGCCCAGGGAAATGTCGAACGCCGTTTTTGACGACGCGAATGTCGATTCGATAATGGCGGGAAACACTTCGGTGTTGCCCATGCACAACTGTACGGTGGCGATGACAAAGGCCACAAGGATAAAACTTATCCAGATGTAGTTTAGAACCATATAGACGATTGTTGCGTCGCAAAGATACAAAAAAAAGGGGGAAAGCCTGTACGGCTTTCCCCTTTTTGTTTTTATTCTCCGTAGGATTTTAGAAGACTACTTTCTTGCCATTAACGATGTAAACACCCTTCACGGCCTTTTCTACACGACGACCGGAAAGGTCGAAGATAACCTGCTCCTTGCGAACGTCGGCAGAAATGCTCTGCACGGGAGTCTCGCCGTTCAGCGAATAGATGTAGTTGTTTTGGTCGATTTCGGGAGTCGTATTATAGAGCGTCAGCATACCGTAAACGATAACCTCGTCACCGACCTTAATCTGTTCGTTGTCCGTGAAGTCCTGTCCGTTGAGGTAGTAACCGTTGTACACGTAGAGGGTAGTCTCTGCGTCTACGGTCTCACCGATGTAGTACTGAGCACGAACGTACTGAGATACGTCAATAGACTTGATGCTGGTGATTACACCCTTCGTGTACACTTTCTTCGACATATCGTAACCATCCTTGTTGCTGATGATGTTGATAGCCTCAGCTACGCTATAAGCCGTCTCGGGAGTGTTGGTCGGGTCTTTCAATACGGGGCCTTCTTCTGCGGCCTTTGCATTGGTCACCTTCACGTTCTTGATTTCCCATGTAGCGGCATACTCCTCGTTGCTGGTATAGCGGAAACAGAGCTGAATGGTCTTGCCGGCGTATGCGGAAAGATCGATTTCGCTCGAAGATACATAGCTCCAACTGGTGCCATCGGAATAGTTGGGGATGGTTACCTGCGTCTTCTCGGTAGCATTAGCTTCACGAACCCAGAGCGTGAGCTGCGTAGCAATATCCTCTGCACCGAAACGCCAAGCGTGGTCGAACGTCAGCACACTGTTCTCCTGCAGGACAATGGCGGGAGAAACCAAATAGCTATCCGTCACATACTTCGTATTATTGGCAAAGGCACTGGCTTTCATGCCGTATGTGCTGCTCTGCGACCAGATGTAGCTGAGGTCTTCGGGAATAACGACATCCTCGAAAGTCCAGTTACCTTGTGCATCGGTCAGGGCTGCCTCAAAGTTATCACCGGCGGGAGTGGGATCCACTTCCTCACCGACCTTATATACCTCAATCTTCGTAATCTGCAAATTGTGCTTGCTGGAAATCTTCAAGGTGTACACAGAACCTGCGGCCTGATAAGCCTCTGCAATCTCAAAGGTATTAGATGTTTGACTACCTTTAGCCTCCGTGCTGACAGCATCGTCACCCACATAAATGTTAGAGATAGTTGCAGCAGAAGCGCCTGCTTTACCATACACAATTATCTTCTCGGTATCGAAGTCAAAAGCGGGCAACGACAAAGAGGCACCGCTTTTTCCCAACATCAGGTAGCCGTCGGGATTGAAATAATATCCGGCATCCGTACTACCGGTAAGCGTAATAACTACACCATTGGCATTGGTGAATGTATTCGCTTCTACCAGTTTGCCGTCTTTCTCGGGGATTCCCCAGTCGTTGGTGGTGAAATCCAACGTCACCGTCTGTCCCATTGCGAAACTTGCAGTCAAGACTGCGAAGAGAGAGAGTAAAAGTTTCTTCATAAAAATTGTTTTTAGAGTTTATAAATAAGTTATCGCAAAGGTACGAATTTTTATGAAATGTGATAAAAAAACAACAGAAAAAGTTTGGCAATATCGCATACTTTGTAATAACTTTGCCCCCGAATTAAAACCGACAAAGAGATGAACGCAAAGGATTCTTTGAAGAACGTGCTGGACGTATTGCACGAACTGAAAAAACAACCGGCGAAACGTCAGACTGTTATAGACATCATCCGAGGCATTGAGAGCCGGAGCGTAACAGAGGCGGGATGGGAGAAGATGGAAACGTTCGGCTGTGGAGACAAACGTGAGGAACCGCATTACAACACGGTCATCGATCAGGCCGTGGACGAAAAAATGATAAAAGAGGACAACGGAGAACTGTCCGTCACCCCGAAGGGAGAAAAGTTCCGCAAGGCACCCTCCGACTTCATTCTGCGTGACGAGACGGACGAGGCCGAGCCGTCCGACAGCGACGAAGCTCTGTTGGACAGTCTGGTGGAAGAAGCTCTGCACGATAAGGAAGAGGAGGAGCTCACGGCTACCATCCCCCTGTCCTACCACACGGCCGCACGGTCGCAGCAGATGATTCAGCTCATACAGGCCATCGACCGGAAAATTCCTTTGGACGACTATGCCGAGCAGAATATGCTGGACTTCGGGGAAGTGCTGGACACACTGGAGGCCTTGGTACGCCGGGGCACCAAGTTAGACATCCATTACTTCATCAACGAAGTGATGGAGAAAGAGTGTCAGGAAGAACTTCTCGACTTCTTCGACGAAGTGGACGGCGACGTGGAACGCACCGTCGAGGAGTTCTACGGAGTCTATCAGCCCGAGGAAATCCGCCTGATGCGGTTAATCTGGAAGAAATAAGGAAGCAAGGAACTGACGGGTGACGCCGAACGAACGGTCGGCCATGTCGCCCCAGAATCCTTCATATTGCTGTTGGTGCCCTTCGGCTCCGGGCGTATCGCTGATGATGCGCAGGGAGACGAAGGGCACCTGCTGTATGTAACATACCTGAGCGATGGCAGCCGACTCCATGTCCACGGCCAGGGCTTCGGGGAAGTCGTGCTTGATTTGGGAAAGCTCCGCACGCGAGGTGACGAAACGATCACCCGTGCAGATGAGACCGGCATGAATGCGGGGCGGCGTCTGCAAGTCCAGAGCCGTCTGCACCATAGACTCCGCGGCAGGGAACAGCAGCGGCAATCCCTGCACCTGTCCCGGAGCGCATCCCAGTCCCTCGCCGCACGAGACATCGTGATACACCAAATGTGTACTTACCACCACATCCATCACCTGCAGGCAGCGGTCTATGCCGCCGGCCACACCCGTTGAGACGATGCACGCCGGACGATAGTGCATAATCATGAGCGTGGCCCCCATGGCGGCATTCACTTTACCGATGCCGCACTGCAGAAGCACCACCTCATGACGGCCGATACGGCCCAATGTAAACTGTAAACAGCCTGTCTGCCGGCGGCAGGGCTCTTCCATCAGACGAACCAATTGGTCGTACTCGACCTGCATGGCCACAATTACTCCAAACTTCATGCTGCAAAGGTAGCACTTTTCGGGCAAACGGCCGAATGCCCGCCCAAAAAGTTGCATCCGTCAGGCGCAGAACCCGATTCTCGGACGTTCCACCCGCAGCATCCGCCCCGTCGGCCGGGGGATGTCGCAGGCCTGAATCTCGGTAAGTTCCTCCGGCTCGGCCCATCCGGAGGAAACCACCCGCACGGCCATGGCGGGAATGATTTCGGTCTGTATCAGATTTATCACATGACGGGCATTGCCGAAACTTTTGTCCCTGTTCGCATAGTCGGAGGCCAGTCTGCGCGCCAGTGCCTCCCGAGCGGCCGCAGAAAGCACGTACTCCTGCCGTCGGAAATAACGCTCGGCAATCTCCATCAGTTCCGTTTCCGTGAAATCCTCGAAGTCGTAGATGTTGGTATCGGGAATGCGCGACTTCAGCCCCGGATTCATCTCGAACATCCTGCGCATCTCGTCGGGATAACCGGCAAGTATCAGCATCCAGTCGCGCTTCGACTCATCGGCGAGGGCCGTAAGAAGCGTTTCAATGACAAACCGCCCCGGGTCGCGAGGGTCGTTGGGCTGATAGAGCTGATAAGCCTCGTCTATCAGCAAGATACCGCCCTGAGCCTCCTCTATGGCCTTGAGCGTGTTCGTCTCCTCCATGCTGTAGTTGGGGCCGAGCAACATGGAGCGTTCCCTGACGACCACGTGTCCTCTCGACAACACACCGGCCCGACGCAGCATTACGCCCATCATCTTGGCCACAGTGGTCTTTCCGGTACCGGGCGAACCGAGAAACATGGCGTGCAGCGGGGCCGCAGCAATCGGGAAACCATTGTCCGCGCGCATTTTATTGAAGCGCACCAGCTTTTCGTAGACCGTCAGTTTGGCCTTGACCGAAGCCAGTCCCGTGAGATGGTCGAGCGACACCAGCCGCGCCTCTTTCTCCGCTTCCTTGCGAGCCTCCTCGGTTCCTTCCTCACAATCCTCCGTTTCCTCCTCTATTTCAGATTCATTCTCGGCCTCGGAATCATCCCGCGCCGATGCAATGAACGCGTCAAGGGCCCGATCGTAATCGTCGCCACTCAACGTAATGTCTTCCGTTTCCTCCACATCCTCGGTGCTGTCCCGGAAAACGGACGAACGGCAGCGACCGGTGCATTTCTCCGACAACTTTTCATTAGCCACTTCGCAGTCGGGGGTATAAACTCCCTGACGGAGCGACGCGATAACTAAAGCATTTTTCTTACTCATATTATTTTACGTTTTAGGTTATACAATTCTTTTCATTTACTTTAGGATAGCCGGGAGCCTTCTCCCGGACTCAGTGCCAACATGTCAAAGAACACCAAAGCGCAGCGGCAGCAGCAACGGGATGACGTGTGAGGACACACTCCCGGCTGTCGGGCGTCTGCGACGGATGAAAAGAATGTTAGCGAAAGGCTATGCTCACTACATCCTCATACCGCCCGGAGGGGCCGCAACACCGAAACAGATTTCAGTCAGATGTAGATGCTTCATAGCTTAAAAATGAAAAGGTATTAAACCGTAAAATATGAGCCGCACCACACAGCGGTGCATACTATGTACGCCACAAAGGTAATGAAAAAAACATACCGGCAAAAATTTTCTGCCCTTTTTCTTTCGTATTTCTCTATACGTTGCATCCACTGTAGCGTTCAACAGCGGATGCAACGTATTGTATTTACAGGCTTTCGTCCTTGGGCTCTGTCCATTTTACAACTCTTATACTTACCTCATAAAGCAAGTAAAGAGGTATTGCAACCAATATTAGCGTCATGATATCCGGCGGAGTAATGATGGCAGCCACCAGCATAATGCCAATGAAGGAATGCCTGCGATAGTTGGCAAGCAGTGATGACGTGACAATCCCCATCTTTCCGAGGAAAAAGGCAATTACGGGCAACTGGAATACCACACCCATAATCAAGGTTAGTGAAATGAAAGTCGAGATATAAGAGTCGAGCGTGATGTTACTTACCACCCTTTCCGACACACTATAAGTACCGAGAAAACGGAATGAGATCGGGAACAATACAAAGTAACTCATCAGCACACCGAGAATAAACAGCGCATAAATGATACCCGCCACTTGCACCGAATATCTCCGTTCGTTTTCATACAGAGCAGGCGATATGAAACGAAATAACTCGTACAGGATGTAAGGCGATGCTCCCAACAGCCCCAAATAAACCGCAGTACTGATGTGCATCATAAACTGGCTCGACAAGTCCGTGGCAATCATATCCACATGGAACGCCTCAAAATGAAAATCTATGCCGACCGACCGTATGGCCTGTTCCAACCAACGATAGGTGCAGAAATCCCATTCACTCGGTGCCAGCAGCAACTGCCACGTGATGTCTTTGAAGCAGAAAACTACCCCTGCAATCAGAGCCACTACACCGAGAATGCGAAAAAGCATTTGGCGGAACACCTCCAAGTGCCCGCCAAAAGTTAGAAGATTGCCATCATCGGCTACTTCGCTTTCCTGCGTTTGCGGTTTACTCTGCTCCAGTTTCTGCTGACTTCTTTTGTTCAGCGTCTTCTGTTTCTTCCTGACCACCATCTTTTTGCTTCTCTTCTGCCAGTGGCTCGTTCATACCTTTCTTGAAACTCTGCACTCCTTGCCCCAGGCCTTTCATCATTTCAGGCAGTTTCTTTCCGCCGAACAGCAGCAAAGCAATGCCACCTATCAGCACCAGTTCCGTCGTCCCTATAAATAATGGTATCATACTGTCACAAGATATATTTCACACGTTGCAAAGTCTATCTCCCAATTTCCGTTTTCGGAAGATTCCCACTGATACTTCTCTGCCATCCTATCCCACCAGCCTTGGAACTTCGCTCCTGTCTCGCCCAAGTCCTTCACCAGTCTTTCATACAATTCGGCATTGTCTGCTGTGAGAATCTTTGCCAACTCATTCAGTCCGTTGCGACGTTCGAAGAGCGTCTGAATCTCGTTCTTCTCTTCGGGTGTCACTTGCCCCACAAGTTTTTTTACTGCCATGTCTCTCTTTTGTCAAAGGGGTCTAAATAATCTATTTCTTTTATATCTTCCTTTTCAGGCAGGAATGTGCCGTGCTTGCGAATGTTCCGCAACAATTCTTTAGAAGCGTTGCGCTCCAGATGGGCCACAACACACTGTTCATGCGAGGGAGTGTTTACTTCTAATGTTGTTTTACGGTTCAACCACACACAACGTTTACACTGGTAAGCATCGCAGTGGCGACAGATAGGCGCATACTCCAATTTATACAACTGCTTGTTCCTGATGTCAAGCCCATGTTCCAAGTCGCCAATGCTATCCTCTTCATTTTCATAATAGAACGCAGGACACACATAGAACTTTCCGTTTGGTGCAAGAGTGACGGACATATCTCCTGCCCCGCAGTTGTTCATGGCAGACAACATCATCCTATCTGTCAATAAATTGATTTGAGGCGATTTTCCATCTACGTACATTCGCTCTACCTCTGCAGCGACCCTCTCCAACAGCGATTTATACCGGGTGAAATCATTCTCCGTAAATGTTTCCACATCCGTAAGCACGATGTTCAATCGTGGCACACTTTTCAGCATTTCCACAACCTCATTCTCTTTCTCGAACAACACCTCTTTGCTCACACGCAACACCACAGGCACATTGCCATCCACTTTTGCAGGCTCATCCGCCACCCACACATCAGCCTCATCGGCAATCGGCTTTATCTTTGAGTGGTCAATCGTTTCCACTTCATCCTTATACTCCTGTGGCAAATCATACTTCGGGAATACAAACTGAATCATCAGATTCTCCATCATTCCGTACCGAATGCCTTTTTTCAAGACATCAAGAGGTATCAGATTTCTCTCTTTCCTTGTATTCTCATAGTGACAGAACGATGTGCTTGTCTCGTCAAGCAATATAATTAAATATTGTAACATACTCGTCAGCAGATTAAATCGTTTGACTTCGGTTTGCTCTTCTCGAACTCCTCGCGCATATCCTCCAGCTCCAGTTTCCTATAGAGCTTGTTCCAATAGTAGTTGTTGGCACGTACACGGGCCTTGTGCATCTTGCAAATGGCGGTTGCCCTTTGGTAAATAGTGGCAGTATCAGCCGCATCATAGTTCTCACCCTGACACCAAGCACAACCGCTGGCCACCTCACAATCAATACACTCCTGCCGCGACTGTGTAGTTCGGTCAAGTGTCAGGAAAGGACGCAACTTATTTTTGTCAATGCCATCATGCACATTACCAATAATAATGGGCTTTTTTGAACGAAGCGAATAAGCAGCGAAACGAGTACAAGGATAGAAGTTGCCTGCTGCATCAACCGACAGCATCATACCTGCTCCACACCAATTCTGGTTGTATAGAACCCTATCAAGTGGTTTTCCTATGTTTTCTGAGAAGAACGAACAAGAATAGTCGTTATAGTACCCACCGTCTATTATTTCATCAGCTAATTGTATCAGTTGGTCTCCAAACAACTTATCATCGTCTTCTTTCCATACATTCTCAAACACAACATTGATGTGCACTTCACGTATGCCAAGAGAAAAAAGGTGCAACACACTTTCCTTGATATATGGTATATCTGCGCTGCTGATTGTTACTTTTGTCCCACCGTGAGGAAACTGTTTCAGCCACAAAGGAATGTTTCGCACCACATCATCGTATGATCCCCGCTCTGCTCCTCCTTTATAAATCCTATTCAAATCGTGCTTACGTTTTGTTCCATCAATCGTAATACCAATACTTAAATGCTCATGGTTTTTCGTTATAAATTCCTGAACTTTAGGACTATCATAGTTTATCCCATTTGTAGAGAAACTAAATCTATAGGAATTAAACCAATGATGATTCCTGCGAAACATCTCGGTTTTGAGATAGTCACAAATCTTGTCTATGAGTTCTATTTCTAAAAATGGTTCCCCACCAATAAAATCCCACACGACGGATTCCTCACGAAAATCTTCCTCATGGCCGAGGATATAATCAATAGCTTGTTTAGCTACCTCCCAAGGCATTCGCTCTTTCGAGTTCTTCCCTACGAGGTAGCAGTATTTGCAGGCAAGTTGGCAATCTTTTGTGACAATAAAAGTTATATTTTTGATACTATTCATTGCAAGTGTTTACTTAACTTACATTCAATACTTACCCGCCCGTTTACAAAGACCCTTACAAGTTGTTGAACATCCAGATTTACATGCTCCACTACATCCTGTACTACATCCACTTTTACATGTTCCACTGCATCCACTTTTACAACCATCTTTACAGCTATCAGCACAATCTGAGCATCCAATTACATCCTCTAATTCATCACATGATGTGAGAACTGTTGGCCCAAGAATCGTTAATCCAAGAATCGGTAGAACGCCTTTAGCAGCAGCCTTGAAAAATTCTCTCCTTGATTTCAGTTCTTCTTTTTGTTTCGTTGTTTTCATCTTAATAAATTTCAATTTTGTTTATAATATGAACGTCTCCGGTTTGTTTTACAGAAAGTAAGATTTACTGCATCTATTTAATCTTCACTCTTACCTAAGGATATGAACTTCCACACACCGCCTCTCTTTTCAAACATACCATTCACCTTCAATTCTATTGTTCCTATTTTACTAACCGTAGGAACAATGAAGACTCCACCGATGACATTTCCTTTAGGCTGCGTTGGTAAGTCATAGATAAAAGTATTGTCTTTGGTTGTTATGTTAAACAAAGCATATTCAAGACTCAGTCCTGTTGGAGCATGTTTCATATCAAAACTATTATTGCATTTTAACCATACAGAATAACCTTTTTTCTTACCTGCTTCTTCATCTATCCCGAAGCCTTCAATCTCCGAAGCCTCTATTTTGTAAAGATGATTGGAAACTTCCTCAGATGCGTCCTCTACATCGCAATCAAATTGTTCAAAATCAATCGTACTTTGTGTTAAGAATCCACTATAAGATACCTGAGGGCGGCGTTTGTCGCTTTTTGCAATAGATTCATTACTCCATGGTGTAACAAAATCTTTTGTTACAAGAAACTGGTTTTCACCAATTCTAACTCCACAAGTATAAGTCCTTCCATAACAATTCATTCCTGACTTGTTTTCAATAGGTTCATCATCTTCGTTGAGTATCTGGTAGTCCTGTCTTAAAACAACAATACCTTTTTTAATAGCACGCTCTATCAAATCGTTTGCCATGCTTTGTGCCATTACGCATAAGGAGGATGAGCCCAAAAGCATTGTAATAAGGAGTTTTTTCATTTGTCTAATTCTATTATGTTTATTATGTCATTGATTGTCTTACTTTCTTTCTTCCATTTATTCTGATAAAAAGAAAAACGCAAGTGGTTATTAAATTCTATGACATAAGGTGTCATACAACCATATAAATCTTTCCATTCAGACCATTTGATATAAAACCGTAGTCTATTGACATAGTATGATTTATAAGGTTCGCAATATATCAATTCCGTTTTTACTTTGATTATCTTCGAGCCACTTTTGACATACACAGAGTCCAACTTCTCTACGACAGGAGTAACCACAGTTGTTGTGAACGACACAGAGTCTGTGTCTCCAGAAAGATAGGTAATATCAAATGTCATGCCATATCTTGTCTGATTCTCACTGCATTTAGGCATGTGCATTGGTCTAATAAAATACAACATTCCGCTCTCTGTCAAAAATGTCGTATATCTTTTTGACACAGAACTGGCAAGAACCTGCATACAGCACATGTATGCAAGAAATAGGAATAGGGGTCTTTTCATAGAAATTTACAGAAAGTGAGGATGTGCCTGTTTGAACAGCACACCCTCATAGACATTCTTACTTATTCTCCGTACACATAGGTTTTGTAAGACGTGAATAAACTGAGAACTGAAGTCCGTTGCTGATCAACATGACTGATCTTCTTGATTCCAGCCTCTTTAGCAGCCTTGTTGATACCACCATTGCCAACATGGACAATACCCAAGACATTGGTCGAGCTGGAGGTTCCGACCTTCTTACCAACAGGATTACTTGTTGCAGCAATAGGCCCTGTCTCATCTACGAAAAGGGCGCCCATACAACTTGTGAACAGTGTAACACTAAAGAATGCTACAGCAGCAAAAGACATGATTTTTTTCATGACATTTTCATTTATATGCCTATGAACTCCCAAATTCGGCGTTAATAGTAAGTTTTTGGTCTGGAAATAAAAAAGACGTGGGAGTTTATTCCTCCGCGCCTATCCCTACATTCAGGCCTTCGCATTGCCTCTTCCTAAGGATAAGCAACGCAAGCCAGCCCACGCCGAGTGATATTATTGTAGCCAACACAACATTACACCTCAGCATAATAAAAGGAGTAATGAATGGTTGGAATATAATACACTCCCGCAGACGCCTCAGTTGCATTACCGCTGTAGGAAGATTCAAGTTTGCGAAGTTTGAATGTACAGACAGGTAACGTCCGAAAACGTCCTTTTCCCATTGGCCGGCCCTACAAACGGCTTGGTTGGCCTCCGGATTCCATCAATGTTAATCGACCCGCCCTGTCCTTTTGACTTAACGGACACGTCTGCCCGTTGGTCGGCATGACTGGCTTGGTTGCTGCAAAATTATAGAAAATCTTTAAGAATACATCACCTTTTTACGTTTTTTTATTGAATTTTCTATCTACCATAAAGAAAATTTCTGTAACTTTGGTTTGTATTTCGTCAAACTCATCTTGATTAGGTACTATATAATAGGAAACGAACCACAGACCAATACGTATGAGTCTGTGCCCGATGTCGAATAACATTTTATTAACAGTTGTAGATATGACCATTAAGAAATTATCAGCTTCTCTGCTTGCGGCAGTCGTATGTTTAGCCCCGATGGAGGCAAATGCTCAGTTTAGGCCCAATATAGGGAAAGTAGTGCAGGCAGCAAGCAAGACGGTACAGGCTATTACGCTCACGGACGAGCAGATGGCCGGGTATGTGAAACAGTCGGTGGAGTGGATGGATGCAAACAATCCCGTACTGCCGGAAGACGACGACTATGTGAAGCGCCTCAGACGCCTCACCGAGAACGTGAAGGAGGCCGACGGCATTCCTCTGAACTTCAAAGTCTATCACGTAAAAGACGTGAATGCCTTTGCGTGTCCGGACGGTAGCGTTCGTGTGTTCTCGTCGCTAATGGACGTTATGACTGACGACGAACTCATGGGAGTTATCGGCCACGAAATCGGCCACGTCCTGAAGCGTCATTCCAAGAATGCCATGAAACAGCAACTGCTGACGGACGCCGCTCTCGACGCAGCTGGAGCTGCAAACGGAAAAATCGCCAAACTCACGGATTCCCAGCTCGGGGCCATCAGTGAAAGTCTGGTAAACGCCAAGTTCTCGCAGAAGCAGGAAACGGAGGCCGATGAATGCGGATATGATTTCTTAGTGGCCAATGGCCTCAACCCGTGGGGCATGGCAATGGCTTTTGAGAAACTCTCCGGTTCAAACGGAAATGCGAAAAGCTCTATCGTCCAGAAGATGTTCTCGTCGCATCCCGATACGCAAAAGCGCATAAGCAAGATGAGCGAACGCGCACAAAAAGACGGTTACAAGAAACCGACGGCAAATTAAGAGCCGCATACGTTCTAAAGTAAAGTGGATAGAGTTGCAGACCCTATCCACTTTTTTTGTAGTCCTGAATCGGGAGTTGATGCAGAGCCGAGAATATGCAAAATCCGTCCATATAATAGGTCTTCAAAAATCGCGACATAAAAACAAATAACCTTAGTTATTTTCTGCATTGCATATTGTTTTATATATTTGCAGATAAATATCGGAGAGAAGCAAATGGCAGCATCAATTTGCCCGGTAGGAACCTGAATGCCATTCATTTGAGAAGGTCTCCGAGAAGAAAGAACAGCAGACATATGATAAACTTTGATGAATATATACGTCAAGGCGAACCGCAAAAGCGGGAAAAAGGCTACGCATGGCAGACGGCAATCGGTTTGCAGGCGGTCGATGGTCTGAAACCATCCGACTATCTGATTGAGACCGCCCGTAAGGACATCGAGGGTGAAATTACGATTGATGAAGTTGAGCAGCTTATAAAGAGCTATTATCAGTCGAAAGAGATACGTACCCCCGGAGATTCTGAAATGCACGAGGCAGATATGGCGTCAGCCAACATCCGCCGGCTTCTCACGGAAAAAACATTTGCCTTTACGCTTGTCGGACTGACATCGGTTCATCGTCGGATTTTCGACGGTATATTCAGGTTTGCAGGACAAATACGCAACTACAACATTACGAAGAAAGAGTGGGTGCTCCATGGCGATACGGTGCTCTATGTTTCTGCACCGGATATTCGCAAAGCGATTGAATACGATTTGGAACAGGAACGCTTGTTCAACTATTCCAAAGTGGACAGAAACGGGCTTGTAAACCATATCGCCCAATTTGTATCGGGGCTGTGGCAAATCCATCCGTTCGGCGAAGGAAATACCCGAACTACGGCCGTATTTACCATTCTCTATCTCCGCTCCATGGGCTTCGACGTAACGAACGACTTATTTGCCAATCACTCATGGTATTTCCGCAATGCGCTGGTACGGGCCAATTATCAGAATGTGAAGAAAGGTATCATGCGTAATTCCGAATATCTGGAACGCTTCTTTCGCAACCTTTTATTGGGAGAGACAAATGAGTTGAAGAATCGGTACATGGTCGTCAATGCACCCGAAGCGTTGATTGACAGACAGGTTACACACGAAGACCGTACAAGTACCGAACAACCTACCGTACAAGTAACCGAACAAGTTCGCACGATGTTGCTTACCTTGTCAGACGAACAATTATCGTTGAAGATGCTGATGGAGAGAATTGGTCTGAAGCATCGCCCTACATTTTTGGAGAATTATATTACCCCCGCTTTCGAGGCAGGCATCCTCAAAGTGTTATATCCCGACAAGCCCAACCACCCTCGGCAAAAATATCTGCTGACGGCCAAAGGACTGGCGTTATATAACGAAATCAAGACAAACTAACCGAACCTTTTTATCTATAAAGCCGAGCAAAAATAACTTCATCCGGAGGCATTCTTTATTCATCGGCCGACGGACGGAGATTCATCGTCGATGAACGGCCGTCCGTCGTCGGCGGAGGTACGTTCATCGACGATGAATAAAGAATACAGGATTTCGGCCGTAAGTTTCTGCCCGCAACATATAAAAGAGTCTCAACGGCGGTATAACGTTTTTATCGTTATGTCGCCGCCGGAAGGCTTTATATAGACGGACAAGTGTCACGCCTCATCCATAGCCCTTGTTACCCTCACTTCACTAAGGGAGCATCCGGGGACGTTTATATCTCATGGCAACAGCCGGACAGTTATCGCCGCCCCCAGTCTCTAATCCCTAATCTTTATAAAAAATGGCATCCATCAAATTAAAATTCAGAGCGCACAAGGATAAAGGCAAAGACGGTGCGCTGTATTTTCAGGTCATCCACGACCGGGTAGTCAAGCAGGTAAAAACCGATTACCGCATCTATGAACATGAATGGGACAAACGGAATGAGGAGATTCTCAGGAACGCTCCTTTTTCGGAAGCACGAAACGAAGCCTTAGAGAGAATCCGCAACAAGGTTGCATGGGAACAGCGGAAGCTGAAGCAGGCCGCTGAGGCATTAGCATGTGCAGGCAGGCCATACACCGCGGACGATGTCATCCAAAGCTATAAGACCGTTGCAGCAGCTCCGGCCACCGTCTTTGAATACATGAAACGGCAGTCGGAGCGATTAGCCAAACTCGGCAGAGTGCGCACCGGAGAGACTTACCGACAGGCACTTAACAGTTTCACGCGATTCCGAAACGGCATTGATTTGTATTTCGATATGCTCGATGCCGATGTGGTCGAACATTACGAGAGCTATATGCGGGCAAATTGCCTCTGTCGGAACACGACCTCCTTTTACATGCGGATTCTGCGTTGCCTCTACAATCGTGCCGCCGAAGAGGGGCTTACCCTGCAGAACAATCCGTTCAAGCGGGTCTATACCGGAGTGGACAAAACCGCCAAACGGGCAATAACGCTCAAAGAGATAAAGCGTATCAAAGAATTGGACTTGGCAGACAAGCCCGCTCTTGACTATGCCCGCGACGTCTTTCTGTTCTCTTTCTACATGCGCGGAATGTCCTTCATCGACATGGCTTATCTTCGGAAACAGGATTTCTCGAACGGTTACATCACCTACATCCGTAAAAAGACGGGACAGCAACTTTCGATTCGCTGGGAGCGGCCCATGCAGGAGATTGTCGCCAAATATCCGGAAAACCCGACACGCTACTTATTGCCGATTATAACTCGTCAGGACGGCACGGAACGGCAGCAGTATCTGAACAAGATACTGTTTGTCAATCGGAAACTAAAGCAAATTGCAAAACTTGCAAAAATCACCACGCCCTTGAGTATGTACGTCAGCCGCCACAGTTGGGCAAGCATCGCCCACTCGAAAAATGTGCCGTTAAGTGTCATCAGTGAAGGCATGGGGCACGACAACGAAGAAACTACACGCATCTATCTTACCTCCATCCAAACTAATCAGATAGATGAAGCCAACAATCGAATTTTGAAAGAATTATAGAAGAAAGTGTGTTTGGAAAATCGCGCTAACTCTTTGGTAGAGTTAGTCTATAATTACATTATGATGGCACAAAGTTATAACTTTTATTTCATATTCTATCATTTAGATGCAAAATATTCTTTATACCTGTTTAATCTTTTTCTTGTATGAAATCACTCTTATTTGGATTTCGCAAATGCAGAACACTAATTACCACAGACATAATTGTCGGACTAACTCTACCAAAGAGGACATCAAAATATAACAGAATAATAACACACATCTATGAATTTACTTTTAACTTCAAAAAAACAGACATCCTTATTCGGGAAATTGTTCAAATGCATGTTTCTGGCTGGACTGCTTATTTGTTTTACAAATTGTTCCGGCTCTGACGACTATGAAATCTTTGCTACAATCAATGGTACTATCACAGACTATGACAGCGGTATGCCACTCAAGAATGCCGATGTCGTATTATCACCATCGGGCATTTCTCAAAAGACCGACGCAAATGGATATTATAAGTTCGACGAACTCGATGTACAGCAGTATACCGTTACTGTACAGAAATCTGGTTATCAACCCAATCGTAAAACAATTACTGCCATTAGCGGAAAAGCCCAGCAAGTAGATATACAACTGAGAGTGATTCCACAAGAATAAAATAATAAGCCAGAATATATGAAACGATTGTATTTTCTTTATCCCTTATTAGCAATAGCAATCTTTTGCTCCTGCTCCAAAGACATTATTGAAGAAACAATAACCGGCAGCATCGCCGGCAGTGTCTCAGACCGCACAACCGGCGAACCCGTTGCAACGGTAAACGTATCTATCAATCCCGGAGGTAGCTCGACTGTTACCGGCAGTGACGGCACGTTTTCATTTCCTAATCTCCATGAGGGCAGCTATACATTGTCGATACGCAAAGAAGGCTATAAGACCAATACTATCACTGCAGAGGTGAAAGCAGGTAAACCGACATCATTGCACATGACCATCGACCGCATACCGGCATCGCTTACTGCGGATAAGAATCTGCTGAACTTCGGCGAGAGTTTAGTAGCACTCTCGTTTACCATTGTCAATTCCGGCTATACGGATTTGGCATATAAGGTCGAAACCGGGCATTGTCCGTGGCTTTCTGTAGAACCGGAAACAGACATATTAGGCTATGGCAAAACCGCAACTATCGTCGTAAATCTGGATCGCAGTAAACTTCCAGAGGGCAATAACGAGGCAAACATAGTAGTGCGCTCAACAAGTGGTAACGGTAATGTAGAGGTGAAGGTTGTGGCAATTAACAATGCAGGCGCATCAGTAAATACCCTTGACGTTACGAATATTGCAAACACCACTGCGACACTAAACGGAGAAATAATCAATCCCGGCTCGCCGGCATATACTGAACGAGGATTCGTTTACGACACTCAACCAACACCGACCGTATCGGCTTGCATCAGGAAATTATCGTCCCCTGTTACATCCGACAAGAAGTTCTTTTGCAGCATTGACGGACTTTCACCGATGCAGACATATTATGCACGTACTTATATTATACAAAATGGCAATACAGTATATGGAAACATAATATCATTCACAACATCACAGCAAGCCACAACCCTATCTACATCTGCCGTAACACAGATTGGTGCATCTACGGCCACATTTAATGCCCAGATTCTGACCATCGGTACACCTGCTTATACCGAACGCGGCTTCTGCTATTCCAAAAGCAACAATCCCACAATAGCAGATAACCGCAAACCGGTAAGCGGTTCAGGTGCTGGCAATTTCTCTTTGTCCGTGACAAACCTTGAATACCCTGTTACTTACTATGTACGAGCGTATGCTATTCAGTCCGGGAAAACAATTTACGGCAATATAGTTTCATTCTCGACAAGTAGTTCACCAGTTATGGTAAGCACATACGCAGCAACGGAAATAACCTCATCTTCAGTTGTTCTTAATGGAACAATATTACAAGCGGGAAATCCAGCGTATACCGAAAAAGGATTCTGTTATGGTGGTTATTATCCAACAATATATGAAGACTCACGTATAGTGGTTTCAGGTTCCGGAACTGGAAACTTTTCTGCACGAGTGAGTAACTTAAACTATAATGAAGGGTTTTATTTTAGAGCCTATGCCATTCAAGAAGGGAAAGTCGTGTATGGAGAGAATTTGCACTTCTCCACGAATTATACACAGGCGGTAGTGAATACTTCGGATATAACCAATATAGCATATACGAGTGCTACCTTTAATGGTTCAATTGCAAATATTGGAGACCCTAAAATTACCGAAAGAGGATTCTGCTATACAGACAATGGATACGACAATCCTCGAATCACAGATAAGAAGATAAAGGTCAATGGAATAGTCTCCGGTGATTTTAAAGCAGAAATAACTAATCTAGAGGAAGACCATTTATACTATGTTCGGGCATATGTAATCCAAAACGGAGAGGCTATCTACGGAACAGTAAAGAGGTTTGAGACGGGATATTCCCCGGTTGTTGTTATCGGTTCCCCCCTGTCGGTATCAGCAGTATCTGCTACTACTTCTTATTGGAAAGCAACTTTTCGGGGGATTTTTGCAGACGGAAATCCGGAAGTCATCGAAGCAGGATTTGTCTACAGTACGACATCCAATCCAACAGTGAATACCGGAACAACCGTTCAACCCTCAAATATGAAGTGGTCGAGTCTATATGAAGGCTACGAATTTAATAGAACGGTCTCAACGTTGTTACCTTATAACACATATTATACTCGTGCGTATGTTAGAACACGATTAGGGTATACTTATAGCGAAACTATATCATTTACAACTTATTAAGATTAAATAAATGAAATATAAGCACATAATTTCTATTGTATGGCTCATTATCATTAGTGGGTGTAGAACAACTAACATTACTTCACATAAAGATTCAGATATAACGATAACAAAATCCGGTATCGAGGCTATTGGTACTGGTATAAGTCAAAACGAAAGAATATCTAACTCTATTGCTACACGTCTGGCACGAACAAATCTATTAGAATACATAAACCTTGCATTGGCAAAAACCGATAAAGAGTTAGGACTTTCTATAGGGACACATACGGAGGATAAGTTACAAGGTTCAAAAGTAATTGAGACCACTCAATATAAACAAAGAAAAAACATTATAACAATCGCCCACGTAGAGATAAATAACGATAAAATACATCAATGGATTGATTCATATTATGAAGCTCTTCCGGCTGATGATACATTGAGAATACAAACAAGTAAGAATAGTTTTTCGAAGCTCATTTATAAACACCTAAATATTAACTTATAATTTTCTTTATTATGAAAAAAAATGTCCTTTTCATCGCTGCCATTGCAGCATTTGTATGTTCTTGCGGAACGACAAAAAAGAGCACAACTAATCCTAACACGTATTACAACCATGCAATACGAAGCACACAGGTTGTAGAAAAAGCTGAGTCTCCTGCTCGCAAGGCTCGTTCGATCGACCCTTGTGATTCACTTGCTTGGGCACGCGATCTTGCTGCGGTCGGTACAGCAACTTCGTATAATGAGAAAGTAGCCAGAAATGAGGCCATCCGCGATGCACGTTACGAGTTGGGGCGCATGATGAAAGTTGCAGTAGAAGGAGCTGCAGAAGATTACCTGCGCAATGTTACAAAGAACAAGAAGTCCACAGCTGAAACCATTTCTGAAGAAATCAATACGCAATTCTATGCCGAATGTATAAAGAATTCCAAAGTTATCAGAACTACCGTCTATGACCTGTCCGACGGACAAATTCAAGTTTATGCATGTGTTGAGGTTGTAGCTCGTTTCGATGTTTTGGAGAAAGCCGCTGAGATTGCAGAAAATATTCTCAGCAAAGACGAAGAACTTGAGGTCGAATTTGATAAGAACCGATTCAAGGAGAACATGAAAGAAGGTCTCAGAGAATACAAAGAAAATAACAGAAAGTCATGAATAGTCGTTCCTTTTATCTAATAATGGTCGCACTCCTCAGCAGTGCGACCATTGCCCTTGCGCAAACTGCATCTGATGCAATCAAACCAAAGTGGTTGCATAAGCTCCCTACAAGCAATTCAACTTTCAAATACCAAGTCGTCGCGTCATCTGCATATAACCTTGAAGATGCCCGTTCAATGACCGTACAGACGCTTATAAGCGATGCCGGAATGAGAGCCGGAGTCGTCATCGTTTCCGATCACAAATCCACAGAAAAGGTTTCTCAAGTATGGGAAAACGGTAAACTCAAGGAAGTTATTAAAAAGGATATGGAAACTATTGATACTGCTAAAGGGCATGAAATTACGCTTCATGCTTCATATATTGACGAATACTGGAAACAAGACAAGAATGGACTTTATCACTTACAACGCCTATATGCAGAATCAGAACTTGGGCAAATGCCTTATTACGATGATGTAGAACGAACGACAAGTTATTTGTCAGACCCAGCAACGTGGGGACTTTCATTGATACCGGGAGCAGCCCAGTTTCATAAAGGTTCGTATTTAAAGGGTGGATTGATTCTGAGCGGAAGCGTCGCACTAATTGGCGGTATTATTTTTACCGAGAACCAGCGAGCTGATTATGTAAAAAAAATTGCTAAGACCCATGAGGCTAATATCAAACGGGCTTACGCAACCAAACGTGACCATTTTGCAACAGGTCGAAACATTTGCATAGGTGCAGCCGCTGCATTGTATGTTTATAATCTTATTGATGCCGTTGCTTCACCTGGAGCGCGTCGTATACTCATAAAGCAATATTCAAATGGAAATACATCTACACTTCTACCTATAATTTCTGCAGATGGGTATCCTGGTATGATGGCTTCCATTACATTCTAATTATGATTCCCATAAATCACTCTATCTCTTTAATCAGCTATGACAAATAAAACTCAAAAGTTCATATCAGTAATTAAAGGAATATGGAATTTCTTAGTCGATATCTCCAATATTATAAGTTGCGTTGTTGCAATTATAAGTTGCATTGTTGCAATTATAAGTTGTTACATTGCTTATACTGCTGTCACGGAGATAATTAGTCTGAATGTTGAGATTACTCCAATTGTAAGAATGTTCCAAAAGGATTCCACTATTGTTGAAAGAATCATTTTTATACCTTCAGATAATAACCCTATTGACAATCTTTTATCAAAAACGCCGGATGGAGAATCTAAAGGAAGTACAAATTCTCCCCTTAATATCCCAAAGCCCAACGATTCTCCCTCAAAAAAAGATGAATCCCCATATCTGTCTCAAGAAGAAGTTAAATCTATCGAAGAACATAGAGACTCCTTTTTAGAGGGGATAAAGCCCTTAGAAAGGATTAAGAATATTATTAGACAAATACCATAAAAACATGTAGTCATACATCTAAAATGTCTTTGACAAAAGGGTGTACAGCTTAACAGACTTTAAACTTTATCTACTCAGAGCATGAATAGGACTTTTACCCGAGGGTGCATAATCGCGGCCTGCTTATTATGTTTCATGTATGACGCACAAGCACAATCTTTCTGTGAATATAAGAAGCAAGTACAATCCAGATTCAACCAGTACAAAGCAGAGAAAGAACGCGAATATAAAGCGTATCGCGACCGTATAAATGCTGAATTTGCAAAACATATGCGTCAAGCGTGGCCTGAGTACAAATCGGAACCTGCAGAACCGGTTCCCGATTCACCCAAACCACCTGCGCCGATTATCAAAGACCCTAAGACACCTCCCTCGAGCGACCCCGTCCCATTTGATAAAATTACGCCTGCCCCTGAACCGGTTGAACCTCCACAGCCTATTGTGCCATTGCCCAAACCCGAACCACAGCCTGTTACACCATCCAAACCGACATTTTCGTTCACATTCTATGGTCAGAAATGCGAAATGCCACTCCATAGCGAACACCGGTTCACACTGGCGAATACAACAGAGAATGCTTTTGCCGACGGTTGGAATATTCTGTCTTCTGACGAATACCTGCCTATGATAACACAATGCTTAGATTATCGTGATAAGCTGCAACTGTGCGACTGGGGATATGTACGCTTTGTTGAGCAAATGACTACCGCATTCTTCTCGCCGACCCAGCTCAACGAGGCTCGACTCATGCAGATGTATATTCTGACCCAATCCGGTTATAAGGTTCGTATTGCACGAGTTGGTGACAAATTGGTATTGTTGTTACCATCGGAAGATACCATATATAACTATTCATATCTGACAATCGGCAATAACCGATACTACGTCATAGACCCGTCTGTGAGAAAATCATCTTTCCACGTTTTCAATCATGAATTTCCTAAAGAACAAGATTTCTCGCTGAGGATAGCAGAACAGCCTGCACTTGCCGGCAATGCAACAGGAACACGTCATTTACAATCCAAACACGACAAAGATTTGGTCGCAGATGTTTCAATAAACAAAAGTTTAATAGCGTTCTACAACGACTATCCGCTGAGTAGCCATTGGGATATCTATTCCAACGCTTCATTAAGCCTGGAAGCAAAAGAACAACTATATCCTGCTTTGCGTAATTCCATTGCCGGCAAAAATAAATCGGAGGCAGCAAACATTTTATTGCACTTCGTACAGACGGCATTCGAGTATGCAACGGACGAGGAACAGTTTGGAACAGAACGACCGTTGTTCGCCGACGAAACACTGTTCTACCCCTATTCCGACTGTGAAGACCGGGCCATTCTGTATTCCATACTTGTACGTGAGTTGCTGGGATTGGATGTTGTCTTACTTCACTATCCCGGACACTTAGCAACAGCAGTATGTTTCGGCACGGAGGTTCCGGGCGACTATTTGCAGATTGGCGGCAGACGCTATCTTGTTTGCGACCCAACCTACATCAACGCCGATATCGGGCAAGCGATGCCACAATTCAAACAAACGGCAGCAAACGTTATCAAAACCAGATAATATGCAACCTGCAAGCAAAGGCGATAGAATACTTAAACGAAATCGCTTATATAGGAAAGTCCGTATAAACTTACATAGTCACATTTCGACAAGCTAACCGAGCCTTTTTATCTATAAAGCCGAGCAAAAATAACTTCGTCCGGAGGTATTCTTTATTCATCGGCCGATGAACGGCCATCCATCGTCGGCGGATGTACGTTCATCGACGATGAATAAAGAATGCGAGACTTCGGCCGTAAGTTTCTGCCCGCAGCGCATGAGTTTCTTGCCCTTTTGTTTGCATCTTATCGGATTTTTCAGTAGTTTTGCAGCCCTCGAAAATAAAGTCGGAACTCGTAATCTGTAACCGCCGTGCATATCGTCATCGCAGGAAATATCGGCAGTGGGAAAACCACGCTCACCAATCTGCTGGCTCGCCATTATGGCTGGGAGCCGCGGTTTGAGGCCGTCACGTACAATCCCTATCTTGAGGACTACTACGGTGACATACGGCGCTGGGCTTTCAATCTGGAGGTGTATTTTCTGAAGGAGCGGTTCAAGGATTGCCTGAGCATCGACCGCGACACACGCACTGTCATTCAGGACCGCAGCATCTACGAGGGTGTCTATGTGTTCGCGGAGAACAACCGGCGGATGGGGCAGCTTTCCGGACGCGACTACGAAACGTACATGGAACTCTTCGAGCAGATGCTGGGGCAGTTGCACGTGCCGGAACTCATGATATACCTGCGCGCGGACATCGCCCATTTAGTGAAGAATATACAGAAGCGCGGACGCGACTACGAGCAGTCCATACAGATAGAGTATCTGCAGGGGCTGAACGACCTTTACGAGGAGTTTGTCTATAAGAAATATCCCGGACGGGTGCTCACCGTCGATGTGAATGACCTCGACTACCTGAACCGTCCCGAGGACCTCAAAAGCATTATCGACCGCATCGACGGTTTGCTCTTCGGGCTGTTCCCGATGGAGAAATAGCAAACCGGCAAGGGGCTTTTCCCTACAACAGACGCAGGAGCTCGGTTTCGAGGTCTTCCGTCATTTCCATACGTCCGGACAGATTCAGGTCGCGGTCGATGAGAAACCACGTGGGGAGGGCTTGCAGATTGTAGAGTGAGACGATGTCGTTGGCCACGCCTTCGCGGTTCCAGACACACACCCAGGGCAGTTGGTCGGACACGGTCTTCCAGTAATGTTCGTTAGGGTCGAGCGAGACTTGGTAGATTTCCAGTCCCCGGGCATGATACTTGTCGTAGAGTTCGCGCAGGGCCAACGTGCGCTCTTGCGAACCCTGCATACCGTAGGCGGTGAAGTCGAGCAGAATGACGTGCCCTTTCAGTTGCGAGAGGCGGCGTTCGCGGCCCGTCTTGTCGGGAAATCCCATGTCGATGATGCCCGTTTCGGACACTTTTTCGTTATCCATGTCGAGTTCTATCACCCGCCGGCGCGTATTGCGACGCCCCTGCATGGCAATGTTGCGCAGGTTTTCGGTGCGCGGACTGGCGGGATAGAGCATCTCCCAGGAATTGGCCAGTGCCGAGAACCACGTGACGTCTCCGGGGTCGCTGACGGGGTCGAACACCATCCGTCCGTTAAGGGTCTGGAACATGGCGTAGTAAGAGGAAGCCGCGCCATAGCGGTTCTGTATGTAGCGGAGTTTCACGGCTGTCTTGTAGTCCTTCAGCAGTCGTTCGATGGCCGTTTCGCGTTCTACGAGCGTCAGACTGCGGTCGTCCACCACGCGACGAATCCGCCGGCCGAGCGTGTCGAGCATGAGGTTCAGCATGCGGATGGTATCGCAGTTTCCGCTGCCCGAAACGCGGTAGTCCAGTGTCATTCGGGGCAGAGTGGCCTCGATACTCACCGTTTCCGTGGAGTCGATGCTCAGGTTCACCGCCTGACGTCCGATGCGCAAACGGTAAAATTCAGGACTGGCAGGACGGGGGCCGTGGAGCGAAAAATGGCCCGTTTCATCGAGCTTTATGGAGTCCAGCACCACCACTCCGTCGCCCAACGTCAGGTGCTCCAGATAGAGCATCGTGTCCCGGGCATCGGCAATCGCGCCCTCCACCGTGAACTGCTCCCCCCGAGGAGTGCAGGCTAGCATGAGCGGAATAATGAACAAAAATGACAGTCTTTTCATGCTCTTTTCATCTATTTTCATGCAAAAGTACAAAAAAATTCGTATCTTTGCGTGGTTTTTCGCATGAAAGACCTTTATTATACACATTTTTATATACACTTAGATGAACGTAATTACAAAGACAGTCGAGTTGCCTGATGGCAGAACCATCAGCATCGAGACCGGGAAACTGGCGAAACAAGCCGATGGAGCCGTCATGCTGCGCATGAACAATACGATGCTCCTGGCCACTGTTTGCGCCGCCAAAGATGCCGTTCCCGGAACAGATTTCATGCCCTTGCAGGTAGAGTACAGAGAAAAGTATTCCGCAGCCGGACGCTTTCCGGGCGGATTCACGAAGCGCGAGGGTAAAGCTAACGACGACGAGATTCTGACCTGTCGTCTGGTGGACCGCGCACTGCGTCCCCTCTTCCCCGGCAACTATCACGCCGAGGTCTACGTGAATGTGATTCTCTTCTCCGCCGATGGCGTGGATATGCCCGATGCTTTGGCCGGTTTCGCCGCCTCAGCAGCATTGGCTGCCAGCAACATACCTTTCGAGGGCCCCATCTCTGAAGTGCGCGTGGCTCGCATCAACGGCGAGTACGTTATCAACCCCACTTTCGCCCAACTGAAAGAAGCCGACATGGATCTCATGGTAGGAGCTACCGAGGAGAACATCATGATGGTGGAGGGCGAAATGAAGGAGGTGAGCGAGCAGGACTTGCTCGGCGCACTGAAAGCCGCTCACGAGGCCATCAAGCCCATGTGCCGCCTGCAGAAGGAGCTCAGCAAGGAACTGGGCACCGACGTAAAGCGCGAATACTGCCACGAAGTGAACGACGAGGAACTGCGCGAACAGGTGAAACGCGAATGCTACCAGCCCGCCTACGACGTAACGAAAAAGGCACTGGAGAAGCATCAGCGTGCCGAGGCTTTCGAGCAGATTCGCGAGGACTTCAAGGTTCGCTATGCCGAGGCTCACGCCGACATGGCACCGGAGGAACTGGAAGAAAAGAACAGCCTCATCGACCGTTACTACCACGACGTGGAACGTGACGCCATGCGCCGCTGCGTACTGGACGAAGGCATACGTCTCGATGGCCGCAAGACCACCGAAATCCGCCCCATCTGGTGTGAGGCCAGCCCTCTGCCCATGCCCCACGGAAGTGCCATCTTCACCCGTGGCGAGACGCAATCACTCTCCACGACGACACTCGGCACCAAGCTCGACGAAAAACTGGTGGACGACGTACTCGACAAGAGCTACATGCGCTTCCTCCTTCACTACAACTTCCCTCCCTTCTCCACCGGCGAAGCCAAAGCCCAGCGCGGCGTAGGCCGTCGTGAAATCGGTCACGGCCATCTGGCATGGCGCGGTCTGAAGGGTCAGATTCCCGAAGACTATCCGTACACCATCCGCGTTGTCAGCGACATTCTGGAGAGCAACGGCAGCAGCTCCATGGCCACCGTCTGCGCAGGCTGTCTCAGCCTCATGGATGCCGGTGTGCCCCTGAAAGCTCCCGTCAGCGGTATCGCCATGGGACTCATCAAGAACCCCGGTGAGGACAAGTATGCCGTGCTGAGCGACATTCTCGGCGACGAGGATCATTTGGGCGACATGGACTTCAAGACAACGGGTACCCCCAAGGGCCTTACTGCCACACAGATGGACATCAAGTGCGACGGTCTCAGCTACGAGATTCTGGAGAAGGCACTGATGCAGGCCAAAGCCGGCCGCGAGCACATCCTCGGCGAAATGCTGAAGACGCTGCCTGCTCCGCGTCCCGAACTGAAGCCCAACGTTCCCCGCATCGAACAGATTATCATTCCGAAGGAGTACATCGGTGCTGTCATCGGCCCGGGCGGAAAGATTATCCAGGGTTTGCAGGAAGAGACGGGTACGGTCATCACCATCGACGAGGAAGACGGTGTCGGAAAGGTACAGGTGAGCGCAGCCAACAAGGAGAGCATCGAATTGGCTCTGGCCAAGATTCGTGCCATCGTGGCCATCCCCGAGGTGGGCGAAGTGTACGAAGGCGAGGTGCGCAGCATCATGCCCTACGGCGTCTTTGTTGAGTTTATGCCCGGCAAGGATGGTCTGCTCCACATTTCGGAGATTGACTGGAAGCGTCTGGAAACCGTCGAGGAATCTGGCCTGAAGGAAGGTGACAAGATACAGGTGAAACTCATGGACATCGACGAAAAGACCGGCAAGTTCAAACTGAGCCGCCGCGTCCTGCTCGAAAAGCCCGAAGGCTACGTTGAGCGTGAGCGTCGCGAACGTCGTCCCCGTCCCGAGCGCCGCGACCGTGGCGACCGTCGCAGAGACAATCGTCCCCGCCCCGAAAACGACAACGAGGAATAATCCTAAAACTCCCGCGACCTCAGAGCCTCCTTGAGTTCTGAGGTTGCCATATAACCAAAAAACGGCCGCATCCCTCTCCCGGGATGCGGCCGTTCCTTTTATATTCCTATCTTCCTTATTACTCCAGAATAGAGCAACCGGCGCAAGGTTTCAACTGCTTGAAGAAGTCGTTACCCTTGTCATCCACGAGAATAAAGGCGGGGAAATCCTCCACTTCAATCTTCCAGATGGCCTCCATCCCCAGTTCAGGATACTCGACACATTCGATTGACTTGATGTTGTTCTGAGCCAAAATAGCAGCGGGGCCACCGATGGAGCCGAGATAGAAGCCGCCGTGCTTCTTGCAAGCGTCAGTGACATCCTGCGAACGATTACCCTTGGCCAGCATAATCATGGAGCCACCGTGATCCTGGAACTCATTGACATAAGGATCCATGCGTCCGGCCGTGGTCGGACCCATAGAACCGCAAGCCATACCGGCAGGCGTCTTGGCGGGGCCGGCATAGTAGATGGGATGGTCTTTCAGGTACTGCGGCATCTCCTCGCCGGCATCCAGACGCGCCTTAATCTTGGCGTGAGCAATGTCACGGCCGACGATGATGGTTCCGTTCAGACTGAGGCGGGTGCTCACGGGATAGTGGCTCAGTTGCTCGCAGACTTCACTCATGGGACGGTTCAGGTCTACCTTCACCACCTCGCCCTCACCGGCGCGGCGCAGTTCTTCGGGAATGAGCTCGTAGGGTTTGTCGTCCATTTTCTCAATCCAAATACCGTCCTTGTTAATCTTAGCCTTGATATTACGGTCGGCCGAGCAACTCACACCCAGACCGATGGGGCACGAGGCACCGTGGCGGGGCAGACGTATGACACGAACGTCGTGAGCCATGTATTTGCCGCCGAACTGGGCACCGAGACCAATCTTGTAAGCCTCTTTCAGCAACTCTTTCTCCAGTTCCACATCGCGGAAAGCACGACCCGTTTCGTCGCCCGTGGTGGGCAGTGAGTCGTAGTAGTGCGTCGAGGCCAGTTTCACGGTCAGCAGATTCTTCTCCGCCGACGTACCGCCGATGACGAAAGCAATGTGGTAGGGAGGACAAGCCGCCGTGCCCAGGCTCTTCATCTTCTCCACAAGGAACGGAATCAGCGTACCACGGTTCTGTATGCGGGCCTTCGTCTCCTGATAAAGGTATGTCTTATTGGCTGAACCGCCTCCCTTGGTCACCATCAGGAAGCGATACTCCATGCCTTCGGTAGCTTCGATGTCAATCTGCGCAGGCAGATTGCACTTTGTGTTCACCTCGTCGAACATCGTGAGTGGCGCGTTCTGCGAGTAGCGCAGATTGTCCTGCGTATAGGTCTCGAAAACACCCTTCGAAAGTGCCTCTTCGTCACAGAAGCCCGTCCACACCTGCTGGCCTTTCTCGCCGTGGATGATGGCCGTACCCGTATCCTGACACAGGGGCAACAGTCCCTTGCAGGACACCTCGGCATTGCGCAGGAACGTCAGTGCCACGTATTTGTCATTCTCTGAAGCCTCGGGGTCGCGCAGTATCTTGGCCACCTGCAGATTGTGGCTGCGGCGCAACAGAAAACTTACGTCGTGGAAAGCCTGACGCGACATTTGGGTGAGTGCCTCGGGCGTCACCTTCAGAATGGGGTGACCCTCAAATTCGCTTACGCTAACTCCCTCTTTCGTCAGGAGATAATACTCAGTCTCGTCCTTGTCCAACTGGAACATAGGAGCATACTTAAAATCTGCCATACGTCTATATTTTAATAAATTCAATAATCAGAGTAAACGGGGCATACTTACGGAGATGCGTACACGCCTACCTGCCTACAAAGATAATGAAAAACCGAGCATCGAACAAAAACGAACGGCAATAAATTTGACTTTCGGACACAATTGCGTTTCTACATAAAGCCCATAACTCTTAAAAAGGCAGGTCAGCACCATACCCAACGTCAGGTTCATTCATATAGAGTTGCATAAACCAATGTTTCAAGTCCGAAAGTTTACTAACATATCTAATACGTATGGAGTCCTGTTCTATCTCCTCTCTGCGCAATTTGCTAAGAGAGGCATATTCCGTCTCTTGTTCTATTCCAAGAAACCGCCTACCACATAGATTGGCAGCTATGCCTGTTGTTGAAGAGCCAGCAAATGGATCCAAAATCCAATCACACGTATTTGTACTCGCTAAAATAATACGGGTGAGCAACGCCAATGGCTTTTGTGTCGGATGCTTCCCACAAGATTTCTCCCAACGCGCTATTGCCGGCAGCCTCCATACATCCGTCATTTGTTTACCATCGTTAATCGCTTTCATTAGTTCGTAGTTGTATTTATGAGGTACTTTCGGACTCTTTCGGGCCCAGATGATAAACTCTGTTGAGTGCGTAAAGAAACGACAAGATATATTGGGCGGAGGGTTAGTCTTAGTCCAAGTAATTACGTTCAGTATTTTATAACCAAGTTCAGTGAGCAGGTTAGCTATTGCAAATATGTTATGATGCGTCCCCGATATCCATATTGTCCCGTTATCTTTTAGTTTCTCACGGCATAACGACAACCATGCTCTATTAAATTCCATGATTGAGGCTGGAGTTCCACCTTTATCCCAATCCCCTTTATCCACACAAACGATTTTTCCGGCCTGACAACTAATCCCGCCATTGGAAAGAAAATATGGCGGGTCAGCAAAAATCATATCAAACTTAAAATCAAATTGCGGAAGTACGTCAAGACAGTCACCATTAACAATGGTAAAAGCCCTATCGGGCGATTTGTAAAAGGGGACTATCATAGGATCCGATATCTTTCAGAACGAACTAACTTAATTGAGTTATAATCATCTATATCGGTAAATTCATAAAGCCATAAATAAAATAAATCCTCCTCATGGATTCTCCTTCTTTCAAAGAATAATGTATATACAGGCTTCTGGGTTTCAATCCCCCACTGACGATATGGATAGTACAACTGTCGAATAATTGTATTATTAGTGGTCTTATTCTTGGCTTCTATGAGAACTATTGAGTCTCTACCTTCATATCCTGCATCAACTTCTGTTTGGACGCTTTTTACAGTAAGATTGTTTATTCCGACCCTAAAAGAGAACTCCGGAGTATATTTTCTGCCTCTAATTGTTAATACAAGTGATGGATCTGACATAAATGTTCGTATCAGCGAATTAGCGTAGGCAAAATCAACATACTGCATCTCTGAATCCCCAACCGTGGAACTCCTTAATTCAAAATCAATTTGTTTCTCATATGTTTGAATTGGAGACGTAATATCCGGAATATCAATATAACCCTCTCCTCTTAATATATAGAACTCTCCCGGCCGATTCTTTTTAGGTAAAATAAAAAGGCCGTTATCCCTAAAGACTTTCGGTCTATCCTCTCTCGTGTCCTGCTTACATAACAAACGTACTTCCTTTTCAGAGGTCTTCCTAAACCCTTGACATGAAGTCTTAATTTGCTGGGCAGAAATAATATATGGACCATTGTCAAAATCGTGTTTAAGTATATTGAAATCGTCACATATTTTTTGCCAAGAAGCATCGTGTGCCATAATTATTCGATAGACTTAATAAATTCTACAATGTTCGTGAGGTTATAAATATTAGGGATATGAGCAAACGCTTCTTCAAGTTTATTACGTGCAGACTCCCACCCGATGCCGTCAGTTATCCATACAAACTCATAACCGGGGACAGCATTTATCTTTGGCGCAAGTTCAGAATAAGATCGGGCAACCTCATTAAGTTTCGATCCGCCTCCTGTATAGAAGTTCGCTTCGATAAGATAAGTTTTCTTCTGGGCACGAATAACAAAGTCGAATCGCTTGTTATCTGCACCCAAAGCCTTCACAATCTCAGGAAACTCCGTATAATATACTTCTTGTTCAAATGAGAGTCCGTTTCGTGTCAATATCTTTGCCACAAAATCTTCCATTATATGCCCACCCCGATTCTTACGAGCATTGGAGTCAAGGCCGACCTCAATACCAAAGACATAATCTACAAGGTTCTTAATTTGCTTGGTTCTGAAAACCTCTGCAAGCCCCGTTTCATTAAGAAATTGTATAACCAGTTCAGGTGAACTGAAGTAGTCACTTACTAAATGAACGCTACCATAAGAGTCAATCGCTTTCTTCTTATCCTTTGCCCGAACTGCGATTAACACGTCCAAGACAGAGAACACCTTGGGATTCTCATCCCATAAGCGTCTAACGGCCAAGTCCATGTCCTCTTGTCCTATCAAATAGTTCAGTTGATTTAATTTGATGGATATAGCCTCGACATTAGCTGCAACCTTTGGGAAATCCACATAATCACTTAATGTGAAATGGGTTTCCTTTAATTGTGCCATAAATTCATTGAAACGATCTGACATTTGCGAGTATATTGTTAGAACAAGACTCCCTTGTAGCCTTGATAGTTCGTATAATTCCTAATAAGTAACTCTGTAAGAACACCACGTTTGGACGCATTGGCATTTATACATCTTTTAGCATTCACCCGTTCGATAATGAAATCTTTATAAAGTTCATCAAAAAAGCAGTCCTCTTCATTGCGACCTTTACCATCGGAATTGCTCAACATTTCAAAGCAACCTCCCAAAGACAGGTCAGCGTAGAAATCTTTGAGCCTCTTTTGCTCGCTATCATCAAAAGCCTCTTTTACATACGAATTGAAACTGGACGTAGCATCCAAAGGACGATAAGGAGGATCGAAGTAGAAGAAAGTATAACCGCTTACATGAGAGCCGGTCTTTGCGAAGTCTCCATTTAATATCTCCACTTTCTGCAGGAGTTCACTATCCGATATGATGGTCGCATCATCGCATATCATAGGGTTAAGGTATCTGCCAAAAGGTACATTGAAACTGCCTTTGGAATTTTCCCGATACAAGCCGTTAAAACATGTACGATTCATGAAGATCATATATGATGCCTCCTCTATATCGCTCAATGTCTCAGTATTGAATCTATTACGGATTCCCAGATAAAAGTCTTTCTGTGCATCATAGCCATCCAGCATTCTATAATTTTCCTGAATGTCTTTCAGGGAATCAATTAGCGCATAAGGGGTGTCACGGATGACAGTATATGTTTTTACCAAGTGCGGGTTAATATCATTGACGATTGCTCTCTTGATATTGGAATAATTCTGTAGCATGAAGAAAAGCATAGCTCCTCCCCCTACAAAGGGTTCAATATACGTAACCTCTTTTTCCTTCCTGAAAGATTCCGGAAGAAAAGATTCGATGGTCGGAAGCAGTTGAGTCTTTCCTCCGGCCCATTTAAGAAAAGGCTTTGCCTTTGTTCTTGTCACAGTTTGTACCGCCATAAGTTACAATCCCATGTAACAACAGTTTGTGAGTCGTTGGTATATTATTATTTCCCGAGTATGCTGTCACGCGCATGGATAAGGCTGTCGGGGTCAATACCCTCACGGATAAGTGCTTCGCGCAGCAGTTCGCCATTGCTCTTCACGTGCTCATACTCCCACAGTTTCTTCATGGCCTTCCGGTGCCGCTTTTCCTCCTTGCGCTGTTTGACGGCAAAGGGGTGCATAATCATGTCGGTGGCCTTGGCACCGATGATTTCGCTCAGCCCCTTCACACGCGGCTGCAACTGCCTGGTCTCGGAACTGATAAACACGGGCAGGCGCTTGTCCTTGGTCACAATCACCTCTTTCATCTTCGCCCCCCGCAACGTGGTGTCGGTGGACGTAGTGTCAGACCTCTCCTGCGCACCCAGACGGAGCGTAGAAAGAAGAGAAAACAGTACTATGCTTATTATCCATCGTTTCACAGGTACAAAGATAATCTAAAAATGTAAAAAATATGAAATTCAGAGCGTAAATTTATCGCTTTTTTAACGTAACTTTGCATTTACTATGCTACCTGCTCTCTTCAACCCCTCGAACGACATGGCCCTGGCCGTCAATCTCAGCCGCTACGTTCCGCCCCGCCGCATCCGGCAGATGGAGGAAGATTTGTGCGGACTCTCACGCCTTTGGAACGAAGGGCCGTGGGGCTGGAGCGCGGCCACGAAAGAACGTTACCGGAAGATGAACATTGCCGCAGACGAACTGCCCGGTGACGAATGGCTGGCCGAGGTACGGCGGCTATCAAACCGCAAATGGGCGGCGGAATATTACCACACGCTTACCGAACGACTGAACGAATGGCGCGAGCGACTGGTTCCGTGCCGCGTGCGCTATGTCTGCGAGTCCGGGGAACTGGACACGGCCGGTGGTCCGCTGATGGTGAAGACACCATGGAGCAGCAGCGGCCGGGGAAACTTCATTGTGGACGACACGCCGGCCCGCCATCCGACCCGGAATCCGGCCGTGAGGCAACGTATCGAGGCCTGCATCCGCGAGCAGGGGGGCGTCGTGGCGGAACCGTTCTATGCCGACAAGGCATTGGACTTTGCCATGGAATTTCAGGTAGAAGACGGAACGGCAGACAACCGGAGAACCTCTGTCCGCTTCATCGGTTACAGTGTATTTTCCACCGATGAAACGGGGCATTATGGAGGAAACTACGTCGAAAGTCAGGAGGAACTGCTACGGCGCATCGACCTCCCCCGGTCTCTCCTGCAAACGCTCATCGACTACCACTGCGAGGCTTTCTCCCACCTGTCCTACCGCGGCCCCGTGGGCATAGACATGATGCGCCTCGCCGACGGACGTGTCCACCCCTGCGTGGAGATAAACTTCCGCATGACGATGGGGCTGCTGGCCCTGCAACTCTACGACAAGGGCATAACCGCCGACCAACGGCTGGCGGGAGTGCCCGAACACGGCTTCGAGGCCTGCATCCGCCGGGGGCAACTCGTCATCGCCTTTCATCCCTAAGCTCAGGAGGACTTTATTATTCAGAGGCGACCGGTTAATTATTCGCTCACCTTTGAATAATTAACCGCTCACGACCGAATAAACTCAACCTCTCCGGCGTCCTGGTCGGCCGAAAGCGAAACAGAGGAGGGCCGCCAGGGTGACAATCGCCGAGAGGGCGAGCGACAGCCGGTAGTCCATGCCCAAGATGGTAGGCGAAACAAAGAAAAAGTCGGCAACGACCATCGTCATGAAAAGCGCAGGCAGGAGAGTCATCCAGTAAAACTTACGCTCCTGCCGCAGGTAGACCGTGCACATCCACAGCGTGACGGCGGCCATCACCTGCGTGCCCCAGGCCACATACTGCCAGACCGTGCCGAAGCCCGACGGATTGCCTATCTGCCACGCCAGCAGGGCAATACCCACGGCGAAAACGGGCAACGACAGCAGCAGCCGGCTGCGCACCGAGGTCTGCGACCAGCCGAACGTCTCGGCCAAAATGAGCCGCGCGGCACGGAACGACGAACCGCCCGTGGTGATGGGAGCGGCCACGATACCCAGCAGAGCCAGTACGCTACCGAACGTTCCCAACCAACTGCCGCAGATGATGTTCACGACCGTAGGGGCGTCGAAATACTGTATGAGCGAACGCGCCGTCTGTCCCTCGAAAGCGGCAATCACCTCCGGCGCGCACACCGCACGCCAACCGTCCGAAAAGAAGAAATAGTTGCTGATGGTGGCCCAGACGAGAGCCACAACGCCCTCCGTAATCATGGCGCCGTAGAAGATGGCCCGCCCCTGACGCTCCGACTTCATGCAACGGGCCATCATGGGCGACTGCGTGGCATGGAAGCCCGAAACGGCCCCGCAGGCGATGGTCACGAACAGAGCCGGAAACAGATGTTGGCGCAGTCCCAGTCGCTCCCAACCCCAATTTCCCAGTCCGTCCCACACCTCGGGCAATGCGGGTTGCCGGACGAGCAGCACGATGCCCAGTGCCACCAGCATGAAGAGCATGGAGATGGCAAACAGCGGATAGATGCGGCCCACAATTTTGTCGATGGGGAGCATGGCAGTGGCCACATAGTAAAGGAAAATGATGAGCACCCACATCATCCGGTCGCCCCAGATGCCACTGAGGATGATGGCGGGACAGTAGACAAAGAAAGCTCCCACGAGCATCATCATGAGCATGGTGAAAATAACTAAGGCCTGACGCGCTCCGCGACCGAGATAACGGCCCGTCAGTTCGGGCAGTCCGCAACCGCCGTTCCGCAGCGAGAGCATACCGCTCATGTAATCATGCACCGCACCGCCAAACACACAGCCCAGCACAATCCACAGATAGGCGGACGGGCCGAACCACGCTCCCATGATGGCTCCGAAGATGGGGCCCGTTCCGGCAATGTTGAGAAACTGTATCATGAAGATACGCCAGCCGGGCAGCACGATGTAGTCAATGCCGTCGGCCTTCCGCACGGCCGGTGTGGGGCGGTCGTCCGGTCCGAACACGCGCTCGGCTATCCGGCCGTACACCATATAGCCCACCATAAGGGCTATAAGACTTAACAGAAACGAAAACATACTTCCTTATTCTTTTTACCTTAACGACCGCAAAGTTACGAAGTTTTATTCTCATTTCACGGCGAAAGCAACGCGAAATGAGAATAAACACGCATTTCTTTCGCCGGCCGATGCAAGTTATCACGGATTTTTGTATATTTGCAGAAGTTGTTGAACACGGCGCAGTGCCCGGGGGCCTCGCCATAAAATTACTACCATGAAAAGACGTATCATCCTATTATCGGTGCTCGCTGCGGGCACATGGTTATCTCTATGTTCGGCCACGCCCGGCGGGCGGCAGGACGGACGTGCACAAAGCACACGCGGCATGGCCGAGAACCTGATGAGGGCACACAAACCGCAGCTCGAATACGACAGCACGTTCACGCGCAAGGCATTCCGCACGTGGCAGAAAGACATGAAAGCGGCCATGAGCCGACTGATGCGCCACCCGGCGGCCCAGGCCGCCCCTCCCGTGATGGTGAAAAGCGTGAAACGCGACGGCTACCGCATAGAGCGGTGGGAGTCTTATCCGCTCCCGCAGAGCGTGGTGCCGTTTTATGTGCTGATACCCGACGGAGTAGATGCGGCCCACCCGGCTCCCGCCGCCCTCTGCATTCCCGGATTCGGACAGACAAAAGAGCTGTTGGCCGGAGAGCGACAAGGGAATTACGAGCTTGAGGGTGCCCCCGACTCGGTGGTACGGAAAGCAGCCATGGCCCTGCATTATGTCCGCGAGGGACTGGTGGCGGTGGCGGTGGACAACCCGTCGTGTGGCGAACTTTCCGACGAGGGCTACCCCGACTATGTGACCTCCTCCCGCTTCCTGCTTGAGGTGGGATGGAGCTATCTGGGACTGGCCTCGTGGCAGGATCGCGTAATTTTGGAACAGATGAAGAAACTGCCCTACGTGCGCACCGACCGCATCATTGCCAGCGGCTTCTCGCTCGGTACGGAACCCATGATGGTGCTCGGACTGCTCGACCCATCCATCTATGGCTTTGTCTACAACGACTTCATGTGCCGCACCCGCGAACGCGCTCTGGTGATGAACAAAAAGGATGCCTACGGAGCCCGTCCGTTCCCCAACAACATAGAACATCTGATTCCGGAGTTTCTGCTCTACTTCGACTTCCCCGACATCGTGGCCGCACTGGCTCCCCGTCCGGTCATCTGCACCGAGGGCGGCATGGACCGCGACTTCAACATCATCGCCGGGGCATACAAGAAAGCCGGAGCGGGAGAGAATTTCGAATATCACCACTACGCCAAGTATGCGAATCCGGAGATGCGCCTGCCGCTCGACACACTGCCCTCGGGCATAGACCGCACGGAGTTTTTCAGGCTCGTAAACTGCGACTCTCCGAGCCATTACCTGAAGACGGAATGGATATTGCCCTGGCTTAGAAAACAACTGAATTTGGCCGAATAAGCGGCCGCCCGGTGACGGAAAAGGCTTTTATCCGGGATTCCACCGGTTGGACAGGAGCATGAAGACCACGATAACGAACACAGGCAGCATACCACCTCAGATTCTGCGCCGCTACGGGCAGTATCTGAGATTAGAGAAATCGTTCTCTCCTAACACACTCGACGCGTATCTGCGCGACCTGCAGAAACTTATCAACTACTTTAGTAGCGAGGGCATCGACTTTCGCAGCGTCACGGTGGAACAGCTCGACCGTTTCGTGGCTTCGCTGCTCGACACGGGCATCGCGCAAAAAAGCATCGCACGCATTCTCTCCGGCATGCGCTCGTTCTACCGCTTCCTGCTCATGGAAAAGGAAATAGAGAACGACCCGACGGAACTCATGGATTCCCCGAACTTCGGAAAGTACCTGCCCGAGGTGCTGAGCCTCGATGAAATCGACCGAATTGAACGTGCCATCGACCAGACCCGCGACGAGGGCATACGCGACCACGCCATCATCGAGACCCTGTACAGTTGCGGACTGCGCGTCTCCGAGCTGTGCGAACTACGCTTTTCCGACCTCTTCCTCGAGGACGGTTACATCCACGTCCGGGGCAAGGGGCAGAAAGACCGCCTCATCCCCATCTCGCAATCAGCCATCGACGAACTGCGCCGTTGGTTTGTAGTCCGACAGAGAATAAATGCCCGCTCGGGCGAGGAGGACTACGTGTTCCTCACTCCCCTGCGCGGCCGCCACCTGAGCCGCATCACCGTCTTCCACAACATCAAGCAATACGCCCGGATGGCCGGCATCGAAAAGGAAATATCGCCGCACACGTTCCGGCACTCCTTCGCCACGCACCTTTTGGAGCGCGGAGCGAACCTGCGGGGCGTGCAGGCCATGCTGGGACACGAGAGCATCAGCACCACCGAAATTTACCTCCACCTCGACCGTCAGCACCTGCGCGAGGAAATCCTCACCTGCCATCCCCGGAACAGGAGGAAGAAAGGGTAAGGATTAGGAAAAAGGGCGAAAAAGACAAGGGAAAGGAGGACGAGACAATACAAGGACTTTATTATTCGGTCGCGACCGGTTAATTATTCAAAGGCGACCGAATAATTAACCGGTCGCCTCTGAATAAACTATACCTCCCCGCGATGCCGGCTTGCCGATAGTAAGAAATACCTACTTTTAGCTATTGATAAAGCCGGAGATTTATCGTAATTTTGTCCCGCAAATAAAAAAGAAGAATGACACTGAATGAACTGCAAATAGGACAGACGGCACGCATCGGGGACGTTGGCGGAAGCGGAAGCCTGCGCCAGCATTTTCTCGATATGGGTCTCATACCCGGTGCCGAAGTGAAGCTGATAAAATACGCCCCCATGGGCGACCCCATGGAACTGCGCATTCAGGGCTACGAACTGACGCTGCGCGTGGCGGATGCCAAAGAGATAGGAGTTACCCCCCTCTCTCCTACCCCGGAGGAGAACGCCGCACACAAACCGGGCCGGCGGGAAAGCCGGAAGAGAGCCACGCTTCACCCCGGTCTGGGAGAAGGCGGACACTTCCACGACAATTCGCCGGAGGCACACAGCAAACCGCTGCCCGCCGGACACCGCATCACATTTGCCTTGGCCGGTAACCAGAACTGCGGAAAGACGACCCTCTTCAACCAACTGACCGGGGCCAATCAGCACGTCGGGAACTTCCCGGGCGTGACCGTGGAGCACAAATTCGGCACCCTAAAGGGCTATCCCGACGCGCAAATCATAGACCTGCCCGGCATCTACAGCCTGTCGCCCTACACGAGTGAGGAGGTGGTGAGCCGGCAATACATTCTCGGGCAGAAGCCGACCGCCATCATCAACATTGTTGATGCCACGAACATCGAGCGCAACCTGTATCTGACCCTGCAACTCATGGAACTGGGCATCCCCATGGTGCTGGCCCTCAACTTCATGGACGAAATGGAGGGCAACGGCGGCGTCATACACATCAACGAGATGGAGAACATGCTGGGCATTCCGGTCATCCCCATCTCGGCCATGAAGAACCAAGGTGTGGACGAACTCATCCGACATGCCATGCACGTGGCCCGTTACCAGGAGCCGCCGTGCCGTCAGGACTTCTGCCACCCAAACGACCACGGGGGGGCCGTGCACCGCTGTCTGCACGCCATCATGCACCTCATCGAAGACCACGCCCAACGGGCCGACATTCCCCTGCGGTTTGCCGCCTCGAAACTGATTGAGGGCGACCCCTTGGTGGAAGAGACACTGGGGCTGACACGAAACGAACGTGAGACGGTGGAGCACATCCTGCAACAGATGGAGGAGGAACGGGGACTCGACCGTCAGGCCGCCATCGCCGACATGCGTTTCTCGTTCATAAAAAGCGTCACAGACCGTGCCGTGGTGAAACCGCAGGAGAGCCGCGAACACCGGCGGAGCCAACAAATCGACCGCATACTGACGGGCCGCTGGACGGCCCTGCCGGCTTTCGCCCTCATCATGGGGAGCGTGTTCTACCTGACGTTCTCCACCGTGGGCGCGGAGTTGCAGGCTGTCTTCCAGCTCGGCATCGACTGGCTGACCGAGGTTTCCGACCGCGCACTCACACAGTGGAATATCGCGCCCGCAGTGCATTCGCTGATTATCGACGGCATCTACAACGGCGTGGGCACCGTCCTTTCTTTCCTGCCGCTCATCGTCTGCCTCTTCTTCTTCCTGAGCATGCTGGAGGACACCGGTTACATGGCCCGCATTGCGTTCGTCATGGACAAACTGCTGCGCCGGCTGGGACTGTCGGGGCGCAGCATCGTGCCTTTGCTTATCGGCTTCGGTTGCTCCGTTCCGAGCATCATGTCCAGCCGCACCCTGCCCAGTGAGCGCGACCGGCGGATGACGATTCTGCTGACACCGTTCATGTCCTGCACGGCCAAGATACCCATCTACGCTTTCTTTGCCGCCGCGTTCTTCCCCCGACACGCCGGTCTGGTGATGGCGGGACTTTACGGGATAGGCATCGCAGTAGGCATCGTAGTGGCTCTCGTCATGAAGAAAACGCTCTTCAAGGGGGAACCCGTACCCTTCGTCATGGAACTGCCCAACTACCGTCTGCCGCTGGCCCGCAACGTGCTGCGCCTGCTGTGGGACAAGGCAAAGGACTTCCTGCAACGGGCCTTCACGGTGATTTTTCTGGCAAGTATTGTCGTATGGTTCCTTCAGACGTTCGACTTCCGCCTGCAATTGGTGGAGGACGCACACGACTCCATACTGGCGCATGTGGCGAATCTTGCAGTGCCGGTGTTCCGTCCGCTGCATCTGGGCGACTGGCGCATCGTAACGGCCCTTATCAGTGGATTCATGGCCAAGGAAACCGTCGTCAGCACGCTCAGTGCCCTCTTCGGTAACACGGATTTGACGCTCTTGTTCAGCCCCGTCGTTATTTTCGGCTTGTTGGTATTCTGCCTGCTGTACACGCCCTGCGTGGCCGCCATCGCCACCATCCGCCGGGAACTGGGCTCCCGCTGGGCCTTGTTCGTGGTCTGCCTGCAATGCCTCATCGCCTGGCTCTGTGCCTACGCCGCCATACTCATCGGAAACATACTCACCTCGTAAACCGTCCTCCCAATGAACCTGCAAAGCATCATACTCCTTTCCATCGTACTCGCCCTGTTCCTTCTCGTCGGCTATCGCTATATCCGGAAACAAAAAAAAGGCCGCAGTTGCAAGGGATGCAACTGCGGCCAGGGAGACTGCGGCGGGTGTGCCTGATTCGGACTTATCCGTAACTGTGCATGCCGCCCAACAGATAATTGACGCCCCAGTAGGTCATCAACAGAGAGAGCAGACCCAGAATGCCGTATATGCGATAGTTACGCGCGGAACGGAACCAAGGTAAACTTTCCTCATGCAGGGGCAGACTGAATATCAGCAGAGTGATGAGTGCCCAACTTTCTTTGGGGTCCCAACTCCAATAGGTGCCCCACGACACATTGGCCCACACGGCACCGAGGAAAATGCCTACGGCCAACAGGCAGACCGCCAAAGACAGCCATTTGCGGTTTACGATACTCAGGGCCAGCAGGGCATAACTTATCATAATGACACTGACGTGAGCCGTAAGCCAGGGACTGTGCAGGACGGGGAGCAACGGGGTTACCTGCGGACTCTGTTCGGCCAGGTGGGCCACCAGAAGCACAAAGGCCGCCATGAGCAGGGACAGGGAACTGCCGCTCACGGCCAACAGGCACAAGGCAAGGAAAAACATCGTTTCGTAACCGTTGCTCAAAGGCACGTGGCCGGCAATGTACCAGCGCAGGGCAAACGAAACGGAAAGGAAAAGGAAAAGAGACCATCTGCCCCAACCGACCCGCACAAAGCAGCTCGCCAAGGCAAGTGCAAAACAAAATGCCATACCCCAAAGCACCCACGGAACACGGGCATAGAAAAGTTCGATACTTACCTTAGTGTCCGACAAGGCAACGACGTCCGGCGGCAGCTCACGTACTAAGGTTCCCTGCTGAAGCATCAGGAGGAGGGCCACTTTCTCGTCTATCCGGACATCTTTCCCGATGTTCTTCAATCGGGGAATGTGCTGATTTCGGTCTATATAGTCGTCCATGCAGGCATACTCTCCGCGCTTTATCCTGATAATCGGTTCACGGTTCCAACGTTCGGGAGCCAGTGTCCAGGAAGCAATTACCTGCGTGGGGGACAGTCCGCGGTATGAGCGTCCTCCGTAGACTTTCAGCAACACATCCTGAGCCATCACACCCACCGGGCACGGCCGGTTGTTCCACATCACCTGCTGACGGGCTATCCGCCGGGCCTCCGTCTTACTGATGACGGGCAGCGACGCATTTTCCCGCTCCTGAGAGAGAGAGGTTCGGGCACTCAACGGCAGGACTGAGAAGAACGCAAACAACAGAAGAACGCTTTTTCTTCTTCTGTCCCTCAGAAAGTACCCCACCATACTCAAAACCAACAAGCCATATCCCGAATAAGTGACCGGTATTCCCCACGGGTCGTAATTCACGGACAGCACTGTGCCGTTCTCGTCAGGGTCGTAACTGCTCTGATAGAAACGATACCCGGCGACGCACGCTATCCGGTTCATCGAAACCGTGTACGATTCTCCCTTGATGAAAAGGACACTTACGTAGTCTTGCGGTGCTTCGGTTCCGGGATAATAAGACACATAGAACGTGTCCAGACGCACGAGAAAAGGCAGTTGCTCCGCGTGCCTCTCCGACTGCATACAATCGGAAGGTATGCCTTGCCGCAAGTGCAGCATCCCCTGCTTACCGGTCAGACTGGTAAGCAAAGCACCCAGCAGAATAACAAGGAAGCTCAGATGAAGCATCCCCAAGGGCAAACGTTTCCACATCCTTTTTTTCCACAGCAACGCTGCGCCCGAAACGGCTATCACGAACCAAAGCAACTTAAAAGCCACGCTCCCGTAGAACCACTCATGGGCCACGGACGTACCGTACCGGGCCTCAACAAAAGTGGCCGCGGCGATAACCACCACAGCCACTCCTATTCCGATAAAGGGAAGTTTAGAAAGGACGGAATTTCTCATTGTCGTTCGCTTTTACAGCCACGCATTCCATCTCGATAAGCCACGCAGGCCGGCATACCGGCGCCAACGTAATGACGGTAGGAACAGACGGGAAACGCTCGTGGAACATCTCGCGCACGGTTTCGTAGTCAGCCGTGTCGCGCAGGTAGACCACAAGGTGCATCACGTCTCCGAAGTCCATGTCCCCCTCGTTCAGCAGCATCTCCACATTCTCCCACATGCGCTTCGTCTGTTGGCAGATATCGCCCACGTGAACCACCTCTCCTTTGTTATTGATGCTGGCCGTGCCGGAAATGAAGATATGCGAACGATCGCCATACTCCATGCGCGTGCCGCGCTCAAAGGTCACTCCGTATTCGTAGGTCGGGTTCAGGTGAGTCTTGGCATAGAGATAACGCTGCTGCTCGGGTTGAAACCCTTTCAGCGCATACGCCCCCATCTGCACCAGAGCCTTCGTCTCGGCCGGCCCTCCGCCAATCCCGGTGGAGGCAATATAATGAGTTTCCGAGGTCAGTCCCTCACGGATGAAGTTCTCCCGACGGGCACTGACAAGGCCGGCATACTGCGTATCCACGTCACGAACAAAGAACCACGTGCGGATGCAATGTTCGGCCAATGTGGCCCCGAACTTCTGCAACAACTGTTCGTATTCGTTCAGTATCACGTCCGTCTGCCGGGCGCTGTCCCCTTCCGTGGAAACCATACCCATACGCCAGATATGCTCATAGCCGTTGCTACGGGCCACCAAGGCCCCGTTCTCCACCGAAAGACGGGTATCGCTTACCAGATAGAGCCATACGGCAATCTTCGAACCATCAAGCGGCTGTTGCTGAATAACGGAAACGGCCACCGAAAGTTCCTCGCGCATCAGAGGCTGCTGATTGGCACTATCGGACAGGAAGTAACGCTTCAGCACGTGTTGCGCACCCTCGAAGTCCGCCAACTGTACAAGCCGGTCTTCCGCAGCATAAATCCGGCGGAGCTGCTCCTCGAAGAGTTCACCCCGCGGGTCTACGTGCAACATCACATGCCACTCGCCGGCTCCCTTTTCGGGGCAGAACGAGGCATACTCAACCCTTACGCCTAAGTCTTCTAAATATATCGTCTTATAATTCATTGTGTGCAAAGATACTTAATTATGTTGAAAGTCGGACGCTGAAAAATGAAAATTATTCGCTCTTTCCCGGCAAAATCCGGCTTCTACTCTCTGTTTTCCACGCTCAGGTTATTTATCCATTCCGCTATGAACGAACGGAGCTCCACCACATTCTCCCGGAACTGGTTGGTCAGAATCTCCGTATGATTGACGTGAAGAATGTTTTCGCCACCCTCGGACAGTATCTGGTGGAGCACCGACCGGCGGGCATTACCGCTGGCCACACGCAACATTCCTTCCCGGCATGTGCTGGGGACATCCACCAACTGAGGCAAGGCCTGCCCCTCCGTCAGGTTCAGCCCGGCCGCACCGCTGCCGCCGTTTCCTCCATGACACTGGATGCAGGCCATGTTGAAGACGCCCGACTGAAGAACGGAGAACGCGCTGACATCCACCGCTCCCAAGTCCATGCGGATGGTATCGAGCTGTTCCGGATAGTCCTCCACCGCGATTCGGGACAGCGTCACAATGCGTTGGCGCAGGCGGTCGGTAACGGCAAACTCCACGGTGCTGACCTCACTGTTTATGGGAGACAGTATCAGGGTGATGTCCGTTCCATCCTCCGTGGAGGACGACACGGCGCGCACGGTAGACGCATAGTTGTCTCCGGACTTGAAGGAGGCCAGCGAAACCACATATCTGCTGCCCAGTGCCCGGATGCCGGAGACCCTGGCCGTCAGTTTCACGGCACGTCCGCCCCCAGCGGCTGTCTGCCGCTCCTCCACAATGTCGCCAGAGTCACACGAGGCAAACAGCCATACAGCAAGCAGAGCTGTTAATCGTATCAGCGCCTTCATCTCAGAAACTGAATTGCAGTTGTACGGACGCATGATGCGTGGCGATGCCGAGGTCATCGTTGTCGCGGTCGAGCTGAGTGTTGTGCCCGTAACGGCCGGTGAACTGATACATGGCGGACAGTTTCAGGTGAGCCTGGGGGACGTAATAGTTACAAACCACGGCCGGCATGTTCAGGAAACCGTCCTTCGAGGAACCGTTGCGGTCCATGAAGTCGTAGCGGAAGCCCAGTTGTACGGAGGGAATAACGAAGTAACCTATCTGTCCGTAAGCTCCCCAATAGTTATACTTCTCGGCCACTTTCTGCCGCTCGGTGAAGCCCACGTGCATCCAGTACGCCTCGGCCCCGATATACCAACGGTTGTAAAGTATCGAGAACTCTGCTCCCAGACGGGCGTCGTTGGTGCTTTCGTTCTCGCTCTCCACGTTCAGGCCTCCGCTCAGACCGAAAAGCAAATGACGTCCCCGGAGCATGCGGCTATTGCCCTGCGTGGCAGGCATCTGCCCCCACGGCATGAAAGTTACTCGGCCGGCATACAGCAGGGAGGGAATGTGCCAGTCGTCGGAGAACGTCTTCGTGGCACCGTTCACGGCCGAGCCGCTGCCGTTCCACAAACCGACTTCGTAGCCCGCCAGCCAACTGCTTTCTCCCGGCTTCAACTTGGCAACGCCGTGGAACTCCACGCCCACGTCGAAGCCCGTCCCTATCATCGGCGTTACGGCATTCAGACTGTAAGGCATGATGCTGCTTGTCGTCAGCGACGAAGGCAAGACGGGGAACAGCGTTTCACCCAGCGTCGTCAGATAGGCATGCGTGAAAGGTGTCTTGAACTTACCGGCCCGGAAACGGGCGGCGGGACTGATGCGATAGTCTATCCACGCCTGCTGCAGGACGTTGGCTCCCGTAGCGGCAGCATTGATGCTCAGGTTATAGTCCAGACAGCCGAATGTCTTTCCCGTGAAGCCCAGAATGGCGTAAGGCACGGCAAAGCCCGAGTTGGCCACGTTGTCCTGATTGTATGCCTTGTCCAGTCCCTCGTCGTCATAGTAGTTCACCTGCCCGCGGGTCTGCAGGAACAGGTAGGGCTTAAAGACAAACTTCTCATTCCGGCTCTGCAATGTGAATCCGCGGTCGTCCGCAATACCCAGCACACCGTTCTCCATGTCTATTCGGCCCCGGAGGGTCTCGTCGGCCGCAGCCTGCTCTTCCGCCCGCACCGGCAACAGTGCGGCGAGGAGCAACGTTATTGATAACACTCTCTTCATCTTTTCTTTCTTCATACGTTTATTGGGATAAAAACGGTTACAAACTCTTCAGGAACCGTATCAGCGCACTGCGGTCTTCCCGGCTCATGGCGGCAAACAGGTTCTTCGAGGCCTCCGCCTCGCCGCCGTGCCACATGATGGCCTCGGTGTAGTTGCGGGCGCGTCCGTCGTGCAGGAAGTAGGTATGCCCGTTCACGGTCTCCTGCAAACCTATTCCCCAGAGGGGAGTTGTCCGCCACTCGTTGCCCCGGGCCAGTCCGCTGACGTAGTTGTCATTCAGTCCCACGCCCATGATTTCCGACCCCATGTCGTGGAGCAGGAAGTCGCTGTAAGGATGAATGGTCTGTCCCCCCAGCCAGGGCAGTTCCGTGCCGTTGAGCAACGTGGCACCCCGCGGGCGGGTATGCAGTGTGGTGACGTGGCACAGGTGGCACTTCGCCTGATAAAACATCTGTTCGCCGCGCTTCACCGTCCGGTTGTTCACGTTGCGGCGGGCCGGCACACCCAGTGTGTGCATGTACAGGTCTACGTTCTCCATGTCCTCAGTAGAGACCTCCAAACGGTCGTACAACAAGCCCATCATCGAGCCTTCCTGCATCTGGAGCTGTCCCTCACATATCTCCTCCGGATAGCGGCTGTTGGTCACTCCCATGTCACTGGAGAAACCCAGTTCCACCGTGAGGTCGGCATGCTGGGCCTTGTTTCCCGAAAGGCCCAGACGGAGCTGTCCGCGCTCGTTCACGTAGTTGCACCGCCCCGAAATGCCATATTCGGGATAGTTCGACCGGGCCGCCAGGGCTTCTATCTCCACGGGGTCGAGCGCCATCATCTGCCCCATGCCCACATGCCGCAGGGGAATGCGCACGGTGCAGAAGAGGTCTTCGGGCCGGATGGGTTCGTCCGAATCGCGGTACGTCGGTTTGTACCAGTCGGTGAGCGTGTATTCCGGATAGACCAGCTCATACGGGGTGCCGTCGGGAAACTGAAACTGCCCGCTATGCCAGCGACACTCTAATTTGCCCTCAGCCTGCACGCCGTAGACGCTTTGGTCGTGGATGACACGGCCATAGTCCGGGAAGAAGGCTCCGTTCTTGCGGGTCACATACACCAGCATGGACGAGAAACCATAGGAGCCGCTGCCGTAGACGGGCGTGCCGTCGGGGTCGGTTCCGGTCTGCGTCCACAAGGCCGGCTTCGTCCGTCCGGCATTGCGGTGGCACGAGCCACACGAGTAGCCCGCATACACCGGCCCAAGGCCGCCGCCCAGGCCGTTGGCACTTGTACGGGCATCGTCATAGAGCTTGTCGCCGCGGGTAAACCGCCGCTTCAGCTCTCCTTTCACCCAGTCGGCCTCCGAGTCGTAGGCAAACGAGGAAGACGTGAACACAGTGGCCGTACCGGCCGAAAGGGCATAGCCGGGAGGCACCGTCAGGTCGCCTTCGCCAATGCCCTCGTCGCTGTCCTGACAGGCCGAAAGACTCAGCAGCAGGAACAGCGACATCGGTAAGTAGTATATGTTCTTTACATTCATAATTCCGTTTCTTCAGAACTTTTGTCGGGAAATGACCGGCCCCCCCCGGTCGTCGGGCCTTGGTCCATAGCGGGACGGAGCTCCGACAATAGGAGGACGAGCCTCCGTCCCGCTATGGACAAGTCCCCATCCTCCCAACGCGCACGCGCGCATACGATTTCCTTATATAACTATTCGTCGTCGCCGTCGTCCGCAATATCGTGGCTGAGGAAGATTTCCTTGTAGGCACGTCCGCCCTCGTAGCTCTTTGTCCAGGAGTCGTACAACTGCTGAGCGTCCTGCTGCAACAGCTTACCCACCTGCACCATGTAATTGCCCCAGGCTGCCCGGTTGCTCTCGGTCCATACAACGTTGGCAGCCTCATTGTCCTCGGCCACGTCCGTTGTCGTGCGGGGCTTACCGTCCTTGAAGACGAGGAACTCCATCGTGTGGAAACCGCGTACCGTCTGCGCAGCCTCCACTGCGTCATCATCGTCATCGTCTCCCCAGACGAGGTTGTCATAGTCGCCCGAGTTGAGGATGTTCACAATCGCCGTCTGGTCCAGCGGCCAACTGTCCATGTTGGGGTCGAGACCCAGTGCATCGACAGGGCCGAAGAGGAAGGCCTCGCTGGTCTCCCAGGGTTCGCGGGCAGCAAGCCATGCGTCAGCGGCGGCCTTGAAGTTGTCATTGTTCGGGTTGGCGGCAAACGCCCGGGCTGCCTCGTACAGTGCCCCGTTCTTCTCCACTAATTGAGCGTAAGTGGGCAGCACCACGTCATTGACGTAGGTTTCGAGGATGGGCTGCAGCACCTTGTCGGTGTTCACGGCCTCCGTGCGCTGGATGTAACCTTTCAGCGTACCCAGTGTCTCGTTCAGCTCGTCGCATCTGTCCATGGCTTCTTTTACGGCCGGGTCGCTGATGTGGTTGCGGAAGGGAGCCGGAATGCTCTGTATGCCCTCGTAGGCACGGTTGATGGCATTCTTCACCTCCCGGTCTAAGTCGGGATTGACAGCAGCAATCAGCGTAGACAACGAGTTGGCGGCAATCTTTCCGTCACGCGTTCCGTAATAGGCATTGCGGATGGAAAGGATGTTGTTGGAATAGTCGTCGATGCTGTGCCAGCTATACCACGACTCCACGGCGTAGAGCGCACTCTCCGTCTGGCCGGCATGGTAGAGGTCATACGGGTCGCCCATCTTGGCATTGCCCACCTCATCGGCAATGTCCATGCAGCCGTCGATAATCTGCTCCACGCTCACCAGAGCGGGCTGGGCATCGTCTTCGGGAGTGACAACTTCATTCGCGTTGTCGTCGCAAGCCACGAAAGCCATTGCACCCACGGCAAGGGCCATCGTCATAAGATACTTTTTCATGTTTACCATAACTAATAGAATTTAATAAAACTTTATTTATATCACTTAATCATACATTCACTTTCTCCAGAACCATCCCGTGTAGGCCACGGCAATGGAAAAGTCGTTCTCGCGGTGGAAACCGCTGCCGCCGAATACCTTCTGCGTACCGATGCGGCGGGTATTCCAGTCGGCCTTCACCACCAGATAGGGCAGTGCGAACCAGTTGATGCCGGCCGTCCACTTGCTCACCTGACAGCGTTTCTCCATGGCCTTCTGCCCAGCCTCGCCCTTCTGCTGGGGATTGTAATACTCATACCGCCCGAAGGGGTAGATGACGGGCATGTGCCGGGCACGGATGAGGGAGCGCAGATTCAGACCGGCCTCCACACCGTAGGTCAAGGCATTCTTGGCCGTGCGGCGCATGGCTCCGTGGTGGTAGTTCGAGTTGTTGGACAACGATACGCCGCTCAGTTTGCGGGCGTTGCCAATCTGTCCCCAAAGGAGGCTGGCACGGGCCGTGATGTATCTGTTGCGGTACTGCGCATCGGCAGAAAGGATGTGCACCGGAACGGCACCGACCGTGGAGTATTTATAGGTCTTGTCCGCGTTGGACGTGGCGTCATTGCAGAAGTAATAGCCTGCGCCGACACGCAGTCCCGGCACTCCCTCGTACTCCATGCGGAGAGTGTAGGCCGGACTGGTGAAGTTGTCCGTCTCGAAGAGGCCCTGCTTGCCGTCGGCCACCCAGTGGTCGCGACCGAAGCCGTCGGCATTCAAACCGGCCGTTACGAAAGCCTGATACGTGAAGCGGGCGTAGTTCTCTCCCACCGAACCGAAGAGGCTCAAACCCGTTTCGTGCCACGTACTGGGGATGATGGTCGTCTCGCCCTCGGGGCGGCTCGTGCCGAAGAACAGAATAGGCTCGTGGTAGGCGTTGGTGAGGCCAACCGGCAGCACCATGTGTCCGACGCGGACATTGAAGGCGCGGTTGAGCGTGTAGGTGAGGTGGAACTGCTCCAGAGCCACTTCTCCTCCTTTCTCCATCTCGGTTTCGTACTCAAGGTTCTCCGAAGCCTCCAGTTCGGTTTCCACACCGACGCCTCCGGCTTCAAACTCGATTTCGGCTCCCAGATTCCAATGCTTGTTGAAACGGTAATCGCCGGCAAGCACAAAACGCGGAATGCTTATCGCATTCTGACGCCCATACGTGCTGCCCGACGGGCCCGTGAAACGGGTGTTCTTTTCATAACCCATGAAGTTGGCCAGTATTTCGCCATAGCCGCCGATGCGGAACTTCTCGTAACCGCCCACAGCGGTGGAGTCGGCATTCACCCGGGCCCGGGCTTCGCTCATCGGGAACTGCACCATGCCCAGCAGCAGGAGCAATGACAGGTATTTGCTTTTCTTCATCTCTTTTTATGTCTTTGAGTTGTACTTTAATTTCGTTAGCCGGGTGCAAAGGTACGACCTTTCCCCAAAGCCTGCAATACTCAAAATCCGTGATTTCAACCTACCTGAACGGTCTTTTCCTTACTTAAAATTGGTGAAGAATGCCCTTTTTCGTACCTTTGCAGGACAGTTATTACAATCCCGACTCCGCACGGCCCTGCGCCCGCGTACCTATAATAAAGTAAGATTATGACCGGAAGATACCACGAAACCGACCCCATGAGCGATGTCATCAGCGATGACTACCGCATGTTGCAGATGATAAGCCGCTTCGGCATTACACTGGGCTTCGGCGACCAGACGGTGGCCGAGACCTGCACGAAGGCGGGGGTGAACACGGCCACATTCCTGACCGTAGTCAATTTCCTTACCGACACCAATCATGCCCATATCAACGAGATGGTGGAGCGGATAGACCTGCCTACGCTGCTCCGCTATCTGGAGAACTCGCACACTTACTTCATCGAATATCGTCTGCCGGCCATCCGCCGCCGCCTTATACAGGCTATCGACATGCGTTCGCAGATTGCCATGCTCATCATAAAGTTCTACGACGAGTACGTCGCAGAGGTCACACGTCACATGCAGTTCGAGAACGCTCATGTCCATCCTTACGTAAGCGCACTGCTGCAAGGGCACATGGGGCAGCAACGAATTTCCGAAATCACCGGTCAGCACGAGGGCAGTCACACCAGCATCGACCGCAGTCTGACGGAATTGAAAAACATCATCATCAAATACTACCCCTCGGATCAGAATGCGGCTTTGCTGAGCGACGTGCTGATGGACATTTACATGATGGAGGAGGATTTTCTGAACCACTGCCACATGGAGGACACGCTGTTCACCCAGTGCGTGCGACTGTTGGAAGAGGAGGTCGCCACATCTGCCCGCTCTCCGGAAGAGGAGATGCCGCTCGAAGAGGGAGGCAACACCGGCGCATCGAAAAAAGAACAGGAGGAAACACTCAGCGAGCGCGAACGGGAGGTCATCCGACTGGTGGCCATGGGACTGTCAAACAAGGAAATAGCCGACCGTATGTTCATTGCCGTGAACACTGTAATGACACACCGGCGCAACATATCCCGCAAACTCGACATACACGCCGCCGCCGGACTTACCATCTACGCCATCGTCAATGGCATCATCAACGTAGAGGACGTGAAACTGTAATTCCGCCTGTTCCGCAGGTCGCGCAAAGCGGAACTGTCCGTAAGGTTTTCCCCCGATATATTTGGGAATTTATCCGCTTAATCGTACCTTTGCAGGGAATTTAATACACTTTGATTATGGAACACATGATTCCGGCTTGGATGCTTATTCCTTTTATCGCGCAGTTATTATGTATTGCCATTCTGCCCCTCACCCGCCTGAACGAATGGTGGGAAAGTAACCTGAACAAGCTGTTCATATCGCTCGTACTGGGCCTGCCCGTAGGCGTGTGGCTGTTCCTCAACGGCATGTTCTCCGACCTGGAGCATCAGATGATTTACGATTACGTGCCGTTCATCCTCCTGCTGATGGCCCTGTTCACCGTCACCGGCGGCATCTGCATCAAGGGCGATCTGAAGCCTACGCCGATTACCAACACCATCATCATAGCCATCGGTTGGCTACTGGCCTCGTTCGTGGGTACCACCGGAGCCGCCATGCTGCTCATACGCCTGCTGCTGCAGACCGTCGGCCGGCGCAAATACAAGGTGCACACCGTCATGTTCTTCATTGCCATCGCGGCCAACTGCGGCGGACTGCTCACGCCTCTGGGCGACCCCCCACTCTTCCTGCTGTTCCAGAAAGGCGCGCCCTTTGAATGGTTCATGTCCCTGCTGCCCGAATGGGGAATAACCGGCGGACTGCTGCTGGGCATCTACTTCATCATGGATACTTATTATTACAGCAAGGAAAAACAGGATAGCCCCCTGTACACACCATCCCAAACGAAGATAACAGTCACGGGACTTATCAACATCGTCTGGCTGGCAGGCATCATCCTAAGCACCATGTTCGTCAATTCCAAATACATCCCCCGGATAGGCGAACCGGATGCTCCCTTCTACCTGAAACTCTTACGTGAGTGGATTTTCGTCCTCATCATCGCGCTTTCCATGCTGACCACGAAACGTACCGTTCGGCAGGACAACAAGTTCTCATGGAAACCCATACTGGAAGTGACGTGCGTGTTCCTCGGCATCTTTGCCACCATGACACCTGCCCTGATGTTCCTCAAGCAGCATCCGCTGCCCATCCATGAACCCTGGCAGTTTGTCTACACCACGGGCGCGCTGTCGGCCTTCCTCGACAATGCTCCCACCGCTATGGTATTCCACACCACCGCCGGCACACTGGACGTTTCCCTCGCAGCCCTTGAGAAAGGTTATGCCATAGCCGGCATCAGCGAACAAATTCTGAAAGCCATTTGCATGGGGGCCGTATTCTTCGGTTCACTGACGTACATCGGCAACGGACCCAACTTCATGGTAAAGAGCATCGCTGAGGAAAGCGGCGTCAGAATGCCTTCCTTCTTCGGCTACATGTTCCGTTTCTCGCTGATTATCCTGCTGCCCGTCTACATTCTGGTGCAGGTAATATGTATCTAAATTAAGGTTATCTTTCGTCCCTGCCCTTAGGAGGACTTTATTATTCGGTCGTGAGCGGTTAATTATTCGGTCGCCTTTGAATAATTAACCGGTCACGACCGAATAAACTATATGACCCCGGCACAGAGGTCGGCCGATAAGCAAACAAAGAAGAGCCGCCCCGGAAATTGCAAGGCGGCGTAATAGGGTAATCAAGTCTAAAAGAGTCTAAGCGGAAACCCGGCCAAACGGTGTCAATAATCCAACAGGCGACCGTCATCGTGCCAGTCGCCTATCATATCGCCGCGTTCACTTGCTTCAATAAGTTTTTTCAGGCGGCTTTGAAAGATGGAGGGACAGGCTTTGTTGCGTTGGATGTTGTCAATCCTCACCCGTTGGTACAGGCCGGGAAAGGCACAAAAGTTGCTCCATGCCACAGGATAGGCCTTGAAGGCTTCAAGGATTTCGGGTGAGAACATAAATTCGGCATCAAGGTTCGGAAGGGCTGCCCGACCGCTATCGGTCATCAGTCCCAACTTTTCGAGCCGCCGGCATCGCTCCTTGTTCAGTTCCGACCAGTAACTGTTCTTCGACCGCCGGCCAAAGCGTTGCAAGGAGACGCCATCGACATTCTTCAGCGTCGAATCTATCCAACCGAAACACAAAGCCTCTTCAACGGCATCGAGATACCGGACGATACCGTCCGACTGCATTTTTCCTTTCTTTACAGGAAGCCAGCATTCAGTGGCGACCGAGGCATTTGCCCGCAGCCATTGCCTAAATTCCTCCCTCGTCGTACAGGTCAGTCGGTTTACAATCTCCATTGCCGCTGCAAGGTCAGAATCGCTTGGGATTGTAGTCGGCGATGATGCGACAAATATCGATGGACTTATACCCCCAGTCGGAAACATTGTACTCCCCGTTTTCAATTCTGCTGCTCACTTCGGGATCGTCACTGAAGTAGAACCTGGCCCACTTCTTGACATCGCTGTCCTTCTCGGGGATGTGAGACGGGTATTCACTGCCTTTTTTAAGAACATAATACTTACTTGTATACGAATACAGGCTGTTGAAGTTGAACCTCAGTCGCCCCCATCTGAAACTTGGGCGACCGACTTCAATCCAGTAGGAGGCGTTGGAGGCCAGTTGCTCGCAGCAGAGCCAAATCGCATAGGGAGTCACGCCCGTGACTGCTCCCGTCGTCAAGTCCATGATTTCCATCCGGAAAGCCTTGAACAAATGCTTCTCCTCGGGATGCTTCTTATTCCAAAGAATGATGCAGTCGATGCTGTCGGTCTCAAGTTTCTGCTTCTTGCCATTGATTTTGACCTTAACCTTTTTGTCCTGCATGAGCGGCATTTCAAAAGGAACCGAATCGAACTGCGAGCCGTTTTTAAGGAGGATATTGCCGATGGCACTTGTACCGGAACCCAATGCGTAGACCTTGCTAAGGCAACCCAGTCCGACAAACACAACGAGAAAAGAAAGGATTTTCAGTTTCATTACAGGGACAAACTAAGAATTTAACACTTCACTACCAACAGAAAATCCGGTTCCGCTCTCTGAATCAAGCGTAAACCGGATTTCATTTCCCGGCTTGATTATCAAGCCCTACTGTGCGGAGAGACTGGGATTCGAACCCAGGGTACAGTCGCCCGTACGCCGCATTTCGAGTGCGGTCCATTCGACCTCTCTGGCATCTCTCCAATAAAAGATTCTTCGTTCACTCCGGATAGTGGAGATTCTCCTCGCGGATGTTCTCCAGTGTTTCCAGATATTTGCGGGCTTCCCAACGCGCCATCGGCAAATCGTGCATCAGATAGTTTCCGCAGTCACGAGGGGCCGCACCCGGCACTTCCCCGTCGAAATTTGCGATGAAACGGAATGTTTTTATCATCACCTCCACGATGTCGCGGCTCTCCAGGTCGCCCCTCATGAGCAGATAACATCCCGTGGCACATCCCATCGGGCCCCAGTAGATGATGCGACTCTTCCACATCTCGTCGTTCCGCAGATAGGTGGCAGCCAAGTGCTCTATCGTATGTAAGGCTCCGAAGCCCATGGCAGGCTCCCGGTTGGGCTCTTTCATGCGGATGTCGAAAGTAGTCACCACTTCACCTCCCACCTCGTCCTTGCGGCTGACATAAATGCCTCTCTGGAGGCACTCGTGGTTGATAGCGAAACTGGGTATCTTGTCCATCTCAGGCACAAAAGTAGTAAATATTTATGAACTACGCTGCCTGATGGGCAGTTTTTTTTCATTTATTACGTACTTTCAGGCCGTTTGTTTCGTTGTATCTACATAAAAGAGTATATTTGTACATTAAATCTGTCATCCCTATGAAAGGTATCGTTTTAGCCGGAGGTAGCGGCACGCGCCTCTATCCCATCACGAAGGGCGTTTCGAAGCAGATGCTTCCCATCTACGACAAACCCATGGTTTACTACCCCATTTCGGTGCTGATGACAGCCGGAATCCGCGAAATCCTCATCATTTCCACCCCTTACGACCTGCCGGGGTTCCGCCGTCTGCTGGGCGACGGAAGCGACTTCGGCGTACATTTCGAGTATGCCGAGCAGCCCAGTCCCGACGGTCTGGCGCAGGCGTTTATCATCGGTCGTGAGTTCATCGGCGACGATGCGGCCTGTTTGGTTCTGGGTGACAACATCTTCCACGGGGCAGGCTTCTCGAAGATGCTCCATCAGGCCGTGGAGACGGCCGAGCAGGAGAAGAAAGCCACCGTATTCGGTTACCGGGTGAACGACCCCGAACGCTACGGCGTGGCGGAGTTCGACAAGCAGGGCAACTGTCTGTCGATAGAGGAGAAACCGGAGCACCCGAAGTCGAGCTATGCCGTCGTGGGCCTCTACTTCTACCCCAACAAGGTGGTGGACGTGGCCTCCCGCATCAAGCCCTCGGCACGTGGCGAACTGGAGATTACGACGGTCAATCAGGAGTTTCTCCGCGACGGAGAACTGAAAGTGCAGACCCTCGGCAGGGGTTTTGCATGGCTCGACACGGGCACCCACGAATCGCTCAGCGAGGCCAGCACATACATCGAGGTGCTGGAGAAGCGGCAGGGCCTGAAAGTGGGATGTCTGGAAGGCATTGCCTACCGCAACGGATGGATTACGGAGGAACGGCTGCGGCAGGTGGCACAGCCGATGCTCAAGAATCAGTACGGGCAGTATCTGCTGAAAGTGATAGATGACGTGAAACGGTTCGGCACCGACACGTTAGATTAACGAACACGCTTAATTTTTACTCGTGAATATACTTGTAACAGGTGCCAACGGGCAATTAGGCCGGGAAATGCGAATCGTCAGCCGGCACTCGACAGACCGCTACATCTTCACGGACGTAGTGGAAGCCGGGGACGTGGAGACTGTGTTGCTCGACATGACGGATCGCGAGGCGGTGAACCGCCTTGTGGACGCAGAAAAGGTCGATTTCATCGTAAATTGTGCGGCTTACACCAACGTGGAGAAAGCCGAAACGGATGTGGAAACGTGCCGACGGCTGAATGCTGCGGCACCTCAGATTCTGGCCGAAGCCATGCAGCGCGTCGGCGGGCTGCTCATACACATCAGCACGGACTACGTGTTCGGTGGCGACCCCTATAACGTGCCCTGCCGCGAGGAGCAGAAGGGCACCCCTACGGGCATATACGGCCTGACGAAACTGGAAGGCGAACAGGCCATTGCGGCAGCGGGATGCGCCTACGTCATTCTGCGCACGGCATGGCTCTACTCCGAGTATGGCAAGAACTTCGTGAAGACAATGCTCGCGCTGACGGCCACAAAACCGCAACTAAAGGTCGTTTTCGACCAGTGTGGCACACCTACCTACGCCCTGGATTTGGCAGAGGCGATAGCCGTCATCCTTGAAAATGCCAAAGGCCGGATAGCAAACGGGAAAGCCCCACAGACCGGCATATTCCATTACTCCAATGAGGGCGTATGCTCGTGGTTCGACTTCACCAAGGCGATTGCCCGGATAGCAGGCAACACCGAATGCGACATACAGCCCTGCCACAGCGACGAATTTCCGAGCAGCGTCCACCGTCCGGCTTATTCGGTACTCGACAAGACAAAAATCAAAGAGACGTTCGGCCTGACCGTTCCCTACTGGACGGACAGTCTGCGTAAATGTATAGCAAACCTGAAATAACATGAAAAGTATAGTCATCACCGGCGGCGCCGGTTTCATCGGCAACCACGTAGTGCGCCTGTTCGTGAATAAATATCCCGAATACAAAATCATTTGCCTCGACAAGCTCACTTACGCGGGCAATTTGGAGAACCTGAAGGATGTGGAGCAGGCACCCAACTACAAGTTTGTGCGCATGGACATCTGCGACTTCGACGCATTCAGCAAGCTGATGCGGGACGAACAGGTGGACGGCATCATCCATCTGGCCGCCGAGAGCCACGTAGACCGCTCCATCAAAGACCCGTTCACCTTTGCACGCACCAACGTGATGGGCACGCTCAGCCTCCTGCAGGCGGCGAAAGGTTATTGGGAGTCGCTGCCGGAGAAGTACGAGGGCAAACGCTTCTACCACATCTCCACCGACGAAGTGTATGGCGCACTGGAAATGACACACCCCGAGGGCATAGAGCCGCCTTTCACCACGACAGCTTCTTCCGAGAGCCACCATCTGGCCTACGGAGAGACGTTTTTCACCGAAGATCTGAAGTACCTGCCTCACTCGCCGTACTCGGCCTCGAAGGCTTCCAGCGACCACTTCGTGCGAGCTTTCCACGACACCTACGGTATGCCCACCATAGTCACCAACTGTTCCAACAACTACGGGCCGTACCAGTTTCCGGAGAAACTGATTCCTCTGTTCATCAACAATATACGTAACCGCAAGCCGCTCCCTGTCTACGGCAAGGGGGAGAACGTGCGTGACTGGCTGTACGTCGAGGACCACGCGCGAGCTATAGACCTCATTTTCCACAAAGGACGCATTGCCGACACGTACAATATCGGTGGCTTCAACGAATGGAAGAACATCGACATCATCAAGCTCGTGATAAAGACCGTAGACCGATTGCTGGGGCGTCCCGAAGGTGCTGACTTCGACCTCATTACCTACGTGACTGACCGGGCCGGACACGATCTGCGCTACGCCATCGACAGCCGCAAGCTACAGCGCGAACTCGGTTGGGAGCCGTCGCTCCAGTTCGAAGAGGGCATTGAGCGCACCGTTCGCTGGTATCTGGAGCATCGGGAATGGATGGAGCGCATCACGTCGGGCGAATACGAAAAGTATTACGAGTCGATGTACGCCAACCGGTAAACCGCTCCGAACAAACCACCTATATAAACAAGAATCGTGCGCGTGGGGCACGACCCCGCCCAATCCATAGCGGGACGAGGCTCCGTCCCGCTATGGACTGAGGCTCGACAATAGTATGGACGAAGCCGAGACAATAGGGCGACCTTTTCCATGAGACCGCGAATAAGAAAAAAAATGAAACGGCGACGCTGAGTAGCGTCGCCGTTTAGTTTGTCATTCGTCATTATCTTGTTCGAGCTGTGTCGTTGCTTTCGCCTCCAGCACCTGCCGGGCATTCACCGAAGAGATTACCGAACGTCCCAACTGAGTCTCCAACTGCTTGCGGGCCGCTTTCGCTACGCCTCCGCCACTTTTGGCCACACGTTTGCTTTGAATCAGGCCACTGGGTTGCTGCTGCTTGGATATTTCCGTCGTGGCGGCCTCTGCTAATGTGTTCAGAGCCAATTCAAGGTTGGTCATGTTGTCCCGCAAACTCTCTTTTCTGAGACCCTTGAAGCGTTTGTAGTTCTTCGTCGTGAGGCCCGCCCATTCTTGCGTGATAATATCCGTGAGCGTGGCATACTGCTGCCCCTCAATGCCGCAACGCTGCCACTCGTCAGTCAGTTCCTTACGCACCTCTATGCTCTTCAGACGCTGGTTAATCCACTGTTCGGAATAGCCCAGTCGTCTGTAATCGGTCATCGCCTGCTGTATGGACAATTCGGGGTCTTGTATTTGGTCAAGACGATCGCTCGCTACCTGCGCCATCCACAACTTAAAAGGTTCAGCTTTAGGTGAAGGTATCGACTGAATCAGACGAAATAGTTGTTCGGTATCCGCCACATCGGTCAAGCGCATCTTGCCATCGGTAGCCCGCATTTTCAACTGGTGACAATTTGTCACCGTTTCATTGCCCTCCTCCTTTAAACGTTGTTTCAGTTTGTTCCAGTACTTCCGACCATCCACGCTGTCTGTCAGTACGCCGACAACATCGACTACCGAAAAATACCATTTCTCCTGCTCGTCATCCCACACGGTGCGCACTTTGCGCTGTTCAAATAGCTGTATGGTCTGCTTCTTTGTCATAACATTTCAGTTTTATGCAAATATACGTTTTATTTGTTCATCTTCCTACTGCATCAGTCTTTTTCTTACAAACTATTTTCTGAGTCCGATAGTAAGAAATGGATTCCCTCCGCAAGGCACAAAAAGAGAGTCGCATTTGACCATTTCATCGGTCAAATGCGGCTCTTTTGCTATTTACCGGATTGTAACGGTTCTTTCGGCAGTATCAGTAGAAAAGATAGACTTTCGTCACGAATGGTCGTCAGTTCTTGAGACTGACATTGGCCGTCACGGTGCCACCGTTCTTGGTGTATTTACCACCGACCCTGATACCGCGGCTCTTGACACCTGTGTTGGTAACCTTGACGGTACCGCCATTGACGGTAAGGTCTCCGTCTACCTTGATACCCATGCAGCGATGGGGATCATCGGCATCCACCTCTGCCGTGCAGAGACCACCTTTGGCGGCAATGGTGATGTCGGTAGCACCTTTGGTGGCGTCGATGAGCATACTGCCATCCGTCTGTATGCCGCGACTACCGTTACCGAGAGCCGTAAGATCGAACATTCCGCCGGAAATGATGATGGAATCGTTACATTTGATAGCCTCCCGGTCCTCATGGGCCATCTCGATGTTCAGTATGCCGCCTTCAATAAATATCTTTCCGTTATCTTCCTTTTCAGGGTTGGGCGTAAGGTTGTCAGCAAGCGTCAGCGTCTCCACCTGAATGCCGTCACCCTGCGTGGCGGAAGTGATATTCACCGTGCCGCCGCGGTGCCGGTAATACTGTCCGATGTGCATGGCGTCACTGGCAGCACCCACAATGTTGATGACGCCCACAGACTTTTTCAGTTCCATGTACTCCTTGGTCTTGATGGCATGGGTCAGTTTACCCGTGACGTTGAGCGTGCCGCCGCCACCGATTTCCACATGTCCGCTGCAATAGAAGCAGGCTTTCTGAATGCCGCCCTCGTAGTCGATGAGCGTGTTTGTGGTACCGTTCTCCAACACGACGTCAATGCGCTTGCCGCAGTGGATGTCGAGGGCTGCGCCTCTTCCGCTGGTGAGGCTTACGTCGTTGAGTCTAATGGTGGTTTTATAGGCCCCCTCATAAGTGAACGAACCGTTCGGGCTGGTACCACTGAGCAGAAACTCCACTTCGTTGCTCACGTTCGTGTTCGTGAGCGTCACATGAGCCCCGTCGATTACGGCGGTGATGTCGGCTTTCAGGGCGGCGGGAATGCTGACGGTGGCCGTCTGACCGTTGTAAACAACCTTCACCTGATGGACAACCGTGATGCTGTCGATGGCCGAAACGGGATAAGCAACGCCGGCCACGGTGAGCGTAGTGCCATTGTTGCCATAAGTCATGGTCTGAGCGGCAGAGAGCGACACTTTCTCGGACTCGCCATTCTGCCAGATACGTAGGGTTTCCTGAGCCTGCAGGGCAAAACCGCACACAAGCATAAGCAGGACAAGAGATAACTTCTTCATAATGTCGTACATGAGGGGTGTGACTACTTGATGACAACTTTCCGGCCATTCACGATGTAGAGGCCTTTTTTCAGTGCCTTTGCAGGGAGCGCGGCATCTGAAACACGACGACCGCTAAGGTCGTAAATCGCACCTTCCGTCTGTTCCGAGCGGGAAGCATTGGCCTGCACGGACTCGATGGCCGTGGGTACGGTAGAGAAGAACATCTTCTCCAACTGATTCTGCGGGAAAGCCTCCGTGCCGTTGCTGGTAGTCACAAGCATCTGACCGTTGGCAAACGTTATCTTCTGTACGGTTTCCAGCACGATGCTCTTCTCCACACTGTTGTAGCCCACCGTGAGGTAGCTGTAATTGTCGGCCCAAGCCGCAGATGCGACAACCGAAAGGGTCAAAAGTAAAAACTTCTTCATATCATTCAAACGTTAGAACTTAAAATTATAGCCCACGGCAATGGCATGGATGTTCCGGTTGCCGTCGTCGTCGTTCTCATGGTTGAAAACATAGCCCAGCCCCACTTTGTGCTGACGGCTGATGCTGTAATCCACACCAACGGATGCGCGCACCTTGTCGAGGTGCATCGCATCACTCAGACTGTTGTGGGCCTCGACACTGACGTAGGGTTCCCAGTTCCACCCCTTCTTGTCGATGCTGAGTTTCAGACGCGAACGCAGCCCGTGAAGCGTTTTGCTGCGCTTGACGTGGTCGTAGGTCTCTATGGTATTGAGATAACTGCCGTCATGCTCGGCAAGCCAATTCTCCGTAGCATCCACGGGCGTACCTAAGTTCGAAGGGTCAGTAACGTCCTGCGCATAGATGACGTTACCCTCCTGCCAGTACTTGGTAACCTCCTCATAAGCACTGATATTAGAGTCACCGTCATACAACGGTTCCCGATACTTCGTCGTGGTCTTTACGCGAGTGCGTGTCCGGCTGATGGTACGCTCGGGCACCACCGTCATCTGATAACGCTCCCGCACGGATATGCGCAACGTTTTCCACAGTTTATAGCTATAAGAAACATCGACATAAAGGCGATGTTTCTGCCGCCAGAAAGCCTCATCCACGCGAGTGTCGTTCTTCAGTGCATCGTTGTAGCCCCTGAAATTATGGCCTACGCCGTCGGCATCGGTGTAAACGGGTGCTCCGAGAAACTCCGTAGCATCCCATTTCTCGCCTGTCGAGGTGTTCTTATACTTATATTCCTGTTCTGGAGATGTACGGTCGGTCGTTTCCTCAGCATACTTTCTGTACAGAAACGTGTAGCCCGCACCGATTTTCCAGTGCTTCGACGCTTTCCAGTTCAGCCCCACGCCAATGTCGGAGCGGTAGGAATCGTCGAACCAGTCGATGGTACGATACCCCAGCCCAAAGTCCAAACTGAGGTTATAGGGCAGTGCTTTCGTCACGTCCACTTCTGTCCATACACCGGCCGTGTTCTCCGTTTCCTGCGCCACGGAAGGGAAAGCGCAGAGAAGAGAGAAAAGGGCCACTAATGAAAACCGCTTCATCTGCTGCATCAGTTTATAGGCTATATTACGTCGTAAGTTTTTCTTATCGAGGCATCTTCGTCATGTCGGCAATGCTGCTGCCACGGTCGGCATCCTCATCGTAGAAGATACGGATGAGGACGGCATCCTTCAGATAATCAATCATACCCACCTCGATGCGTACAATTTTCAGGCCAGTCCGCTTTTCAAGGTCAGCTTTCAGTTCTTCGCGCTTGTCGGGAGCCACCAGAGCCACATTGTCATACTTGATATACTTCGAGCAGTTGTCGGAAAGGATTCGGCTCGACTCGAACAGCCATGCCATCAGGATGAATACCATATTGGCAAACAAGAGGGTAACCAGTCCCATGCCGTCCCAGCGATCCGAGAGGCTGTGGTACTTGGCCTGTCCCATGGCGTTCACAACGCTAACGGCCACCAGCATGAAGAGATAGGTCATCTCGCGGATGGGTATGGCCTCCGTGCGGTAACGGATGATGCCGAAGATGGCAAACAGTCCCAGTGCGGCGCCCGTCTTCATGGCTCCGTCGCCCATCAGGTTCACAAGGAGGAAAATGCTGATGGATATGAGGATAAAGACGAACATATAGTCGCGGCGCTTCGCTTTCGGATAGTAGAAGTAACGGGCGATGACGCTCACGACCGTAAAGTTGAGAACAAGACGGATGAGCAGCGAAATGAACTCTTTCGGATCGATGAGCACGATACCGATGGTGTCTCCAAAGGTGTAATTCAGATTGTCGAGCAATGTTTCCATGGCTTTTGCTTTATGAGTTTATGATTTCTATTTGTTATTGACTAATTTCCGTATCCGCACCATCTTTTCCTTAAACATATTGTGCTTCAGGTTGCGGTTGGTCATCACCGAGCCGATGCAGTATTTGCTGAAGCCCGAAGGCTTGATGCGCAACCGGCGCAGAATTTCGAGTACGGGAGAATAGACGTTGCCGTCGCGCTTCAGCTCCACAATCACCAAGTCGCCCGTCTGCGCCGTATCGCCGGTCTCGAAGTTGCGGAACTCCACGTCGAAGTCAATGGTCAGGCGTTCCGTCTTGTCGTAGTTCACGAGCGTGATGCGGCGAAAATGATTCTGCACCGTGGGATGTATATCGTCGAGGTGCCTGTGCACCAGTTTGTCGATAAATTCGTCGGCCTGTTCCTTCACCTGCCCTATCTCCTGCCCGGGCACCTCGATGCGCTTCTTCTTCGTCCGCCCGTGGTTGTTCTTCGTCTTCACCTCCAGAAAAGTAAGGTTACTGCCGACGTATGAGCGCACGCGCACTTTCTGCCTCGGCGCACGCCCGTTGTGGTGCTCGAAGTAGAAATTCAACCCGTCGGTGTCCCAATAGGTCGTGATATATTCGGCTATCATGCTGTCGTTGTTGTACTGGGCAAAATACTTTCCCCGGGCCATTTCCAGCAACTGAGCCAGTTTCTGTTTGTTGGTGACAAATTTCGTATCTGTACGGTTCATCAGTTTGATGCCCGACATCTCCTCCAAGGTGATGGGCTCCAACTGATTCACCAGTTCATGGATGCGTTTGTCCAAAGAATAGTTTTCCGGCATATCGGGACAAAGATAAAAAATAATTACGAAATACGGACTACAAATTATAACATTATTCGCATATTTTACGAAATTATTCGTATATTTGCGGAAACAACTTATAACTAACGAATAATATAGTATGATAGACGTCAAACAGACCCTCAGCGATGCCGAAGAACGGTTCGAAGAAACCGTGATGTACCTCGAAGACGCCCTGGCGCGCATCCGTGCCGGCAAAGCCAATATCAAGATTCTCGACCCCATCCGTGTGGACAGCTACGGCTCGATGGTGCCCCTGAACAACGTGGCCGCCATCAACACGCCCGACGCGCGAAGCATCACCATCAAACCCTGGGACAAGTCGATGTTCCGCATCATCGAGAAGGCCATCATCGACTCCGAGCTCGGCATCATGCCCGAGAACAACGGAGAAATCATCCGCATCAACATTCCCCCTCTCACCGAGGAGCGACGCAAGCAACTGGCCAAACAGTGCGGCAAGGAGTGCGAGCAGGCCAAGGTGAGCGTGCGCAACTGCCGCCGCGACATCATCGAGAAACTGAAAAAAGGCATCAAGGACGGACTGGCCGAGGACGCTGAAAAGGACGCCGAGGACAAACTGCAGAAGCTCCACGACAAGTACATCAAGAAGATAGAAGACCTGCTGGCCGCCAAGGAAAAAGAAATCATGACGGTTTAATGACAGGTACAGTCATACGAAACACCGGAAGTTGGTACGTCGTCCGCGCGGATGACGGCCAACTTTTTTCGTGTAAGGTGAAAGGCAACTTCCGCCTGCGCGGCATCCGTTCCACTAATCCCATAGCCGTGGGCGACCGGGTGGAGTTTATTGCCGTGGAGGACGAGACGGGATTCATCTCCGAGGTGATGGAACGCCGCAACTACATCATCCGCCGCGCCTCCAACCTCTCCAAACAGAGCCACATCCTGGCGGCCAACATCGACCAGGTGCTGCTCATAGTCACCATCGCGCACCCCGAAACCAGCCCCACGTTCATCGACCGCTTTCTGGCCTCGGCCGAGGCATACCGCATTCCCGTCATCCTTCTTTTCAACAAGATTGACCTCTACAACGACCGGGAACGGCAGCAGATGGAACAGTGGATGGCACTCTACGACAGCCTTTCCTACTCCTGCCTCGCCTGCTCCGTACTACAGAGCGAAGGCATCGCACCGCTACACGACATGCTACGCGGCCGCACCACCCTGCTTTCGGGCAACAGCGGAGTGGGAAAATCCACCCTGCTGAATGTGCTACTGCCCGGACTCGACCTGCGCACCGAGGCCATCAGCCGGGCACACGACACGGGCCAGCACACGACCACGTTCAGCGAAATGTACGACCTGCCCGAAGGGGGCAGCATCATCGACACGCCGGGCATCAAAGGCTTCGGCACGTTCGACATCGAGCGCACGGAAGTGTCTCACTATTTCCGCGAGATATTCCGGACGGCGCAGGAATGCCGCTTCCAGGACTGCACCCACACGCACGAGCCTCACTGCGCCGTGCAGGAGGCCGTGCAGGAGGGGCGCATCGCCCTCACACGCTATGCCTCATACCTGAGTATGCTTGACGACAAGGACGAACAGAAATACAGAAAACCTTTCTAAATCTACGATAAGGGCAACCTGCGCCGTGCAGGTTAGCCACCATGAAAAACACAAGAAGAGCCGCGTCTGACAGACCAGTCAGGCACGGCTCTTCTCATAGAGGATGGGATTATTCGGTCACGACCGGTTAATTATTCAGAGGCGACCGAATAATTAACCGGTCGCCTCTGAATAATAAAGTCGTCCCCCGCACTTCGGGCAGGCGCGACGTTTCCGCGTCGGAGTTTGCTCCGTATATCGCTTATAAGATAGTCAGGGTGTAAAGATAGACCACAGCGGCGGGAATGGCCAAGAGGGAGGAGTCGAAGCGGTCGAGCATGCCGCCGTGTCCGGGAATCACGTTTCCACTGTCCTTGATGCCGAGTTGCCGCTTGAGCAGACTCTCCACAAGGTCGCCCCACGTGCCGAACACGACGACCACAAGAGCGAAGCCTATCCACTGGGGCAGGGTGAGGCTCTGGTCGAAACGGGCAATAACGTATGCGGCGATCACTGTCACGAACGCACCGCCGACGCTGCCTTCCCACGACTTCTTGGGAGAAATGCGCTCGAACAGACGATGACGTCCGAACAGCGAACCGAAGCAATAGGCACCGGTGTCGCTCGTCCACAGGAAAATAAACACGGACAGGGGGAAAATCCAGCGGTAGCATACGCCCATGCTGGGATGGGCGGGGTCCGTGAGGAAAGCGAGAACGGGCATGAGCGAGAAAGGCAATGCCACGTACATCTGGCTCATCATGGTGCAGGCCCAGTTGTTGATGGGGCTTTCCCGTTGCAGATAGAGTTCGCTGACGAGCAGATAGATGATGCTGATGAGGTAGGGAATGAAAACGGCGGGCGTCGGGGTGAGTCCGCTCATGTAGCCGAAGAAAGCCAGAAACAGGTAGGCTCCCGAAACGGAACAGATGAACGAATTGACGGACACGTCGCCGCGCTCCGAAACGATATGGCAGAACTCACGGACACTGAGGGCCGTAATGAGCGTGAACAGCAGCCCCATCGAGAGCGGGCCATACACGATGCCGCCGACCATTATCGTCAAGAAAACGATTCCCGCCAGCGAGCGGACAATAAGATTGTGTTGTTTGGGTGTCATGGTCAGGCAAGGTTATCAGTGTTCGCAGGAGCGTCCTCCTTCTCATCGGTTATAATCTCGTCGGCACGGCTGGCCCAAGGGCGGGGGCCGAAGATGTTCTCCACGTCCTCGGCGAAGATGACCTCACGCTCCACGAGCAACTGGGCCAGGCGGGCATGGCCGTCCTGCTTCTCGCGCAGCAGGGCCTTGGCCCGCTCGTACTGTTCGCCGACCATCTTCTGCACTTCCTTGTCGATGAGCCGGGCCGTTTCTTCGGAGTACGGACGCTGGAACTGGTATTCATCATTATTATAATAGCAAAGATTGGGCAGGCTGTCGCTCATTCCCATGTAGGCAATCATGCCGTAGGCCTGCTTGGTCACGCGCTCAAGGTCGTTCATGGCACCGCTGGAGACATGTCCGGTGAATACCTCCTCGGCGGCGCGGCCTCCCAGCAGGGAGCACATCTCGTCGAGCATCTGCTCCTTGGTCGTTATCTGACGCTCCTCGGGCAGATACCATGCGGCACCGAGGGCACGGCCGCGCGGCACGATGGTTACCTTGACAAGGGGATTAGCATATTGCAGGTTCCACGAGATAGTAGCATGTCCGGCTTCGTGCAAGGCTATGGTGCGCTTCTCCTCCACGGTGAGCACCTTGGTCTTCTTCTCTAATCCGCCGATAATGCGATCGACGGCCGACAGGAAGTCGTCCTTGGTGACGCTCTTCTTGTTGTGGCGGGCAGCGATAAGGGCAGCCTCGTTGCAGACGTTGGCAATGTCGGCTCCGGAGAATCCCGGGGTCTGACGGGCGAGGAAGTCGATGTCGAGGTCGGCTCCCACCTTCAGCGGCCGCAGGTGAACTTTGAAGATGGCCTTGCGCTCGTTCACGTCGGGCAAATCGACGTGTATCTGACGGTCGAAGCGTCCGGCACGCAAAAGAGCCTTGTCGAGGATGTCGGCACGGTTGGTGGCGGCCAGAATGATGACCCCGCTGTTAGTGCCGAAACCGTCCATCTCGGTGAGCAACTGGTTGAGCGTGCTTTCCCGCTCGTCGTTACCGCCGACCATAGAATTACGGGCGCGGGCACGGCCCACGGCGTCTATCTCGTCAATGAAGATAATGCACGGACTGGCCTCCTTGGCCTGACGGAAGAGGTCGCGGACACGACTGGCACCCACACCTACGAACATCTCCACAAAGTCGCTGCCCGACATGGTGAAGAAAGGCACATCGGCCTCGCCGGCCACGGCCTTGGCCAACAGGGTCTTTCCCGTTCCGGGAGGGCCTACGAGCAGGGCACCCTTGGGTATCTTGCCGCCCAGCTCGGTGTATTTACCGGGATTCTTCAGGAAATCCACAATCTCCTGCACTTCCTGCTTGGCACCCGTCTGTCCGGCCACATCGGCAAAGGTGACTTTCGACTTCTCGTCGATTTCCACCTTCTGGGCTCTGCTGCGGCCCACGTTGAAGATGTTCATGCCTCCCGAACTGCTTCTGTTCCCCATGCGCCCCATGATAAAGAACCAGAAGAAGATGAGGAAGATGAACGGGCCGAAGTTGATAAGGATGTGCCACAGCGTGCTGTCCTGCTCCTTATACACGATTTCGCCCGTGAAGTTGCCGAGTTCCTGCTGCTCGTCAATGAAGTCTTCCAGTTTTTCGATAGAGCCGTATTTCACCACGACATAAGGTTCCGCGCCCTTCTTGCTGTCGTTGCCCGTGCGGAAGACGTCGCGGATGTGCTCGCCCTTGACGTACATGTTCAGCGGGCCTTTGTCCTTGTAGACCTCAATGCGCGAGGCGTAGCCGCGCTCTACATATTCCTTAAACTCACTGTAAGTGGCCGGCTTCGAGGTTCCTCCCCCCGTGCCACCTTCGCTGTTCAGAAAAAGCCATCCCAGTACAACGGCAATGATGATGTAAAGCCAAGTGAGATTGACACGTGGGAGCTTTTTCTTATTCTTGTTTTTGTTCTTTCCTTCCATTTTCTTTCAGTTTATTATTTTCCGGAACACCCGTCACAGGGCACGTCCCGACTTGTGGTGTCAGTCCTGATTCTCAAACGATATCAGGCGGGCATCGGCCCAGAGGAATTCCAAATCGTAGAAGTCGCGCTCATCCGGCAGGAAGATGTGCACCATGACATCGCTGTAGTCCATGGCCACCCAAACCGAGTTGCGCAACCCCGAAACGGCCGTAGGCTTGCTGCCGGCCTCCTTGCGGGCCGTTTCGCCCACACTGTCGGCAATGGCGGCTACCTGCGCCGGCGAACCGCCAGTACAAATGACAAAAGCCTTGCAAATCGCGTCCTCAACGCGAGTTAAGTCGGCCACAACAATGTCGCGGGCCTTCTTCTCCTGCATTCCTTTTACGATTTTCTCTATCAATAAATCTGTATTTTCCTTTTCCATATATGTATCAATAAGCGGCGCAAAGATACTCAAATAAATTAGAAGTTGAAAATTAAAAAATAAAAAATGAGTTAAAAGTTTTGTCAATTCAGCAAAAGTACGTACCTTTGCAATCGCTATTAGGGAATAGCGCTCAAGATACGATTGGGCTATGGTGTAATGGTAACACTGCAGATTCTGGTCCTGCCTTTCCTGGTT
>CAMWQU010000004.1 GCA_947176535.1 uncultured Prevotellaceae bacterium
TCTCGCACCTGAAGAAAGGCAAGCAGATACTTCGCGTTACGGTCTTCGGTTTCCCCGCCCGATACAAGAACTCCGAGAAACCGAAAGTTCCGGATAACAATCTTTTGATTATAAAGTGACGGGGCGACCGTCGGCAGAAAAATAAAAAAGGAAAGGGGCCTCGGCCTCTTTCCTTGTACGCCTGATAAGACTCGAACTTACACGCCCGGAGGCACCAGATCCTAAGTCTGGCGTGTCTACCAATTCCACCACAAGCGCAGATTCAGTGCACAAAGGTACAATAATAAATTAGAACTTAAAAGATTTCTTGTCCCTTTTTTATCATCGGCCGCAAACTTATCGGTCACCTCGCTCGATAGCCATTTTCTCGAAGTCCTTGTCACGGAGGACAAAACTGTTGGTGAGGTACTTGGCCCGGACTACGGGATTGGACGCCAGTTCCTGAGGTGTGCCGTGGAAGAGAATCTGTCCCTCGAAAAGCATGTAGGCGCGGTCGGTGATGCAGAGCGTGTCCTCCACGTTGTGGTCGGTGATGAGCACGCCGATGTTTTTCTTGCGGAGCTTCCAGACGATGTACTGGATGTCCTCGACGGCAATGGGGTCTACGCCGGCGAAAGGCTCGTCGAGCATGATGAACTTGGGATTGATGGCCAGACAGCGCGCAATCTCCGTGCGGCGGCGCTCGCCTCCCGAGCATCGGTCTCCGAGGTTCTTGCGTATCTTCTGCAGGTTGAACTCGTCGAGCAGCGACTCTAATTTCCACCTCCGGTACTCCGCGAGCGTGCCCTCGAAGTCGTCGGGCTTGCCCGTCATTTCCAGAACGCAGGCAATGTTGTCCTCCACCGACATTTTGCGGAATACCGAGGCCTCCTGGGCCAGGTAGCCGATGCCCAGACGGGCACGCTGGTAGACGGGGAGTTTCGTGATTTCGTGGTTGTCGAGGTAGATGTGGCCCTCGTTGGGGATGACCAGTCCCGTGGTCATGTAGAACGATGTCGTCTTACCTGCCCCGTTGGGGCCGAGAAGTCCCACGATTTCGCCCTGCGAGACGTCGAACGAGACGTTGCTCACTACCGTCCGCTTGCCGTAGACCTTCACCAGTCCCTCGCTGCGCAGAGTCAGATGTTTTTCCTTTGTTTCCATTCCGACCGCAAATTTACGATTAAATTGTGAATAGCGGATTGCGTAATCGAATTTATTTCGTCTGCCGTGCAAGAATTGTGAATTATTTCGTATATTTGCGCAGTATAACCTGACCCCGTATCTGTAAATAGCAGTTTGCCTCATGTTTATAGTAAAATTTATTCTCAAGCATATTGCCGCTTTCGGTAAGTATCTCGACCTGATGGGGCGCACGTTCTCCGTGCCGGAACGGATGCGTATGTTCATGAAGCAGTACATGAAGGAAATGGAACAACTGGGCGTGGACTCGATTGGTATCGTCCTGCTGATCAGTTTCTTCATCGGAGCCGTTATCTGCATTCAGATAAAACTGAACATCCAGAGCCCCTGGATGCCGAACTTCACGACGGGCTACACCACGCGCGAGATTATGGTACTGGAGTTCTCAAGTTCCATCATGTGCCTTATACTGGCCGGAAAGGTGGGTTCGAACATCGCCTCGGAAATCGGTACGATGCGGGTGACGCAGCAGATTGACGCACTCGAAATCATGGGCGTGAACTCGGCCTCGTTCCTCATTCTGCCGAAGATTATGGGACTGATGACGATGATTCCCTTTCTCGTGATATTCAGTATCGCTTCGGGCTTCCTTGGAGCCTACGCCACGGCTTATGCCGGCATACTCACGCCCGACGACCTGACGGTGGGCCTGTTGCACTCGTTTGTGCCCTGGTTCGTCTGGATGTCCATCATCAAGAGCGTCTTTTTCGCTTTCATCATCGCCAGTGTCTCGTCGTTTTACGGCTACAACGTGCAGGGCGGTTCGTTCGATGTGGGCAAGGCGTCCACCAATGCCGTGGTCTCCAGCAGTATGCTCATCCTTTTTGCAGACATCTTTTTAACGCAACTGTTGTCATGATAGAACTGAAACATCTGTATAAGTCGTTCGACGGCAAGGAGGTGCTGAAGGACATAAACTTCACCTTCGAGGACGGCAAAACGAACCTCATCATCGGACAGAGCGGAAGCGGAAAGACGGTGCTCATGAAAAACATCGTGGGACTGTTTGAACCGACGAAGGGCGAAATCCTGTACGACGGGCGCGACTTCGTGAGGATGAGCAAGAAAGAGCGCGTGATGCTGCGCCGCGAGATGGGTATGATTTTTCAGAATGCCGCGCTCTTCGACTCAATGTCGGTGCTGGATAACGTGAAGTTTCCTTTGGATATGTTTTCCGACGACAACGAGGCCGACCGCATCCGGAGGGCGCAGTTCTGCCTCGACCGCGTGAATCTGCTGGACGCGCAAAATATGTTCCCCGGCGAGATTTCGGGCGGTATGCAGAAGCGTGTGGCCATCGCCCGTGCCATCGCCCTCAATCCAAAATATCTGTTCTGCGACGAGCCCAATTCGGGACTTGACCCCAAGACCTCGCTGGTCATCGACGAATTGATACACTCCATTACGCATGAGTATAAGATGACGACCATCATGAATACCCACGACATGAACTCCGTTATGGGCATCGGCGAGAATATCTTCTACATCCATGAAGGTACGGTGGGATGGACGGGCACGAAGGACGAGATAATGACTTCCACGAACGAGAAGCTGAACTCTTTTATATTTGCCAGCGACCTGTTCCGGAAAATTAAAGAAGCCAATCAATAAAAATCTAAAGCTATGAAGAAGATGCTATTAACTCTGCTGACAGTGGCGACGTCCCTTACTGTCGCGGCGAGTGACTTTCTGGTGCGGGGACTCCCGTCTTTCACTCCCGAGCATCCTTTGACGTTATGGTACAACCAACCGGCCACAACAACCGGAGTGGACAACCCGTGGATGGAATATTCCCTGCCCATCGGAAACGGACAACTGGGAGCCAGTCTGTTTGGCGGTGTGGAGAAAGACGAAATACAGTTCAATGAGAAGACGCTGTGGACGGGAAGTTCTGCGGACATGGGCAGCTATGGCCAGTACAAGAACTTCGGTTCCGTGTTTGTGGAGGACATTTCCGAAGTATTCGGCCAAAAGGCGACTTCGGCTGTCATGAATTACTGCCGTTACCTTGATATTCAGAACGGAACCGCCGGCGTTACTTACTCGTCGGCCAACAAGAGTGCCTACGAACGGACGTATCTGAGCAGTTACCCCGACAAGGTGATTGCCGTGCGCTATAAGGTGACGGGAGCCAACCGGATGAGTCTTCGCTTTACGCTTGTGCCCGGTGAGGACATAAACGCAACCTCTCAGGTCTTGTCGGAAGTGTCCGCCACGCCCGGTGACTTCCGGGTGAAGGGGCAGCTCACTACCGTTTGCTACCAGGCCTGTCTGCGTATTGTGCTGCCGTCCGAAGGCACGAAGACGGTGAACGCGAATGAGAAGACGGTTACGGTGGAAGGGGCCGACGAAGTGGTGCTTTACCTATCTGCCGCCACCAACTATGACGATGACCCCGGCAATACGATGTGTGCGTCGGGCACCGCTGCCGACGTGCAGAAAACGGTACTCGAACGGGTGGCCAATGCCGAGGCAAAAGGTTTCGATGCCATCTTGGCCGACCACATCCGGGACTTCGAGAGTCTGATGGGCCGTGTGGAACTGCAACTGGGTAAGGCCGCACCGAGAAAGACCCGCACCACGGACAAGCTGATTACGTACTACAATGGTCTCTCTAATCTGGACAACGACGAGGCGCGCTTCCTCGAACAGCTTTACTTCGCCTACGGCCGTTACCTCGAAATCTCCAGCAGCCGTGGCGTGAATGTGCCCAGCAATCTGCAGGGTATATGGAACAATCTTTCCAAAGCCCCTTGGAACAGTGACATCCACACCAACATCAACGTGCAGATGAACTACTGGCCGGCCGAACCTACCAACCTGTCGGAGATGCACCTGCCGTTCCTGAACTTCATTATCAAGATGGCCCAGCAGACCAACTACAAACGGGCGGCCACCCAATACGGTGGAGTGAAGAACGGCTGGACAGTGTTCACCGAGAGCAACATCTTCGGCGGCATGAGCACGTGGGGCAGCAACTACTTCGTGGCCAACGCGTGGTATTGCAGCCATCTGTGGCAGCATTTCCGTTATACCCGCGACGAGGAGTTCCTCGCTCGCGCTTTCCCTGCCATGTGGAGCTGTGCGCAGTTCTGGTTTGAACGCATGATTGAGGACCGGGGCTACGACAGCAGTACGCAGAACTCCGGTTACCGGGGCACGGCTTATAAGGTTTCCCCCGACGGCACCTACGTGGCTCCCAACGAGTATTCGGCCGAGCAGAATGCACATAACAGTGAGGACGGAACCGCTCATGCCCAGCAACTTATCTACGCTCTGTTCGAGAGCGTCCGCGATGCTTACCAGATACTTGGCCCTGCTGTCACCGGCCTGACGACGGAGGATATCGAAAAGCTCAATCTGTACCTTGAAAAGACGGACAAGGGACTGCATACCGAGACCTATACGGCCAACAGTGCCTTAAATTCCGGATGGAGCAATCCGCGCAACGGTGTCAAGAAAGGCGACGTGATTTTGCGTGAATGGAAATATTCTCCCTACGATGTCAGTGACGACCCGAGCCACCGCCACATGAGCCACCTCATGGCCCTTTATCCGCTGACGCAGATAGCTCCCTCCAGCGAATACTTCCTTCCTGCCGTGAACAGTCTGAAACTGCGCGGTGACGCAGCCACCGGATGGTCGATGGGCTGGAAGGTGAACCTTTGGGCTCGTGCGCTCGACGGCGACCATGCCCACATTATCCTAAAAAATGCCCTCAAGCACTCTACGGCCTATGGCACCAACCAGTATGCCGGCGGTGTTTATTACAACCTCTACGATGCGCACGCCCCTTTCCAGATTGACGGAAACTTTGGTGTCTGTGCCGGTATTGCCGAAATGCTGCTGCAGAGCCATACCGATACTTTGCAGTTGCTTCCCGCCCTGCCGACGACGTGGCCGGAGGGACACATCAACGGATTGAAAGCCGTCGGAAACTTTGAGGTAGACCAGACGTGGAAGGATGGCAAGATTTCAGCCGTCGTCATCCGGAGTCATGCCGGACGGGAGTGCGCCGTCAAGTACCCGGGTGTGGCAGGTCATGCCGTCTATTGCAACGGTGTGCAGATAGCCTGCACCATCATAGATGCCAACACGATTTCGTTCGCTACGGAGCGTGGCAAGACCTACGAAATTGATTACGGCAATCTGACGAAGGTTGCCGGCGCAAAGAAGAAGTCCGCACTGATTTCCCGGGTGCGCCGGGAAAACAACATCCTGACCGTGGAGGGCGGTGGCATCCGGCAGGTGAAAGCCTATGACGCTGCCGGCCGCCAGTTGGCCCGGACGACGGACTATTCCTTTCGGGCCGTTCCGGGGACGGTGATTGTGCAGGCCTGGGGCAAGGATGGTGACGTGGAGACTCGCAAGTGTCGTTAAAAAATTCGTATCTGACGATGAGAACCTACCAGCCGGAATATACGAAGACGTTCCGTGACGAGCAAATCCGTTGGTTTGAGGAGCGGATGGACAAGTTGCCTCAGGAACTGCAAATCAATGAGTATTCGCGGTCGCGCGACCTGACATTCACGGTGAAGGCACTCATCCGGACGCTGCAAGCCAATGCGCCGAGTGTGACTTTCTCGGGATACATGGAAACGCTGATGCAGATAAAAGACCGTTTGATAGAGCAGGGGATGGAGTAACATCCCCTGCTTTTTTGTTTCCGTATATTAGTAAGGAATTGTGCGCACGCATGTACGTGTGCGCATGCGTAGCAGGACGGGCCTCCGTCCATAGCAGGATTGAGCCTCGTCCATAGCGGGACGGAGGCTTGTCCATAGCGGGACCGGGAACGGTCGTCGGGGGGCTCCGGAAATCGGAGTGGAATGCGTGCTTATTTCAGCGTAATGTTACCGCTGTTGTCGATATAGGCTTTGCTGTCGGGAACGTCTTCCTCGCTCAGGGCCTTGATTTCGTGTGCCGCACGCTGTTGCTTGTCGGTGCGGGGGCCTATGCCGCGTTGCTGCACCATGGAGTGGATTTTGCCGCCGATGAACTTGCCTTTCCCGTTGATGGTAATTTCAACAAGAGGCGCATAGCCCGAAATTCCCGTGAGACTAACCCCGTAGGGCGTGCAGAAGTTTCCCAGACTGTAAGCGATAAATCGTCCCTTGTAGACTTCCACCGCCCGGGCCACGTGCGGCCCGTGACCGTAGACCACATCGGCACCGTGGTCGATGCAGAAGTGAGCTAGCTCGCGTAGCGAACCCCGATTCTCGTCCAAAAAAGTCTCCGTCTCATATGGGAGGTGGCTTTGGGTGCGTCCTTCCGCTCCGCCGTGGAACGAAACGATAATGATGTCCGTCTCGTCCACCAATCGGTCTACAATACGTGCCACGGTCGGCAGATGGGTGTGTTTCAGTGTGTAGGAGTTGTGGCCGAAAGCGCACAGACCAATCTTCAGTCCGCGGCGTCTTACGATTGCATATTCCATGCGTCCCTCGATGCCGGAGCAGGCAATTCCCTGTTCTTTCAGGCACTTCTCTGTCGATACTATGCCTTCCGGGCCAAAGTCATTGGCGTGATTGTTCGCCATGCTCAGGTAATCATATCCGGCCTCCTTGAGCAGGCGTGTGTAGCTTGTCGGCATACGGAACGCATAGTTGTACGGGCCGTCTCCTTTTGTGCTCTCTCCTTCGTCGCAGAGCGTTCCCTCAAGGTTGCCGACTGCTACATCGGCCGCTCTCAGAATCTCTTTTACATCCCGGAACAAGTCCTTGCCGTTGTTGGCCGGCAGCAGCGTGTCGGGATAGGTCGTTCCCAACATGATGTCGCCGGTCATGGCGATGGTGAGGGTCTGTTGCGCCTGCAAGCGGTGAGTAAGAAACGGGCAGATGAACAGCCATAAGAAGCACGTCAATCTTTTCATCTCGTCAGTTTTAGTATGCAACGAGCTTAACGGCAGGCTGACAGAAGCAAAAAGGAAATCTGAGAATTTAGAATACGCGCCGTGCGCCGATGTAGCGGCGGGAGTAATATCCGTCCGTGGAGCGGCTAACCGTCACTCCGTTGTTGGTGCTGGCGTGGATGAACGAGAACGTATCGGTGAGCGGGTCTACGTCCACCACGATACCTACGTGTCCGACGCCCTTTCCGGAACGGGGGCTAGTGAAGAACACCAAATCGCCGCGCTGCAGATCGTTCCGTGTGATGGGCATGTTCTTGGCAAATTGGTCTCGCGAGGTGCGGCCTATTCGGAAGTCGTTGAGGCCGAACACGTAGCTGGTGAAACCGGAGCAGTCGAATGAAGCGGGACCCGTGCTTCCCATGCGGTAGCGTGTGCCCAAGAACGAAAAAGCCTTGTCCATGATATGAGACATCATTTCCCCGTTTGCGAGGTCGGTTTCCTCGTCAGCGTACAAGAAATCGTAGTTGTCAATTTCTCCGTCGCCGGAAACCGTATAGTCCGTCTCCTTGTTGTCGTTTTTCTTCTCACCCCACACCGTAACGGAATTTGCGGAGAAGAGAAGCAACAGTATCAGGCAAAGTATATTTTTTCGTTTCATTCCCGTTTAGTTGTATTTCAATATTTGTCCCGGATGTATGCGGGCGTTTCGTCCGATGCGGTTCAACTGGCACAGCTTGTCCACCGTCGTATGACGCTTGCGGGCGATGGTGGAAAGCGTCTCTCCTTTCACGACCTTGTGGTAACGTGTGCCCGTGTTCTCTTTCGGGGTGTTGCCGGCCAAGTTGGTGCGTGCCTCGTTCTCGCTCGTGTTCTTGCGGAATACATAGTAGTCGCCGGTGACGTCCCGGTTCTGAAAGTCGAAGAGCAACGCCGGGTCTAAAGCGATGCCGCAGAAGCGGGTCTCGAAGTGGAGGTGCGAGGCTGCGCTCTTACCACTGTTGCCACCCAGACCGATGGGCATTCCGGCCTCTATCTCCTGGTCGGCTCCGACCAAGTTCTTTGACATGTGGCCGTAGATGGTCTCCAGCCCGTTGTGGTGGCGGATAACCACGTAGTTTCCGTAACCGTTCGGGTCGAAGCGGACAATACGGATACGACCGCTGAAAGCGGCGCGTATGGTATCTCCCGTATATACCTTGATGTCTATGCCTTTGTGCTGACGGCCTTTGCGCACACCGTATTCCGAGATGATGACGCGGCTCTGCGTCGGCATACTGAAATCTTTCAGGCGGATGCTGAACGAATCGGGTATGGCGGCCTTCTGCCGTGCATAGCGTTCGCCCCACGCACCATAGAGGGCAGCGGCGGGACTTTGTGTCATTTCGTCCTGTATCAGACGTTTCCGGGCGATGGAATCTATCAGTTTCAGCTTGTAGTCGATGGGAGCCTGACGGGCCACCAAATCCTGCGCGGAGAGGCTCCCGCACAGCAACGATAGGGCTGAAAGTAATATAAATCTTAGTGTCTTCATCGTAAAACCGCCGCAAAGGTACGAAAAATCTCCCGAACTGCGAAATTTTTATCGGATTTTGTGTGCTTGTATAGCGAAATAATGAAGCGTAAAGTCGTAATTCTTACGTTTTAAGGTTTCTTCTGCTCTCCGTCGGTCTCCGCTTCTTCTCCTTTCCTTGCCGGAGAGTCGAAGAGACCGTATGTCGTGCGCAGTACGCGGAACTCGGTACGACGGTTCAGCGCGTTGCAGACCTCCTGTCGTTCCTCGTTCTCCAGTTTCAGGATGAAGGCCTCGGAAAGCGTGTCCCCCTCCTGAAGGAACGGATGCTGTTCGGCAATCTTCCGTGTGACCACTTTCGGGCGGCTCTCGCCGTACCCTACGGGGCTCAGTCGGTCGCTGGGAATGCCTTGAGCGATAAGATATTGCACCACGCTCTCGGCTCTCCGTTGCGACAGCCGCAGGTTATATTCGTCAGCTCCCCGGTAATCGCAGTGACTGCCCAGTTCGATGGTGATGTTGGGATTTTCCTGCAGCAGAGCCGTCAGTGAATCCAACGCCTGCGTACTGTTGGGGGTAAGCACCGCAGAATCAAACTCATAGAATACATTGCGTATGAGCACGGGGGCCGTGATGCTCCCGAGAGGGAACTGCAAGGTGAACTCCCGGCTCACGGAACTTGTGTCGATGCGCAGTTCCTCGGTATGATTGAGGTAACCTTTGCAGGTGCCGAGGAAAATGTAGCTGACGTTGGGCTGTATTTCCTGCTCGAAGGAACCGTCTCCCCGGACGCTCAGTTTCAGGTTTGTACCGTCGTTGCCCACCATGTACACCACGGCCTGCGGCAGTTCGTAGCCGTCTTTCTCGTACACCCATCCGCGAACGGTCTGCAGCACCTCCGGGCACTCGAACGAGAAAATATGGTCCCATCCCCTCGCGTCGCCCCGGTTCGAGGCAAAGAATCCCCGGTTGTGCAGACCCTCGAACGTTATTCCGAAGTCGTCGCCCGGTGAGTTCATGGGTATGCGCAGATTCTCCACCGCCCATGTTCCGGTGCTGTCCTGCTCGGCCCGGTAGAGGTCAAGTCCTCCTAATCCCACGTGGCCGTCGGACGAGAAATAAAGGTCGCCGTTGGGGCGGAACACGGGGAACATCTCGTCGCCGGCGGTATTGATGGGTTCGCCCAGATTTTCCACGCCCCCCAGTCCGTTGTCGGTGAGGGCGATGCGCCACAAGTCCAGTCCCCCCATGCCGCCGGGCATGTCGCTCGTGAAGTAGAGCCACCGTCCGTCGGGACTGACAGCCGGATGCGCATAACTCGATAACGTATCTTTCGATATTTCCAGCAGCACGGGCTTGCCCCACGAGGCATCGCTGCGCTGACTGGTGTAAATCTGTGCAAAGCGCGGATAACTGGGGTCGTGGGTGCAACGGGTGAAGTACATCGTCTTGCCGTCCGGCGAGAAGCAGCAGGCCCCCTCGTCATATTCGCTGTTCACCTCCGACTCTATCGCTTCCGGCTGCTTCCATTTCCCTTTCTCGTCTTTCTGGGCAAGGAACAGGTCTCCGGCCTTTGTTCCCGTGATACCGCTAATCTCGTTGCCCGTGGCTTGCGGCCGGGTGGAACTCAGGTAAAGCTGTTCCCACTCGTCTCCGTAGAGCACGGGGCAGAAGTCCGCGCGGCGTGAGTTGAATAGGGCTTCCCTCTTCACTGTGTACAGCGTCGGTCGCTTCTTCCAGACGAGTGCCTGCGTGCAACTCTGCAATCCCGTGAGTGCCCGTCGGTCGTCCGGCACGCTGTCCAAGAAAAGCTGAAAGTTTCGGGCTGCATTCTTGTAGTCCCCGTTGCGCTGCTGCATCTGAGCCAGCCGAAGCACGGCCATGGAGTCGGGATAGCCGTAGCGCACGGCATTCTGATAAGCCCCGATGGCCTTTGCCGTATAGTTGATGCGGCGGTAACATTCGGCCATCTTCCAGGCCCGCTGTCCGCGCAACGCCTTATCCTTGACAGCCGTTCGGCTATATCCTTTTTTGTATTCCGCCGCTGCGTCGAAATACTCCCCGATGGCATAGTACGCATCGCCTTTCTTGATGTTGCGGTCGGCTCCGCAACCGGCGAGAAACAGAGGCAGACACAGAAGCACGAAGAGTGGGAGAGCGGAATACGCAACCGTCCGGAAGCCCCCTTCCGGTCGCTTCGTCTCTCTCTTTGTTCTGTCTCCGTAATTCTTCATGGCTTTATTCCCAACACAATAAACAACGCTCGCCGTCCCCCTTTTATTGTGTTGCAGCCGCTCCTAATCCCTAATCTCTCATCACCGCCAGCACCAACTCATTGACCATCTGCTTGAGTTCGTCCACAAAGCGTTTCGCCTCGTACTCATGATGTTCTATCTGCCGGAGTTTGCGCTCCCAGCGTCCCGTCAGTTCGGCACTCTTCAGGAGCTCGTTATGGATAAGGCCAATCAGGTCTACCCCGGTCGGCGTGGCCCACAGTGTCTGTTTTTTCTTTTGGATGTAGTGGCGTCGGAACAGCGTTTCGATGATGGCCGCCCGCGTACTGGGTCTTCCGATGCCGTTCTCTTTCAGGGCATCGCGCAACTCCTCGTCGTCCACAAACTTACCCGCCGTCTCCATGGCGCGGAGCAGTGTTGCCTCCGTGTACGGCTTGGGCGGTGTCGTCTGCTTCTCTGCGAGGTCGGGAACGTGCGGCCCGGACTCTCCTTTCACGAAAGCCGGCAGCGTGTCCGCGGGGCGTTCCTCCCCCTCGTCCTTTCCCCACAGCACCCGCCATCCCGGGTCGGTGATGCGCTTGCCGGTCGCCCGGAAGCCGATGTCCCCCACCTGTCCCATGACGGTGGTCGTGTCGAACAGGCAATCCGGATAGAAAGCCCCGATGAACCGCCGCGCCACGAGGTCGTAAACCTTGGCCTCCGGCTCCGTCATCCCCTTCGCTTCCACGCCGGTGGGGATGATGGCATGGTGGTCGGTCACCTTTTTGTTGTCAAACACCTTTTTGCTCTTGGCCAAAGGCTTCCCCTTGATGCGCTCCATCAGCGGGAAGTAATTCCGCAACCCGTTCATGATATTCGGGCACTTGGGATATACGTCGTCCGGCAGGAACGTGGTATCTACGCGCGGATAGGTCGTATATTTCTTTTCGTACAGATTTTGAATAAGTTGCAGGGTCAGCTCGGCCGAGAAGCCGAACCGCCTGTTGCACTCTACCTGCAGCGACGTCAGGTCGAACAATCGGGGGGCCGCCTCGCTCCCTTTCTTTTTCTCCACCCGCGTCACGGTAAACGGCAACTGACTCACGACGGCCAGAGCCGCCTCGCCCTCCTCCCGAGTCTTGAAGGAAGCCCCTCTGCGTTCTCCCGCAGCGGTCGTCGCCCCTTTCTTCTCCTCGTCCTCCTCCTTGTCCGACTTGGCGGAAGCCCCCGGGTAGTACGTAAACACCGTGTCGCGGTACTTCGTGGTGAGCACCCAGTAAGGGACGGGTACGAAATTCTCAATCTCCTGCTGGCGGCGCACGATGAGGGCGAGCGTGGGCGTCTGCACCCGTCCGATGGACAGCACCTGCTTGTCCTGCATCGTCCGGTTGCGGTATTTCAGCGTGTAGAGACGTGTGGCGTTCATGCCCAGTGTCCAGTCACCGATGGCCCGGCTCAGTCCCGCCTCGTAGAGGCTTTGGTACTCGCTTTGGTCTTTCAGCTTGGCAAACCCCTCGCGGATGGCCTCCTCGGTCAGCGACGAAATCCACAGCCGCTGCACCGGACAGCGGGCCCCGGTCATCTGAATCACCCACCGCTGGATGAGTTCCCCCTCCTGCCCGGCGTCACCGCAGTTGATGATACCGTCAGCGGCCAGCATCAGCCTTTTTATCGTCTCGAACTGCTTTTCCACGCCCTTGTCCGTCTTCAGTTTGATACCGAAGCGCGGGGGAATCATAGGCAGTTGGGCGAGGCTCCATGTCTTCCACAACGGAGAATACTCGTGCGGCTCCTTCAGCTCACACAGATGACCGAACGTCCACGTCACTTGGTAGCCGTTCCCTTCCATGTATCCGTCGTGCTGCTGATTGGCACCCAGCACCTTGGCTATGTCTCTGCCCACGGAGGGCTTCTCTGCGATGCAAACTATCACGCTGTCTGTACGTATTTCGGCTGCAAAGATACAAAAAACGGGAATACCTTTGCTTCCCGCCGGCGGTAAAATATCCCCGAATCCCGAAAAACATTTGCCGTTCTCGCTACTTCTTTGTATATTTGCGCATTAAAAAAATACATTATCGTTATGGAACCGAAACAACGCATAGCAGACCGCCGCATACTGAAAAGCGGCATCCTGTTTCTCACTCTCCTGCTCCTCGGCGCAGGCTCTGCCGTGGCGCAGACCCGCCTGACGGAAGCGGAGATGAAGCAACTGTACACGAAAGCCACCCCCTCCTGCGTGAGCATTCACGACCCGTCCGTCGTCTACCGCGACGGCACCTTCTACATCTGGGGCTCGCACCTTGGCGTGGGCATGAGCCGCGATTTGGTGAACTTCACCGGCCTCTCCGCCGACGCGCGGACGTTTGCCCGGCCCGACGGCACGCTGTGCGACTTCCGCACGGCGTTCAACACGCAGGCCGTGAAGCAGGTTCGGGACTGCACCGGTCAGGTTGTGGACTTCCCGCAGATAGATGCCGAGGCGTGGTGTGCGTGGTACGCTGCGGACAAGGAAACGTGGATTAACGGCGACATGTGGGCACCGGACATCGTCTACAACGAGACGATGAAAAAGTGGTGTATGTACCTGAGCCTCAACGGTGACAACTGGGCCAGTGTCATCATCCTGCTGACAGCTCCCACGGCCACGGGGCCGTTCACTTACCAGGGGCCGGTGGTGATGAGCGGATTCACGAACGGCACCCACAACAACATCAAAGCTCCCTCCTACGAGCAGACCGATATGCAGCTCGCCCTCGGGTCGCTCTCGTCGCTGCCGTCGCGCTACGCCCAGCAGGGCCACTGGGGCACCTACTGGCCCAACTGCATCGACCCCTGCGCCTTCTTCGATGAGAACGGCGAACTGTGGCTGGCCTACGGTTCGTGGAGCGGGGGCATCTTCATGCTGAAATTAGACAAGGAAACCGGTCTGCGCGACTACACCTATACCTACCCCTCGGACTATGCCGAGAAGGGAGCCTCCGGCGTCAGCGACCCCTATTTCGGAAAGAAAATCGCCGGCGGCTACTACGTCAGCGGCGAGGGCCCCTACATCCAGCACATCGGCAGTCACTACTACCTCTTCATGAGCTACGGAGGCTTTGCCCCCGGCGGCTACATCAAGAATCCGGACGGCAGTTACCAGCTCGACGGCAACGGCAATAAGATTCCGGAGGGAGGTTACGAAATGCGCATCTTCCGTTCCGAAAATCCCGACGGCCCCTACGTGGATGCCGCCGGACAGGCGGCCACCTACACGGGCTATCAGATGAACTACGGCCCCACGGCCACCACCGACCGGGGACTGAAACTCCTTGGTGCCTACAACCACTGGGGCAATCAGACCGTGGGCGAGTGCGCGCAGGGTCACAATTCGGCTTGCGTGGACGATGCCGGCCGTGCCTATGTCGTCTACCACACGAAGTTCAACGACGGCACGTATGGCCATCAGGTGCGTGCCCGTCAGCTTTTTGTCAATGAGAAAGGGTGGCTCGTGGCGGCTCCTTTCTGCTACGCCGGCGAGACGACCACCGATGCCGACATCGCCTCGGAGGCCCTCTTCACGGCCGACGACGTGGCCGGAACGTACCACTTCATGCGCCATCCTTACCGCCTGAATTTCGGAGAGTTCGAGGAGACCGTACCCGCCGAACTGACGCTCTCGCCCGACGGCAAGGTGACGGGGGCCTACACGGGCACGTGGAGCATCCGGGAGGGCACGGCGTACCTGACGCTGAAACTCGGCACCACGTTCTACTACGGCGTACTGACGGAACAGCACCTGAACGGTGCCACGGCGCAGAACTTCCAGACCACTTCCCTGAAAGCCATTGCTTTCTCCGCCGTTGCCTCCAACGGCGTGCCGGTCTGGGGCTACAAACTGGAATCGCCTTATGCCGTGGCCTATAACTACCTCAGCAACAGTATGCCCGTGAAGGACGGCGTGAGCTGCAGCCGCAACATTCGCCTGATGTTCCCGACCACCGACAACACCACACTTGCGTGGACATCGTCCCGCCCGGACATCATCGACGAGACCGGAAAGTACAATCCGCCCTCGGAAATGACGCCGGTGGAACTGACCGGCCGCCTCTCCTGCGGCGAATACTTCTGGGAGCAGAGCTACACCGTCCGGGCGCAGGCGGAGACCACCCCGTCGGGTGACTACCTCGGCGGACTGGTGGCCTACTACAACATGGACGAAACGCCCTGCTACAATGCCTACGACCCCTCGCAGCGCATGACGTTCGCCAACACCGGTGTGAAGCCGAAGCTCGTCACCGACTACGAACGCTTCGGCAAGGTGCTGCAACAGTCCTTCGGGGCTCTGGGCAGCAATTCCGCCACGCGCATGCCCAATCCGCTGAAAAACGCGACGAACATCGACGGCTTCACGGTCAGCATGTGGGTGAAGCGCACCGACAGCAATGCGTGGGACGCCCTCTGGGGCTTCTTCAACAGCACCCAGGCCACGTCCAGCAGTGCCCGCCTCTTCCTGACGGGTAACAGCTACCTCGGCTACAACAGCAACGCCGGCACGTGGTTCGACGTGAACCACCCGGACAAGGGCCTTTACAGCGACATTCCCGTGGGAGAATGGACGCTGGTGACCGTCACGGTCGGCCCCTCCAACGGCGTGCGCATCTACGTAAACGGCCGTAACAAGACGACGCATTCCGTCGCCACGGACGGCGGGACATCCACGGCCAAGAACCTGCCCGACGAGGCCGTAGTGGCCACGGTGAAGTCCCTGAATTACTTCTACCTCGGCCAAGGCTCCTTCTGGGGTTCGGCGGACTGTTGCATCGACGACGTCATGATTTACAACCGCGAGCTATCCTCGGCCGACGTCTCCGCGCTCAACACCATGTGCAACCGCGTCACGGACTTCACGAAGGGCGAAGGCGGTACGGCCGTCGAAGGTCTCCCCTCAGCCGCTCGGCCGGAGGCGGACAGCCGTGTCTACGACCTCTGCGGCCGGAGAATGCCGGAGGGTGCCGCCCGCAACTTGAAGAAAGGACTGTACATCGTCAATGGGCGGAAGATTCTCGTGCGGTAGTCCGACGTCAGTCTTTCCTTACATATATAATGCACGGGCGCACGCGAGTGCGCCCGTGCGTGCATACGTACCTATGTTCAATAGATAACATTCGTATAAAAATCCTCCTTAATCGAAAAAATTACCATAAAACACCTCTCTTAATCGAAAAAATTACCATATTTACACCCAAAATCACTCCTTAATCGAAAAAAGATACGATGTATGTGGATAGTATGGCGTAAAACCATGCTATCTTATTAGTTCGTGTTTGAATCGTAAACCAACCATTTCGAGGACATCCTCGAAATGGTTGGTTTACGATTCTTTGTCCACTATTTGGGCATACTATTTTTGCTTTTTCAATTACAGAAAGAAGGACAGAAATGATAAAAAAGGAGTCTTGCGCAAACTGGCTCCGAGGTTTACACCACCTCAAAGATAGCGATGATTATATCCTGAAGTTCTAATTAGTTCTAATTAGTATATTCCAAAATGGAATGAACTGAGGTTTCAGCCCATTTCTCACTCTGTTTATTAAGGAATCGCATCCTCGCGCGCGTGTTATATATAGGTAGTTCGTTTGGGGGCTTTGCGACGCCCGTCGCTCCCCCTGCCGAGGACTGCGTTCCGTCCATAGCAGGACAAGGCTCCGTCCATAGGAGGATTGCGCCTCGTCCATAGCGGGACTGTGCCTCGTCCTGCCCGGGGCTGTTTTTGGGGGGCTCGGGCTGTCCTTTTCGGGAGAGGCGAAAAAAAGCCGGAAAATGCCCGCCCGATATTGCCGTGCAGCCCTTTGTTCATCGGGCCTGTCCCCGTGTTGCCGGTTTTTGTACCCCTTGATTTTTAGACGTTAATAGCCGGTAATTAACATTTATTAACGTTTTAGGGGGGGGTAATTTAGGGGCTTAACGTTAGGTTTATCCAAATATAATTACTACCTTTGCACTTGAAATGAAGGAGGTACAGGTAAAAAGATAGGTAACAGCTTTATTGAGAGTGTTTTATATCGACATATAACGAAAATTACAGTTTTAGAATAATTAGTTACGCCGCCGCACTTACTTTCAGTATCGGAATTAGGAAATAGAGTAGAGAGAAAACATAAAGGAAAAGAAACGATAAAGTCATGACTGGACAAACTTTCATAAATAAAATCAGACTCCTGACGGCCATTCTGTTTTTGCTGGCCGGCGGGTCTCATGTCGCAGCCCAGAAAGTCGCCCTCAAGAGTAACCTCGTGTCCGACGGCTTCCTGTCTCCGAATCTCGGAATAGAGGTGGGCCTCGCACCCAAGTGGACACTGGAGGCGCAGGGACAGTTCAACGGCTGGATTCTCGGGCACAACAAACGTTGGAAACACTGGGCTGCGCAACCCGAAGTTCGCTACTGGCTCTGCGACCGCTTCGGCGGCCATTTCGTCGGCGCACACGTCCACGGTGGCCAGTTCAATATGGGCGACATCAACAACGGCATCAACTTCCTCGGAACGAACTTCTCCAAACTCTCCGACGCCCGCTTTCAGGGATGGTTTGTCGGAGCCGGCCTGAGCTATGGTTACGACTGGCCCATTGCCCGCCACTGGAACCTCGAACCCGAAATCGGTATCGGATATTCCTACACGCGCTACGACCAGTTCCGCTGCACCGGGTGCGGCAAGAGAGTTGCCGAGGATCGCTCCCACCACTATGTCGGCATTACACGTCTGGCCCTTAGTTTGGTCTACCTCTTCTGAGCCGCCGGCACCCGCCCGATAACCAACAGTGATAACACGATGTACTGAAAACGATAGATACATTATGACAGCATTCAAAAAATACCTCTTTCTCCTGCTGATCGCAGTGACCCTGTGCGTTGCCGCTCCGGCCACGGCACACCCCACCGACACCCTGCCGGGCAAAGGGCTGAAGGTAGACACTTTCTCGCTGGGCCGTTCCGGCAAGTATTTCGTTGTCGATCTCGGACTGAAACTCGACGATGTCAAGGTGAAGACCAACCGTGCCAAACTCATCACGCCGCGCCTTGTCAATGGGGCAGACTCCGTGGAGTTGCAGTCCCTCGGTCTCTACGGCCGCCGGCGTTACTACTACTACGAACGCAATTTCCAAGACTTCATGATAGCCGGGCCGACGGAGCGTTCCTACATCCTCAAGGCTGCTCCCGACACGGTGGACTACCACGTCTTTGTGCCCTATGAGGAATGGATGAACGGCGCCAGTCTCACGCTCACCACGCAGGAATTCGGTTGCTGCCACACGCTCGTGGCCATGCAGGTGGACACCCTCGGACTGTTCGAGCAGTTCTTCTTCCGGCCCGAGTGGCTCTTCGTGCGTCCGCAGGAGCAGGGGCCGAAAGAACGTCAGTTGTCCGGTCGGGCCTACATCGACTTCCCCGTGGATCAGACCATCATCTACCCGGAATACCGTCGCAACACCACCGAGTTGGGCAAGATACAGGCCACCATCGACTCCGTTCGCTTCGACAAGGATGTCACCATCACCAAGGTCTGGCTGAAAGGTTTTGCCTCTCCGGAGAGCCCCTATTCGCACAACACCGATCTGTCTCTCGGTCGTGTGGCCGCCCTGAAAAAACACATTCAGCAGCTCTACAGTTTCCCGGCCGGGGTCATAGAGACGGACAATGAGCCGGAGGACTGGGAAGGCTTGCGTCGCTTTGTTGTCGATTCGAACATCGACCACAAGCAGGAGATTCTCGACCTCATCGACTCCGACATGGCGCCCGACCCCAAGGAGGCACTGATAAAGAAACGCTATCCGGCTGAATACAAATTCATGCTCGCGCAGTTCTATCCCGCTCTGCGCCACACGGACTACCGCATCAACTACAACGTGCGTGACTACACGGACGTTGATGAAATACGCCGCGTCTTCGAGACTTCTCCCAACAAACTGAGTCTCAACGAACTATTCATCCTCGCCAACAGCTATCCCGTGGGCAGTGAAGCATTCAGCAATGTATTTGCCACGGCCGTAAGAATGTACCCGGATAACCCGACGGCGAACCTCAATGCCGCTACGTCGGCCATGGAGAACGGCGACCTCGTCGGAGCCGCCCGCTTCCTCGAAAAGGCAGGTGACACGCCCGATGCCATCTACTGCCGCGGTGTACTTGCCGGTCTTGAGGAACGCTACGACGTAGCCCGTACCCTGCTCCGGCAGGCAGAGGCCGCCGGCGTGAGTCAGGCTAAGACGGCACTTTTGCAACTCGACCGAATGAAGAAATAGAGAACATATAGTAAAGTTAATTAAATCATTATTAAAAATCTTAAACAATGAAAAAATCATTTATTTTAGGCTTCATCGCAGCACTCGCTTTCAGCGCTTGCTCCAATGAAGAACTTACCACTGATGGCGGTGTCAATGGTAATGGCAGCGATCAGAAGCATCTGACGGTAAACATCGTAAGCACCCCCTCCTCCCGTGCTGAGGTCGGTGACCCTGATGGCAAGGCCCTCTATGAAGAGGGAACAGAAACCGAAAATAAGGTTAGTTCTGTTCGTTTCTTCTTCTTTACGGAGACTGGTGCTGCCGCAAAGGTGCTGGCTACCAACAATGCTGTAAACTACCTTGACTGGGCGGCACCTGCTTCCGACGGAGTGAATATGCCCAATGTAGAGAAGACGCTTGAGGCTCATTTGGTGATCAATACGGAAAAAGAGGATAAGATTCCTGCCAAGATAGTTGCTGTATTGAACCCGACTTCCTCTTTCCTTACGTATACTAATGGTAAAGCAACTTCGCTTGCTACACTTCAGGGTTATACGAACAACTATGCTTCTCTTGCTAATGGTGAGGGTGAGGGAGTTGCTAACCGCGTTTTCATTATGTATAATTCGATTTATGCATACGGTGGCAGCGTTATTGATGCTACGGATATCCCTGTTACCGCATTCCAACCTTCAGAAGAATTGGCAAAAGCAAATCCCGTAAATATTTATGTGGAGCGCACGATGGCAAAGGTTCGTGTGCGTCTCAGCGAGTCTACCGCAACGGAGGAAAAGGTTACTTTCGTAACACTCTGTGACGGAAAACCGGCCATTGTGCTGAAGAACAAGGAACAGGAAGGTGTTCCTGCTGCTCCCATCATGATTGGTGAAAAGCAGGTTTATCTTCGTCTTTCCGGTTGGGACGTGACTGCCGAGAAGGGGCACGCTTATCTCAGCAAGCGCATCAATCCCGAGTGGAAAACCGATCTTTTTGGTACTTCAGAGAAGTGGAACTACAGCCCCTACTTCCGTTCCTATTGGGCTCAAAATATACCTGCAACTACTACAGAAGACGGCCAGACCGACAACGACCAGAATTATTATTCGTATGATGCTATTCTGGCAAATGGCAAGAGCTACGAAAACGGTTACTACTATACCAATGAGAATGCTCCTTACAAGGAAGCTACATCTGACATGCTGAGCGGTGCTAAGGTTGAACCGTTTACCAAGGTCATCATGGCCGGTACACTGGTATGTGAGGGTAAAGATGAAAAAGGTAATGATATAGTAGAACCTATTACTCTTTGTAAGTATGCCGGTCTTACCGTAGCAGGTACGGAGGCTCTCAAAACCACTCTTCTCAATCAGATCAGAACTAATGGTATGATTTATTCGGTTTCAAACGAAGAGGAGAATGGTGTAACTAAGACTGTATTCTCAGATATAGCTCCGGAAGATGTGACATTTACAACCGCACTGGATAGCAAAGACGCTGCTACCGACGTAGACGAGAGCGAACAGACCCAAGGCCGCTATTATGTATATCTGATCCTCAGTGAGTCGGGAGCGAAAAAGAAGTGGACACAGGATAACAATCCCGAGACCGAAAACCGGGAATACATGTCTGCCACAGCTGTAAATACCTATTTCTACGACCGGATTGGTCAGTGCAGCGTCTACAGAGGCGGTAGAACGTACTACTTCTTCCCCATCCGTCACCTCGGAGAGAGCGGTAAGGTAGGTTACTATGGCGTTGTTCGCAACCACGTCTATGACTGTAACATCACCAAGATTGCCGGTCTCGGTACGCCCGTTTACAACCCCGGTCAGACCATCTGGCCCGAGACACCCATCGACGAGGAGACTTACATCGCTGCTAAGATTAACATCCTGAGCTGGCGCGTAGTTCCCAACGACTATAAGTTGGAGTGGTAATTGACGAAGAAAATAGTATGACGGTGGCCGGCGAATGGCCGGTTACTATATAAAACCTAAACAAAGTCCCGGGGCTGATGCCCCCGGTATAAGCCCCGGGACTTTCCTCTGACACAACGCATTCCGGGAAGCGAACCCGATAGGGGAAAAACCGGATAGGGGAGGAACCAACTGTTTCTCGCCCGCCCGAACTGACAGCATAAAACTGCAAAAAGACAGACAAAAGGCAGCGTGCCGCAAGAGACGGCTACAGCCTGCAACCACACTGAAAGCGAAAATCCCATACGGGCCTGTCCGGCCGCAGAAGCGGAGGAGGGAAGAGTCCGGAAACAAAATATAAAAAACAAACCCGGAGCTTGCTCACGGGAAACAAGAGACAAACGAACTGAATATATATAATCCTATTGAACCAACAGACATGGCTTTGATATTCTCAACTATCCGCTCCACCGCTTTACGGCTCATCGCACTGACGGCGGCCGTGGCAATGCTTGTATCGTCGTGCGACAGCGTCATCTACGACGAAGAGGGAGACTGCGAAATCCACTATCGTCTGCGGTTCCGCTTCGAGAAGAACCTGTTGTTCACCGATGCTTTCTCCGCACACGTGCATTCCGTGGCCGTGTACGCTTTCCGTCCCGACGGCACCTTTGCGTGGATGCGGACAGACCGGGGGGCGCATCTGGCAGCCAACGGATATACCATGAGCCTCGACGGCGTTCCCGCCGGCGACTACCATTTGGTGGCATGGTGCGGCATGGACAACGGTTGGCAGGGCCTCGACCATCCGGAGACGTTCACCCTGCCCGAACTCATCCCCGACGTATCTACCGAACAGGAATTGCAGTGCAGGATGGAGCGCGAATATAAGAGCCTTGCCAAAAAAGAAACTCCGGGCACGCGCAGCGACGACGATGTGGTGGCTTACAGCAACAGCGACCTGTGGCCGCTCTTCCACGGCATGGTGGAGGACGTGACCATCATAGACCCCAACTCCTTGGAGGCAGACGGACAGACCATCACCTACAACTGCGACCTCGTGAAAAATACGAACCGCGTGCGCGTCATTCTGCAGCAACTGTCCGGCGAGGACATTGACGTCCGGGACTTCACGTTCCGTCTGGAAATGGACAACGGCCTGATGGACTTTGACAACAGCCTCGTGGGAGACGAGACGATTGTTTACGAACCGCACAACATGGACGTGGGCTTTGCCGGTCTCGACCCGGATGCCTTCATGGCAGGCCCCGAGGGCACGCAAGTTTCTCCTTCGGACTACGTTCCGGTGCAGGTGGCTATTGCCGACTTCGCCGTGGCACGCCTTGTCGAAGACCGTCGCTCCACGCTCACCATCTACAATTCCGAGGGTGGTCTCGTGGCACGTATTCCTCTGATAGACTACGCGCTGCTGGTGAAAGACAATTACAGCTACCTCGACTACATCGGGCACCACATGACCAATCAGGACTATCTCGACCGCGAAGATACCTACACGCTTACGTTCTTCCTCGACCGACAGCATAAGTGGGGCGGTGCACGCATCTTGATCAACTCATGGCGCGTTGTCATACGTGACTATAATGTGGGGTCGTGAGGATTAGAGATTAGAGATTAGGGATTAGAATTAGGGAATAGAGATTAAGAGATTAGAGATCATAATGAACCGCTTAACGCACATACTATACACCGTTTGCCTCGCCTTTGCGACGATGCTGGTGGGGTCTTGTTCCGGCGACAACTATGCCGGCGAGCCCGCGCCCGATGCACCGGTGACTTTGGGGGTACGGCTGTCCGTTGTCGATGGGACATCGCGTGCCGGCGGTGCGGCGGACGGCATAGAGCGTGTGGAGCAACTGCGGATAGTCATTCTGCGGGCGGACGGAACCGTGGAGGTGAACAGACTTGTGGACTTCACCTACGCTTCCGTCGAGGACTACAAGGGCTATTTCAAGGTGAAGTCCGGCGAGGACAAAACCATCTACGCCATTGCCAACCCCGGCAGCACCGGCTTCGACTTCGCCGCTTATCCGGAGGGCAGTTCCCGCAAGGACATGGGCGAGGCACTGGAATCGTGGGCCTACACGTTTGATGCCGGCAAGCCTATCGCCATGAACGACAGCCGCTTCATTGCCAAGGAACTGCTGATTGCCGACCAGCGCACCGAGGTGCAGCTCAGCCTTGTTCGCGTGGCGACGAAGTTCACGGTGGAGATTACCAACTCACGCTTTGACAAAGTCACCCTGAAGAGCTTTTCCGTCAGCTCCCTCAACGACAAGCACTACCTCATGCCCCATTTCACCGGCACGGACGGTCAGCACATTGTCAATAACGACGGCCTGTGCGGTTTCAACTTCGACGGACAGACCCAAATGCACTGGAGCGACTGGCTCGCTCTGGCCGTGGACGAATCGCAGCAGAAACCGGACGACGCCACGTTGGCCGACAAGCGGGGTTGGATTATGAAATACGAACTCCCGAGCGGAGCCGAACATAAGCAGCGCGACTTCAAGCTGCCTGCCAACTGCGTCATGCAGCCGAACGACGAACTGACGTTGCCCGTGCACTACTTCGGCGAAAGCCGTAACGGCCTACTTGACGCATCCGCTTTCGGCAAGGGTGCCGCCGCAGGGTATGAGCAGAGTTATACGTTCACCCTCGGCCTGTCGGCCACCGAAGGAGGGGAGAAGACGTTCGATGATGTGAAGTTCCCCAACCTGCGCGCCCTCTTCCGCAACACCCACGTCCACGTGCACCTCACCCTGTTGCAGGACCGCGTGCAGTGCGAAGTCTCCGTGGTGCCCTACGTCACTGTCGAACTCAATCCCGGTTTCGGATGGGACAACTTGCCCAACTTGGACGAGGTTCCCGACCCCACCGTTCCCGGCAAACGTGAGGAGGGGGAGGACGACGATCCCACTCTCGTAATACCGAATTCCTGACGGAGCGGCCCTGTGTCTGCGGCAAAGATGACTTAACCCGTTATGCAAAAAACTACGACTATGTCTAAGACATATACAACTCTCAAAAGCCTGTTGGGCAGTGTGCTTGTGTGCCTGTTTAGCGTTGTGGCACCGGTTTCGTGTATCGACGATTTTGAAGTCGCCGACTGCGGCACGGGCGATGGCTCCATAGCTATGACCGTGAGCTACTACCCCAATGTCACCAACGAGGTGCAGACCCGCGCCGCCGGCAATGCTCTGGAAGACCTCCGCAGCCTTGCCGTGGTTGTGTACACCGACGGCGGCAAGTTTGTCGATTTGCTGGACGAAAAACGTTTGCCCGGTCTGGATACGCTCAGCCACAGTGAACGTCCGAAAATGTCCGACGAGGACGTGAAGAACAAGGGTAGCTGGACAGAGGGCAAGCAGAAGCGTGCCACGTTCCGCCTCGAAGGGCTGCCTTTCGGCCGCTACAAGATATATTGCGTGGCCAACCTGCCTGTCACCTCCGACATGGTTAAACTATCCGAGGGCGAGCAGACCTACGAGAGCGACGAGGACAAATTGCTCTCCTACTCTTTGACGTGGGATGCTAAGACTATCGCAAACAACGATGCCATGTTCGGTTACTTCACCCTCTACGACAAGAAGAACCTCGACAAGCCCCTTAGCCGGAACAATGCCGAAATCGTGGAGATCAACCAGACCGACGTCAAACTTCACGCGTGGCTGAAACGGGCCGCCTCCAAAGTGACGGTTGCTTTCGACCCCTCCGGACTGCATCAGAACGTGCATATCTTCATCCATAAAGTCACCATCAAGGACATTCCCCGCACTTGCTTCCTCGGCAAGGATAACGCGCCCTTTGTCGATTTCGATAACATAGACAAGCGTCACGAGGTGCTCCTCGAGGACGGAGAGACCATCTACTACAATGCCAAAGGCGAGGAAGTGAGCAAAGACCCCGGCAGCGGCGAGGACAACCACCTGTTGTGGATGGAAATCAACAACGGCCAGCCCGTAAGAGGCTCCACGCATCATGCCGACTCTCTGGCTCTGTTCTTCTTTGAGAACATGCAGGGCGACTATGAGGGCAAGGAAGAATACAATAAGGAACCCAAGGCCGGATGGGTACATGAATACCTGAAGCGCCCCGAGGTAGACTGGGACAAAACACCGTGGGACTACGACACAAAGGACAGAATCGCCGCCGGAACGTACATCGAGGTAGAGGGCTACTACGAGTCCACCAACGACCTCAACACCACCAGCGGCCCCATCAAGTACCGCTTCATGCTCGGCAAAAATACCACCTACAACTACAACGCGCAGCGTAACCACCACTACAAGGTTACCCTGAAGTTCAAGGGATGGGCCAATCAGCCGGAGTGGCATATCGATTATGTAGAGGAGAAACCGGATCTCGATGTTGTCGATTATCTTTATGTGCCTTATAATTATCGTGAAAGAACTACACTTCCTATCCGTTTCATTGGCGATCTCCAAAAACTGGATGTACAGATTCTTGAAAACGACTGGGCACCCTACCACTATGATGATAGTCTCAAGACGATTAAACTGGCGACCTATGTCGAACCAACCAATACTGGATCATTGGACGAGAATGACCCACAAAAGAATACCTTTATGTGGAATAAAGTGGCATGGAATATACGTAACGGTATCAATTCTAACTTGAACCCCGTAACCGTGTCGGGAGGTGCGAATATGCAGTATCTCGGATTCCTCGCTTTGACTATGCCTCTTAATCCACCTGCAACTGTTCTTGACGATATGCCTTTTAGTAAAGGTATTCCGGCTTTGCTTGAGTTGAAAAGAATATATAATGAAGGAGACTCTAAATTGGGATGGCTTTCGCAGACCAAGCGGTCTTTTGAGGCTGCAAACTTGACACCAGGGGAACATCCGATGGCGGGTGAAAAACCGGCCGCAGACCAAAGCGATGAGTATACGGTCTACAAAGACGGTAATGCCACTACGGTGCTGATGCCCGTCTTTACGCGTGCCAAGAGCATGATTGCTACTTCCGGATATACCGGTAACAACCCGTATGAGTTCCATTCGCGTGTTGCTAAACTGAAAGTTGAAGCCACATTTGCCCGAAAGAATAAGAAGGACACCACTCTTACCCGTTATGTGCGTGTCATTCAGCGTCCGCGCCTCACCAATCCGAAAGCCGTTTGGAAAAGTAAAGGTACCCAACATCCCAACTTTAAAGTTACGGTGATGACCCGTAGCGGTGAAAACTACGATGCAGACTACGTACCTTTCAAGTCTAACGGCTCGTGGACTGCCGAGGTGGAGGTAGACACTGCTAATAATTTTACGCTTACTGCCGGCCCGAATAGTGTGGCTGACGGCAATGACGGAAAGAGGCTGATAGGAAAGACAAATACGAAGATGGAGTTTACAATCAACTTCGGAGGAAAAGAGGCCTGCGGCATTATAAACGTAAAGTATCACGGTGAGAGGTGTACCCATCGTATTTTTGTGCGACAGGGTGATGCTCCGATTCAGGTTAATGAGGGAGGAGCTACGTGGCTCAGCAAAAACCTACAGCATGGCGGAGAGGGTACGTATGAGTCTAAAAGCGATGAACTGTCTACCGGTGCCACACTTGTGGATGACCCGGTTTCATTCGGGTCGTACTTCAAGCGCGGGCAACTGAACCAAGGTATTGAAGAGTCCAACAATAAAAAACATCCGCATCTGACAGGTATAAATCCGAACTCAGGTGAACCGCTTTTAACCTTGAGTAATGGTACGTCGGCAAAATGGTATCTCATTCCGCATGTGCGTCTTCCCGATGCAGATAGTCAGGCGAACCCAAACTCTTTGGCTGAGACTGACGCAGACAAATATGTTTGGCAAAATATACAATTAAAAGGTTCGACTACAACCTACTCTCTGCCAACCTACGATGATTTCCAACATCTGACAAGTAACTCCGAGTTTGGCTTCGGCATTCTCTACGGAGACGAGGCCACGGAGACAAAAACGGATTTCTATGAAGCTACGGGTTATGCCGCAATGTGGGAGGACGGAACTTCTGCTTATGGAATGAGGGCTGTGATAGTTTATAACAAGACCAATGGAAACCAAGTGTATTTCCCGCTAAGTGCCTCCGGAGACGGCAGACGTAACCAGGCCTTTAAAAGCAATACTAATAAGACGCTTGCCGGTCGATTGTTATATGGCGATACCGATTACCGTCTTACCAACGACCAACACAGAAATAATCAATTTCGTCCCATACCGTATAATCTGCCTTACAGCAACGGAGCCATTTACTGGATAAAGCAGATAAACTCGAAAGGTCATGTAGAGGGAGGTGGCAATTATCCTTGTGCTGCATGGGATATGAACTACTTTAATTTCGACTTCGGCCCCTATACGGCGAACTGCCTTACTTTAACACCCACATGGGAAAATAACGTGAATTTAAGTCTCAGGAATTGGGCTTTGGGTTCGGACGCATTACCTATCCGCCTTGTGCAATCTCATGCGAAATAACAGGTAGTCCTCCCTTGGGCTTCATTGTCTCAAAAGGTATTCTCTGACGGCTTCCCGTCATGTTTTTGAGCCTCAATACCGCCATGGTTGGGATTATTCAGAGGCGACCGGTTAATTATTCGGTCGCCTCTGAATAATTAACCGCTCGCCTTTGAATAATAAAGTCCTCGGGACGCTCCGCATGAGAGAACGGTAAGTTTTCGGAGAAACGGGGCGGCCTTTTCCCGCTTCTCGGCCCTGCGATAAACGTCGCTTTTTGTCCGGAGGCCGACGGGGCGGGATGGCCCGGAAAACTAAATCCACCCGCACATACGTGTGAAAACTCATCAAATCCCTTGCGGATTGAAATTTAATCGCTAATTTTGCAGAAAAGCTACAAGATTGCCTGCAAGATGATACTAAAAATTGAATTAGAAAACTTTTTCTCTATCCGCGACCGGATAAAGATAGACTTCCGGGCCGCAAACATCAACACGGCCCTTGCCCGCGAGCTCTCCCACAACGTCATACACTGGAAAGACCTTGCCGTCCTGAAAACCGTAGGGCTTTTCGGCCCCAACGCCTCCGGAAAGTCAAACATCGTCAAGGCCCTTGTCTTCTGCCTCCGCACCATTCTCTATTCCCACACCCACAACGAGGGCACCACATTCGACTTCCAACCGTTTAAGTTCGACGGATGGCAGGAGCGGCCCTCCGGCTTCCTTATCGACTTCGTGTGCGACGACGTCGAATACGAATACGCTTTCACGCTCTCCCGCCAGCGCATCCTCTCCGAAAGCCTCTACTACTATCCCGTGGGGCGGCGCGCAAAAATTTTCACACGCGACAGCGACGACAACTACACGTTCGGCACCGCCGTCATTGTCAAACCCTCCGATGTCGTCACCAACACCGGACGCAAAACCCTCTTCCTCAGTCGTGCAAGCTCCATGAACCGCGAAATCGCGCAGAAGCTGTACCGCTACTTCCTCCACCACTTCGAGGCACAAACGAACATCGTCCGGCCCGACGGGGAACAGATAACCATCGACTTCTTCAACAAATACAAACCTCTCATCCTGAAAGCCCTTGAAATCTGCGACACCGACATCACCGACATCGAAGTGCGCCGCGAACAAGCCGTGTTCCCCTCCTTTACGGTGGTAGGCAACGAGGTGAAGATGGAGAACGTAGACCTCCTCCGCTTCAAAACCTTTCACCGCCACCGCCATGACATTCTTTTCGACCTCAATCTTGAAGAATCCGCCGGCACGCGCAAACTTTTCCACGCTCTCCTCCTCCTCCTCGATGTCGTCCACAACCGCAAGAGTGTCATCATGGACGAGTTTGACACGGGATTCCACACCCGTCTGGCCGATTTCATCCTCGACCTCATCCATGCCGCCGATGCCTCGCAGCTCCTCTTCACCTCCCACAACACCAACCTTATCGACGTGAAGCGACTGCGACGCGACCAAATCCTTTTCGTAAACAAATCCTCCGAAGGCACCACCGAGGTCTATTCCCTCTACGACTTCAAGGATTTCCGCGAAAACATGGATGCCGAAAAAGGCTACCTCCAGGGCCGCTTCGATGCCGTCCCCTACGTGGATTCTTCCGTCTCCTGCCTCCGCCAACTTCTCAATCCCTGACCCCATGACCCGAAAACGCGAACCCTCCCGACCCCTGCGTATGCGACGCATCGCCCTCGTCATCTGCGAGGGAGAGACCGAAGCCTGCTACCTCCATCTCCTCCGCACGTGGTACAAGACACCCCTACGCATCGTCTCCCACGTTGCCGGCTCCGCCATCACGCCTTCCCTCGTAGACCGCCTCCTGCGCGAGCTCCGTATCTCCGCCCGCGAGACCGTCCGCACCTTTCTCATGTACGACATGGACGTGCCTGCCGTCACCGACAAACTCCGTCGCTGTAACGCCTCCCTCCTCCTCAGCAATCCCTGCTTCGAGTTGTGGCTCCTCCTCCATGTCCGCGACCAAAAGTCTCCCATCGCCTCCGAAGCTCTCCTGCGCGACCTTCGTCGCAGTGCCACCGTATGGCAGCACTACGCCAAATCCTCGTTCACCGAAACGCAGAAAACCTATCTCCGAGACCACACCTCCCTTGCCGTGTCCCGTGCCCGTCAGCTTCCTCGCTTCTCCAATCCCTCAACGGACATCTATCAATTCATCGAACTGCTCTCCGACGATTCCCGTCTCCTGCAAGACACTCCCTCACCCGAATAGTCATCCGTCTGTTTTTTCAACAATTCTCTGACTATTTAATCTGACTATGGACGAGCCTACGATGATGGGGCGGCCGTTTTCCGCTTTTGGGGCCTGCGATAAACGTCACAATGCTTTTATAAGTATGTTGTATAACATATCGTGTAACCTTTTTCGTCTGGCAAATTTAGCCTATCTTTGTACTTGAAAATTAGCACAAAACTTATTACATGAGAAGTATCTACGATATAGCAAGATATATAGGACTTGGCCTGTTGTCTAAGGGGTATAGTGTAAGTCCTCTGAAATTGCAGAAGTTATTATACTATGTTCAATCATGGTATATGGTATTCTTTGGTGCCGAGCACACCCTTTTCAAGGAAGCTCCGGAGGCGTGGGTAAATGGGCCTGTTTATCCTCAAATCTTCCACAAGTACAAGGCCTGCGTATCAAACATGTGTGATCACCTCAAACCGGAGCACTTTGATGCGCAAGATGTCATTGATGGTTTGCAGGAATTAACAAGTTCACTTGAATTTACAGATGAAGAAATACGCTGCATTGATTCCATAATAACACTTTACGGCGCAAAATCACAGAATCAGCTTATACTGATGACTCATTCCGAGTCCCCGTGGGTTGAAGCTCGTGGCGACTTGTTGCCGATTGAGCGCTCATCCCATGTAATCACACATCAGTCGATGTACACGTATTATAACGACAGAAGGCAACGGCGCATAGCCAAACAGAATGACTGACCATGAACTTTCTCACAGAGGATGACTTGATAGAGCAGCGAGAGTTAATGGATTACTCTTCCAGAACACTTTCTAGTCAAGACATAGCAAATTCGCACGACTATCCTATTGTAGTCAGTTATAAATTGGCGGATATTGGAACGACAAGATATGGATTTCATCAGTCTTTTACCAAAGAAGACACAGAAGCCTATTTTCGCATTATGCGCCGTTTCGCAAAAACCACGCTCAACCAGCTTATAGATAGTACAGATAGACATACATTGCATCTTTACCGTACAGACCTGCGGGGGAATCTCCGTAAAGAACTGGCTCGTCTGTGCCCACATGGCTTGGATGTCAGTTCCTCTACAATCTATCATTTTGCATTGTATCAAAAAAAGAATACAACAGCCTGCCGTGAGACTGGCTGTCGCTCTCCACGCGTGTATTTCATTTTGGGGTCGTGTGGTACTATATATCCCGTATTCTTTGACCCGTTCCATGAATTGAACCCCATGAAGAGCGTTTTGTGAAGAAGAAGAAAATCTCACCCGAATAGTCTCCATTACCTCAGAAGGAAAACTCTGCGCCGGCTTGCCGGTACGTCCCTGTCAGTCCGTAGTATGGGCCGGTGAGGGGATGGGCGGAGCCGGCCCGAAAGGGGGCGGCCGTTTTTCGCTTTTGGGCCTGCGATAAACGTCGCTTTTTGTCCGGAGGCCGACGGGGCGGGATGGCCCGTCACAACGGCCCGGAGCGCGCTTTTTCGCGAGGCCGGTTTGCTGTCGAAAATAACTTTTTGGGAAACTTTTAGTATCATTGTATGCACTTATCTATTTGTACGCAAGTGGGTTACTGTTTTGTTTTGGAAAACTTTCGTTTTCGCGCAGATTTTCTTCTGTTTTATTTTGGACAATTCGGATAAGTGTCCTATCTTTGTATTCGTTTTCTCCCAAAAGACATTTTGAAAGAAAAGTTAAGGTAAAAAATAGATAAGGAGTTATTATGTTCGTAATCAAGAGAGACGGCTCTAAGGAAGAGTTCAACAGAGCCAAAATAAAGAATGCCATCATTGGCGCGTTCGAGTCGGTGTCCGGTTTCGATGCGGAGCGCATCAAAAGTGTAGCCACCGACCTGAGCGAGAGCATTTCGGTGCGCGACGGTTTCACGGTGGAGGAGATTCAGAACCGCGTGGAGACGGCACTGATGCAAAACGGCTACTTCGCGGAGGCGAAGAGTTACATCCTGTACCGCCAGCAGCATGCCGAGGCGCGTTTCATCAAGGAGCGCATCGACTACATGAACGAGTACAGTCAGACGGCGGACAATGCCGCCACGGCCAGCGAGACGGATGCCAACGCCAACGTGACGATGAAGAATGTGGCCAATCTGGAGGGTGAGGTGTACAAGACGACGAACCGCGTCATTCAGCGTCAGCGCATGAAGGACAAGTTGAACCAGATGTTCCCCGAAGTGGCCAAGCAGTACGAACAAGACCTGAACCACCATATCATCTACACGCACGACGAGGCCAGCACGCCCGTGCTGAAGCAGTATTGTATGGCTGTCAGCCTCTACCCCCTGATGACGGAGGGCGTGGGAAACATCGACGGTGTGACGCCCGGCCCTCCCAACGACCTGCAGTCGTTCAGCGGACAGATTACGAACCTGACGTTCCTGCTCTCCTCGCAGTGTAAGGGTGCGGTGGCGTTCGGCGAGTACTTCGTGGTGCTGAACTATTACATCATCGCCGAGTTCGGCGAGCAGTGGTACGACCGGCTGGACGAGGTGGCCACGACGGGTTGCTGCCTGCAGCAGCGCACCATCCGAGACCATATCATCAAGGCTTTCAAGCAGTTTGTGTGGGGTATCAATCAGCCCGCAGGTAACCGCAGCTATCAGTCGCCGTTTACGAATATCTCCTACTACGACCATACGTACTTCGAGTCGCTCTTCGGCGACTTCTGCTACCCCGACGGTACGAAGCCGGAGTGGGCGGCCATCGACACGCTGCAGCGGATGTTCATGAAGTGGTTCAACCGCCTGCGCTTGAAGCAGGTGCTGACGTTCCCCGTGGAGACGATGGCTATGGTGTATGACCCGGAGAAGGGGGACATCGTGGACAAGGAGTACAAGGACTTCACGGCCGAGATGTATGCCGAGGGACATTCGTTCTTCACGTATATCTCCGACAGTGCCGACTCGCTGGCCTCGTGCTGCCGCCTGAAGAACGAACTGACGGAGAATACGTTTAACCCCACAAGCGGACTGACGGGCGTAATGACCGGCTCGTGCAACGTCATCACGCTGAACATCAACCGCATCGTGCAGGACGCGAAGCACACCGTGCAGGGTACGGAGGGCGATCATGACTTCTACGCCTTCCTGCGGCTGTACCTGACGACGATTCTCGAACGTGTCTACAAGTATCATATCGCCTACAAGACGATGCTCTACGAAATGGAAGACCGCAAGATGTTTGCCGCTTCCAACGGCGGGTATATCTATATCAGCAAGCTCTATTCGACCATCGGCATCAACGGACTGAACGAGGCCGCGCGCTTCCTCGGCCTGACGGTGGGCAACAATCCGGAGTACATCAAGTTCCTGCAGCTCGTGCTCGGCACCATCAAGGAAGAAAACAAGCGGCACAGCATCAAGGACAAGAAGAAGCCGTTCCTGTTCAACTCCGAGGTGGTTCCCGCCGAGGGACTGGGGGGCAAGAACTACCGCTGGGACAAAGAGGACGGTTACTGGGTGCCCGAGGATGAAAATCTCTACAACTCGTACTTCTACGACGCACACGACGAAACGCGCGTGCTGGACAAGTTCGTCCTGCACGGCCGGCAGACCTACCAGTTCACTGACGGCGGTTCGGCCCTGCATTGCAACCTGCAAGACCATCTGTCGAAGGAGCAGTACCTGAAAATCATAGACTTCGCCATTCAGAACGGCACGTCCTACTTCACCTACAACATCCCGAACTCGAAGTGCGAGGACTGCGGCCACATCATCAAGAAACCCATCGACGTGTGCCCCTGCTGCGGCTCGACCCACATCACGCAGTACACCCGTATCATCGGTTATCTGCGGCCCATTCCCGCGTTCGGAAAAGACCGTCAGATAGAGGCGGCGAAGCGCACGTACAGTTGTAATCTGGGATGAAATTTGTAGACGTCAAGGAGGTTTTTGCCGAAATCCCCGATGAGATAACCCTCGCCATAAGTATCAGCGGGTGCCCCATACGTTGCAAGGGCTGCCACAGTGGGTACTTGTGGGAGGACGTGGGAGAGGAACTTACGGAGGAGGTGCTCGTCGGGCTTGTCAGAGAGCACCTCGGCGTTTCCTGTGTCTGCCTGATGGGCGGCGACCAGGCACCCGAAGAGGTGAACCGGCTGCTGGGCCGGGTGAAGGAAACCTGTCGGGTGCGGACGGCGTGGTACAGCGGCCGGCCGACGCTGGACGAGCGAGTGGAACCGCGTAACCTCGACTACGTGAAACTCGGCCCGTGGGTGGCCGAACGGGGGCCGCTGAGCAGCCGGAACACCAATCAACGGCTCTACCGGCTGACGCACGAGGGAGAGGAATCTGCATTTACGGATATTACGTCCCGCTTCTGGGACAGACTTTAAGTTGCGATGAAGCCGCTGCAACCCATCATGCTGGCAGGTACGGGCAGTGACGTAGGGAAGAGCATCCTCGCCACGGCCCTGTGCCGCATCTTTCTGCAGGACGGTTATCGTCCGGCCCCGTTCAAGGCGCAGAACATGGCGTTGAACTCGTTTGTCACGCCCGACGGACTGGAACTGGGGCGCGCTCAGGCCGTGCAGGCCGAGGCGGCAGGCATTCCCTGCGAGGCGGACATGAATCCGCTGTTGCTGAAGCCGCAGAACGACCATAGCTGTCAGGTGGTGCTGCTGGGACGGCCGGTGGGAAACCGGGATGCCTGCGACTACTGGCAGAGCGAGGGACGGGAGAGGCTGAGCGAGGAAGTGCATCGCGCGTTTGACCGCCTCGCCCGGCGCTACAATCCGGTTGTTTTAGAGGGCGCGGGAAGTATCACGGAGCTGAATCTGCGGGAGACGGACTTGGTGAATATGTCCATGGCCCGGTATGCCGATGCCCGTGTGATACTGGTCGCCGACATTGATCGCGGCGGAGTTTTCGCTTCGGCCTACGGCAGTGTCATGCTGCAGGACGAGGAAGACCGGAAACGGATAAAAGGCATTATTGTCAATAAGTTCCGGGGCGACCTGCGGCTGTTTGACCGGGGACGGCAGATGCTGGAGGAGATTTGCGGCATTCCCGTTCTCGGGGTCGTTCCGTTCCTGAAAGAGGTACATATCGACGAGGAAGACAGCATGGACTTGAAACCCTGCGGACAGGCTGCGACGTCGCCCCTGTCGGGCGGGACGTTGCAGGTGGCGGTCGTCCGGCTGCCGTATATCAGTAATTTTACGGACTTCAACGCTCTGGAGCGCGACGGACGCCTTTCGCTCCGTTACACGGACAGGGCGGAGGATGTGGCTGCGGCCGATGTGATTATTCTGCCCGGTACGAAGTCCACGATTGCCGATCTCCACTGGCTCCACCGGACCGGACTGGCCGGGGCTATCCGGCAGGCCCGCCGGGCGGGAAAGACCCTGTTGGGTATCTGCGGCGGCTATCAGATGATGGGTATGGAGGTGCTCGATCCGCAGCACGTGGAGAGCGATACGGAGCGCATGGCCGGTCTGGGCTTTCTGCCCGTGACGACCGTCATGACGGGCGAGAAGCGCACCCGACGGGTGACGGGCCGTTTGCTTGCAGGCTCTGCCGACTGCACGCTGGAGGGCTACGAAATCCATGCCGGCGAAACCCGCCCTTGCGAAGCGGACGGCATGCGGCCGCTGCTCCGGCTGAATACCGGAGAGACGGACGGTTATTATCTCGACGAGCGTTGCATGGGGACGTATGTGCACGGTATTCTGGACAATGCCGCGTTTGTCGATTTCTTGCTTCGCCCCTTTGCCGGCAGGGTGGGGGAGCGGCAGGAGGCCCCCGATTACCGGACTTATAAACAACAGCAGTATGATTTGCTGGCCGCGCACGTGCGGCGGCATCTCGATATGGAACGGCTGTATGAAATTCTGACTCATGATTGACGGACACGGTGACGACCTTTATCGCTACGGGAACGTGCGTATCAACTTTAGTTCCAATATACCCGCCTTTGTCGATTTGTCGGCCTTGGAGGAACATCTGTCCGGCCGTTTGCCGGTCATCCGCTCCTATCCCGAACCTGCGGCGCGGGCCCTGGAGGCCGCTATCGCACGCCGAACGGGGAGACGGGCCGAGGAAGTTCTGGTGACCGCCGGGGCCACGGAGGCTATCTATCTCATTGCTCAGGCCCTCCGTTTCCGGACTTATCCGGAGGAGACGACCTGCACGGTCGTGCATCCTACGTTCAGCGAATACGAATCGGCGTGCCGGATGTTTGGTATGAGGGAGGCGGCTGACGGAGACGTCTGTTGGCTCTGCAATCCCAACAACCCGACCGGCGAGGTGTATGCCGAGGCCGATGTGCGGAATCTTGCCGCACGGCATAAGTGGCTCATCGTCGATCAGTCCTACGAGGACTATACACTTTCCTCGCTGCCCCGCGTGGACGATCTGCCGAATGTCATGGTATTGCACTCCATGACCAAGAAATATTGCATCCCGGGCCTTCGTCTGGGGTACGTCACGGCCTCGGCCGAGCTCATCGACCTGCTGCGCCGGCAGTGCCGCCCGTGGGCCGTGAATGCGCTTGCCATGGAGGCCGGTCTGTGGCTCACGGAGCATGAGCCGCGGCTGATAGACCTGCCGGCTTATTTAGCAGAGGCGCAACGCCTGCGCTCTGCCCTCAACGACATTCCCGGCCTCCGCGTGCGGGAGACACAAACCAACTTCATGCTTTGCACGATGGCGGGGATGACGGCGGCCGAACTGAAAGCCCGGCTTGTCACGCGGTACGGTATTCTCATTCGTGATGCCTCCAACTTCCGGGGACTGTCGCCCCACCACTTCCGCGTGGCGGCGCAACGGCCGGAAGAGAACGAACAACTCCTAAAAGCTCTTCTGAACCTTGATGCCCGAATTAGTTAATCCCGAACTCGTCATTCCGCTGCTGACGGCCTGCCTGCTGGATGCCGCATTCGGCGACCCCGCCGGGTTGCCTCATCCCGTTGTGGGCTTCGGACGGATGATTTCGTGGGCGGAACGCCGCCTGAACCGGGGCCGGCACCGCAAGGTGAAAGGGGCTCTGATGACGCTGCTGCTCGATGCAGCCGTGTTCTTCGCCGCTTGGGGCCTCCTGCGGCTGATTGGCGATAGTCCGTTGGCGTATCTCAATTATCCGCTGTCGGCGATTCTCATTTTCTACTGTCTGGCCGGCAAGACGCTGATAAAAGAGGTGCGGCAGGTGTTTCTTGCCCTCGAACGTTCCCTGGAGGACGGCCGTCGGCAGGTGGCCCGCATCGTGGGGCGCGACACGTCGGAGCTGACGGCGCAGGAAGTGCGCACGGCGGCTTTGGAGACCCTGGCCGAGAATCTGAGCGACGGCGTCATAGCACCGCTTTTCTGGTTGGCGATTGGCGGCGTGCCGGCGATGCTCACGTACAAGATGGTGAACACGCAGGATTCCATGCTCGGTTATCGCACGCCGCGCTACAAGGACTTCGGTTGCTGGGCTGCCCGTATAGACGACATGGCCAATTACATTCCGGCCCGTCTGACGGCCCTGCTGATGATACTTCCGTATGTGCTCCTCAGAGGCGATTTCTCCCTCCCCGGCTTCGTGTGGCGGAACGGGCGCCGGCATGCCAGTCCCAACAGCGGTTATCCCGAAGCCGCACTGGCGGGCATTCTCCGTTGCCGTTTCGGCGGGCCTCACTATTACTTCGGTCAGCTATTCTATAAACCCTATATCGGCGCATGTCACCGTCCGCTGTCGGTCGGTGACATGCGCCGTGCCGTGCGGGTGAACCGCATCACGGAGTTTCTGGCCGTGCTAATCCTCCTTATCATTTACAGCCTATGAAAAAGATTATCCTTGTGACGGGCGGGCAGCGTTCGGGGAAGAGCCGCTATGCCGAACAACTGGCCCTTGCGTTGGCGGCACGGCCCGTGTATGTGGCCACGGCCCATGTGTGGGACGAGGAGTTCCGGCAGCGTGTGATAGCCCATCAGCAGCGTCGCGGCCCGGAGTGGGAAAACCGGGAGGAGGAGAAATGGCTCTCCCGTCTCGACCTATCAGGCCGGGTGGCCGTGGTGGACTGTCTGACGCTGTGGGCCACCAACTTCTTTTACGAGATGCAGGATGTGGACGAGGCACTGAAAGGGCTGCAGAGCGAGTTTGACAAGTTGTGTCAGCAGGAAGGGACGCTAATCGTCGTGACCAACGAGATAGGTTCGGGAGGCGTCAGCGAGAACCGCGTGCAGCGCCGTTTCACGGATTTGCTGGGGTGGCTGAATCAGTATGTCGCCGCCCGTGCCGACGAAGTGGTGCTGATGGTGAGCGGAATCCCGGTAGTAATCAAGAAATAAAGAAAATATGAGAACGTTTGAGATACATCGCCCCGATGAGGGCCTCCGCGCCGCTATACAAGACCGGATAGACAATCTGAACAAGCCCAAAGGGTCGCTTGGGCGGTTGGAAGAACTGGCCATGCAGGTCTGCCTCGTGCAGCAGACGCTGACGCCGTCGCTGGCCCATCCCTGTCACCTGCTGCTCGGAGGCGACCACGGCATTGAGCGGGAGGGCGTCAGTCTGTCGCCGCGTGAGGTCACGTGGCAGCAGATGGTGAATTTTACGCACGGGGGCGGCGGAGTGAATATGTTCTGCCGGCAGCATGGTTTCCGTCTGCGTATCGTGGACGTGGGCGTCGATTACGACCTGTCGGGCGTTCCCGGCATCATCTCTCGCAAGATAGCTCCGGGAACGCGGAATTTCCTCTACGAGGCGGCCATGAGCGAGGAGGAGATGGACACGGCCATCGCTACGGGAGCCGAACTCGCGGACGAATGTCTGGCCGAGGGCTGCCGCGTGCTCTGCGTCGGGGAAATGGGGATTGCCAATACGTCGCCGTCGAGCATCTGGATGAGCCTCTTCTGTGGGATTCCCCTTGCGGAGTGTGTGGGGGCGGGAGCCGGTCTCGATGCGCCGGGCATCCGTCGCAAGTACGAGGTGCTGCAGGCGGCGGTCGATGGCTTTCTGCAGGCCCATGCCCGCTACACTGTGGCGGAGGTTGTCCGCTACTTCGGCGGTTACGAGATGGTGGCCGCCATCGGGGCCATGCTCCGTGCGGCCGAGCGTCGGACACTGGTGTTGGTGGACGGTTTCATCATGACGGCCTGTGCCCTCGCTGCCATCCGACTCTGTCCCGAAGCGCAGGACTACATGGTGTTCTGTCATTCGGGCGACGAAAACGGTCACCGGCGCATGCTTGAGGCCATCGGGGCCCGTTCGCTGCTCACGCTGGGGCTGCGTCTGGGGGAGGGAACGGGCGCGCTGTGTGCTTTCCCCCTTATCGACTCCGCCGTGCGGATGATTAACGAAATGAACACGTTCAGCCATGCCAACATCACCAAATACTTCTGAACCCAAGTGGTACGACCCCGCGTGGGCGGCCTTGCTCTTTTTCACCCGTCTGCCCCTGTGGCGCCTGCATCAGCCGCCGACTGAGGCCTACCGCCGGGTTACGGAGTGGTGGCCGTTGGTCGGTTGGCTAACGGCGGCCGTGACGGCGGCTGTGCTCTATGTCGGCAGTCAGGTGTTTCCTTATCCCGTGGCTGTCCTGTTGGCCCTCGCGGCACGTATGTTCCTCACCGGTGCCCTGCATGAGGACGGGCTGGCCGACTTCTTCGACGGTTTCGGCGGTGGGGCGGGCAACCGCGAGCGCATACTATCCATCATGAAGGACTCCCACATCGGAACCTACGGCGTACTGGCCCTTCTGCTCTACGTTGCTCTGCTGTTTGCCTCCTTGTGGTCGCTCCCGCCGGGGCGGGCCGCCGTGTTGATACTGGTGGCCGACCCCTATGCCAAGATGCTTGCCGCCGGGGTGGTCGGTCTGCTGCCTTACGCCCGTGACGAGCAGACGGCCAAATCGCGGATAGTTTATCGTCAGCGTAGTCCGCGGGCCGGATTGGCCGTGCAGGGCCTGCTGCCCATGACGTTGGCCGCTTGTTTGCTGCCCTGCAGTCCGCTCTGTCTCCTTGTCCCGGCCCTGCCTTTCGGGGTGGCCGTGTACCTCTACTTTTATCTGCGCACCCGCCTCGGCGGCTACACGGGCGACTGCTGCGGGGCCTTGTTTCTGCTTACGGAACTTTCGGCCTTTCTGGCCTATTGCATGGTATCAAACCTTTAGAGGATTTGTTTATTCGGTCGTGAGCGGTTAATTATTCAGAGGTGAGCGAATAATTAACCGCTCACCTCTGAATAATGAAGTCCTCGTAGCCTATCGGCCGTATTTGGTGCGGAACAGGTCGAAATGTTCCTCGCCCCATGCCAGCATGGCGTCGATGATGGGGAGCAGCGAGCGGCCCAAGTCCGTAATCGCGTACTCGGAGTGTAGGAGCAGACCGGGATATATCGTCCTGACGACCAACCCGTCCTCGACCATCTGTTTCAACTGGATGTCCAAGACGCGCGGGGCGGCCTCGGGCAGACGTTTGTGTATCTCGCTCGGACGCATGCTCTCGCCCGAACGCAATTCGTCGAGCAGGCAGGATTTCCACTTCGACCCTATGAGGCTCATGGTCAGCCGCAGGGGGCAGTTGAGGTCTACGGGTATCTTCTTCTGGTATGCCATAGTATAGGATTGTGTTGCAAAGGTAATGAATATAAATGAAATGGGGAATACCGAATAATTTTTCGGTACTTGCCGGGGTCGAAATATGTTTGTAATTTTGTCCTCGGAAAAAGCATTTATTTTAATTCGTAAGCATTATGAGAGATAAGATTCAGGAATACGAAGCCGTGGCCAAGGCCGCGGAACTATTCGTAAGAAGCGTTGCCGAGGGTAACAGTGAACATGCAAAGAAACTCTTCACGGACGATGCCGTGCTGTTTGGTATACTGAACGGGGCACTGGAGCACGGTTCCATCGGGCAGTTCTACACCAATGTGGACACGGTGGGGGCGGATGCCAACTTCAAGGCACGTATCGACGTCCTTGCGGTGGAAGAGACCGTGGCTGTTGTCCGTGTCTTGGAGGAAGGCTGGGGCGGCAGCATCGACTTTACGGATTTCCTCCTTCTGCTGAAGATTGACGGCGCGTGGAAGTGTGTGGCAAAGGCGTATAATCAGAACTCAAATACGATAAAGAAATGAAGATAACCGTGATTACCGGGAGTCCCCGCAGAAAAGGCAATACGTTTGCCATGACAGAGGCTTTCATCAAAGCTGCGGAAGCCAAAGGTCACGAAGTGGTGCGCTTCGATGCCGCCCTGATGAAAATAGGCGGTTGCCGTGCCTGCATGACGTGTTTCAAGACTGGAAAGGCCTGTTCATTTGACGATGATTTCAACCTCATCGCGCCCCACATTCTGGAGGCCGATGCCATTGTCTACGCCATGCCGGTCTATTGGTATTCCATCCCTGCCCAAATAAAGGGCGTAATCGACCGAGTGTTCTCTTTCTGCGTGGCCCAGAAACCCGTTTCGGGAAAGAAGATGGGGCTCATCTGCTGTTGTGAGGAACACGATGCGTCGGTGATGGATGGCGTGCGGCTGCCAATGGAGCGTACGGCCGCCCTCCTGAAATGGGACATCGTAGGTGAGGTGCTTGTGCCCGGGGTATTTGTCGAGGGCGACATCGACAAAACCGACGGCTGCGCCAGAGCTGCCGCATTGGCGGAGAAGTTCTAAGTGCCTGACTTGTTCAGAAAGAGGATGATATATTCGTGCCGATGGCATGATGCCGGGCCGAAGAGTTACGGACTCTTCGGCCTGCGTTGTAGAATAAAAATCAAAAATGTTTGGTAGTTTGCAAGGTTTGTGCTACCTTTGCGGCGACGTTGAGTGTGAGAACCTCTCTTCGTCCCAAGCAATGCGGATAAGGGAATCAGGTGAAAGTCCTGAACAGTCCCGCTGCTGTGAGCCCTCATAGAGACCTCTTGTGGCAATTTGACCACTGGCTGACCGAAAGGCCGGGAAGGTGCCGCGAAAAGAAGGGGAGGGCGAGTCAGAAGACCTGCCGCCGTTGCCATCCGGTAAAAGCTGCGTGGATACAGCCGATGGAGAACCTTATTGTTGAACATTAAAATAATAGAAGAATGAAGAAATTCTTTTACTTGGCAATCGCTTTGTGTATGGGCTTTGCCGTGACATCGTGTGAGGAAGATGCCCCTGAAATTGAGGGCGGTAATGGTACACCTGTGGAGAAAACGGAGACGGTGACTTTCGAGGGAGACTACTGGAATGCCTTGATTGACAATCCGCAGTATAACGGAAACCTGCTCTACGGCGAGGGTAAGGACACGTATGCGTGGAGCGACGCCGCAACCGGTCTGCAGGGCGGACTGACCCGTGCGTGGGGCGGTAATTATGGCTATGCCGAGGGAGGTACGGCTATTTCGAACTACATTGATGACGACCTTGCCGGACACAACAGCTATATGTATCAGTTGGCCGTGCCCCGAACGAACGGCAGCGAAAACTTTGCCGTGGTCTACTGTACGGCGAAGATTGAGTTCAAGGAGGGTGCCAAGCGTGTGATTAAGTCGATGGATGTCAGCCCGACGACCTATCAGTTGGGTGTGACCATGAACGGCAATACCAGTGGTGCCAAGGCACTGATGGAGGAGGGCGACTATCTGACTCTCGTCATGACGGCCGACGTTACGGAGGAGAATCCCGAAGGCACGGGTAAGGTGGAAGTGGACATGGCCCGTGACGGTAAGTTCATGAGCACGTGGAAGCATGTGGACTTGAGTGCGTTGGGTGCCGTGAACAGTCTGACCTTCACCATGAAGGGTAGCGATGCTACGGCTACCGGTTACGTCAAGACGCCTGCGTATTTCGCATTTGACAATGTTGTGGTGAAGATGGACTGATTCCGACAACATTATAAAGAAAGAAATTGAGAAATCCATCTATCTATATGTATAAAGTGAGCATGCTGCTGGCAGCCCTCGTGCTGTCGGCGGCATGTTCTGACTCCGAGTCCGGCATGGAGCCGGAAGAGTTCGGCGAACTGGGACGCGGAGTGATTATCCTGTGTGAGGGAAATTTCAATGCCGGCAACAGCACGCTCTCGTACTACAATCCGGAGACGCGCGAGGTGGAGAACGGCGTGTTCCGTCGGGCCAACGGCGGCGCGCGGTTGGGCGACACGGGCCAGTCCGTCAGCATTCACGACGGGGTGGCCTATGTGGCCATGGAGAACAGTGGTGTCATCTGGGCACTGGACACGGCGACGTTCAAGGTAAAAGGCAAACTGGAGGCCGGAGATACCGAGCACATGATAAATCCCCGATACATCCATTTCGTCAGTGACGGGAAGGCTTACGTGACAGACCTTTATTCGCCCTACATTACTGTCTTCAATCCGAAGACGATGCAGTACGTGGGGAGCATTCCGACACGTCAGGAGGCGTCCGGCGGTTATGCCAGTACGGAAGAGATGCACCGATGGGGCAATCGGGTGTTCGTGAATTGCTGGAGCTACTCGAACAAGATTCTGGTTGTGGATATTACGAAAGACGAGGTGACAGACGAAATCGTGCTGGACAGTTGGCAGCCCAAGAGTATGGTCATGGACAGGCGCGGCAAATTGTGGGTTGTTACCGATGGCGGATATTCCACGGGCGAGGATGCCTTTGGCGACAACGTTCCGCATCTCTATCGCATTGATGCCGAGACGCTGGAAGTGGAGCAGGATCAGACGTTGGATGTGGATGAGGCCAATGTGCAACTGGTCGTGAATCCGGACAGCACATGGCTCTATCTGATCAATAACGACATTTACCGGATGAGCATCACCGCGCCGCACGTTCCCGTGCGCCCCTTCATTGAGGCCGAACGGGGAGCGGACGGACGTCGGCATTACCTTTACGGTATCGGGGTGAATCCCCGTAATGGAGAACTCTATGTGGCTGATGCTGTGGACTATCGCCAGTCTGGCGTGGTTTATCGCTACACGGCGGAGGGCGTGCTCGTTGATAAGTTCCGTGTCGGCATAACCCCTAACGGATTTGCATTTCAATGAAAAACTATCTTTTCTTTATTCTCGTCCTTCTGCTGACCGGATTTTCGGCCTGCAGTGACGACGGCCCGGCGGAGGAAACTGTCGGAGCGGGCGAACTGCCCGTCATTACGTGGCAGATGGCTTCGGGTCGCTTCCATATTCAGGCGGGTGAGAGCCTGCAACTGGTGCCCGATGTCGAGCACCTCGACGAAACGTCGGTCTATGTGTGGACGATAGGGGACAAAGTGGTGGGGCACGACAATTACTATACGTTCACCACTGACAAGGCTGGCGAATACTACGTGAAAGTCACTGTCACGAACCGCTACGGGCAGGTGGAGGATGAGGTGAAAATCACGGTTACGGAAGTGCCGGAGGCCGGATTGCCCGATATTCCCGAAATGGGCGACTGGCAGTTTCCGTGGACGGAAATTAACGTGGCTCTCGGGCGCACCATCAAGGTGAAAGCCTACATGACCGGAAGCACGGAGGAGGTGGCAGAGGTATTTGTGGCCTCGGAGGAGGGCCGGCACGTGATTACGCTGCGGCATCCCGTGGAAGGAAAGCAGCAGGAACTGGTAGTGAACGTCTGCCCTCCGGCCGGGACATACCGGCGCACTGCTTCGGGGCAGGCCATGGTAAACCGGATATACGAATACATGCCCGCTCCGGGCCATCAGGTGAACGGTTATCTCATTACGGGCGAGAACTTTTCTGCGGACTGCACTCACGAGCAGGCCTGCGACATCGTACTGGAGCAGTTTTCGAACAAGTGGTCGGTGAGTCTAGGCGGACAGGGCGGTTACCTCATTGCCGGATTCGACCATAGTGTGCGTGCCGGTGGTGCCGACTATGACCTTTGCATCAAGGGCAATCCTTTCAGTTATCAGTCAGAACCGGGTATTATCTGGGTCAGTCAGGACGACAATGGCGACGGGCTGCCCAACGACCAGTGGTTTGAACTGGCAGGGTCGGAGTATGGTTCGGAGAACGAAACTTTAGAGTATGCCATAACTTATTACCGGCCGGAGAAAGCAAAGTCGGCGGTAGGCTGGCGGGATTGTTTGAATGAGACCGGATATATTCCCTATATGAGTTACTGGAATCCGTCGGCCTATTATTGGCAACCTTGGATTACGGGTACGGAACACACTTATTTCGGTTCGCGGCTCCGCAACCGGGCCACCTACGAGGACGGTTATTCTGAAATGCCCCCTTACGATTGGGGATATGCCGATAACCTGAACGATGTGCAGGACGGGCCGGCCGGGAAGATGGGGTACTACAAGATAGCGAATGCCCGCACGTGGGACGGCCAACTGGCGAATTTGGAGTATATCGACTTCGTCAAGGTGCAGACCGCGCAGACGGGTTCCACGCCTAACCTTGGGGAGATAAGTACCGAGGTCTACTATATCAGCGATTATCATTTAGAGTAGGGTACCATGAGAGGACACGGACGGGATGCCGGACAAGAGAAAGAATGCCTTGGGTATTTAGGCTCTGCGTGCCGTCTTTCTTGTGTTGTTCTCATGCTTTTGTCGTTCTTTTCGATGCCTCCTCCGGCGTTTGCTCAGGAAACGCAAACGTTGGAGGAGGTGCAAGTATCGGCTTTCCGTCGCTTGCGCGACACCGGAGTGCAGCAGGTGACGTTGGACACGACCGTTCTGCATCGGAACGTGGCTCTGTCGATGTCCGAGATTCTCACGCAGCATTCCACGCTCTTCGTCAAGACGTATGGGCGGGCCACAGAGTCCACGGCAGAGTTTCGTGGTACGTCACCCAGTCACACGCAGGTGTTGTGGAACGGGATGAAGATAAATTCTCCCATGCTCGGTACGGTGGATTTCAGTAATATACCGGCTTATTTTGTTGATAAAGCCAATCTGCTTTATGGGGCCTCGTCGCTCACACTGACGGGCGGAGGCCTGGGCGGGGCGGTGGATATGAGCACATTGCCGCAGTTCAACCAAGGTTGTCTGCTTCAGTACATTCAAGGCGTAGGGTCGTTCAAGACGTATGACCAGTACCTGCGCTTCACCTATGGCGGCGAACGCTGGAGCAGCAGCACGCGAGCCGTCTATTCCACGTCAGCCAACGACTTCAAGTACACCAACTATGATAAAATCGGTCGTCCGCGGGAGCGCAACAAAAGCGGCTACTTCGACGATGTGCATGTCATGCAGGACTTGTATTACAACAGTCCGCAGAAGGGGCGTTTTGCGCTGATGGCATGGTACTCTTATAGCTTGCGTGGGTTGCCTTTCCTGAGTGTTGATTATAAAAACGACACGGACTTCAGGAACGAACATTTACAGAACACGCTCCGCGCGGTATCGAGTTGGGACAAAACGTTTGAGCGGTGGAGCCTTTCGGTGAAAGGAGGATATGCCTACGGAGACATGGACTACGATTATTCTACCACCCGTTCGGGCACCCAAACCAATATAACGAAGTCGCAGACACATAGTCAGCAGGGATATGTGCAGGCCAATGCGGACTGGATGCCCCGGGATAACTGGTTGCTGACAGCTAATGCCTCGGCGTGTTATAATCACGTGAACAGCAAAGACCGTAGCCCTTTTCACATCGGGAACAACTATAATCTGGGGCGCATGGAGTACACGATGAGCATTTCGGCCAAATGGCGGCCCTACAAAGGGTTGTCGTTTTCCACCATCCTGCGTGAAGAGTGTTATAAGCGCAACTTTGTGCCTGTCATTCCGGCTCTTTTTGCCGAGTATGCGCTTGCTTCCCGTCCTTTGAAGAAATCGGGAACGTTCCGGAGCCTCTTCAAAGCCTCCGTGGCACGGAATTATCGCTATCCCTCGATGGATGACCTTTACTACAAGCCCGGCGGAAACCCAGCCTTGCGGCCCGAAAAAGGGGTGACTTATGACGGGGGTATCGAGTGTAGGGTGCAGCAGAAAGCGTATTCGGTAAAGGCGAACCTCTCGGCTTTCGATTCCTATATCACGGATTGGATTCTGTGGACACCGAACGCAAAGGGCTATTGGCAGCCGTCCAACCTGAAGAAAGTGCATAGTTACGGAATGGAACTGACGCTGACTTCCGAGGTGAGGATAAAGCGCGACTGGCGGTTCTCTGTGATGGGAAACTATGCTTACACTCCCTCGGTTAATAAGAGCGACCGGCAGACGGTGAATGATGCGTCATACGGCAAGCAACTGGTGTATGTGCCGCGCCATACGGCTAACTTTCTGGGGACTCTCTCATGGAAAACTTGGACGTTGCAGTATCAGTGGGTGTTTTACAGTGAGCGGTTTACGACCACTAGCAACGAGGTTTCCTACATTACGGGCCGCCTGAAACCCTATTACATGAATAACGTATCGCTGGAAAAGACTTTCCAATGGCGGAAAGTCCATGCTTCACTGAAAGGCGTGGTGAACAATATACTTGGTTTGGAGTATGTGACCGTCCTGTCGCGACCGATGGCGGGCCGCAATGTCGAATTCTTTTTAGAAATAAGACCACAATGGAAGAAATCCGTTTCCCCTCTCCCTTAAAAGGGATAGTTTTCCTATTCCTCCTGCTTTCATTCTCCTGTTGCGGGGATAAGACGAGCCGGAGTGCATCCGTTCATGGCGATACCATCCCCATGAAATATGCCCGTAACCTGACCTTGATTCGGCACGACGGCTATACGGAAGTGCTTATCCGCAATCCCTGGGACACGACAGCGGTGCTGCATCGCTATGCGTTGGTGGAGGAGGGTGCGGATGCTCCTCGGTCATTGCAGGAGGGGAAAGAAACCTTAGTTCGTGTGCCTCTGCATCGTGCCGGCATTTTCACGGCCGTTCACTGCGGATTAGTGAAAGAACTGGGGTGCGAATCGTCTATCCGGGGTATCTGCGAAATTGAGTATATCTATATCTCTTCGATACGTAAGGCCGTCAAAGAAGGGCGTGTGGCGAACTTCGGCACGGCTGTAGACCCCGATATTGAGAAAATCATGGATGCGCAGCCCGACGGACTGCTGATCTCGCCGTTCGAGAATTCTGCCGGTTACGGGCGTGTGGAGCGTTTGGGGATTCCCGTTATCGAGTGTGCCGACTATATGGAGATTAGTCCTTTGGCGCGTGCTGAGTGGATGAAACTGTACGGTCTGCTTTTTGGCTGTTACGAGCGTGCCGACAGCCTGTTTCGTTCTGTGGAGGAACGCTATCTGAACCTCAGAGACCGGGCGGCCCGGGTGGGCCATCGTCCCACCCTCGTGGCCGAAAAACCTTATTCCGGTGTGTGGTATGTGCCGGGCGGAAACAGTGCGATGGGAGTGCTCTACCGTGATGCCGGTGCCCGCTACCTCTTCGGCGACCGTAAGAAGAACGGTTCGCTGCCCCTGAGTGTGGAAACAGTTTTCGAGAAAGGCCAACAGGCCGATATATGGCTCATCAAGTACAACCAGTCAGTTCCTCTCACGCTTAACCAACTCATTTCCGACTATCCTCCTTTTGCCTATTTCCGTTCAGTTCGTGCCGGGCGTGTCTATGGTTGTAATCTGGAGAAAACGCGCTTTTACGAAGAGACTCCCTTCCATCCCGACCTGCTTTTAGGCAGTCTGGTGCAAATAATTCATCCGGAATTAGGAATTGAACCTGAAAAAGCGTACTTTTACCCGTTGGAATGAAGTCCGGATTGTCCATAATTGGTTTGTTGCTGGCTACGCTGCTGCTTTTTGCCGCATCGCTCTATTCGGGCAGTGTGAGCATTCCCGTTGCCGCGATTACCGACATCCTGTTAGGTCGTGGCTGTCTGGCGCATCCCTCGTGGCAGTACATCATTCTGGAAAATCGCCTGCCTCAGGCCGTGACGGCTTTGCTCTCGGGCGCGTCGCTGGCCGCTTCCGGTCTGCTGTTGCAGACGGCCTTTCGCAATCCGTTGGCCGGGCCCTCGGTTTTGGGCGTCGATAGTGGTGCCCATCTAGGTGTAGCCCTCGTCGTTTTGTTAGCCGGCGGCAGCCTGACAACGGGAACGCTCACACTTGGCGGTTTCGCGCTCATCATCGTAGCCGCCCTGTTGGGCTCTTTTGCCGTGATGGCTGTTCTGCTGTTTCTTTCCCGTCTGTTGCAGAACAATGTCATGCTTCTTATCGCAGGTATGATGGTGGGCTACATAGCCTCCAGTGCCATATCCCTGCTCAACTTCCGTGCCACGGCTGAGGGCGTCCATGCCATGACACTCTGGGGCATGGGCTCGTTCTCTTCGGTTTCGCTCGACCGCTTGCCTTACATGGTCGCCGTCACGCTCTTCGGGCTATTACTTTCCCTTTTGCTTGTTAAACCTTTGAATGCACTACTGCTGGGTGACAATTACGCCCGCAACCTTGGCATCAGCATCACCCGCACCCGTACATTGCTACTTTTCACTACGGGACTTCTAACCGCCTCTTCCACAGCTTTCTGCGGCCCCATAGCCTTTGTCGGTCTGGCCGTTCCGCACATTGCCCGCTTGCTGTCGGGTACCGCCAATCATCGCTCACTCTTGCCGGCAACGCTGCTTGTGGGTTCATCGCTGACACTTTTCTGTAACGTCGTGAGCACATTGCCGGGCGAATCGGGCATCATTCCCATCAACGTAATCACGCCCATCATAGGTGCTCCGGTGGTTTTGTGGGTCATTTTGCGGTTGGAGAAGTAGTTTTCCGGGCTTTGTCGGCCGGATTTTACGGGTTTTATGAGCGAAAGGGGTGTTGTTCTCGGATTTTTTGTGTAAGTTTGTAACGCAAAAATCAACTATTGAGAACAATACCATGAATATAGGATTTCAGATTGTCTATCGCACGGTGTGGGGCGAGAATGTGTCCGTCCTGCTGACGTGGGTTACGAAGTCGGGAAAGACGACAGAGGCGGAACTTGAACTTTCCACCCATGATGGCGAAACGTGGCGCGGCGAGATTCGTGTACCGACGGCCGCTACGTCATTGTCTTACCGCTATGTCATTCAGCAAGACGGCGAGGTAACGCGCAGCGAATGGGCGCAGTTGCCCCGTCTGGTGACTTTTCCAAAAGGGGTGCAGCGCATTCGGATGGACGACTGCTGGCGTGATCGGCCGGCAGAGTCCTACCTCTATTCCAGTGCCTTCACCGAGGCTTTCTTCCATCACAAGGCGAAGTCCTGGCCTTTCCGCCCGGAAGTCAGCAAGCAACTCACGGTGTACGTCTTTGCTCCCGAGGTTCCCGAAGGACAGATGTTGGCCGTTCTGGGCAGTGCTCCTGCCTTGGGCGAGTGGCAGAAAGGGCGCGAGGTGCGGCTTACCCCGGTGGCACCGGCCTGTTGGGCCTTCACGCTCGACCTCGACCAACTTTCCGGAGTTCCGGAATACAAATACCTTGTTATAGATAACGCCACGGGACAATACATTTGGGAACTGCACGACAACCGTCGTCTCTCCCTCCCTCACATCGAGAAGCGGATGGCGGTAGTGCAGGAGGACGAAACCATACGGCTCCCCTTTGCCCCCCGGCGTTGTGCGGGATGTGTCATTCCGGTCTTCAGTCTGCGCAGTGAGCACAGTTTCGGCGTGGGCGACTTCGGCGACCTGCGGCGCATGATTGACTGGGTGGCCTTGACCGGACAGCACGCTTTGCAACTTCTGCCGGTGAATGACACGACGCTGACCGGACAGTGGACAGACTCTTATCCTTATAACAGTATCAGCATCTATGCGCTCCATCCGCTCTATGCCGACCTCAAGGCTTTGCCTCCTTTGGCCAATGCCGCTCTGCGTGCCTCCTACGACGAAATGCAGCAACGGCTGAATGCCCTGACCTTCCTCGATTATGAGCAGGTGATGGCCGGAAAGCGCAGTTATCTGCAACGGATTTTTCAACAGGAGTGGGAAGCCACGAAGGTTTCCAAGGCCTATAAGCAGTTCTTTGCCGACAACAGTGAATGGCTGCTGCCCTATGCCGCATTCTGCTGGCTCCGTGACAAATACCGCACGCCCGACTTCCGCCGTTGGGGTGAAATGGCCGTCTACAAGCCGGAGACCATCCGCGAACTAAACCGCCGCTATCCGGAATCCGTTGCCGAGATGAATTTCTACTGCTACGTGCAGTATATTCTCCATCAGCAGTTGCGTCAGGTACGTGATTATGCCCGTGAGAAGAGTGTCGTACTGAAAGGCGACATTCCAATCGGCATCAGTCCCACGAGTGTGGAAGCGTGGACGGAGCCTCAATACTTCCATCTCGACGGACAGGCCGGCGCTCCCCCTGACTATTTCAGTCAGAACGGGCAGAACTGGGGATTCCCCACCTACAACTGGGATGCCATACTGGCCGACGGCTGCCGCTGGTGGCGTCGCCGCTTCGAGAAGATGGCCGAATACTTCGATGCCTATCGCATAGACCACGTCCTGGGCTTCTTCCGCATCTGGGAGATTCCGCAGGAGAGTGTCCACGGATTGCTAGGACATTTTGCACCCTCGCTCCCCATGAGTGTCGGTGAAATCGAGAGCTTCGGGCTTCCGTGGCGCGAGCAGACCTATACCGTTCCGTACATTACCGACCGCATCATCCACCGCCTTTTCGGCGATCGCACTTCCGACGTGCGCCGCGTCTATCTCGACCCGCTGGGTAACGGCCACTACGCCATGAAGCCGGAATACGACACGCAGCGCAAGGTGGAGGCCGCTTTCTGCGGAAAGACCGATGCCGAATCCCAGTCTCTGCGCGACGGGATCTATCGCCTTATCAGCAACGTGCTCTTCCTGCGCGACCGGAAGCAGCCCGACTGTTTCCATCCCCGCATTGTGGCCATGTACGATTTCCTTTATGACGACCTTTCCGACAGCGAGCGGGATGCTTTCAACCGTATTCACGAGCATTATTTCCACCATCGCCACAATCAGTTTTGGTATCAGGAGGCCATGAAGAAGTTGCCCGCTCTGGTCGGTGCCACCCGCATGCTTGTCTGTGCCGAAGACCTCGGCATGATACCCGAATGTGTGCCTTGGGTGATGAACGAAATCGGCATCCTCACCCTGGAGATTCAGACCATGCCCAAGTGCCCGTGGATGCAGTTTGCCAACCTTTGGGAGAACCCCTATCGGAGCGTTTCCACCATCAGCACGCACGATATGTCCACGTTGCGCCAGTGGTGGGACGAACAGCGCGAAGCCGCCCAGAACTACTACAATCAGGTGCTTCACCACGAAGGCCCTGCCCCGCATCCCCTGCCTGCCCCCATAGCGGAGGAGGTGGTGAGCCGGCATCTCGAAAGTCCCTCCATGCTCTGCCTGCTCAGTCTGCAGGACTGGCTCTCCATCGACGCCGACGTGCGCACTCCGCACCTTGAGAACGAGCGCATAAACGTTCCCGCCAATCCCCGCCACTATTGGCGCTGGCGCATGCACCTCACACTGGAGCAACTGATGAACTGTACGGCACTAAACCAAAAGGTTCATGACTTGGTGAAGGCCTACGGGCGTTAATAGAACGGCCGATTGCGTAGCCTTCTCCCGATGTCCGCAACTTGTTCCGGAAAGAACAAGTTGCGGACATTTTTTGTTTTCTGACGCATATAAAGACGAACACGCGCACACACCCGTAGGAGGACGGGGCTTTGTCCATAGCAGGATTGGCCTCCGTCCATAGCGGGACGAGCCTCTGTCCATAGCGGGACGGGTACGGGTCTATAGTAGGGGCGTGTAGACAGACATATCGTTTGGCATCGGAAAGAACTTTTTATCTGCCGCACTCTTTGGGCTGACTAAAATGATGTGTCTTAACGAAAAAAGCTAAATAATGTCCGTCTTTGTCATTTTTTTATTATTTTTGCAAAAGAAAACCATAATACGGAGCATTATCCGTATGTTAAGATACACGCCCGAGGTGCTCTTTATGGCGCAAAACTGACAGAGCACACGAATGGTCGCATGATGTGACCACTTGCCGGTGGGCAAGGAATACATGTGAAAAAGGCGTTTTCTGGACGCTTTGGTTTTGGCGGTGTAGAACTTCGCAAACTCTAATCATCAAGTCAGAAACAAAGTAACGGGAACGCCTCATGAAGGTGTAGTTATTACACGCATCATTGATAGTGGACAGCCATAGTTGAGTCCTTTTATCAGTATGTATCGTTGTACATATACCTTTCGTGGGGCTAATCCGCGTTGCTCGTTTAGACTTGATGGGCAATGCGAAGGCCTTACACCGTGGAACGAGCGACAGGAGCTGGCTCCACGTTCTTTATTCATGTGTAAAACAGATATTTCACACCGTTTTTAGGAGCCAAACGGGCAAAGTTGTAGCAATGTTTGGACGTCAGAAATCGGCTTTTCGAGAATGCAGTCGTACTTGGTGGCATCAATCAAGTACGACCGGGCTGATGTTGTCCGCTCTATCGCAAAAGGAAGCAACTGAAAATAATGTGTTGCAGTGTGTTATTTATAAAGTATAACTAAATCATTTACAAAATGGAAGAAAACAAAGTAAACACCCCGTTGGTTGATGATGTCCTTAGGTGGCACTTCTTCAACATGTACCGTCTGTCTTTGTCTGATGAAGAATTTGATTTCACGGAGAGGCAGGTTCTGTATGAAATTGGTGTAGAACATGGGATTACTCCTGAACAGATTAACGAAGTGATTCTTACCGCCAACCTTGTTCCTGCTATTCCTGACACCATCGAGGGGAAAGTTGAGTGCCTTTATGATTTGGCAAGAATGGCATGGGCAGATGGGGAAATAAAACAGGAAGAGCGTGACATGATGAGAAAATGTGTAATCCGTTATGGCTTTCTGCCTGAAAATGCAGACGGCATTGTGGATTATTTTATTAAGAGTGTAAAAGAAAACAAACCTAAAATCGAGATTCTACATGAAGTTAATGGATAAATTAAAGGGTGGTTCTGTCAAGAGCTTGTTCGCCACCAAACCGGAATCTATAGATGCCGGCTCAGAGACTGCTTTTCAGAGTGTATCGCAAACAGGAACTTCTGCGCGTAAAAAAGGGGAACCCTATAAGCAATATGGTTTGCGCGTTGCAGGATTGTCGGCAGGTGAACTTCATACGCTTCTTCCTTATCTTCAGTCTGTTTACTTGAGTATACGCAAGGAGCAGGAAAGCGATGCAAAATTACAAGAAGCGTTAAGAAATAAATTGGATGCTAAAAAGGCGGACTTGGAAGCGGAACGCCAAAATAAGAATGAGGAAATAGCAAGCTCCCAAAATCAACAAAATCAACTCTTAACAGAGATTGAGGAACTTAACGAAGAGCTTGCCACCTTAAAGCATGGGACAAAAGAACGTAATCGTGATGCGTGGATAACGCTGGTCATTTCAAGCGTGTTGCTTGTGCCATTCTCTATTTATTTCTTTATATTTTATAGTTCCGTAGGCTATTCTGCATTCTTTAAACAGTTTGATATAGGTAACATTGCAAACGGTGATTTTACGTTGTCACAAGCAATTTTCGATTCTCAGGCTATTGCAAGCGCATGGGAAGATGGTTTTGCAGAGCTGATGTTCATACTTTTTATGCCGGTTATATTTCTTGCATTTGGCTTCGTGCTTAACCGATGGGAGCGTGAGGATGGTTGGTTAAAGTATATTAAGATTCCTACGCTTATTACTGTCGCCTTTGTATTTGACTCTCTCCTTTCGTTTGGAATCTGTAAAAAGATTTATGCCTTGAATGCAATGATGCAATTAAATGATGTTCCTTCATATAGTGTATCTTTAGCTTCTAAGGATGAGGACTTTTGGATTATTATATGTCTCGGTTTTGTTTCTTATTTGATTTGGGGATTTGTTTTCGGCTTTTGGATAAAAGCATGGGAAAACCTTGACCTTAATCCGGAGAAGCGCAAGAGAATGGAAGACAAGATAGAAGAAACTAAGAGAAAGTTGGAAACTGAACGTCAGAATTGCTTAAACCTAAAAGCGGAAGTGACAGGCATAGGGCCTAAGATTAAGGAAATTGAGTCTCAAATGGGAGTAAGTACACGTTATGATATTGGCAAGATTAAGTTGGAATTGAATAATTTCTTTGCCGGATGGCAAACTTATCTCGCGGTTCTTAATAAGCCGGATATCGAAAAACAAGAAGCTACAAATCTCTTTAATGACATGATAGGTTCAATTCAGAATTTATAAAACTTATATAATTATGAAGTCCAAAGTATTATTATCAGTTGTGGCTGTTGCTATGGTTGCAATGGCGTTTGTATCTTGTGGGAAGGATGCTGAGACTAAAACAAATGCTGCCGGTAAAGGAACAATTACTTCGGCTCATGTGGACAAACCTCTGAATATTTCTATTTATCTTGACTTGTCCGACAGACTTGTTCGGGATATGACTCCAAGTCAGAAAGACAGGGATATTGAGATAGTGAGTTATATAACGGAATACATAAAGAGCCATTCTGAAGCACAAAAAATAATTCCTTCAAAAGACAGAATCAAGGTGTTCTTTTACCCCACTCCGGCTGATCCAAAGATTGCCTTGCTTTCAAGTGACCTTGAAATGGATTTGAGTAAAGCCCAACCTGCAGATAAGAAAAAGATGCTTAAAGAGTTTCAAAAGAACTTCAATACGAGTCTTACTCAGATTTATGACGCAACGCTTAAAGCAAAAGACTGGCCTGGAAGTGACATTTGGGGTTTCTTTAGAAAGCAAGTTGATACATATTGTGTAAGAGAAGATTCTCGCAACATAATTGTGATTTTAACCGATGGATATATTTTTTATGCTCAAAATAAAGTTAAGGTTGGTAATAATTATAGTTACATTACCCCTGCGACATTGAAGAATCCAAACTCCGGTTTGATAGCTGAACGTGATGGACTCGATAACATAGAGGTTCTTATGCTGGAAGTAAATCCCATTGATCCCAAACATCAGGATCAAATGGAGCGTATTCTTCAAAAATGGTTTTCAGACATGGGTGTTCAGAAATTCTATGTCGGAGAAACAGACCTGCCGTCAAATACAAAATTGATTATTGATAAATTCTTGAAAGAATAAGGACGTTGTGCCGCACCGGTTGGTAACCCCACTGGCGCGACTATAGCAGGACGGGGCTCTGTCCATAGCGGGATTGAGGCCCGTCCATAGCGGGACGAGGACGGGTCGTCGTATGGACGTTCGCCGGGCTACTTGCCGTAGGCCGGCGAACGCTGTAATGCAGGTAAAAAGAAAAGAGGAGATAACTTGAAAAATTACCTCCTCTTTTCGTGTAGCGGGAAAGGGACTTGAACCCTTGACCTTCGGATTATGAATCCGACGCTCTAACCAGCTGAGCTATCCCGCCATCCTAATTTTAAGAACGCTTTTTGCGAAATGCGCTGCAAAGGTAGACTAAAAAATCGGAATCTGCAAAGAAAAGTATCGTTTTTTTTATTATTAACGTCTATTTCTTCTTTCGTCGTTATTTTATTCGTATCTTTGTGGGCCACTCGCAATGCGGGGCGGCTTGCGCAACACATGTAGGAAATATGGGATTCATAAAACGGTTGGACTGGTTTGTTCTGAAAGCGTTTCTGCAACTGCTTGCAGCCACGTTCTTCATCTGTCTGTTCGTGTTTATGATGCAGTACACGTGGCGCTATATTGATGAACTTATCGGTAAGGGATTGTCTACGAAAGTGTTGGCGCAGTTTTTCTGGTATATGGGCCTGAACTTTGTGCCCGTGGCCCTTCCGCCCGGCATTTTGCTGGCCTCGCTTATCACGTTTGGCAACATGGGCGAGAAACTGGAATTGCTGGCCATGAAAGCAGCCGGCATACCGCTCATCCGCATTTTGGAACCTCTGTTCTTTTTGGTGTTATTGCTGTGCGGCGCCAGTTTCTATTTCCAGAACAACGTGGCTCCGGAGGCTACGAAGCAACTGGGGGCTTTGGTGTATTCCATGAAGCAGAAGTCGCCGGAACTGGACATTCCCGAAGGTGTGTTCTACGGCGAGATTCCGGGCTATAATATCTTTGTGGAGCGTAAGAATCCGGAGACGGGCATGCTCTACGGGGTGATGATTTACTCGAACACGAACGCTCAGGAGGACACGCAGATTGTCCTCGCCGACTCGGCGCGCCTGCAGAGCACGGCCGACAAGATGCACCTGATGCTCACACTGTATAGCGGCGAACGTTTCCGCAACATGGATTCCCGGAGCGCCAACATGATGAAAGCGGATGTGCCCTATATGCGCGAGACGTTCACTCATGAGGTGGATTTGATAGCTTTCGACGGGAACTTCAATGTGATGGACGCCTCGCTGTTTGCCGGCAACGCGTCTACAAAAGACCTCAGAAACATAACGTTGGGAATAGATTCGCTGACGCAGCGCATCGACAGCATGGGGCATGCCCTCTACGACATGGAGCGGCGCACGGTGATGGAACGCGACTGGGCTGTGGGACGGCAGCCCTCGGAGGCGGATTCGTCGCAGATGATGGCCCGATTGGATAAGGCACAACCTTTCGATTCGCTCTACATCTCGCTCACGCACGAGCAGTTGCAGTCCGCCGTCCGCACGGCAACGTCCAAGGCGCGGCAGTTGCAGGCCGAATATGAATTCCGTCGGCTGATGACAGACGAGGACAACCGGGTGCTCCGGCTCCATAAGGTGGAATACCATAAGAAGTTCAGTCTCTCGCTGGCCTGTTTGGTATTTTTCTTCATCGGTGCTCCGTTGGGGGGAATCATCCGCAAGGGAGGTCTCGGAATGCCCGTCATCGTGAGTGTAAGCATATTTATTTTCTACTACATCGTGAACATCAGCGGAGAGAAGATGGCCAAGACCGGCACGTGGTACATACCCTTCGGGGTGTGGCTGAGCACAATGGTGCTGGCTCCCATCGGGGCTTTCCTCACATACAAGGCAAACAACGATTCGGCTGTCTTCAACATGGACGGCTACCGGATGTTCTTCATGCGGCTGCTCGGTCTGCGCGAGTCGCGCAAGCTGAACCGAAAAGAGGTGGTCATCTACGAGCCAGATTATCGGCGCTTGCTGACCGATATGGCCTTGCTGCGGACGGACTGTCGGGATTATGCCACGCAGCACCGACTTATGCGCATACCCGACTACCGGAGGATATTCTTCCGCTACGAAGATGATACGGCCGTCGCAGACCTCGACCGGCGGTTGGAGGCTATGGTCGCGGAGCTGCACAACAGTCGTGACAGCGTGATACTGGGTACGCTGAACGAATTACCCGTATTGGTTCCGGACGCCCATACGCGCCCGTTCCGGGATGCCCGTTGGAACATGGCTGCGGGCCTCTTCCTGCCCGTCGGGTTGCTGCTCTATGTGCGCATCTGGCGCTTCCGCGCCCGTCTCCGTCGCGATATGAACGTCATACAGGAGAAACTGCAACGGATTGAAGACCGGATAAAGAAATTGGAAAACATGTCGTAATTAACCTATACCCGATATATGAACGAGAAACTAAAAAACATAGAAGAGGCTATCGAAGACTTCCGTCAGGGAAAGTTCGTGATAGTAGTGGATGACGAAGACCGCGAGAACGAAGGAGACTTCATTACGGCGGCCGAGACCATCACGCCGGAGAAGGTGAACTTTATGCTGCAGAACGGCCGCGGAGTGCTCTGTGCCCCTATCACCATCAGCCGGGCCGAGGAACTGCAGTTGCCCCATCAGGTGGAGGACAATACCTCGATGCTGGGAACTCCGTTCACCGTTACCGTCGATTTGCTGGAGGGTTGCACCACGGGCGTCAGTGCCCATGACCGTGCGGCCACGATACGTGCCTTGGCCGATCCTGCCCGCAAACCGTCGGATTTCGGTCGTCCGGGACACATCAATCCTCTTTATGCGCAGGACAAGGGCGTGCTTCGCCGCGCCGGACATACGGAGGCGGCCATCGACCTTGCGCGTCTGGCAGGCTTGCAGCCGGTGTCGGCACTTATCGAGATTCTGAATGAGGACGGCACCATGGCCCGCATGCCTCAGTTGAAAGAAGTTGCTCAGCGTTTCGGTCTGCGCATTATAGCCATCAAAGACCTTATCTCATATCGCCTGCAGCGCGAATCGCTCGTGGAGAAAGGCGTGGAAGCCGATATGCCGACGGAACACGGCCATTTCCGCATCATACCTTTCCGTCAGAAAACCAATGGACTGGAGCACGTGGCATTGTTCAAAGGCGAGTGGGAGAAGGACGAGCCGGTATTGGTGCGTATGCACAGCAGTTGCATGACGGGCGACATCTTCGGCAGCCGGCGCTGCGACTGCGGAGAACAGTTGCACAAGGCCATGGAACTTATCGAACGTGAGGGAAAGGGCGTAGTCGTGTATCTCAATCAGGAGGGGCGCGGCATCGGTCTGATGAACAAGATTGCGGCCTATAAGTTGCAGGAACAGGGAGACGATACGGTGGATGCTAACATTCATCTCGGTTTCCAACCGGACGAACGCGACTATGGCGTGGGCGCACAGATTCTGCGTAGCTTGGGTGTCTCCAAAATCCGGCTTATCACCAATAATCCAGTCAAGCGCGTCGGTCTCGAAGGCTACGGTCTGGAGATTGTGGAGAATGTCCCCATCGTGATAGAGCCCAATGACTACAACCGTCGCTATCTGGAGACGAAGAAGAACCGCATGGGACATAAACTTTAAGAACAGAATTTATAACGAACATTAAATACAGATATTATGGGAGCACAACTATCCGAGAGACTGAACCGTCTGTCACCCAGCGCCACACTGGCGATGAGCCAGCGCAGTAGCGAACTGAAAGCACAAGGCATCGACATCATTAACATGAGTGTGGGCGAGCCTGATTTTGATACACCCGACCACATCAAGGACGCTGCCGTACAGGCCGTGTGCGACAACTGGAGCCGCTATTCTCCCGTGCCCGGTTATCCTGCCCTCCGACAGGCCATTGTGGACAAGCTGAAGCGTGAGAACGGGGTGGACTACACGCCGGCTCAGATTCTTTGCTCCAACGGAGCCAAGCAGAGCGTCTGCAATACGATTATGGCCGTTGTGAATGACGGTGACGAGGTCATTATCCCGGCTCCTTACTGGGTAAGTTATCCTCAGATGGTGCTGCTGGCCGGTGGTAATCCCGTTTTTGTGGAAGCCGGTATCGAACAGAATTTCAAGATAACGCCCGAACAACTGGAGGCCGCTATTACGCCCCGTACACGCGCCCTCATCCTTTGTTCGCCCAGCAATCCCACCGGTGCCGTATATAGCCGGAAAGAACTGGAGGGACTGAAGGACGTATTGCTGCGCCACGAGAATGTTATCATCATTGCCGACGAAATCTACGAGCATATCAACTACGTGGGCGAACATGCCTCGATGGCTCAGTTCCCTGAGATTAAAGACCGTGTGGTTATTATCAACGGAGTTAGCAAGGCTTACGCCATGACAGGATGGAGAATCGGTTTTATTGCCGCTCCGGAATGGATAGTCAAGGGCTGCAATAAGTTGCAGGGACAATACACCAGTGGCCCGTGCAGTGTCAGTCAGAAAGCCGCCGAGGCTGCATTTGCCGGCTGTCAGGACTGTGTAGAGGAAATGCGTCTGGCTTTTGAACGCCGCAAGAATCTTATCGTGAAACTGGTGAAAGAGATTCCCGGACTGGAGGTCAATGAGCCGGAGGGAGCGTTCTATATCTTCCCCAAGTGCAGCAGTTTCTTCGGTAAACGCGATGGCGACCGCCTCATAAACAGCAGTAGCGACCTCGCCATGTACCTGTTGGAAGTAGGGCATGTGGCTACGGTTGGTGGTGATGCTTTTGGTGCTCCCGAGTGCTTCCGCATGAGCTATGCGACCAGTGACGAAAACATTGTAGAGGCTTTGCGACGAATCAAGGAGACACTGGCGCGTCTCAAGTAATCGGGCCTTCGGAATCTTAAAGAGAGTTACAGTTGAATAGAACCCGACTGATACGAAACTTGTTTGTGCCGCGACTGCACGGGCTCGACCGGTATGCCACGGATGCGGAATATCTGCAACGCAAGGTACTCGTGCACTTGCTGAAGAAGGGCAAGCACACCCAATGGGGTGCGAAGCATGGCTATGACAAGATTCTTTCCTACGAACAGTTTGCCCGTTCGTCGGCTGTCGCCACTTACGAAGACCTGAAAACCTACATCGACCGGATGCGTCACGGCGAACGTAACGTATTGTGGCCGGGGCAGGTCAGGTGGTATGCCAAGTCGAGCGGTACGACGAACGACAAGAGTAAGTTCATCCCCGTGACGTCCGACGGTCTGCGCGATACTCACTACCGGGGCGGAAAGGATGTTGTTGCGTGGTATCTCAGGAATAACCCGAACAGCCGTCTTTTCGACGGTCGGGCCCTCATCCTGGGAGGAAGCCATGCCCCCAATTACAACCTGCCTCATTCACTCGTGGGTGACCTCAGTGCCATACTCATAGAGAACATCAATCCGCTGGTGAACCTTATTCGCGTTCCCAACAAGAAGACGGCCCTGCTGTCCGACTTTGAGGAGAAGCGCGAACGCATTGCCCGCGAGGCCATAAATAAGGATGTCACGAACCTGAGCGGCGTACCCTCGTGGATGCTGTCGGTATTGAATGCCGTCCTCGATGTGTCCGGGAAAGCGAACATCAGCGACGTCTGGCCCCACTTGGAAGTTTTCTTCCACGGCGGAGTGGCTTTCACCCCCTATCGCGAACAGTTCCGTCGCATCATTGCCAGTCCCCTCATGCACTACATGGAGACTTACAATGCCTCGGAAGGTTTCTTCGGCGTGCAGGACGACCCGTCCGACCCCGCCATGAGCCTGATGCTGGACTACGGAGTCTTCTATGAGTTCATTCCGATGGAGGAACTGGGTAAGCCCTCGCCTGCGGTGGTGCCGCTGTGGGGGGTGGAGACGGGGCGTAACTACGCCATGGTCATCAGTACGACAAGCGGCCTGTGGCGCTATCTGATAGGTGATACTGTCCGCTTCACCAGTCTCCACCCGTACAAGTTCATCATCACGGGACGCACGAAGTCTTTTATCAATGCTTTTGGCGAGGAACTGATTGTGGACAATGCCGAACGCGGCATCGAAGTTGCCTGCAAGGCCACGGATGCCGAGGTGCGGGAATACACGGCGGCTCCGGTTTTCATGGATGAGCATGGCCGTTGCCGTCATCAGTGGCTGATAGAGTTCAGCCGTCCTCCGGCCGACACCGAGGCCTTTGCCGCCCGTTTGGATTTGGCCCTGCAGACCCTCAACAGCGACTATGAGGCGAAGCGCTACAAGGACATCACCCTGCAGCGGCTTCAGGTTATTCCGGCCCGTCCGGGCGTTTTTGATGACTGGCTGCGCCAGCAGGGCAAACTGGGCGGTCAGCACAAGATTCCCCGCCTTTCCAATGAGCGGAAAGTGATAGAGGAACTTCTGAGATTAAATGGATAAGTAAAGTTAGGGCATAAGAGCAAGCGCAATGAGACGAACGGCCATATTTAACTACCTCGTTTTAGCTTTCAATATACTTCTGGTCGCCTGTGCCAGTATCGGCAGCCCCGACGGCGGGCCTTACGACGAGACACCGCCAAAGGTCGTACAATGTACTCCCGATAATAAATCTACGGGCAATACGAAGAAGAAAGTCAGCATCCTCTTCGACGAATACATCAAGATGGAGAATGCCAGCGAGAAGGTCGTTATCTCTCCGCCACAGATAGAGATGCCGAACATCCGCACGGCGGGTAAGCGTGTGAAGATAGACCTCTTCGATTCCCTGCGTGCCAACACGACCTACACCATTGACTTTAGTGATGCCATTGTGGACAGCAACGAGGGTAATCCGTTGGGCAAGTACACCTATTCGTTCAGCACGGGTGAGACCATCGACACGATGGAAGTGTCCGGCACGGTGCTCAATGCCGAAGACTTGGAACCCGTCAAGGGAATATTGGTGGGGCTGTATGCTGCCGATTCCACCTACAGTGATACCCTCTTCACGAGTTCGCCGCTCATCCGTGTTGCGCGGACAAACGGCAGCGGACAGTTCACCATCAAGGGAGTGAAAAACGGGGCCTATCATGCCTTTGCCCTTCAGGATATGGACGGCAACTATTATTTCAGTCAGAAGAGCGAGGTGCTGGCTTTCGATACGGCTTCGTATTCCACCAGTCATCGCCCCGACCTGAGGCCCGATACCGTGTGGTCGGCCGACAGCGTCATACAGAAAATACGCATGGTGCCTTATTACCACTATTATCCCGACAATGTGGTGTTGCGTGCTTTCCTTGAGGCCGGTCAGGACAAACATCTGCTGAAGACGGAGCGCAAGAATCCCGACAGTTTCACCTTATACTTCACGGCACCGCAGGACACGCTGCCGCAGATTACGGGCATAGGATTCGACGCGGAGCGGACGCTGTTGGCCGACCCCTCGCTTCACAACGACACGATAACGTACTGGATTACAGATACGCTCGTCTCTTATCCCGACACTATTGCTTTTGCTCTGACTTACCCCGACACGGACACGCTGGGTATCGACCGGCTGCGGACGGACACGCTGGAACTGGTGGCGAGGAACACACATGCCAAGCTGGAGAAAGAGCGGCAAAAGAACTCCGAGGAGTGGCAGAAACAGCGTGAAAAGCGGATAAAGAAGAGCAAGGGCGAGGTGAAACCCGAGGAAAACCCCTACGAAACTGTTTATATGACCACGCAACTGAATCCTTCGGGCACGCTCGATCCCAATCAGAATATCACGTTCACGTTTGGCGAACCCATTGCAGAGGTCGATATGGAGCACGTGCACTTTACGCTGAAGGTGGACTCCGAATACGTGGCCGCTCCCTTCCTGTTGCAGCCCGTACCCGGGAAAATCTGTCAGTATCGCCTTTACGCCGAATGGGAGCCGCAGGAGAGATACCGCTTTGAGGCCGACAGCCTGGCTTTCAAGAGCGTGCTTGGCCACTATGCGAAGTCCATGAAGAACGAGTTTCGTGTCCGCTCTCTCGACGAGTACGGGGCCATCTTCATCCGCCTCGTCGGTGTGGAGAAAGGCGACACGGCAGACTACATCGTGCAGTTGCTGAACAAGAGCGACAAACCCGTGGTCTCGCAGAAAGCCGTGGACGGGCGCGCCGACTTCTTCTACCTGAAGCCCACCGAGTATTACATGCGCCTCATCATCGACCGCAACCGGAACGGGCGGTGGGACACGGGAGACTACCGGAGTCAGACGCCGCCGGAGGAAGTGTTCTACTTCCCCCGTCCCATCCCTCTGCGGGCAAAGTTCGAGATGGAGCAGGACTGGAATTTCCGTTCCATAGAAGCCACCCGCCAGAAACCCCAGGCCATCACCAAGCAGAAACCGGATAAGGAGAAAACCGTGAAGAACAAAAACCGGCAGCGCGAGCTGGACAAGCAGCAGAAACGCTAAGTCGCGGTTAAACGGTGGCTCCGGAAGACGGTCTAACCGAACAGTATGATTATGAACAAACGAATTATTGCCCTATTGCTCCTCATCGCAGGATGCTCTCCGCTCCTCACCAGCCGCAGCGTTCTGCTCCGTGCCCAGTGCCCCGTGACGAACACGGCCATACAGGGAGGTGAGCGGCTGGAGTATAAACTCTACTTCAACTGGAAATTCATTTGGAAGACGGCGGGTTCGGCCACCATGACGACCCGCAACGTCACCTATCGCGGCGAGGCGGCCTATCAGACTGACCTCATCACCCGCACGGCCAATCTCGTAGACCGGTGGTTCTGCATGCGCGACACGCTCCGGGCCGTCTATTCGGAGAACATCGTTCCTTACTACTACCGTAAAGGTGCCCAAGAGGGGGATAAGTATCGCCTGAACGAAATACGCTACTCCTACGCCGGCGGGCAGACGCGGCTGCATCAGTATTACCGCCACGGCGACGGGCGTGTCTCCGTAGCCGACAATTCGTCCTCGTCCTGCGTCTATGACATGGTGTCGATGGTCATGCGCGCCCGTTCCTACAAGTCGAGCGACTTCGTTGTGGGACAGCGCATTCCGTTTCAGTTTGCCGACGGCAACCGCATAAAGGAAGAAACCCTCATTTATCGGGGTGTGAAGAAGTTCACGACGGAGGGTGAAAACAGAAAGACCTATCGCTGTCTGGTATTTTCCTACATGGAGAAAACGAAGAAAAAGGAGAAGGAAATCGTAACCTTCTACGTCACGGACGATGACAACCACACTCCCGTCCGCCTCGACCTCAATCTGCGCTTCGGCACCGCCAAGGCTTACCTCACGCGGGCCACGGGCTTGCGCAATCCGGAAACCAGCATCGTAAAGAAATAATCTGCGGACGTGTTCTTAGGGAAGCGTTTGGCCGGTCGCTGTCAATAGCGTGACAGCAGTGCTGCCAAGCGTGATGATACTGCCGGTGTCATCGGCGTGACAGCGGTAGTGTCATTATGGTGAAACTTGAGTGAAACCGATATGGGGTTGAAAGAAAGTGTATTGTGTCTTTCGGTGCTCGGCCTATAACCATCCCTCCTGCTTATACCACGCCACGGAACGGCGAACGCCCTCCGCCAGTCCGACCTGCGGTTCGTAGCCGAGGTCGCGTCGGGCCGGTTCGATGTCGCATTGCCAGTTGCGCTGGCTGAGAATGTAGTATTTGTCGAGGTTCAGGGTCGAGAGTTTGCCGAACCATCGGCTTACCGTCCCGCTGACGGCGCAGACGCAACGGAGAAACCACAGCGGAGCCTTGATATGCAGCACAAATGAAGTTCCCATTTCCTTCTGCAGCAAGTCGCTGAACGCACGACTGTTGTACACCCGGCCGTCGGAGAGGAAGTAACTTTTGCCCACAGCGTGCGGGGCGTCCATCGACTTGAATACCGCCTGCACGACATCGTCCACGTAGACGAACGTCAGGTCTTGCGGCCGGTAGCCTACGGCGAAGTCGATGTGCTGTTTGATGCTCTTGCCCATGATGTAATAGTCGCGTTCGCGCGGCCCGTAGATGCCGGTGGGGCGCAGAATTACGAAGGGGAAATTGTCGAGCCCCTGCAGAAACTGTTCGGCCTTCCACTTGCTCTCGCCGTAGGCCGTGTTGGGGACGGGCGTGTCCTCGTCACGAATCGGCAGATAGGGATAGGGCGTTTCGCGGATGGCACCGAAAATGCTGAGCGAGGAGACGAAGACGAAACGCCGGGGAATCATGTCCTCGGCCATCAGGGCACGCACCAGATTCTTTGTTCCCTCCGTGTTCGTGCGGAAAAATCCGGCTCTGTCCGGGCTTTTTGTAGCTCCCGCGGCATGCACGATGTAGTCCCAGCCTTTTCCCTCCATGTGCTGCTTGTAGCGGCGCAGTTGTCCACGCAGTTTCTCATAGTCGCCCAAATCCAATTCGGCAAACTTCAGACGTTTGTCCTTCAGATACTTGCAGCTACTCGTGCTGCGCATGCCTGCCCACGTGTCGAATCCCTTTTCGAGGGCTTTCTCACACACGAAACTTCCCACGAAGCCGCTGGCTCCTGTCACAAGTATGGTCATCTTGTCTTCTTTTTTTGTTCAGCGTGACAAAGTTACAATAAAATTCCTTATATTTGTCATAAAATTATAGATAAACTTACGACTATGGCAAAGAGCAAAGGCAGCAAGCGCATCACCCGCAAACAGATGGTGGCTTATCTGGAGCGCACTTTCGAGGCGCATCCCGACGAACGGATGGAGTTGAAGGAGATATTCCGCACGCTTAATCTGACCACTCACCCCTCTAAGATGCTCTGCATGGACGTGCTGGAGGATATGATAGAGGATGATTACCTCGTGGAGAAGCCCCGTTACACGTATGGGCTGAAGACTCAGGGGCAGGTGATGGAGGGCGTCTTTGCGCGGAAAGCCAACGGGAAGAACACGTTCCTGCCCGACGGCGGCGGACATCCCATTTTGGTGGCCGAGCGCAATTCGCTGCATGCCATGGACGGAGACCGCGTGAGGGCTACGATGATGGCTCGCCGGCGCAATCACGTTCGCGAAGCGCAGGTGACGGAGATTCTGAAGCGGGCCGACAAGAGTTTCGTGGGCAGGCTCCGTTGTCAGCGCGATATTGCTTATCTGCTTACCGAAGACCGTACATTGGCGAACGATATTTTCATTCCTCGTCGGAACCTGAAAGGAGCCAAGGACGGCGACAAGGTGGTGGTGAAGATTATCGAATGGCCGGCCGAGGCCAAGAATCCTGTCGGAAAGGTGGTGGACGTGCTGGGGCAGTCGGGCGAGAACGATGCCGAGATGCACGCCATACTGGCGGAGTTCGGACTCCCTTACCGCTATCCACAGCAGGTGGAGGATGCCGCCAATCTCATACCCGACCGGATTCCCGAGGAGGAAATCCGGAAGCGCGAGGATATGCGTGAAGTCATGACTTTCACCATCGACCCGCGCGATGCCAAGGACTTTGACGACGCTATCTCCATCCGCAAGGTCAGCACACGGATGTGGGAGGTTGGGGTGCATATTGCCGACGTGTCGCACTACGTGCAGGAGGGCAGCATCATCGACAAGGAGGCGCAGAAGCGCGGCACCAGTGTCTATCTCGTAGACCGCACCGTGCCCATGCTTCCGGAGCGTCTGTGCAACAACATCTGTTCTCTGCGCCCCGACGAGGATAAACTCGCGTATAGTGTCATCTTCCTTTTGGATGAGGAAGCGGAAGTGAAAGACTGGCATTTGGCAAAGACCGTCATCCGCAGCAACCGGCGCTTCATCTACGAGGAGGTGCAGCAGGTGCTGGAGGCCCACGGGGAGGCCAGTCCCGAAGATTATCAGAATCCGGGAGACCGTGTGGAGCCTGAGCGTCCCGACTATGAACCGGCCGAGCACTTTGCCGAGGAACTTATCATGCTGAACCGCATGGCAAAGGCTCTCCGGGCACGGCGTTTCCGGCAGGGAGCCGTGGATTTCGACCGTCAGGAGACGCGCTTCGAGATTGACGAAAAGGGTAAACCGCTGAGCGTTTATTTCAAAGTGGCGAAGGATGCCAATAAGCTGGTTGAGGAGTTTATGTTGCTGGCCAACCGTACTGTGGCGGAGGGCATCGGAAAGGTGGGTAAGAACAAGACATCTAAGGTCTTTGTCTACCGTGTACATGACCAACCCGACCAAAACAAACTCATCAATCTTTCCGAGTTTGTCGTTAAGTTCGGTTTACGCCTGAAACCTACGGGCTCGAATAACGCTGTCAGTCAGAGCCTGAATAAGATGTTGCATGAGGCGAAGAGCACGAAGGCAAGCAATCTGATAGAAATGGTGACTCTGCGGGCCATGATGAAGGCTAAGTACAGCACGGATAATATCGGACACTACGGACTGGCCTTTGACTACTATACCCACTTCACAAGCCCCATACGCCGCTATCCGGACTTGATGGTTCACCGTCTGCTGGCTCGTTATGCCGATGGCGGACGCAATGTTCAGCGGAGCCGTTTTGAGGAAGAGTGCGAGCACGCCAGCCGGATGGAGCAGACGGCGGCACTGGCCGAACGTGCGAGCATCAAGTATAAGGAGGTGGAATTCATGCAGGAACACGTCGGGCAGGAGTATGACGGTATCATTTCGGGTATCACCGAATACGGCCTGTATGTGGAAATCAAAGAAAACAAATGCGAAGGAATGGTGCCCTTGCGTGACCTTGACGACGACCTGTACGAGTTTGACGAGAAAAACTATTGCCTGTGGGGCCGCCGCCATCATCATCGCTATTCGTTGGGCGATGAGGTGCGCATCCGTATCGTTTCCGCCAACCTTGAGCGCAAGCAACTCAATTTCTCCCTCGTCAAATAAGGGGATGCGAGAGCACGGTTAGACTACCTATTTACCATTCGAATTGCAGGACGCCCACGAAACGGGCGTTCTTGCCTTGGTGGTCGAGCGGAATTTCGCGACCGTCGGCGTTGGGCAGGTAACGGGTATATTCAAAGTAGGAATGCGAGTGGCCGCCCAGAACGACGTCTATGCCGCGGGTGGCACGGATGACGGCGGGGTCTTGGTCGTCGTCATCGCCATAACCTAGATGAGAAAGGCAGATGACAAAGTCGCAACGCTCCTCGTTGCGCAGCCGGTCTACTATCTGTTGGGTCGCTTGGATGGGGTGGGTGTATTTCACGCCCTGACAGTTGGCGGCGGAGACGAGGCCCTCCAGTTTGGGACATAGGCCGAAAATGCCGATGCGCATGCCTGCACGTTCCTTGACGATGTAGGGCTTTACCAGTCCCTCGCATACGGTACCCGTGAAGTCGTAGTTGGCGCAGACGATGGGGAAACGGGCCATGCGGAACAGGCGGGCCATGTTGTCCAGACCGCTGTCGAACTCGTGGTTGCCGATGGTGCAGGCGTCGTAGCCCATAAGGTTCATCAACTGCACCTCCACTTCTCCCTTGAAGAGACTGTAATACACGCTTCCTTGCGAGAAGTCGCCGCAGTCGAGCAATAGCAGGTCGGGATGTTCTTGGCGCAGCTCCTTGATGAGGCTTACGCGGCGCACATATCCTCCCTTGTCGGCCTGATTAGGGTCTACGTCGTGTGGTGAGATGGGTTCGACGCACGAATGCGTGTCGCTGGTGTGGACAAGCGTCAGAGTTTGTTTCTCCGGCGCAGTTTGTGCGGCGGCGTTTTGCAGGGAACAAAGGCCGAATAAGAGACTGAAAGCTATAAATGCAAATGTGGTACGTTTCATAAACTAATAGGGTATAATAGGGGTAATGGTGGAAAATAGCCTTATGGCTGAATAGTTATTCGGCCCTCTATCTGCGAGGTTATCGTTCCGGCCCGCTCGATGCTCCGCATCATGCAATCGCGGGTGAAGAGGTTGCTGACGGCCGGTTTCGGGTCTTTCTTCAGGGAGTACAAGCGGTCGTTACCTTCGGCCAGATAGTCGAGCGTGGCAATGCGGTAGATGCGTTCGGGGTCTACGGGCTGCCCGCAAACCTTGGCATCCGCCAACTTCCCGTCCGCAGTAATGACCAACTTTACCTCGTGACTCACCCCCTCACCGTGTACCGCAGCAATTTCCTGAAACAGGCAGAGTAGATCGCTTCCCGGCAGGTGCACGATGGTTAAGCGGTTGTCGAAAGGGGAGATGAGTAGGATGTTGCCCCGGCGCACGGTGCCTTCAGGCATATTGTTGCGTAGTCCGCCCATGTTCACCAGTCCGAAGTCGGCTTTCTGCCCGTCTATAACGTCGGAAAACTCCATCATGACATCGGCCGCCCAGTTGGAGAGCAAACTTTCCGGTCTTCCGGCCGACATGGGCACGAGGCTGCGTCCCAAAACGGGAGCCATTACGCTGTCCACCGCCGGCTTATATTTTTCCATGATGCTCAGGGCCGCAGCGTCCGGATTTATGTCCAGTCGGTTAGTCACTTCCACCCGCTCCGTTATGATTTGCCGCTGGGCAAAAGAACGAAGCACGAAGAGGGAAGAATGGAGAATAAAGAGGAGTAATGCTATTCGTTTCATGTCTTTTCCGTGTAATTTATAGGTACAAAGGTACGAAAAAAGGCGTAGAGCACTTAATTTTGAATTAAATAATTTTGAAAATTGGATTAAATGCCGTACTTTTGTACCCGCTTTCCGCCCCAGGTCGCTGGCAGGATGCAGAGTTCCCTGTTATGCCTCGGGTTGAGATGTACAACAATTTAACAGACCAAAACAAAAACAATGGCAGATTTAATTAAAATTGCTGAGGAAGCATTTGCTACGGGCAAGAGCCATCCCGCCTTCAAGGCAGGTGACACCGTGACCGTGGCTTACAAAATCATCGAGGGCAACAAGGAGCGTATTCAGCTCTATCGTGGCGTGGTAATCAAAATCAGCGGTCACGGCGACAAGAAGCGTTTCACTGTCCGCAAGATGTCGGGTATTGTGGGTGTAGAGCGTATCTTCCCCATCGAAAGCCCCAACATCGACAGCATTACCGTGAACAAGATTGGTAAGGTACGTCGTGCAAAACTCTACTACCTGCGTAATTTGACCGGTAAGAAGGCTCGCATTGCTGAAAAGCGTAACGCTACGGTTGCAGAGAAATAAGCGAGCAACACTGAGTGATGAGAGAGAAAGGCAACGGGAGCATATCGCTCACGGTGCCTTTTTTTGTTTGAAGAGATTATACCTCGCAGATGAAACATACGGAAAGGGGCGATAGCCCGGAAATACGGTTGGGGCGGATGAACCGCCTGACGGTTGTGAAGACGGTGGATTTCGGTTTGTATCTTGACGGAGGAGATGTCTACGGACGTATCCTGCTCCCGTCGCGTTATGTGCCTGAAGGTACCGGGATAGGCGACAATATCGACGTTTTTCTCTATCTCGACCAGGAAGAACGTATTGTGGCCACGACCGAACGCCCGCTGGCTCAGGTCGGTGACTTTGCCTATCTGGAGGTGGCATGGGTAAATAATTTCGGTGCATTCCTGCATTGGGGCCCGATGAAAGACCTCTTTGTGCCTTTCCGTGAGCAGAAGATGAAGATGCAGAAAGGACAGAGCTACATCGTGCATGTCCATCTGGATGACGAGAGTTACAGAATCATGGCCTCCGCCAAGGTAGAGCGTTTTCTGGACAATCGTTTCCCGCCGTATCGACAGGGGGAGGAAGTGGATGTCCTGATATGGCAGAAGACGGACTTGGGTTTCAAGGCCATTGTGGATAACCGCTTCGGTGGTCTGCTCTACGACCGGCAGATTTATCGTGACCTGCACACCGGTGACAAACTGAAAGCCTATGTGGAGAATGTCCGCGAGGATGGCAAAATAGACCTTATCCTGCAACGTCCGGGACACGGCGCGGCTACGGATTTCTCGGCCCGGTTGCTTCAGCATTTGCAGGACTGCGGCGGCCGTGAGGCGGTGGGCGACAAGAGTCCGGCCGAGCAGATTTACAGCTTGTTCGGGGTAAGCAAAAAGGTTTTCAAGAAAGCCGTTGGCGACCTTTACAAGCGACACCTGATAACGATTCGGGATGAGGAGATTACGTTAATTTCGGAGGACTAAGAAAGGTAATATATGATACATTTGAGGAACATCACAAAGAGTTTTGGTGCCCTGCAAGTGCTGAAGGGTATTGACCTCGATATTGCAAAAGGCGAGGTGGTGAGCATCGTAGGCCCCAGCGGAGCCGGAAAAACCACGCTTCTGCAAATCATGGGTACGTTGGACAGGGCCGATTCGGGCGTTGTGGAGATTGACGGTGTGGAACTTACCCGGCTTTCCCAGAGCGAGTTGAGCCGTTTTCGTAATCAGAAGATAGGTTTTGTCTTTCAGTTCCACCAGTTGCTGCCCGAATTTACGGCCTTGGAAAACATCATGATTCCTGCTTTCATCGGCGGAATGGGCCGGAAAGAGGCCACTCGGCGTGCCGAGGAACTGTTGAAGTTCATGGGTTTGGAAGACCGTGCCGACCATAAGCCGAACGAACTTTCGGGTGGCGAAAGGCAGCGTGTGGCTGTGGCACGGGCCTTGGTGAATCGCCCCGCGGTGCTCATGGCCGATGAACCCTCCGGTAGCCTCGATTCCAAAAACAAGGAGGAACTGCATCGCCTGTTTTTCGAGCTTCGGGATAAATTGGGTCAGACGTTCGTCATTGTTACACATGACGAGGAACTGGCCCGACTGAGCGACCGAACCATCCATCTGCGCGACGGCCGCATAGAAGATGTCGAAGCCTCGGAGACGGGAGAGCAGGGGGGTAATTATTATATTGCCTTCAAAGAAAATCCTTTGGCATTAAAAAAGACATCTCAGTCGCTGTATTTAAGCGGTTGAGATATCTTTTTGAAGGTGTTAAGAGACTTTATTGAGTAGCAATAATAATATAGGCTAAATCCGATTAGTGAGGAATTAAGATGTGAAAGTCATTGGGATGCTACCATCCAAAATCTTCGACTATACCACTTCCCCCACAGAGACCACAAGTTCCACTTCCATTGCATGATGAACAGTCTACGTATTGTCCAGGACTATAGTCTATAGAATTATATACGACGCCTCCTCCTCCGCATCCGCCACATCTGGAGGTTCCGTAACATAAGGGACATTGTTTATATTTCTTTGCTGGTTCTTCTTCAACTATTTCATAATCATCTGTGCTTATGCCAGACTTCATAGTTGCTGTATTTGATTCTTCTTGCTGTGAGTCTATTGATGATATAACAAAATACACCGATTCTCCTATAGTCTTGGCATTGTATCTTTTTTTTATTTGCCCCAATCTACCTGTTCCTTTTTTTGCATGATCTCCATGAAGAACATAGTCACCAGTCTGTATGTAATAATTTATCCAACATGAAGCTCTTAAGTGTTCATCTGAGGAATCATAGCCAGAGAGTGATTTTGTATCAGTATGAGGACTAGTAATAGCATAATCTTCTCCCTTTTTGAATAAATCATATTGGCCCGCCTCTTCATAAATCCAGGCTTCAATATATCCTTCTTTTTCATTCCCTTTTCTTTCGTGATAGGAATCGACTGTTACCAATTTGCAATAATTCCAACCTTCTGATTCCATTAATTCGCGGACATTTTGAGGCCTTTTATTACAAGATGAAAGTATTAAGGAAATGAAGAATATATAGTTTACATACTTTACTATGCCGTAAGCTGGATGCTGTCGAATATAGGAAATGGACAGAGTATTCATACCGTATAATTTTAATTGCTTATAACATATTACGTTATTGACTTATGCTGTTTTTATCTTACTGTTACCATATGCGTTAGAGAAGAGGATGTACTACCTTTACTATTTGTACATTCAACGTAGTAGTAGATATAGTATCCTCCACTATAACCGGCGTGCGATTTATCAAAAACTATACTTTCCGTCATACCTTTTTTGGCTCCTGTTTTATAATAAGTAGCAGAACCGTATTGACGCATTGACTCTACCTTTGAGAGTTCGTTCTTACTTGGAGTCTTAGATGGTTTAGACGCATATGCAGACCAGTGAACGGTTGCATTTATATTTTGTTCTTTATCTCCACCTGTTTTAAATCTAACACGGATAGAAAAACTTGCTTTATCTGATGTTGAAAGATATTTGTCAAAGGAAGGTCTCGTGATTGATTGCGATGAGGTCGAAGTGGAGGTAGAAAGTTTTGGATTATCTTCGTCGGGGTCACATGATGTGAAACATAAGCACAACATGATAGCAATAAACAGATTCCGTAACATATGTATAAATTATTTAGAATCAACAAGGTAATATTCGAACCGGAGTTTGATGTGGATAAGTGATAACCCACTTAATACTCATTATTACCATTTTCTAAGTCCATGCTTTTCTGGACCATGACCACAAGTGTGTCCATGCCCATCTGTATTTGAGCAGGCACCTTCGTATGTGCCATTATTGTGCTTGTAGCCCCAATAACCAGAACAACTACAATTAGAGTTTGCACACCTATTCCTTGTTTTCACGAATTCCTTTGTTTTTTGTGATAATGCAGTTGCTACAGGTTTCGATGCTGCAAATGATCGCATTGAGAATGCTATACCTGTTATCGTTACAATCGCAATACAGAAAAGAATTGTTTTTTTAGGTTTCATTTGAGATAGATTTTAATGATTAGAAAAATGATTTTTATTATCCTGAGGACAAAAGTACAAAATAATATTAGAATACCCCCCCCAGCGTGTTAAATTGTGTTAATCGTATTAAAATTGTTATTTCTTGAAGCGGATATCTGTAATAATCCCTCTTTGGGATTAAAATACATAAAGGTATCAATGTCGGGCAGGCATTCGGCTAATTCGTTCTTTTATCTTTATTAAAGGAATTGCGCCCGCGCGTACACGCCCGCACACGTAGGCAGGACGGGCCTCCGTCCATAGCGGGACCGAGGCTTGACAATAGTAAGGATTGGCGTCCGTCCATAGCGGGACGGTGCCCCGACGATAGTAGGGCCCGGAGGGAGACATCGGGGAAAGGGGATTTTGTGTAAGAAAGTAAGGAGGAACGAAAGTCAGTTTCTGATGAACATCCGTCGGAAAGGATTGGTCTGCCGTGTTACGGCGCGTCCGTTAGGCTGAAAGATGGAAACAGCTTCTTCGGGATTGCCCCATTGGTCGGGGAAGAGCAGCATGACGCTGGTATGACTGAAATAGCGGTGGATGAGCAGGGGGAGGTTTTCAAGACGCCCCTGGTAGGAAATGGATCCCGGACGGGCACTGACCACCACGAGTAGGTGATCCTTGCCAAGTTGGTGTGACATGGAGACGAGCTGCGTCCAACGCTCCATCTCATGGTATTCTGTCCGGACGTTGTGGTGCCGCTGCCGCATGTATCTGCTGATGTGGGGCAGAGTGGCGGAATGGGCGCGGAACTCCATGTGGCAACCCGTCTGTTCGCCGATGCGGCAGACGTGCTCCAGCCATTTATAGAAGCCCACTTCGTATTCGGCTTTCTGCGGAACGGCCACGATGACACGCCGCAGGGTACCGGGTGGAACGATGCAGCGTAGGGCCATAACCTCTCGGTTGCTGCCCTCCAGAATGTTGTCGATGACCGGGCCAAGGGACGTTTTGGGCATGTCCGTCGTGCGGTCGTTGAGGCTGACGATGACCTCACCGCATTCCTGTTCCACCATCGTGTGCAGAATGCCGCTTGCGACGTTTGTGCTTATGCGGTTCATCGTCTTCATCTTCACGTCGGCGGCTGCGGCCGTCTTTTCGGCCCGCTCCAGTAGGCGTAGTGCCTCCTCATGCTCCTTTCTGCCCGCCTCATCGGGCTGTCCGTTGTCGGAGTTCCTTATGTCCTTGAAAGACACTGTTAGGCCCATCAAGCTGTCCGGGATATATGGATTGCGGATGAGAATGGCCAGTTGGGTGATGATGTCGGCATTGATGCCCGGTGCGTAGGTCACTAAGCACTTGCCGTGATACGAACCCCGGTTCTTTTCCGGCTGCGTGTCTTTCAGTACGAGGTGTCGCGCTCCGCGGTTGGTGGCGAGCGAGGAGATGATGCACGAGAAGAAAATGAGCATGACCGTTCCGTTCAGTACGGCATTGTCCATGAGGCGGACGGCCGGGTCGGTACCAATCATGACGATGGCCAGTGCGCCGGCCGCGTGTCCGTTGGTGAGGCCGAACATCAGCAGGGCGTGGTCGTGGTTTTCGCCGCTTGTCAGGTTCATCACTTCGGCGGCAATCCATTTGGTGAGCGTGGCCGTCACGACCATTACGGCGACAATCCAGATGGTGTGGGTGTCTTTCATGAGGATGCCCACGTCGATAATCATGCCTACGCCGATGAGGAAATAGGGGATGAACAGTGCGTTGCCCACAAACTCGATGCGGTTCATCAGAGGGGATGTGCGGGGTATCAGTGGATTCACCACTAGACCGGCGAGGAAGGCACCCAACAGCCCTTCCAGTCCGACGAACTCGGCCAGTGCGGCACTCAGGAAGACGAGAGAGAGGATGAAGATGTACTGCATCACGCTGTCGTCATAGCGGCGCAGGAACCAACGGCCCAGACGGGGGAAGACGAGGATGACGAAGGCACTGTAGAGGACGCACTTGACGACGAACCACAGCCAGAAGTGCCAGTTGGACTGAGGATTGAGCCGGCCGACGATGACGGCTACCATGAGCAGGGCGAGGAACGTGGCGATGGCGGTGGCGACGACCGAGACGACGACGCTGCGGTGGCGGCCCAGTCCGTAGCGTCCGACGATGGGATAGCTGACGAGCGTATGGGACGAGAAAATGCAGGCCAGTAGCAACGATGTGTCGGTGCTGAAGTGCAGGACGTAGCGTGCGGAGGCGAATCCGAGCACAAAGGGAATAAGGAACGTGAGCAGACCGAAGCGCAGACCGCGCCGGCCGTAGTGCTCCACGCTGCCCATGTCCAGTTCCAGAGCGGCAAGGAACATGATGTAGTAGATACCTACCTGCCCGAAGATTTCAAAGGAACGGTCGCGCTCTATCAGGTTGAGGCCGAAAGGGCCAATCAGGATGCCCGCCAGCATCAGACCGATGATGTGCGGTACGTGCAACCGGCTCAGTAACAGCGGGGCCAACAGGATGATGGCCAAAACGAGGAAGAAACTCCACGTAGGGTCTGTTATCAGTACGCTTAGAAGATTCACGCTGCAAAGTTACGATTATTCCGGCAGAATGTCAAGTGGTAGTTATTCTTTTGAGAGGTTCTGCTCGGTGATAATGAAAAGTTTGTCGTTGCGGCGGACTTTCTGCGGAATGGGGATGCTGATGTGCCATCCTTTTTTGGCCACATCCACCGGACGGAGTTCAAACCGGATTTCCTCTGCCGTGGCGTACAGGGCACCCGTGGTGGGGCCGGTGATGAGGATGCGGTCGCCGCGGTGCAGCTCGCAGGCCTCTATCTTAAATTCGGCAACGCCCAGTTTCGAGTAGTAGCGCACACCCTTTGCGCAGTAGGTCTTTTTCTCCGTTGCGGAAGAACCCGGTTTGCGGGTCCACTCGCCCAGTAGCTGGCCTTGGTAGTAGCCGTCCCAGAATCCGCGATTGAATACCCGCGACAGCCTTTCGTTCCACTCCTTCTTCTTCTCCTCGCAGAACGTGCCCTCTTCGACGGCCCGGATGGCCTCCTTGTAGCAGCGGACAACGGTATCTACGTAGTCGGCTCCGCGGGCCCGGCCCTCAATCTTGAAGACACGCACGCCGGAGGCAATCATTCGGTCGATGAAGTCGATGGTCTTCAAGTCCTTCGGGCTCATGATGTACTTGTTGTCCACTGTGAGTTCGGTACCGGTCTCCGTGTCGCGGACGGTGTAGGAGCGGCGGCAGAGCTGCATACACTCACCCCGGTTGGCCGAACGGCCCATGTTGTCGAGACTCAGGTAACACTTTCCGCTGACGGCCATGCAGAGGGCACCGTGGCAGAACATTTCGATGCGCACTAACCGGCCGCCGGGGCCCGTGATGTGTTGTTCCCGGATTTGCCGGTATATTTCCGCAACCTGCTCCATCCGCAATTCGCGGGCCAGAACGACCACATCGGCAAACTGAGCATAAAAGCGCAGCGCCTCGATGTTGGAGATGTTAAGCTGAGTGGAAAGGTGTACTTCCATACCGCGCTCTCGGCAGTAGGTCATGACGGCCACGTCAGAGGCAATGACGGCGTCGATGCCCGCCTCGCAGGCCGCATCTATAATTCGGTGCATCAGGTGGATATCGTTGTCGTAGATGATGGTATTGACCGTGAGGTAGCTCTTTACGCCGAATGTGTTACACTCGCGGGCGATGCGGTGCAGGTCGTCAATGGTGAACGTGGAGGCCGAGTGAGCTCGCATGTTCAGTTGTTCGATACCGAAATAGATGCTGTCGGCCCCGGCACGCAGAGCGGCGGCCAGAGATTCGAGGGAGCCTACGGGTGCCATGATCTCGTAGGCGGTATGTGGGGTAGGGGAAGTGGCGTTGGCAGTCATTTTTAGTAGATTAACGGTCTTACGGATTCCATGATGTCGAAGAGTTCCCGGGTGGTTTCGGCCCGGAGCATGCGGATGCGTGTTTCGCGGAAATTGGGAATGCCTTTGAAAAGCGGGGAGGCGGCAAGGTGGCGGCGGCTGTGCAGGATGCCCCGGTATTCGTCTATTCGTTCGACGCTCGTAAGCACCTGCTGTTTCAGCACGGAGAGCTTCCATTCGGGAGACAGCACATTGTCGTCCGCCTGTTCCGCACCCTTTTCTCCCTGCCGGTCAAGGAAATTCCTGATTTCGCGGAATATCCACGGACGGCCGAACGTGGCACGTCCCACCATGATGGCATCCACGCCGTAACGTTCGAAGCACTCTCGGGCCCGTTCGGGCGTAGTGATGTCGCCGTTTCCGATGATGGGAATGCGGATGCGCGGGTTTTGCTTGACTTCGCCGATGAGCGACCAGTCAGCCTCTCCGGTGTACATCTGGGCACGGGTTCTGCCGTGGATGGTCAGTCCCTGTATGCCGCAGTCCTGCAACTGTTCGGCTATCGTAGTGATGTCCGTGCGGTGCTCATGATCCCAGCCGAGACGTGTCTTCACCGTCACGGGAGTACCGGGTACGGCATCCACCACGGCGCGGGTAATTTCGAGCATGAGAGGGATATTCTGCAACATACCGGCCCCGGCTCCTTTTCCCGCCACTCGTTTTACGGGGCATCCGAAGTTGATGTCCAAAATATCGGGATGGGCCTGTTCCACGACAATTTGTGCCGCATCGCGCATCGCCTCCACAAAGCGGCCGTAAATCTGAATGGCCACCGGACGTTCCTCGTCGCACACCTGTAATTTCTCCAGACTGCGATTGACGCCGCGGACGAGTGCATCGCTCGATACAAACTCAGAGTACACGAGATCGGCCCCCATCTGTTTGCAGAGCAGACGGAACCCTATGTCCGTGACGTCCTCCATGGGCGCAAGGAAGACCGGATAGGGATTGCTGAAAACGATATTGCCGATATTCATGCTTTCGCGGAGAAGGCCAATGCGTACATCCTCATTTGCTTCAACATGGCCAGCAGTCCGTTGGAGCGGGTGGGGGAGAGATGTTCGCGCAGACCGATTTTGTCGATGAAGTACAGGTCGGCGGAGAGGATGTCTTTGGGTGTCTGATTGTCTAGAATGCGGAGCAACAGAGTGACGATACCCTTCACGATGAGGGCGTCGCTCTCGGCCCGGAAGCGGATGCGCCCGTCCACGAGGTCGGCCTGCAGCCATACCCGGCTTTGGCATCCGTCGATGAGGTTACTCTCCGTTTTGTATTTTTCGGGCAGAGGCTCCTCGTCGTTCCCCATGTCGATGAGCAGTTGGTAACGATCCATCCAGTCGTCGAGTTCGCTGAACTCTTCGATCACTTCGTCTTGTATTTCGTTGATTGTCATAACAGTTTTATATAGTGCATCCTTAGATGCCGTTGTAGTTGTAGATAAGTTGCAGCACACTCTGTCCCACGGCCTCCAACACGTCCGGGTCGATGTTGTCCGGTGTGTCGTCGATGGTGTGCCATGTGGGGCCGAACGAACTGGGCCCGCTCTTGTGGTAAGGGATGATGTCGATGCAGGGAATCTGTGCAATCTGATTGACGTTCAGGTGGTCGTCCACGATGCTCCCGCCGTCGCTCTGCGGAAAGAAGTGGCCGTACCCGATTTGCTGTGCCGTGTGCCATAGTTTCTCCACGACCGGCCCGGCGTAGTAGGCGGATATCCTTTCTTTCGCAAACGTGCTACCACGTCCGCCCACCATGTCGAACAATATGCCGAAACGCGCCGTGTAACCCTCCTGTGCGGCTTGGGTGGCCCATGCCTTTGAACCCAGGCACCAACCGCTTTCCTCGTTCTCTCGGAACGTTTCGTCCCATTGGGGCTGCCCGTAGTCCTCTACATCGAAGCATACAAAATCTATGCCAATCGTGAAAGTCGTGTCGGGAGACATGAGACGTGCCAGTTCGAGCATCAGTGCCACGCCGCTGGCTCCGTCGTTGGCGGCCGGAACGGGCGTGTGATGATTTTTCTCGTCCTCGTCGTTATCGGCCCAAGGGCGCGAATCCCAGTGTGTGCAGAGCAGAATGCGTTTCGGGCTTTCGGGATTCAGGTGCGCCATGATGTTGCGGCAGGGCAATACCGTCCCGTCGTAGGCCGTCACGTTCAGTCGTTGTTCTTCGGTGGGAAGTCCGAGCGCGGAGAACCATGCGACGATGGAGTCGCCGCAGATGCGCCACGCCTCGGTGCCCGGAACCCTCGGGCCGAAAGCACACTGTTTCCGGATATACTGCATGGCGTTGGCCGATTCGAAAGTCGGACAAGGTTGCATGGGGATGCTGTCCGGTGCGTCGGTCTTCTTCGTCCGTCCGCCGCAGGAGACTAAGCACATGAGGCATGTAAGCAGGGTGAAAGTCTTTTGTCGGTATGTCATAAGGAATGAGACTATTAGGATTGTGTTTGTGATTCGCCTGGCTGTCCGGACTGTACAAGCCGCATCAGGCGGAGCAGATTCCCGCCCCATAGCAACTTCAGTTGTTCCTCGTTGTAGCCGGCCTCGCGCAGCAGTCGGGTAAGGTTCGTCACTTCGCCGGCATGAGCGATACCGGGCACTCCGCCGTCGCCGTCGAAGTCGGTGCCGATACCCACATGTTCAATACCCATGACCGATACGGCATGATTGATGTGTCTGACGGCATCCTCCACGGTGGCCTGTCCGTCGGTGCGCAGGAATCCGTTGTAGAACGTCACCTGCATGACACCTCCCGTCCGGGCCAGTGCCGCCATCTGTTCGTCGGTGAGGTTCCGGGGATGGTCGCATAAGGCCCGGCAACTGGAGTGGCTGCAGAAGATGGGCGTTCGGCTCACCTGCAAAGCATCCCAGAAGGTGCTCTCCGCAGCGTGGCTCAGGTCTACCATCATCCCCACGCGGTTCATTTCCCGCACGACCTCGCGGCCGAACGCACTCAATCCGCCGTGTTCCCCGTTTCCTCGGGCAGAGTCGCAAATGTCGTTGTCGCCGTTGTGACATAATGTCATGTACACGACGCCCCGGCTCCGGAAATGCTCCACCCGCGAAAGGTCGCGCCCGATGGCGTAGCCGTTCTCAATGCCTTTCATGATGGCTTTCTTCCCCTCCTCTTTCAGTCGGAACAGTTCGTCGGGTGTCCGTGCGATGGCTGCGGCCTGCGCGTTCTCCTCCACCATCTTTTCAATGCCCGTCAGGATGCCGTCGGCTTTCCGTGTGGCCGCCTTCAGCGACTCCTCGTCACGCTCTCCTTGCGGCAGATAAGCCACCATGATGCTTGCATCGAGGTGCCCCTCCGTCATTTTGTGCAAATCGACGAGTGCTTTCGGGTCGCGTCGGCCGAAGCGTATGCCCTGCCCGAAGAGCATGGGCGTGTCGCAATGACTGTCTATCGTCAGGATGCGCCGGTGGATGTCCAAGGTTTCCCGGAACGAGCGTGCGCTGTCCACCAACCAGTGGAAGAGCGGCATCATGGAACGGTCACCGCGCAGGATGAAGCATTCGGGATGCCACTGCACGCCGAGTATATTCTTGTTCTCGCAGCTCTCCACGGCTTCAATGACCCCGTCGGGTGCCGTGGCCGAAACCGTCAGATGCGGGCCGGGCAGATTCACGGCCTGATGATGGAACGAATTTACGGCCAGCCTCTCGGTCTGCATGATGCGGTGGATGAGGCTGCCGGGCCGTAGCGCAACATGATGCGAGGCATATTCGCGTGGCAAGTCCTGACTGTGTTTCAGCAGTGCCGCGCCGGGCATGGCCTCGGCAATGTCCTGCAGCACGCTTCCGTCCAGTGCAGCGGCCAGCAACTGTATGCCCCGGCAGATGCCCAGCATAGGGATTTGCCGGTCGTAAGCCATCCGGGCCAGCAACAGTTCGGGCAAGTCGCGTCGCGGATTGATGCTGTGCAGAGCGGGTGACGGCTCCTCGCCCACGTAGAGCGGATTGAGGTCTCCGCCGCCGGAGAACAGGATTCCGTCGAGGTGCTCAAGGGTGGCGATAAGTGCCTCCCCGTCCTCGAAAGGAGGAATGACGAACGGTATTCCGCCGGCCTCTAGCACCGACCGGAAATACCCCTCCGCCAGTTCGCATCCCCTGTCTCCGAAGTTTGCGGTAATGCCGATGACGGGCCGGTTGCCGTAGTCGGGTGCTTCGTCGTGAAGCGCGTCGTATGTTGCTTTCCAGTCGAAGGCGTTCATGGGTTTTCAGTCCGTTGAATTGTCAATGTATATGGGTACGTTCTCTCTCTGCTGCTCGCCGATGGGGATTTCCTTCTTGATGCTCTGGTTGAGCGAGATAAGCGTTTCGGTTGCGATTACCCCCGGTATTTCCTGAATCCTGTTGTTGAGCAGTTCCATCAGGTGGGCGTTGTCGCGTGCATAGAGTTTGATGAGCATCGTGTACGGCCCCGTCGTGAAGTGGCACTCCACGATTTCGGGAATTTCCGTCAGGGCCCGGCTCACGTCCTTGTACATGGCCCCGCGTTCCAGTTTGATGCCCACGAACGTGCAAGTGCTGTAGCCCAGACTTTCGGGGTGGATGTGGTAGCCCGAACCGATAATCACTTTCAGGTCGATAAGCCGCTGCACCCGTTGGTGGACGGCCGCGCGGCTCACGCCGCATTCCGCGGCCACATCCTTAAACGGGATGCGTGCGTTGGCCGAAATGATTTCAAGTATCTGCTTGTCCAGTTTGTCAATCTTTTCCATGATGATGTAGGTATGTTCCCGTAAATGCGATACAGGTTGGTGAGCCGCCGTGCGATTCATCAACCTGCGCTTTTTGCAGTAAGGAGTGAGCGTCAGGGTGTGCCCTCTCCCGTGGTGCGTATGCTCTATCCTACTTTTCGATGTCCAGCAGCTCAACGGTGAAGATGAGTGTGGAGAAAGGCGGGATTGTGCTCATGTCGCGGTCGCCGTAGGCCAGTTCCTGCGGGATGTAAAGCTCCCATTTCGAGCCTACGGGCATCATGGTGAGAGCTTCCGTCCATCCCTTGATGACCTGGTTGCATCCGAACGTGGCGGGTTCGTTACGCTTGTAGGAACTGTCGAACACGGTACCGTCGATGAGGCGTCCCTCGTAGTTCACCTTCACGCGCTGTGTGGCGGTGGGAATCTCCCCTTCGCCCTTCTGAATCACTTTGTATTGCAGTCCGCTCGCCGTGGTGACGACATCCTTCTGCTTGCCATTCTGTTTCAGGAAATCCTCTCCCGCCTTGCGGTTGGCACCGTACTTGCGCTCCATGGCAGCCCCGTGGTAATAGTCCATCTGCTTTCTCACCGCCTGCTGCGTGCTGTCCATGCTGACGGGCAGCCGGTCGTTCTCGCCCGAGAGTCCGGCGCGGAATCCCGCAACGAACTCTTCGGGGGCGATAATCTGCAACGAATCGTCCACTTGCTTCGTGATTTGCGGGATAATCTGCTCCTGCAACTGCGTGCGGATTTCGATGCCCGCCATGCGTGCCTTCTGCCGCTTGTCGTTTTCGGTGAGCTGACTGTTGTCGAATCCCAGCAGGAAGTCGGCGATGTAGGCCGTGTCTATGCCCATGCGCTCCGTCAGATACTGTTTCAGGCCCAGCGTGTTGGCCTTGCCCATGAGATAGCTGAAGTCGGCCGCGCTGAGGGTGTCCACTTTCTCGACGACAGCCACAGCCTTCTTGGCGACCTTCTTCTTAGATGCTGCGCCGGCCGACAGGCAGCACAGCGCAGCAATCAAGATACATAGTTTTTTCATACTTACTTCTCAATGCTCAGCAACTCGATGGTGAACACCAGTGCGGAGAAAGGCTTGATTTGTCCGGCCTCGCGGTCGCCGTAGGCCTGCTCCTGCGGAATGTAAACCTTCCACTTCGAGCCGGCGGGCATGTGCGTAAGGGCGTTGGTCCATCCGGGGATAACCTGATTGCAGCGGAACGTTGTAGGCTCGTTGCGGCGGTAAGAGCTGTCGAAGATGGTGTCGTTGATGAGGCGGCCTTCGTAGTGCACTTTCACGCGGCTGGTGTCGGCGGGAATTTCGCCGTTGCCCTCTTCGATGATTTCGTAGTAGACGCCGTTGTCCAGTTTCTGGACGCCGGCCTTCTTAGCCAGTTTGCTCATGAACGCCTCGTTCTCCTCTTTCCAGGGGCCGTAGAGCTTTGCCATCTGTTCGGCTTTGATTTCCGACTGCTTCTCGCGGGCATAGAGGTTAGCCTCGTCCATGGTCATGATGCCGTCCTCCTGCAGGGTGCCGCAGACGAAACCGGCCATGAAGTTCTTGAGGCTGATGGTCTGTGTGCTGTCCTCGCCGAAGATTTCGTAGTTGATGCCCTTAATCATCTGCTGGCTGATCTGCTGTCCGATCTGCACGCCGATGTAGTAGGCCGACTTCTTCTGGTCGTCGCCGGCGTTCACGCCCTCGTTCAGACCCTTGATAAACTCGTTCATCTGTGTGCTGTCCACGCCCATCTGCTCCAGATATTGATGCAGACCCTGTGTCATGGTGAGGCCGCGCACGTAGCTCAGTGTGTCGATGTCGCTTTTCAGATCGGCCTTGGGAGTGCCGTTGCCGCAGGAAGCAATCACGGCTGCGATTGCCACTGCAAAGAAGAAACTTAACTTTTTCATTGCTTGTTTTATTTTTAGATGTTTATAATTTCCTTGATGACGCCTGTGTGTATGGTTACAACACCTTGATGAGTTCCACGTCGAAGATGAGCGTGGAGTAGGGCGGAATGCTGCTTCCGGCCCCCTGTTCGCCGTAGCCCAGCAGATAGGGGATGAAGAAGCGGTACTTGGCTCCCTCTTTCATGAGCTGCACGCCCTCCGTCCATCCGGCGATGACCTGATTCAGTCCGAAGTCGGCCGGCTCGTTACGCTGATAAGAGCTGTCGAACACTTCGCCGCTGATGAGCCGTCCCTCGTAGTGGCAGCGCACGCGATCCGTGGCCTTGGGGCTGCGTCCCGTACCCTCCTGCAACACCTCGTATTGCAGACCGCTCTTGGTCGTTGTCACTCCCTCGCGCGCTCCGTTGTTCGTCAGGAACACTTTTCCCTCGGCGATGGCCTTCTGCGAATCCTCGGCCGCCTTCCGGGCGAAGTAGTCGTTCAGCATCTCCTGTGCCTCGCGGGCCGTCATTTCGGTTGTGCGGCCCTCCAGCACGTCGCCGATGCTGCGGGTAAACTCATTGATGTCAAATCCGTCAATATTCATGCTCTTGAGCTGCTGGCCGATGCCCATGCCCAGAGCGTAGCTGATTTTCTCCATGATGTCTTAATGCCTTATATAATATACATGTATCCGGTAACGGCCTGCAAAGTTACGAAAAAAGGAATGCAGTACAAAAGAAATTATTCTTTTTTAACTTATCGCCGTGCTTTTCCTCCCATGCTATTTTATAAATGACAATGTAAAGGTACAGTTCTTTTATGAAAAAGCCGCGCCGTTCAAAGCGAACGGCGCGGCTTGTAATTAAGCGTTATACTTATTAGTTGTTGGTAGAAATGGTGATAGTGTTGGTGTTAGTCTCATCATTCAACGTACCTCCGTCTGTACCTTTCTTCCAGTCATCAATAGCAGTAGCAGTGGTCTGGAATACAATAGCGTCGAGGCCTGCAGTGCTGCCGCCGATTTTGATGTTGTAGGTGTATTGGTAACCTATCTCCCAAGTCGGCAGCCATGATCCGCTCATATTGCGGCTGAGGACAATCTCGTCGCCCTTTTTGATTGTGGCCGTGAATGAAATGCTAACCTTGTTTTCACCAGAAATATAGGTATGAGGCATTACAAATGCGATGTCTGTGCTCGGTATCACGGGTTCGACTGTTACAGGTTCGTCTGTGCTACCAACCGCAGGAGTCAGTGTTCCGCCATTGCGCGCTACAAGAGGGTCTTTGTTTGCTTCCCAAAGTGCTACGTAGGGAATCGGGTTCTCGTCAGCAGGATTGATTGTATTCACACGGATCTGGTTGATCCATTTCTCGTCAAAGGCACTATAGTCACCTTTATTCCGGATGTTAGAGATTTGGACATTGCTGATTTCAACTTCATACTCCGGTGCGAAGTCACTGAAGAACTTGGCATCAACTTTGGTCAGGATGTGGGCAAACTTGAATTGTACGGTTGAATTGGCCGCTTTTTTGAGACCCTCATTCTTGTCGAACAACAAGTCGTGCTGATGCGTGTTATCGCAGATGTAGTTCGTGATTTTGAAAGCACGACCCTCTTTCGTCGGCTGGGTAACGTCCATGCTGAAGCTACCGTATTGTGCGCCGAGCTTTTCTACATTACCACAATTGTAAGCATAGAAGTAGTACGTGGCATCGGGTACCCAGTAGCGGGTGTTGTTGTAAGTCCACTCAGTTGAACCGGGAGCCTTTCTGGTCACCGGCTCGTTATTGAAGACGAGGATACCGTGATCCGGATCAGGGTTTGTTTCGCTCTCGAATGCGTAATAGCCGAATACGCTGAACGTTTCGAAACTCCCGTTGTCGATTGTCGTGGCACGGGTCTGTTTGCTTACCACATTCTCGAATCCGATAGCATTACTGTGAATGCTACTCTCGTCAAGCACTTCCTCGGAAGTACATGCAGTGAGTGCCAATGCACCTGCTGCGAGATAAAAGAAACTCTTTTTCATGTGATTAAATAATTAAGTGAATAAATGAATTAGTTTAAGTTATTTGTTCTATTGTTTTTTTATTTAGTTTGTTCCGTTCCCACCGGCAGGTCTATTACCTCGTGGTTGCCCCAGCCGGAGACATCGACTTCGAAGCCGGAGGCACTTTGGTTTTCTTCGTCCTCGATTCTCAGTCCGCTGACTGTGATTACCCCTCCGCGCGGCTGATTGGCCATCTGGTCGGAAACGTCGAAATTGAACTCAAGCGTTTTGCCGTTTTTCAGCTGGACTTCCAGATTCAGGGTATAGGGGCGTTCGTCGGGCTGGTCGGGCGAGCGGCCGTAGTATTCGTCCGGGAATCCGGGAATGCCGAATGACCTGACGTGCGCTTCGCAGCCGAAGGGGCGCAGTGCGCAGTCGTAGAGGATGATGGCGGTCTCTTCGGAGGTGGTTCCGTCGCGGAGGTAGACCGACTCCGCCATGCCTCCCAGTGCGCCGCGGGCCTGACTGACGTGTTGCAGACCGTACTCAAATTCGTAGCGCACGACGTAGGTGTACACCAGCGGCTGCATCTTCACCGGCATGGCCCGCGTCTCGTGGTTCCGGATGGTGGGCACGTCCTTGAGGAAGGCCGAGTAGAGGATGTCGGGCGAGTTGGTGGTGCGTGCGTTGGGGTGCCGTTCCACCATGACGCCAACGATGGCCGAGGAGCGTGAGCGCGAGGTGGCCGAGGCCCGCGCGGCATAGAGGGAGGCCATGTCGGAGAGCACGATGTATTCCGTGTCACCGTTGTAGAAGAGGATGGAACTCTCCTTGCCGCTGATGGAAATCTGCGCTCCGCCGGGCCGGAGAAAACGCTCGTCGGGCAGGTCGTCGTCGGTGTATCTCACCATCGTCACCCATTCGGGCGTTCCGGGGCGCAGGGCGTTGTAGTCGAATCCGTAGTATTGGGGATTCCAGTCGCTGAGGTGGTAGCGGCCGTAGTCGCGTTCCCACTCCTGCTCGTAGGAGAATCGGATGTCGGCCGACGGGAAGTGGTTGTAGCACAGTTCCTGACGGCAGGATGCGAGTATCGGCAACAGGAGCATCGCAACGGCCTTTATGATATGTCTGTTCACGCTCATATTCCCGGTCGTTTCAGTTTGTTCCTGTCGAGGAAGCGCCACACCAGAGAAAATTTCAGTTTCAGGGGGCCGAAGTAGTGCAGCTCCTTGGTGCGCTGATAGAGGTGGTGTCCTTCGTAAGGCTCGTATTCCTTAAATCGCGTATAGAGGTAGCCCGCTCCTACGCCGGCCTCTAAGGAGAGGCGTCGGCCGATGGGCCACATGTAGCCGAGTGAGGCTCCGGCGAGGGCTCCCTCGCCGTACTTTCCGGGGCCGCCGTTTTCGAGGTCGTACCATCCGCCGCCGGCAAAGAGGCCCACGTAGAGGCCGTGCCACGGTTCGCGCGGCTTTATCCAGTGGCGCACTTCCGCGTCGATGAGCGACAGGCGGTAGCTCTTCAGTTTCGAGTATCTGCCCCACGATGCGACGTTGCCTTCCACGGCCACCGACCAGCGGTCGTGGCAGCGCCACTCCAGTTCCAGATTGGGCAGCAGGGCACCGTAGTAGAGGAGGTTTGTCTTCAGGGCCAACAGGTGGTACGGGGGCAGTTGGGGGCCGTCGGTCTCCGGTTCCGTTTCGGCGGTGGCCGGAATGTTGGTGCCGGCAAGCGAACTGCCGGACAGGCTGTCCGGGCAGACGGTGGGCACGGTGTCCCGTTCGTGGGCGGCGACGAGCGTGTCGGCCGTCACGGGGCTTTCGTCGGCCCGGTCGGTGTCGGGCTGCGGCGTGTCGCTGTCCGACTTGCGGCAGACGGACAAGGCGAGGGCGTAGCGCAACTGCGGGAACAGGTGGCCGAGCATCCAGCGGTAGGGCTGTCCGCCGGCGAGCGAGCGCAGGCGCGCCTTCCGGTTAAATACCCCCCCCACGGGGTAAATTCGCAGGCTGGTGCTGTCGAGGATTTCCAGTATCTCCTCGCGTTTCGGAACGTCCTGATTGTCCGTCACCAAACGGCGCAACTCGTCCCACGCGATGCCTCCGGGCTGCGTCAGGATGGCCTCCCGGGAGATGCCCGTGCGGCGGACGATGTAGGCGGCGATGGCCTCGCAACGGCTTTTCGCGAGGCGTTCGTTCACGCTCAGCGGGCCGTCGGGCGATGCGTAGCCCCGGATGACGATGTGGTCGAGGTCGTTGGCCGCGAGGGCGGCCTGTATGTTGCGGATAAACGTCTCCATCGTGGCCGCGTTGCCGCCGAGCGAGGGGTCGAAACGTCCCTGATTTACATTGAAATACACCCTCGTGGAATCCGTCCGGGCATGTCCGAGACCTACCCACACGGTCAGCAGCAGAAGTGTACTTACAACGACGTTTCTCATGTACTAAAATACGGTTGTTATGCAGTAAAAAGCGCGCTAATTGCCTGCAAAGATACACATCTTTTTTATAAATCAAGCATCTGACGGCAATTTTTTTTCCTGCCGGGGCCAAATAATCGCTTCTCGGGGCACGGCGAGGCGGAACGCCGTGACATTCATGGGGTTGTCGGGGTGTATTTCTACCCCCCCCCATGCGAAAAACCGACATCCCGTCACCATATTCTGTATTCACCGCCGATGAACGGCCGTCCGTCGTCGATGAACGCACATTTATCGACGGTGAATGTGCGTCCGTCGGTCGATGAACGGAGAATGCTCCGGGGCGGCGAAAAAAAGGTTCGCTCCCGCTGCGGAAAAGGTCGGGGCGGGACGCATGAAAATAATTACGGCGGAACCTTGCGGAAGATAAAAAAAAGAGGTAAATTTGTGCGGAAAAAATTGGAAATAAGTGTTATGAGTGACCAGGAAGTGATACTGAGCGAGCACATCGGCGAGACGCTGCCGGCGGCGATAGGGCGGACGGCGCACGACCGCCTGTTCGTGCTCACGGACGAGACCACCCTGCGCCTGTGCTGGCCCCTTGTGGAGGGCCTGCCCTGCATGGCCGGGGCGCGGATGATAACCATAGGAGCCACCGACGAACACAAGACACTGGAGTCGCTGGCCCACGTCTGGCGCAGCCTGCAGGAGGGCGGCGCGACGCGCCATTCGCTCATGGTGTGTCTGGGCGGCGGCATGGTGACCGACCTCGGCGGATTCGCCGCCTCGACGTTCAAGCGCGGCATGGCGTACATCAACGTGCCCACCACGCTGCTGGCTATGGTGGATGCGGCGGTGGGCGGAAAAACGGGCATCAACTTCGGCGGACTGAAGAACGAAGTGGGCGTCTTCAACTGCGCCCGGACGGTGATTCTCGACGCCGGGTTCCTGCGCACGCTCGACGGGGCCAATCTCCGTTCCGGCTATGCGGAAATGCTGAAGCACGGGCTCATCAGCGACGCGACGACGTGGGCCGAACTGCTCCGTTTCGACCTCGACCGGATAGATTACACGGCCCTCGGCCGCATGGTGGCCGCGAGCGTGGCCGTGAAGGAACGCATTGTCCGCGAAGACCCCCTTGAGCAGGGCCTCCGCAAGGCCCTGAATCTGGGGCACACGGTGGGGCACGCCTTCGAGAGTCTCGCCCTGTCGGAAAACCGCACGGTGCTGCACGGGTATGCGGTGGCGTGGGGATTGGTGTGCGAACTGTATCTGAGCGCGCGGCGGCTGGGCTTCCCCAAGGAACGGCTGCGGCAGACCCTCGCTTTTGTCAAGGAAAACTACGGCACCTTTGCCTTCGGCTGCAACCGGTATGATACGCTCTACGAACTGATGACCCACGACAAAAAGAATACGGCGGGCCGGGTGAACTTCACACTGCTGTCCGACATCGGCGAACTGCACATCGACCAGACGGCCACGCGTGAGGAAATTACGGACATGCTGGACTTCTACCGCGAGGCGTGACCGCGACGGACGGGAACATCTTAATGCTACCAAACTATAATCGTTTATTAAATCCATTATCAAAACAATGAAAAAGCTCTTTCTATTGCTGTTCGCGCTGCTGACGGGACTGTCGTCCCATGCCGCGTGGACCAAACCCGCCGTGCCGGAGGGACAGCCTCTGACGGCCGGAGCCGAGGTCTATCTCTACAACGTGGACTTCGGCGGCTTCCTCGTGGGAGCCAACGATTGGGGCACACGGGCCAGTCTGGACCCGACGCACGGCCACAAGGTCTACGTCCGGGAGTTTGCGGACGCCGATGCCGGTTATCCCTGGGACGGTGAGTCGTATTTCATCACCAACTACATCGAGAAAGGCGGCATGGCCGGACAGGTGGGCAGTCTGTTCATCGGTGCCGTGGACGCCCTCTGGGTAGACCAGCCTACCAGTGTGAATGCCGACAACCAAGGCTTCACCTTTGCCCCGCAGGGCGGAAATGTCTACAAGATAGGACTTTCGCCTAAGAACAAGGACTTCAACAACTCCATCTACATGGGCTCCTGGGTGGGCGCGATTCCGGAGAAAAAGGATACCCGCCTCTACATCTGCGGCCCCAACATGAGCTACGACACGGAGGCCTACCAAGTACGCTGGATTTTCGTGTCGCCGGCCGACTATGCCGACTACACGGCCCGGCTTCTGCAGTACAAGGCCGCCGTGCGCCTCGGCGAGGCCATTCAAACGGCCAAGGCCGAGAATCCCGGCATCGACGTGTCGGTCGTGGAGGCGGTCTACAACAACGAAAACAGTACCGTGGAGCAGCTCCGCGAGGCCCTGCAGACGCTGGCCGACCTCGTGGTGGCCTTCCAGACGGAACGCGCCACGCCCGAGACACCGGCCGACTACACGAAGTACATCGTAAACCCCTCCTACACTGACGGAAACAACGACGGATGGAGCGGTACGAACGCCACAGTGGAGTCGTGGGGCGCGCACTACGACAATGCGGAAATCTATAATGCCAACTACGATTACTACCAGACGCTCACGGGACTGCCCGTCGGCGTGTATCGGGTGGACGTGACGGGCTACTACCGCTCGGGTACGAACAACGAGGATGCCGCCCATCAGGCGGAACTGCTGGAGACGGGGAAGACGGACTTCCGCGTGGCACGCCTCTATGCCGCCAACAAGGCCGCCGGGTACACCAACGAGGCGTTGCTGCCCCTGCAGAACTCCGGAGCGACGGCCGAGAAGGTGGAGGGTAGCGATGCCGTGCAGACCGCCCTCGGCTACGTGCCCAACAGTATGCGCGATGCCTCGTTCTACTTCAAGGCCGGCAAGTATGAGGCTACGACGGTGCCCGGTTTTGTCAGTGACGGTTCGCTGACCATCGGTCTCCGTAAGGAGGTGCACTACAACGACGAGTGGACGATGTGGGACGACTGGCACCTGTACTACCTCGGCGACAGTGACGCTTCCTTCCAGTGGCTGGCCCGCTACACGCTGAGCCACACGGTGGACTACGTGGAACTGATGGAGAACGATCCCGAAATCTACTGTCAGAAATCGGTGTACGAGGCGTATGCGTCGGCCCGTCAGGCACTGACCGCCGCCACCTCGGCCGCCGACATTCAGGCGTTGCTGGGCACACACGAGGCCACCGCTGCGGCACTGGCTTCGAGCATCCGGGCCTATGCCGCTTACTACGAACTTTACAGCCGCGCGCTGGACTGGTTGGAGACGATGGCAAACGACAGCGAGGAGGCCATCGCCCTGGCCGACTACATCATGGGCGAGGGTAGCACGGGCTTCAACGGTAACGGAGGGGCCAAGTATATCCTGAGCGAGGGGCCCCTCGACGACGCACAGATTGCCGCCGAGCGAGTCTACCTCGACAAGCTCTTCACCGATGCGCAGGCCAGCGGCATGAAAGACGGCGACGACTGTACGTATATGCTCAAGAATGCCGGATTCTCGGAGGAGGGCACCGGATGGAGCTACGGCCCGAGTGTGACTTTCCCCACCGACAACCGCAACATCATGCAGGGCTGGAACGTGGTGTTCGACGTTTATCAGGAACTCGAAGGCTTGCAGAACGGACTCTACGAGCTTAGCTACAACGGACTGTATCGTCCGACGGGGGCCGACGGATTCACCACCGACAAGGTGGCGGCCGCCAAGTGCTATGCTTACATCAATAACTACGATACCAAACTCCCCGGCATCATGGACGACCTCTCCGCCGAGGCACTGGCCGGCGACGATGCCGACTATCTGGCGGAAGGCTACGGCCCGAACTCGGCCGCAGGGGCGGCCACGCACTTCCTCAACGGCAAGTATGCGGCTCACGCCTACGGGCTGGTGACGGACGGCAAACTGCGCGTCGGCTTCCGCAACGACCTGCGTGTGGACGACAATTCCGTGGCATGGGTAGGCCCCGTGAAGCTGATTTTCCGTGCCAAGAACGCCGAGGCACTGCAGGAGATTCTGAGCATCACCAAGCCGCAGGCGCAGGAACTGGTGAACAACAGTTATTGCGGACTGCCGGAGATTATGGCACTGGACGATGCACTGAATGCCCTTGACGGCAACGGCGACCTGTATGCGGCACTGATTGTCCTGAAGCAGGCCATGGAGGATGTGCAGCAGGGTGTCGGGATTTACGAGCGGCTGCGCATCGCACTGCTCAGTCTGGAGGCTACCATCGACGAGAATCCCGCATCGCCGAAACGGGCTGAGGCGCAGGAGCTGTACAACACGGTTTATAACGCTTTCAGCGACCAGGAATATTCTAACGAGGAGGCCGAGCAGGCCATCACGGACGTGAATGCCATGGTGGTGAAAATCCTCTTCCCCGACGGTGACGAGGCCAGCGAAGAGAATCCCGTTGATTACACTTCCGCTATCGTGAACAACAACTTCGACCCTGAACGCGGTTCGAAGAGCGAGGGCACCATCGAGGGATGGACGACGACGGCCATGAACGGCTACAAGCAGTTTACGGTGTCGTACAACCGCGCTCCGTTCGAGCTGTATCAGGAACTTACGGGGCTGCCCAAGGGTAAGTATAAGGTGACGGTGCACACGTACTACCGCGCCGGTTACTGGGACGAGGAGGAGAACCGCGTGAAGCAGGGTGTGGATACGCATCTGACGACGCTGTATGCTCAGACCTCCGGCGAGAAATTCACCAAGCCCGTCATGAACCTCTACGAGGATGCCACGGACGCTCCCGTGGACGGCGTGAACTGCTATCAGTTGGGTAACGGCAAATACGCTCCCGACGGCACGGCTCCCACGGCGGCCTACTTCGCCGCCGGTTACTACCTGAACGAACTTGTGTTTACGGTTCCCGAGGATGGTAAGGTGACCATCGGTCTGTCGAAGACCAAGACGTTTGACAACGACTATGAGGTGGTGGGCGAGTGGAAACTCTGGTACATGGGCGACCCGAATCCGGGCCTCGGCGAGGAGCAGGATCGTTCGTCGCTCATCGTGAACAACAATTTCGACCCCGAACGCGGTTCGAAGAGCGAGGGCACCATCGAGGGCTGGACAACGACGGCCATGAACGGCTACAAGCAGTTTACGGTGTCGTACAACCGCGCTCCGTTTGAACTGTATCAGGACTTGGCCGGACTGGCCGAGGGTACCTACAAGGTGACGGTGCACACGTACTATCGTGCCGGTTACTGGAACGAGGAGGAAAACCGCGTGCAGCAGGGTGTGGAGACGCACCTCACCACGATGTATGCCCAGACGGCCGACCGGAAGTATGCGAAGCCTGTCATGAACCTCTACGAGGATGCCACGGACGAACCCGTGGACGGCGTGAACTGCTATCAGTTGGGTAACGGCAAGTATGCGCCCGACGGTACGGCTCCCACGGCGGCTTATTTCGCTGCCGGTTACTACCTGAACGAGTTGCCTTTCTACGTGGGCAATGACGGCAGCGTGCGCATCGGTTTGTCGAAGACGGAGACGTTCGACAACGACTACGAAGTGGTGGGCGAGTGGAACCTCTACTACTACGGTAAGGGCGATAACGTAGACCTGCTGACGGGCATTGAGGACGTGAATACCGACCGCCCGGCAGTCAGTGCCATGCCCGTGGGCTTCTATTCGCTCAGCGGCACGCGTCTGTCGGCTCCCCGCCGGGGTGTGAACATCGTCCGCATGGCCGACGGCACAGTGCGTAAGGTTCTCGTGAAATAATCTATAAGAATCATTCGTATGAAAATCAAATTATCAGTTATGCTTGCGGCCCTGCTCTTCGCGGTGGGGCTGCAGGCCAAACGGGAAAAGGCCCGCAGCGGCAATCCCGTATTGCCGGAGTTCCATGCTGACCCCGAAGTGATGTATTCCCGACAGACGGGACGTTTCTACATCTATTCCACCACCGACGGTGCACCCGGATGGGGCGGTTACTACTTCACGGTATTTTCCAGCAAAGACCTCACGGACTGGCGTCACGAGGGAATCATGCTCGACCTCGGTACCTCGCAGGTGCCTTGGGCAACGGGCAATGCGTGGGCACCGTGCATCGAGGAGAAACAGCAGTCGGACGGCAGCTACAAGTATTACTTCTATTACAGCGGCCATGACAAGGCGCGCGACCGCAAGAGCATCGGTGTGGCCGTCGGCGACAGTCCTACGGGGCCTTTCGTGGATCACGGCGAACCGATTGTCTTCGATAAGCCGGAGGGTGTCCGCGGCGGACAGCAGATTGACGTGGATGTCTTCACCGACCCGGTGAGCGGAAAGAGTTATCTCTACTGGGGCAACGGCTACATGGCCGGCGCGGAGCTTAGTGAGGACATGGTGAGTTTAGTGCCCGGCACGACGCGCGTAATGACGCCGCAGGGCGGTTCTCTGCGCGACTATCAGTTCCGCGAGGGGGCCTACGTCTTCTACCGCGACGGGAAGTATTATTTCCTCTGGAGTGTGGACGACACGGGTTCGCCCAACTATCATGTGGCTTACGGAACGTCGGATTCTCCGCTCGGCCCCATCACCGTGGCGAAAGACCCCATTGTGCTCATTCAGGATGCCGAAAAGGGAATTTACGGCCCGGCGCACAACAGTGTGTTGCAGATTCCGGGACGCGACGAGTGGTACATCGTTTACCACCGCATCTCCAAGGATTACCTGCTGCCTGCGCCCAACGGCCCGGGCTTCCACCGTCAGGTGTGCATCGACCGCATGGAGTTCAATCCCGACGGCACCATCCGTCGTGTGCTTCCCACCCACGAGGGCGTGGCCCCGGTGAAGGTGAAGCACAAGGCAACGAAGAAAGGGAAATAACGAAACAGAAGAATAAAGTGAACAACGCGGGAGGCGGCTTGATGCCGGTTCCCGCGTTGCTCTTTTGTCCGCCACAAGGGGCGTGCTATTTTTTTTCTAATATTAGTCAATGTATCGCCTCTTATTGGATAAAAAATGTACTATTTTATCCAGTACAGTGGATTTATTGGATAAAAATGAATATCTTTGCAGTGTGTAATACAATGCGAAATGAAAAATATAATCCTCAATCAAAGGGCTGAACGTGATGAGCTGATGGCTCGTCCATATCAGCAGCGAGACACCAGATATAATTTTGATGAGTTACTCGCAAATCCGTTAATCAAATTGATTACGGGGCCTCGTCGCGTCGGTAAGTCGGTGTTTGCATTGCTCATGTTGCAGGGTAAGAACTTTGCCTATCTCAATTTTGATGACAACCTTCTGCTTGAAAACTGGGACGAGGATTTAGTCATGCAGATGCTTGATGATGTATATCCGGGCTATGGATATTTGCTGCTTGATGAAATCCAAAACTTGTCTGATTGGGATTTATGGGTTAATAAACTTTATCGGCGAGGCAAGAATTTGATCATCACAGGGAGCAACGCCAAGATGTTGAGCAGTGAGATGGCGACGGTACTGACCGGGCGGTATCTCCAGATTGAGATGTTGCCTTTCAGTCTTGCTGAAACGATGCGTTGGAAAAATATCAATCCGAATCTTGAGGAGCAGTCGGCACAGGCTATTGTTGTTGCCGATGATTATATGCGTAACGGTGGCTATCCCGAAACCATCCAGTCGCGCAACATCACTAAAAGCTACCTGTCTACTCTGTTCGACTCCATTCTGTTGAAAGATGTTGCCCAACGCCATAAGATTAGAAATACTACTGATTTGTACAATCTTGCCACTTACCTACTTTCCAACTTCTGCAATCCGATTTCGGCGAATGAACTTGCTACAGAGTTGGGACTATCAAGTGTAACAACGACCAAAAAGTTCTGTGACTATTTGGCAGAACCTTACCTGTTCTTCTATCTTCCACGTTTCAATAACAAGATGAAGCTGATGAAGAAAGCACCAAGTAAGGTATATGTTGTGGATAACGGTTTTGTGCAAAGCACGGCTTTCAATTTAAGCGAAAATCTCGGAAGACTATTGGAGAACCAAGTGTTTGTGGAACTGTTGCGTCGCGGATATATTCCTGGCAAAACATTATTCTACTATCGAACACGCAACGATAAGGAGATTGATTTTGTGACCCGAAACGGAACTAAAGTAGAACATCTTATACAAGTGTGCTACGATATGTCCTCCGAGAAAACATGTAAACGTGAACTCGATGCCCTCGTCGAAGCTGCCGAAGAACTCCACTGCGACAACCTTCTTGTCATCACCAATGAGCAACAAGAAAAAATCGAGTGGAAAGAGAAAATAATAGTATTAAAACCGATAAGCCGATTCTAATCAGAAATGGACGCTATTTTATAGGCTAATGGATTTAATCTGTTGTCTAAAGATGGCCCGTCATGGCAAGAACTTCTCACGAATATATCTGACCGATTTTCTATTGACCCGGGACTTGCCTGCGGGATAACAAAAAAATAACGCCGAACATCGTAATGACGTTCGGCGTTATTTGCTTAAAAGTCGGGATGACAAGATTCGAACTTGCGACCACACGCCCCCCAGACGCGTACTCTACCGGGCTGAGCTACATCCCGCTCTTTGGTTTTGCGAGTGCAAAGTTACAACGTTTTTTTGTTATGACCAAACTTTTTTGTACTTTTGTTCGCTGAAATCGCTTTTTTATGCAAAAAGAGTACTTTGATATACGCCCCCCGAGGCGGTTGCAGGCACGCATTTGTCTGCCGGCCAGCAAGAGCATCAGCAATCGTGCGCTGATAATCAATGCGCTGTCACGCAGTGCGGTGATGCCGGAAAACGTCTCGGATTGTGACGACACGCGGGTGATGCTTGCCGCCCTGCGCGACAGACCGGAGGTGATAGACATCGGTGCGGCCGGAACGGCCATGCGCTTTCTGACGGCTTACCTCAGTGTAACCCCGGGAACGCACACGATAACGGGCACCGAGCGCATGCGCCATCGCCCGATTGCCATTCTGGTGGATGCGTTGCGCCGATTGGGGGCCGATATCCGGTACGAGGGCGAGGAAGGCTTTCCCCCGTTGCGCATTACGGGAAATCCGCATTTGCAGGGGGGCGAACTCACGTTGCCGGGCAATGTCAGTTCGCAATACATTTCGGCCCTGCTGATGATTGCTCCCACGCTGACGCGGGGACTGCGGATGGTGCTGACGGGAGACATCGTCAGTCGTCCGTATCTGAACATGACGGTGAGTCTGATGCGGGAGTTCGGCGTGGAGGCAGAGTGGGAGAGCGAGCAGGTGCTTTGCGTGGCTCCGCAGACGTACCGGCCCCGACCTTATATCATAGAGAACGACTGGAGCGCGGCCGGGTATTGGTATGAGATGGTGACACTGAGTAGCGACCCGCAGGCCGAGGTCGTGCTGCCGGGACTGCATGCCGAGAGTTTACAGGGCGACCGGCAAGTGAGTCGTCTGTTTGCCGAACTGGGCGTGACGACGGAGTTCTTCCGGGAGGCGGACGGCACGGAAAGCGTGCGTCTGCGCAAGGGAGGGACAGTTGCCGGACAGTTCCGGGGCGATTTCACCCGCGTGCCGGATTTGGCGCAGACGGTGGCCGTAGCTTGTGCGATGCTGGAGGTGCCGTTTGAACTGCACGGGTTACAGACCCTTCGCATCAAGGAAACCGACCGCATCAGTGCCATACGCTCGGAGTTGTGCAAATGGGGGTATGAGATAGAAACCACGGACGAGATGATGGCATGGCGGGGCACACAGGGCTGCAACGATGCGACCGGCGACCTCGGAATTGCCACTTACGAAGACCACCGCATGGCCATGGCTTTTGCCCCGGCTTGTCTGCGGCGGGGGGAAGTCCGTATCTACTGTCCCGAGGTGGTGAGCAAGTCGTACCCCACCTACTGGGACGACTTACGTAACGCAGGATTTGAGGTATGCAGTTGATTCTATACGTAGTCATCGCTTTGTGCCTGTTGGGAGGCGTGGCGGCCGTGTTGGGACGCTTGCGCTATCGTCGGATGCCGGAGGAGGAACCCGCGCTGAATCCTGTGGACATGGAATGTTGCGGACAGCACGAAGTGTGCGAAAAGGAAAGCCTGCTGGCCGCTGTCAGCAAGCAGATAGAATATTACAATGATGAGGAACTCGACCGCCATCGCGGGCGTTCCTCGGACGCCTATTCCGCCGAAGAGGCAGAGGAGTTCCGGGAAATCCTGTACACCATGCGCGAGGAGGAAGTGGCCGGCTGGGTGCGCAGTTTGCAGTTGCGCGGCGTGGAACTTCCCGACGAGGTGAGGGACGAAGTCCTGATGATTGTGAACGACCGGCGCAGCCGCTAAGGGCAATAAAAGTGCCCCGTACACGTTCTTACTAAAGGAGAACGAACAAGGCATGAGAGGAGGTGAGAACAGCAGAAAGGGCCTTTGGGGAGTGCGACAGGTAGGACGCCCCCTTTGGGTAAGGCTCCGCAGGCAGGGGGCGTTGGCCGCTGTGCTTGTGCTTTTGTGCGCCCTCTTCTCGGTTTCATGCTCCACGCAACGGAACACTCCCGCCACCCGCTTCTACCATTCCATGACGGCCCGTTTCAATACGTTCTACAACGGCCAACTGGCTTTCTCCGAAGGCGAAGAGGCGCAGATGCGGGGGCACCGGGACGATTATACCCGGCTGCTGCCCATGAACATAAGCACCGATAAGCAGACGGCAAGTTTAGGAAAAGGCAATTACGACACGGCCATCGAGAAGTGCGAGAAGGCCATAAAGCTCCACAGCATAAAGAAGCGTCCGAAGACAAGCGGAAATAAGAAACGAACCCCGAAACAGAAAGAGTATCTGGCCCGCAAGGAGTTCAACCCTTATCTGCGTCGTGCGTGGCTGATGTTGGGCAAGGCGCAGTTCAATAAAGGAGACTTCATCGAGGCGGCCTCCACGTTCAACTACATCACCCGTCTGTATGCCACGCAGCCGGAAGTGTACAGCGTGGCCCGGATTTGGCTCGCCCGTTGCTACGTGGCCCTGGAGTGGCCTTACGATGCTGAGGATATGCTCGACAAGATTCGCCGCGACAGCATTTCGCCCGAAGGCAAGCGGGAACTGCCGGCCACCCGTGCGGCTTTCCTCATCGAGACCGGACAATACGGACAGGCCATCCCGGAACTGAAGAAAGCCATCGGGCATATCCGGTTTAAGTTGCAGCGTTCACGCCTGAACTTCCTGCTCGGACAACTCTACCGGGAGACCGGGAACAATCGGGAGGCTTACAAAGCATTTTCGAAAGTCATCCGCAGCAATCCGCCCTATGAATTGCAGTTCAACGCGCAGATTTTGCAGACGGAGGTGATGCCCGACGGACAGTACCGGCAGATGGTAAAGAAGCTGCAACGCATGGCCCGGAGCGATAAGAACAAGGACTATCTCGATCAGGTGTATTACGCTATCGGTAACATCCATCTTGCAGCCGGAGACACCCTCCGTTGCCTTGCCGCCTACGAGAAGGGAGTGGAGGAGAGCACGCAAAACGGATTCGCCAAGGCCGTGCTTCTGCTGAGACTTTCCCGAATCTATTGGGAACGCGAAAACTACGTCGATGCCCAGCGCACCTACGCTCAGTGTATCGCCATTTTAGATAAGGAGAACGAAGAATACAAGGAGTCGGAACGCCGCTCCAAGGCACTGGATGAGGCTGCTCCTCCTTTGGCCGTCATTAAGTTGCAGGACAGTCTGCTCCTCCTGTCCGCGATGCCCGAGAAAGAATATCTGGCGGCCATAGACCGTGTGATAGAAGCCCTGAAAAAGAAAGAGAAGGAGGAGGCCAAGAAAGCCGGTGCGACAGAAGCGCAGGCCGGCAATGCCAATGCGGGGCAGAATGCGCCGAATCAGACCAACAACGCCACGACGCCGGTCGCAACGTCGAACAGTAAGGGGGCGTGGTACTTCTATAATCCGCAGACCGTGCAGGCCGGTAAGCAGGCTTTCCAGCGCAGATGGGGCAATCGGAAGAACGAAGACAACTGGCGGCGGAGTAACAAAACCGTGGTTCAGGGCAGCGACTTTGAAGATTATGATTATGAGGCAGACCCCAACTCGGTGGATGCCGCTCAGCAGGCGGAATTGGACGAGGAGGAAATGCGCCGGCGCGATTCGTTGGCCAACGACCCGCATCACCGGGAGTTTTATCTGGCGCAGATACCTTTCACCGAGGAACAAAAGGCCAATACGCACCGGCAGATAGAGGAGTCGCTTTTCCAAGGTGGCGTTTTGGTGATGGAGAAGATACAGAACTATCCCTACGCCCTGCGCTTGCTCCTGCGCCTGCTGGCCGACTATCCCGACACTGAAAAACGGGCCGAGGCGTTTTATAATCTTTTCCTGCTCTACGGTCGAATGGCGGACGAGGAGAAGGCTCGGGAATACCGCGATTCTTTGATAGCCGCTTTCCCCGAAGACCGGAACGCCATCCGCGTGGCCAATCCCAACTATGAGAAGATTGCCCGTTACGGCCGTCATCTGGAGGATTCGCTCTATGCCGCCACTTACGAAGCCTATCAGGCCAACCGCTACGACGAAGTGGCCGCCAATTACGACTACCATACCGAGAACTTCTCCGAAGGGGCCCACCGTGCCCGCATCATGTTCGTCCGTGCCATGACCTATTTGTACACGGGCCACCGCACGGAGTTCCTCAACCTGCTGCAGGAACTGATGAAAGCCTACGGCAAGGAAGAGATTGCGGAGTTGGCCGGCTTTATTGTGAAAGGTCTGCAGGACGGCCGTCTGCTGAGCGACGACAAGTACGAGAGCAGCGACATCTGGAAACGGCGCACTTCCGGCACATCGGCCGGCGATTCGGCAGCCGTGGCCGACACGCTGAGTGCGGAGCGGTTCTCGCAGTTCAACTTTGTCCTTGCCTATCCAACGAACAGTCTCGACGAAGACCAGTTGCTTTACGAAATGGCGTATTACAACTTCACCAGTTACATGGTGCGCAACTTTGAAATCGAGGTACTTGAGGAGGCGGGCATTTCGATGATGTGCATCCGCGGTTTCCTCAGTTACGACGAAGTGCACGCCTATGCGCAGCACCTCTACGCCGACCGCCACATGGCTGCTGTGCTGAAGGGCATACGCACGTTGCTCATCAGCGACGAGAATCTCAGCCATCTGGGTTCCTCGTTCAGCTTCGACGAGTACAAGGAGTTCTTCGACAATAAGTTTGCTCCTCTGGACGTTCCCGACGATCTGAGAATCGACGAGCCTGCCGCACCGGAGTACATCGACCCCGATGATGTGGTGCCGGAGGAGACGGACGCGGAGGAGGACGATACCGACTATGATGATTTTCCATACGGATTTTAGCTTATGAGTACATACAAGTTACTTTGGGTAGACGACGAAATAGAGCTGTTGAAGGCGCACATCCTGTTTCTGCAGAAGAAAGGGTACGAGGTGGACACGGTGACCAACGGTTTTGATGCTCTCGACCGTTGTGCGGAACAATCCTACGACCTGATTCTGCTCGACGAGAATATGCCCGGCATCAGCGGTTTGGAGACACTGTCCCGCATCAAGGAGCTGCGTCCCGCCGTCCCGGTGGTTATGGTGACGAAGAGTGAGGAGGAGAATATCATGGACCAGGCCATCGGGTCGAAGATTGCCGACTATCTGATAAAGCCTGTTAATCCCACCCAGATATTGCTGACGCTGAAGAAGAACATCCACCAGAAAGAGATAGTCACCGAGGTGGCGCAGACGGCCTATCAGCAGAACTTCGGCAAGATAGGTATGCAAATCAGCGACGCGCACACGTTCGCCGACTGGGTGGAGCTATACAAGCGACTGACCAACTGGGAGCAGGAACTGACGGCCGCCGACAGCCAGATGACGGAAATGCTCTCCGCACAGAAGAGCGAGGCCAATCAGGACTTCGGTAAATTCATCCGCAAGAATTATATGCGCTGGATAGAGGGGGCGGACGACCGCCCGGTGATGAGCCCCGACATCTTCAAGTCGAACGTCTTCCCGGCCCTGAACCGGAACGAGAAAGTCTTTCTGCTGCTCATCGACAATTTCCGCTTCGACCAGTGGCGCATGATACAGGGCGAGATAGCCGATGCCTTCGACATTGACGAAGACCTCTATCTTTCCATCCTGCCCACCGCCACGCAGTATGCCCGCAACGCCATCTTCAGCGGTCTCATGCCCAACATCATCGCCAAGATGTTCCCCGACCTGTGGGTGGACGAGGACAGCGAGGAGGGAAAAAATCTGAACGAGGCGCCGCTCATCAAAACGCAGTTCGACCGCTACCGCCGCCGCAATACGTTCACTTACCACAAAATCAACGATTCGCAGGCTGCGGAAAAGTTGGTGCAGCAACTCCCTTCCCTCTCGATGTACGACCTGAACGTGGTGGTGCTGAACTTCATCGACATGCTCAGCCACGCCCGTACCGAGAGTCGCATGGTGCGCGAATTGGCCAACAACGAGGCTGCCTACCGCAGCATCACGCTCTCGTGGTTCCGCCATTCGCCCGTCAAGGAACTTTTCCGTGCTCTCGCCGCTTCGGACTACACCGTCATCCTGACCACCGACCACGGCAGCATCCGCTGCAACACGCCCATTAAGGTTGTCGGCGACCGCAACACCAACACCAACCTGCGCTACAAGCTCGGAAAGAACCTCAACTACAATCCGAAGGAGGTATTCGAAATCCGCGACCCGCTCCGTGCGCAACTGCCGGCGCCGAATCTGAGCACGGCCTACATCTTTGCCCTCGGCGACAGTTTCTTCGCCTATCCCAACAACTACAACTACTACGTTTCGTATTTCAAGAATACGTTCCAGCACGGAGGCATCTCCATGGAAGAGATGCTTATCCCGCTTATTACCCTAAAGCCTAAAAAGAGATAGAAGTATGAGTAACAGTCAGATTACCGTTATCGACTACCGTTTGGATAACATCAGCGAGGCCGCTCGCCAGTTTGTGGAGGCCATGGGCGACCACACCGTTTTTGCCTTCTACGGCGGAATGGGTGCAGGCAAGACCACTTTCATCAAGGCTGTCTGTCAGGCACTGGGCGTGACGGACGATGTGGTGGCTTCTCCCACGTTTGCTATTGTCAATGAGTACGATGCGCCCTGCGGGCCCATCTACCACTTCGACTTCTACCGCATCCGCCGTCCGGAAGAGGCGGTGGATATGGGGTGCGACGACTACTTCTATTCGGGTTCTCCCTGCTTCATCGAATGGCCCGAACTCATCGCCTCCCTGTTGCCGGAAGAGGCCGTGCGGGTGGAGATTGCGGAGAACGAGGACGGTTCCCGTACCCTCCGTTTTTAGTCCGCCGTCTTTTTCTGTACTTTTCGCAGGAGGTTTTGCTGAGAATCTGCCTGTTGTGCGGCCTCCTGAAACGCGTTGTTCACAGTCAGTCGCTTACAGGACTACATTATTCAAAGGCGACCGGTTAATTATTCGCTCACCTTTGAATAATTAACCGGTCGCCTCTGAATAATCCCATGCAGCTATGCACTGCGGGGCGGATGTAGGTTATTCCTCCTCCAGTCCCTCGGCGTATTCCATCTCTCCTTCCACAATCCAGCGCAGCTCTTCGGGGCTGAATTCTCCCATGTTGTCCTTTCGGGCCTGCTTCGCGAGGTGGTCGGCAATGGCTTCGATGTCTATGTCGATGTAGCCGTCCTTGTCCGGCTGGGCATCCAGAATGCCGCTGTTGGCGTAGTACTCGATGATGACATCGAGGAAATAGAAGAGCAATTCGTCGGAAAAACGTTCCTTCAGTTCCTGGGGCAAATAGTTGCGGATGAACTGCACGGTGCGCAGATCGTCCTCTGCATCTTGCAGCAACTCGTCTTCAAAGTCTGCCATGATACACTGTTTTTTTGCGGACGGGGGATTACAGCAGAGCCTGAATGTGCTGTTCCAGCACGGCCTTGCTCTGTGCGCCCACGATGCGGTTCTTAACGTTACCCTCGGCGTCGAAGAAGAGGATGGTGGGGATGCTGCTGACCTTGAACTGTGCGGCCAGTTCCTCGTCTTCCTCCACGTCGCATTTGCCGATGTTCACACGGCTGTCGTACTCTGCGGCCAGTTCGTCGATGATGGGTGCCACTCTTCTGCAGGGGCCGCACCATGTGGCCCAGAAGTCCAAAACTGCGGGCTTGCCGTTGCCGATAAGCTCCTTGAAGTTCTCACTTGAAATGTGTAGTGCCATAAGTGTAAAGGTTTTAGTTTGAATGTAATGTTCTGTTTCTGTCTCTGTCGCTCAGTTTATGGTGTACTCTAAGGCTTCGTTCTTTTCGATAAACTCGAGCAGCTCCGTTGTCACCTGAATGTTGTATCTTGTGGACAGGGTCTGCAACCGGATGTTCTTACCCACCTCGTAGATGTCGAACCGGAGCCGGGTGTTTCCCGGATTGCGTCGCACGATGTCCGACAGCGCGAACACGGCGTCCTCGTCGAGGTCTTCGATGCGGAGGGATATGGTAAGGCTCCGAATGGCCTTCTCTTTCACGTTGGAAAGGAAGTCGATGGACTCGATGCGTACTTCCGACAGTTCGGGCTGATACTTGCGGGGTTGCACACGTCCCTTGATGTAGAGCGTGTTACCGATTTCCATGTAGTTTGCCCAGCTCGCCCAGTCGTTGCCGAAGAGCGGCAGTTCGCCGTTGCCGTCGTAGTCCTCTATGGAGACAATGCCGTAGGGTAGCCCTTTCTTCGTGGCGCCGCGCCTTACGCCGGTGACGATGCCGCCGAAGCAGACTTCCTTGTTGTTGTAGGGCGTCAGGTCGGCCATCTTGCTCATGGAGAGGTTGCACGTGTGTTGCAGCACCACCGCATAGTCGTCCAGCGGATGAGCCGAGAGGTAGATGCCGATTTTATCCTTTTCCTTGTTCAGACGCTCCAGTGTGCTCCAAGGTTCGGCCACGGGGATGGGCGGCGTGTTTATCTCCACGGCATCTATGCCGCCGAAGAGGGAGAACTGGGCCTCCTGCTCGGACTGCTGATATTGCAGGCTGAATTTGGTAAGTGAGTCGATGAAAGGTTCGCCTTTGACGTTCGTCGCGAAGAACTGTTCGCGGCTGATTTGGTCGGAGAAGGCATCGAATGCGCCGCTCAGTGCCAGACACTCTATTCCGCTCCGCTTCACCATGCTGATGGGGATACGCTTGGCAAAGTCGAAGATGTCGAGGAATGGGCCGCGCTCGTCACGCTCCTTGACGATGGCATCGACGGCACTCGTGCCGAGGCCCGAAACGGCCGTCAGTCCGAAGCGGATGTTTCCGTTGGGGTCTACGCTGAACTTGTGGCGGCTGTAGTTTATGTCCGGGCCCAGTGTGGCGATACCCATGTCCTTGCATTCGTTCATGAATTTGGTGACTTCGCTGATGTCCTTGGCGCGGCTCATGATGCCGGCCATGAACTGGGCGGGATAGTTGGCCTTCAGGAAGGCCGTCTGGTAGGCCACCCACGAGTAGCAGGTGGCGTGGCTCTTGTTGAAGGCGTAGGAAGCGAACTTCTCCCAGTCAGACCATATCTTCTCCAGCACTTTCGGGTCGTGGCCGTTGGCCTGCCCCTGTCTGATGAACTGGGGCTTCATGTGATCCAGTTTGTCCTTCATCTTCTTACCCATGGCCTTGCGCAGCGTGTCGCTCTCGCCTCGGGTGAAGTCGGCCAGTTGTCGGGAAAGTAGCATGACCTGCTCCTGGTAGACGGTAATGCCGTAGGTGTCCTTTAGGTACTTCTCCATGCAGGGAATGTCATACTCCACGGGCTTCCGGCCCTGCTTGCGGTCGATGAAGTCGGGGATGTAGTCCATGGGGCCCGGCCGGTAGAGTGCATTCATGGCGATGAGGTCTTCGAACGTGGAAGGCTGCAATTCACGCAGGTACTTCTGCATGCCCGACGATTCAAACTGGAACGTTCCGATGGTGCGTCCGTCGCAGTACAGCCGGTACGTGGCGGGATTGTCGATGTCCAGTTTGTCTACATCTATCTCAATGCCGAGACTGTCAAGCACGTTCTGCTGGCACTCCTTAATCTGGGAAAGCGTTTTCAAGCCGAGGAAGTCCATCTTGATGAGACCGGTGTCCTCGATGACACTGCCTTCGTACTGTGTACAGAGCAGGCGCTCGCCCGTCTCCTTGTCCTCGGCGGTGGATATGGGTACCCAGTCCGATACGTCGTCGCGGCAGATGATGACTCCGCAGGCATGTACGCCGGTGTTCCGGACGTTACCCTCCAGTTTCTTTGCGTACCGTATGGTGTCGCTCAGCACCCGGTTGGGCGAACTCTCCGCCTGTTGCAGCTCGGGTACGACGCTGATGACGTTCGAGAGATTCATTTTCAGCGGCTTGCCGTCGGGGCCCGCCGGCATACGGTCGGGAATGAGGCGGCACAAGGCATTCGAGGTGTCCAGCGGCAGCTTCTGCACGCGGGAAACGTCCTTCAGGGCCAGTTTGGTGGCCATGGTGCCGTAGGTGATGATGTGGGCGACCTTTTCTTCGCCGTATTTCTGTGTGACCCACGAGAGCACTTTTCCGCGTCCGTCGTCGTCGAAGTCCACGTCGATATCGGGCAGTGAGATACGATCCGGATTCAGGAAACGCTCAAACAGAAGGTCATATTTTATGGGGTCTATTTTCGTGATACCGAGACTGTAGGCCACGGCACTGCCTGCCGCCGAACCACGTCCGGGGCCGACGCTGACGTCCAGTTCGTGCCGGGCGGCATTGATGTAATCCTGCACGATGAGGAAGTAGCCGGGGAAACCCATGGACTTCATGACGTGCAGTTCGAAGTCGAGACGCTCTTTCACGTCCTCGGGAATCGGGTCGCCGTAGACCCGTTTGGCTCCTTCGTAAGTAAGATGCTTGAGGTAGTCGCCTTCTAATTTCAGGCGATAGAGCTTTTCCACGCCTCCCATCCGGGCGATTTTCTTCTGCGCCTCCTCCTCGCTCATCACCACATTTCCGTGCTCGTCCTGTGTAAACTCGTTGAAAAGCTGTTCGTCGGTAAAACGTTCGTGGTACTGCTCCTCGGTGCCGAACTCTTCGGGAATGCTGAAGTTCGGCATGATGGGTGCGTGGTCGATGTCATAAAACTCCACCTTGTCGAGCACCTCGATGGTGTTGGCCAACGCTTCGGGCACATCGTCAAAGAGGGCGTTCATTTCGGCTTTCGTCTTGAACCACTCCTGTTTGGAGTACAGCATACGCGCCGGGTCGTCGAGGTCGCGGCTGGTGGATAGACAGATGAGGCGGTCGTGGGCCTCGGCGTCGTCCTCGTCCACAAAGTGTACGTCGTTGCTGCACACGAGTTTGACATTGTGCTTGTGCGCCAGTTCTATGATGACCTTGTTCACTTCCTGCTGTATGGGGTACGTCTCGCGGTTGGCGCGGATGTTGGGGTCGGTGACCCGGTGGCGTTGCAGTTCCAGATAGTAGTCCTCGCCGAAGAGTTCCTTGTACCAGCGGATGGTCTGTTCTGCCCCCTCGATGTCTCCCTTGCGGATGAGTCGGGGCACTTCGCCGGCCAGACAGGCCGAGCAGACGATAAGTCCCTCGTGGTAGCGTTCGATGTCGGCATGGTCGGTTCGCGGTTTCTGGTAAAAACCATCGACCCACGCACGGGATACGATTTTGACAAGATTGTGATATCCGGTCTGGTTCTTGGCCAGCAGGATGAGGTGGTAACGCACGCCGTCGCCCAGTTCCTTCTCTTTCGACTCCTTGCTGTTCTGCGCAACGTAGACCTCGCAGCCGATGACGGGTTTGAAAGGTTCCTCCCCGTTCGCCTTGCGCTCCTTGTTCAGTTTCTTGCAGGAATTGAAGAACTCCTTTATACCCATCATGTTGCCATGGTCGGTGACGGCCATGCCCCGCATGCCGTCGGCAGTGGCCTTTTTCAGCAGCTTCGGGATGCTTGCCTGTCCGTCGAGCAGCGAATACTGGGTGTGTACGTGTAAGTGAACAAAGTCTTCCATTCGGGGAAAGGTAAATTTTGGGCTTAAAGGTACGTTTCTTTTTTGAAATAAGCAACCTCACTTGCCAATTTTGTCGTCTAAAGGCAGGAAATAGAATCTTTTCTTGTCAAATCTTTGATTATTTGACGGAATACTATTAACTTTGCCTCTGTATATAATAGGGAGGAGTATGCCTCTCTGCATGATTTGTGAAATGGGTAAAAGGCTAAGAAAACTGCGTAAGCTGAGAATACATGCTGAGGGAAAGTGCATCCTCACTACATCTGCTGTCATATTGTTTCTGTTGTGCTTGTCTTTCTTCTGCTGTTTTGAGGCCAGAACTCCCTTTATTGTCATCACTGCTTTGGCCACTGTTCTTTACGGACTGATGGTCAATTTCTTTCGCTGTCCCATTCGCCTGTTTGAGGAGGAAACGGACGGCATCGTCATAGCTCCGGCCGACGGTAAAGTTGTGGTGATAGAGGAAGTGGAGGAGAACGAATACTTCCACGACTGCCGTTTGCAGCTATCTATTTTTATGAGTCCGCTGAATGTGCATGCCAACTGGATTCCGGTGGATGGCCGGGTGAAACTGGTGCGCCACCACAAGGGTAACTTCCATGCGGCATGGCTCCCCAAGTCCAGTGTCGAGAACGAGCGTTCAACGATTGTCATTGTCACCCCCGACGGTCAGGAAGTCCTTGTCCGGCAGGTGGCAGGTGCCATGGCACGCCGCATCGTGACGTATCTGGAAGAGGATAAGGACTACGAGATAGACGACCACATGGGATTCATCAAATTCGGTTCGCGAGTAGACGTCTATCTGCCGTTGAGCGCGAAACCCTGTGTCACGATGAACCAGAAAACCACGGGTAACGAAACGATTATTGCAAAACTGAAATGATAAGAAAACATATACCGAATGCGCTCACGTGCTGCAATCTGATGTGTGGTTGCATGGCCACCGGGGCAGCTTTTTACGGAAACTATCGCTGGGTCCTGCTGATGATTGTGGTGGGTGCCGTTTTCGACTTCTTCGACGGCACGGTGGCCCGTCTGCTGAACGTCTCCTCTCCCATCGGGAAGGAACTCGACTCGCTGGCCGACGTTGTCACTTTCGGTGTGGCTCCCTCTGCCATCCTCTTCTACCTCTTCCACGAGGTACACTATCCCGAACTGCTGTTGCCGCTTCGGAAATTCATTCCCTACACAGCTTTCCTGCTGGCCGCTTTCTCGGCCTTGCGTCTGGCAAAGTTCAATCTCGACAGCCGGCAGACCACGTCGTTCATCGGCCTGCCCACTCCGGCCAACGCCCTCTTTTGGGCTTCTTTGGTCATCGGCCGGCACGCCTTCCTCACGTCGCTGAGGTTCAATGCTGTGTTCCTCTTCCTGTTTATGCTGCTTTCGTGTATGCTGCTGGTGGCGGAGATACCCCTATTCTCCCTGAAGTTCAAATCCTTCTCGTGGGAAGCCTCTCGCGTGCAGTACGTTTTCCTGTTCGGTTGTCTGCTCTGTCTGCCGTTGGGGCTGGCCGGTATCGCCACCATGATTGTGTGGTACGTGCTGCTTTCGCTTGTCATGAACTTTACTAACCGTCATGGCCTATGATGAGCTTCATCCTGACCCTGTTTACCATCGTGTGCGTGGGATTCCTGTTCCTGCTGTTCCTCGGTCTGACGCTGTTCGACGGACTGTTGCGCCTGTTGGGATTCCGTTTCCGGCGTAACCCGTTTTTTCGTCCCCCGTCGTCCTCTTCTTCCGCATCTCCCCGGCCGGACGCTCCCAAGGAGTCGGCCCAGCGGAAAGTCTTTGACGACAGCGAGGGTGAATATGTCGATTTCGAGGAGGTCTGACCTCCTCTTTTTTTTGTCCCTCCCGGACGACGCGCCACAATCCCCCCGAGGACGAGGCTCCGTCCATAGCGGGACAGAGCCTCGTCCATATATGGACCAAGGCCCGTCCATACTATGGACTAAAATCCATCCTGCCGGGGGTGGGGCGGAGGCTACGCTGTTACGCGCGCGTACCTATATAATAATAGCGCATATTCTGTTGTAGTTTTTTGGGTAAACACTTCTGCGTATCAGAAAAAAGCACTATCTTTGCAGCAAGTTTTGAAATGTGAGCCCCTGTAGTTCAATGGATAGAACTACGGTTTCCTAAACCGCCAATCCGGGTTCGATTCCCGGCGGGGGTACATTCCGAATGGACAGAGAACAAGGTTTCAGAAATATAAAGATTACTCTCCGATACAAATGGCAAATTCTTTAGAGATTAAGGAGCTGGATAGCGTTGTAGTACGCTTCTCCGGTGATTCTGGCGACGGAATGCAGTTGGCCGGAAACATCTTTTCCACCGTATCGGCCACCGTGGGAAACAGCATCAGCACGTTTCCCGACTATCCGGCCGACATACGTGCCCCGCAAGGTTCGCTCACGGGCGTGAGCGGTTATCAGGTGCACATCGGTGCCGCCCAGGTGTACACGCCCGGCGACAAGTGCGATGTGCTTGTGGCGATGAACGCTGCCGCACTGAAGACCCAGTTGCGCTACGCCAAGTCCGACGCCACCATCATCATTGATACGGACGCCTTCGGCCCCAAAGATTTGGAGAAGGCCCAGTTTCAGACCGACGACCCCATACGCGAAATGGGTATCGACGAAGACCGCGTCATCGCCTGTCCGCTGACGACGATGGTCAAAAACTGTCTGGCAGACAGCGGTATGGATCAGAAATCCATGCTCAAGTGCCGCAATATGTTTGCGGTCGGCCTCGTCTGCTGGCTCTTCAGCCGCGACCTGGAAGTGGCTTTCAGTTTCCTGCGTGAGAAGTTCGCCCGGAAACCGGCCATTGCCGAAGCCAACATCAAGGTGGTGCAGGCCGGTTACGACTACGGACACAATACCCACTCTTCGGCCCGGAACGTCTATCGCATCGAGACCCGCGAGAAGCATCCCGGCCGCTACATGGACATCACGGGCAACAAGGCCACGGCCTACGGCTTCATCGCCGCTGCCGAAAAGGCCGGTCTGCGTCTCTACTTGGGCTCATATCCCATTACCCCGGCTACGGACGTGCTGCACGAACTCTCGAAGCACAAGAGCCTCGGCGTTGTCACCGTGCAGTGCGAGGACGAGATTTCCGGCTGCGCCTCGGCCGTAGGTGCCGGTTTTGCCGGTGCACTGGCCGTGACTTCCACCAGCGGTCCCGGTGTCTGCCTGAAAAGTGAAGCCATGAACCTGGCCGTCATCATGGAGCTGCCCCTCGTCGTGCTTGACGTGCAGCGCGGCGGCCCGGCCACCGGTCTGCCCACGAAGTCGGAACAGACCGACCTCCTGCAGGTGCTCTACGGTCGTAACGGAGAAAGCCCCATGCCCGTAATTGCCGCCCTCAGTCCCACCGACTGTTTCGATGCGGCTTACGAAGCCTCGAAGATAGCACTGGAACACATGACCCCCGTGGTTCTGCTCACCGATGCTTACATTGCCAACGGCTCCGCGGCTTTCCGTCTTCCGGACTTGGCCGATTATCCTGCCATAGAACCTCCCTACGTGCCGGAGGAACTTCTCGGCGAGTGGACGCCTTATCAGCGCAACGAACAAGGTGTGCGCTATTGGGCGGTGCCCGGTCGGGAGGGTTTCACGCACATCCTTGGCGGACTGGAGAAAGACAACCGGACGGGTGCCATCAGCACTGACCCCGAAAACCACGACCTCATGACGCGCCTGCGTCAGCAGAAGGTGGACAGCATACCCGTGCCCGACCTCGAAGTGTTGGGCGACAAGGAGGACGCCGAACTGCTCATTGTGGGCTTCGGTTCCACCTACGGCCATCTGCATACGGCCATGGACGAACTCCGTGCCCGGGGGCGCAAAGTGGCACTGGCGCAGTTCCGCTACATCCGGCCTCTGCCGGCTAATACGGCCGAGGTGCTGATGAAGTACCCCAAAGTGGTTGTGGCGGAGCAGAACATGGGACAGTTGGCAGCCTATCTGCGTATGCAGGTGGACGGCTTCGTACCCCTGCAGTTCAATCAGGTGAAGGGACAGCCGTTTGCCGTGAGCGAACTGGTGGAATACTTCTCGACACTGTAACAATAGGGACGGATAGGTCTCGACGAGATAAGATAATCATAAACGTAAAAAGTATATAAAGAGAACATTATGAATACAGGTTCTAACGGAAATGTATTCTCATCCGGGGAGAAACAGCGTGTGGCCGCCGATTACAAGAAAGGGCAGCCGCGTTGGTGTCCGGGTTGTGGCGACCACTTCTTTCTGGCCTCCTTCCACAAGGCACTGGCAGAGATAGGTACGGCCCCGGAGAATATCGCCGTCATCAGCGGCATCGGTTGCAGCAGCCGTCTGCCTCATTACATGGCCACCTACGGCATGAATACCATCCACGGCCGCGCCGTGGCCATAGCTACCGGCTGCAAGGTAGCAAAGCCGGGCCTCGACGTATGGCAGGTGAGTGGCGACGGTGACGGACTGGCCATCGGCGGAAACCATTTTATCCATGCCAACCGCAGAAACATAGACCTCAACATGATATTGCTCAACAACCGCATCTACGGACTCACCAAGGGACAGTACAGCCCCACCAGTCCGCGCGGTTTTGTCAGCAAATCCAGTCCTTACGGGACGGTGGAAGACCCGTTCCGTCCGGCAGAGCTCTGCTTCGGCGCACGCGGCCACTTCTTTGCCCGTGCTGTGGCCACCGACGCCCCCGGCACGATTGAGGTGCTGAAAGCGGCACACGCCCACAAGGGTGCCTCGGTGTGTGAGATCCTGCAGAACTGCGTCATTTTCAACGACGGCACGCACGAAAGCGTCTACACGAAAGAGGGACGCGCCAACAACGCCATCTACGTGGAGCACGGGAAACCCCTTGTCTTCGGCCCCGACAAGCAGTACGGTTTGGTGCAGGACGGCTTCTCCCTGAAGAAAGTGGAGATTGGCAAGGACGGCTACACGCTGGACGACATCCTTGTCCACGACGCACATTGCGAGGACAACACGTTGCAGTTGAAACTGGCTCTCATGGGCGATGGCGACGGATTCCCCATCGCACTGGGCGTCATCCGCGATGTGGAGGCTCCTGCCTACAACGATGCCGTGGAGGCTCAGATAGAGGAACTGAAAGCCAAGAAGCCCTACCATACCTTTGCGGAACTCCTCGAAACTAATGAAGTTTGGGAGGTGAAGTAAGGAGGTCTCCGCTTCTTACGGACAACTAAAGAGCCGGGTCTGACTGATAGAACAAGTCAGACCCGGCTCTTTGGGTATGTTTCGTGGAGCAATCTTTCGGCCCCGCAGGACTTACAACTTCTCTCCGTAGCAGAGGTCGCCGCAGTCGCCGAAGCCGGGAATGATGTATTTGTGCTCGTTCATGCCCGGGTCGATGCAGGCGCACCAGAGGGTGGTGTCGTCGGCCACGTTCTGCCGGAGCATTTCCACACCTTCGGGCGTTCCTATCACGCAGGCGATATGCACATGGGCCGGCCGTCCCGTCTTGAGCAACGCCTCGTAGGCGGCCACCATGGAACCGCCGGTGGCCAGCATGGGATCGACGATAAGCAGCGTCTTGCCCTCGACGCTGGGCGAAGCCATGTATTCCGTGTGGATGCCCACCTCGGTATGTTCGCGGTTGGTGTACATACGGAAAGCCGAAACAAACGCATTCTCCGCATGGTCGAACACGTGCAGGAAACCTTCGTGGAAAGGCAGTCCGGCCCGCAGGACGGTAGCCAGCAGCAGGTCGTCCTTGGCCAAAGGAACGACGGCCGTTCCTAAAGGCGTTGTCACGCTCTGGGGTTGATACGTGAATGTCCGTGAGATTTCGTAGGCCATCGTTTCGCCGATGCGCCGGATGTTATTCCGAAAGAGCAGGCGGTTGCACTGGTAATTTTTGTCGCGGATTTCGGCCATAAAGTGGTTCATGACCGAGTTCTGCTCGGAGAGGTTGATTATTTTCATGATAAAATGATTTTCTGCAAAAATAGGAAATAATTGCGAATTACGGATGAGGGAAGGTCAGAAAAAAACGGGGGTGATAAATTCTTTTTTGCCAACTCTGCTTTCCAAAAGCAGGAAATAAACAGAAATATGGGGATGCACAAGGGCAAAAAACGGGCATTCTTTTTCCCGAATAAAAAAAAATGATTACTTTTGTCATGCCCAAAAGGCGTACTTTTCAGAGTGAATAAAACAAGCGTTAAACCATAAACATTTTAAACTTTATACAAATGGCAAAATTAGATTTAACTCAGTATGGCATTACAGGCAGCACTGTGATCGCCCACAATCCTTCGTATGAGGTTCTTTTCGAGGAGGAGACCAAAGCCGGTTTGACGGGCTACGACAAGGGTGTGAACACCGAACTCAATGCCGTGAACGTAATGACCGGTATCTACACCGGCCGTTCTCCTAAGGACAAGTATATCGTAGACGACGCTCAGAGCCACGACAAGGTATGGTGGACTACCGAGGAATACAAGAACGACAACCACCCCATGTCGGAGGACGTATGGGCCAAGGTTAAGGACATCGCCATCAAGGAGCTCTGCAACAAGAACCTGTATGTTGTCGATGCTTTCTGCGGTGCCAACGAGGCCACCCGTCTGAGTGTGCGTTTCATCGTGGAGGTAGCCTGGCAGGCTCACTTCGTGACGAATATGTTCATCCAGCCCACTGCCGAGGAACTGGAGAACTTCGAGCCCAACTTCGTTATCTACAATGCTTCCAAGGCAAAGGTAGAGAACTATGAGGCTCTGGGCCTGAACTCCGAGACCTGCGTGGCTTTCAACACTACCAGCCGCGAGCAGGTTATCATCAACACCTGGTACGGTGGCGAGATGAAGAAGGGTATGTTCTCCATGCAGAACTACTACCTCCCCCTGCAGGGTATCGCCAGCATGCACTGCTCGGCCAACACCGACATGGAGGGTAAGAACACGGCTATCTTCTTCGGTCTCTCCGGTACCGGTAAGACCACCCTTTCCACCGACCCGAAGCGTCTGCTCATCGGTGACGACGAGCACGGATGGGACGACGAGGGTGTGTTCAACCTCGAAGGCGGTTGCTATGCCAAGGTTATCAACCTCTCTAAGGAGAACGAGCCCGACATCTACGGTGCTATCCGTCGCGATGCCCTGTTGGAGAACGTTACCGTTGCCGAGGACGGCACGATTGACTTCGCCGACAAGAGCGTGACCGAGAACACCCGTGTCAGCTATCCCATCAACCACATCGAGAAGATTGTTCAGAAGGTGAACGGCAAGAGCGCCGGTCCCGAGGCTAAGAACGTTATCTTCCTCAGTGCCGATGCCTTCGGCGTACTGCCTCCCGTGAGCATTCTGACTCCCGAGCAGACGAAGTACTACTTCCTCTCCGGCTTCACCGCAAAACTGGCAGGTACCGAGCGCGGCATCACCGAGCCCACTCCCACCTTCTCGGCTTGCTTCGGTCAGGCTTTCCTCGAACTGCATCCCACAAAGTATGCTGAGGAACTGGTGAAGCGCATGGAGAAGAGCGGTGCCAAGGCTTATCTGGTGAACACCGGTTGGAACGGTACCGGCAAGCGTATCTCTATCC